>JAQCHZ010000036.1 GCA_027618835.1 Chloroflexota bacterium | reverse complement strand
CCATCACGAGGAGCGACATGAACTGCCTCTTCTTCGTAATCACATAGTTCGGCGATCATCTCAAAAATACGATTCGGATTCGTTCCGATCCCAGTGGCGATATTGAACGGACCCGGCAATGAACTTTCAGCGACCTTCATTACAGCTTCAACAACATCATCTACATACACATAGTCGCGTTCGTCTGCTCCAGTACCAAATATTTTCAGCGGTTTCTTACCAAGCATCGCCTGTGCAAAAATAGCCACAACCCCGGCTTCTCCATGCGGATCCTGTCGCGGACCGTAGACATTCCCAAGGCGAATTACCGAGTGTTCAAGCCCGCAGAATCGTTGGTATATCGGCAAGTACATTTCAACAGCCAATTTCGATGCGGCATACGGCGAAAGTGGTCGAACAGGGGTTGTTTCGCTTGCCGGCAAACTAGTCGGCTCGCCATAAACGGTTCCGCCGGAAGAGAAGTGCACAAATTTGACCGTCTTATCTTCAAGTGCACGAATGCCTTCCAGTAAATTCAACGTTCCCACAACATTAATCTCGGCATCTAACAACGGCTTTCTCGCAGAAACTGCCACGCTCATCTGGGCAGCAAGATGAAGCACTACATCCGGTCGAATTTCGGCAACGACATCCCGCACACTCGAATCACGAAGATCCATCTGCCGAAGATCGAACCCGGCAGGAAGGTTTGAAAGCTTCCCAGATGAAAGATCGTCTATTCCGACAACGTTATAGCCATCGGCAAGTAGACGATCACAAATATGCGATCCAATAAACCCAGCGGCGCCTGTCGCAAGAGCAATTTTCGATCCGATAGCCGAAGCCTCCAAGATTTGTTCGAAATAAAGTGTGTCCTACGCTATCGTACGTCAGCAGTCCGTTACTGGACGTCGTGACTGTACCTTGTTGTCACAGCCCATTATCCACTCGAGTCGTTAGGCATTTCAGTGATCGGTATTACGAGCCCAAGTTCAATTATGACCTGCCCCCGATAGCGTTACCACTTATTATCTCGGATTCACGACCAGTTGAAGCCTAGGCATGATTGCCTCAGGTGTCGGCGGCCGGTATCCGAGTGAGCTGTGGGGGGGGGGCGAATCGTGTTGTACTCCCTTCTCCACCGCTATGTCAGTATCTGTGCCTCCTTCAATTTAGCCGTTCGTCCCTGAGCTTCCTGTTGAAACTTTCGTTGTACCCGTTCTCCCACGGACTACCCGGCTGGATGAAGAGTGTCTTCACCCCGACGCGCCCAAGCCAGCCCTGGACTACCTTGGCGGTAAACTCTGGACCGTTGTCTGAACGAATATGTTCTGGAGCTCGATTAACAACAAATAACTCAGTCAGCGCATGGATCACGTCATCTGATCCGTCTCGCTACTTTGATCGCCATGCACTCCCTCGTATATTCATCGATCACTGTGAGCATTCGGATAGGACGTCCGTCCTCTGTCCGGCAGGCCACGAAGTCGTAAGCCCACACATGGCCTTTTCTCTCTGGTTTCAGCCTGATGATTGAACCATCATTCAGCCAGAGCCGTCCTCTCTTCGGCTGCTTCTTCGGTACCTTCAGCCCTTCTCGTCGCCAGATACGTTCTACTCGCTTGTGGTTGACCAGCCAGCCAAGTTCCCTGAGTAGTGCAGTGATCCGTCGATACCCATATCCGCCGAACCGTACTGCAAGCTTGATGATGTCGTTTGTCAGCGATTCTTCATCTTCTAGGGACTTCAGGGACACGTCGCTGTGTCGCTCTGGGTTGGTTGGGCACCATACAAGCCCTGCGTTCGGATACTGCGGGTAATACTCGCTGTACGCGTTCCACGCACTTGCGACGACGGGAAGGGCTCAGAAGTTTCCCTCGGCCGCTTCTTTCAGGATCTGCTTGTCCAGGGCCAGGTCGGCAACCGTTCGTTTCAGCCTGGCGTTTTCCTTTTCCAGCTTCTTCAACCGCTTTGCCTGGTCGAGGTTGAGTCCGCCGTACTCACGCCGCCACCTGTAATAAGTGTGGTCGGTGACACCGATCTCTCGTACTGCCTGCCCAGCACTCTTGCCACCGGCGACGGCAACTTCGACTTGCCTGAGCTTATTGAGTACTTGTTCCGGGCTATGACCTTTTCTTTGCATTTCTGCCTCCCTTCATTTTGTACATTATCTGATCTTTCAGATGGGCACGTTTGAGGGAGGCAGGTCACTTCTTCTCGACCCGGCGATGGTTTCTAATCTCACTTCCGACGAAGGCGTTTGCCTGAGCGGAGCGCTTAAGAATCTTAGCCCACGTGAACTTCAGGTTCTTGGACTTATGGTAAAGGCTCACTCAGACCGGGCTATTGCTGAGGCGCTGTTCATTCAGCCACGAACTGTTGAGCACCACATCAGCAGCGTGCTCGCTAAACTTGGTTTCAACTCCAATGGTGAGAGGCACGGGCGTGTATTCGCTATCCTCACGTATCTAGAGTCAACCGGCCAGCTTCCGATGAACGAAGGCGATGTAGAGCGCTCGGCTGATGTTATGTCTCCGATACAGATGATCGCTTATATCAGTCAGTACGAATCATTACAGGGTCGGTGCATTGCACCGACCCTTGTTGTTTAAGCCGATACATGTCGACCTAATGAGTGGGCGCAGCAAATCATTATTTTGGTGAACCGTTGTGGCGTTCGAACCAATCGAGCATTCTTCTGAAGTATTCACTGCGAATCAACGGATGCTTCGCTCTGAATATTCCATGGCTTGTGCCGGGGAGCCGAACGAACTCAACTTCTTTGCCATGTCGCTTCAACGCAACAAAGTACTGTTCCGACTGTTCGATAGGTACTCGAATATCGTCTTCGCCATGTAGCAGCAGCACTGGAGTGTCTACGTTTCTGGCGTAAGTAAGAGGCGAATGGTCACGATAATGTTCGATTCGATCGAATCGCTCGCCGCCAAGCTGAGTCTCTGAGAAATTCACGCCAATGTCGGACGTTCCATAGAAGCTTGACAGGTTCGTGACTGGCGCTGCGATAACAGCAGCGTTGAACCTATGAGTGTGTCCAACTGCCCAGCTCGACATAAACCCACCGTAGCTCGACCCGTGAATTACCACCCGGCTCTCATCAATGTATTCACGTGCCGCAACGTGTTCCATCACGGCTATTACGTCCTGATAGTCGCCTATGCCCCAGTCACCATGCACTGCTGTGGCGAAATCGAGTCCGTACGAAGAAGATCCTCGTGGATTGGGCGCAACTACAACATATCCGGCACCAGCGGCGACCTGATGAATCGGATAGAACGAGTCGTAGAAAGCGCTGTGAGGACCGCCATGAACATCTAGAAGTAGAGGATATTTTTTCTCAGGATCGAAGTCTGGCGGGAACCAAACTCTCGATTCGATCTCAAATCCGTCGTTGTCCAAAGTGAACTTCTCAAGCCCCGCCACGTTGTGGTCGTCGAAGAATCCTGAGTTAAGGTGAGTGGTGGTGTGCACATCGCCAGAGTTGAGATCAATCAGAAACAACTCGCCGTGTGACATCGGAGAACTGGCAGCCACCACTGCGAACCCGGCCTGCGAACTGATCGCCAATTCAGTGATCGACCATCCATCTGTAACTAATCGAATTTCACCCGCCGAATCCGGATTGACGATCGCTACATGTGACTGTCCCCTTGAGTCGGCTCCGAACACAATTCCATACTCTGACCAGGACATTATCGGACTGCCGGCAGTAACCGGAAATCCAGTGCCGTTCGCATGAGGGCGTATCGAGTCATCGGTCAGCTTGAGAGGACTTTTACTGAGTTCGAGAACGTACACGCTCGATTGCGTAGTGAGCCCATAGCCGCCGACCTCAGCTTTGTCCTTGCCGCCCGTGACCGCGATACGGCTTCCGCCGGGCGACCATGCAATTGACTCGACCATGAACATATCGCCCGACCATTTAGTAAGCGACGATCCGTCCGCGTTACATACATATAGTTCGGTTTTCGAACTGAGATCACGTTCTTTCGATCGATCTGAAATGAACGCTATTTGCGAACTATCTGGCGACCACACCGGTGGTCCATCATCGCCTTCACCGTCGGTGATCTGCTGTACTGACTTCGTATCGAAGTTGTAGACGTAAAGGTGAAAAAACGAGTCACCGCGCCATCCAACACCGTCTTGTTGATACCTGATTCGACGCGCGGTTCGTATCTTTGGTAAATCAGGATCAACGGTAATTGCCTGAAGTTCATCGGTGCCGGGAATTAACCCCCTAAATGCGATTTTTGAGCCGTCGGGCGACCACGCTATGGCGTCGACATTCGCAACTTGGGCAGTGATTGTTTTACGATCGCCACCCGACGCCAATCGAGTGAAAATCTGCTTCACACCCGATTCGTCTTCATCTAGATAAGCAATATGTTTATTATTGGGCGACCAACTCGGCATTGAAGCAGTGCCCGAATCCGTCATCTGGTTCAGTGCCGTCGAGTTCCCAAGGCTCCTCACGAAGATATTGGTACTTGCCTTGTGCGTGGAACGATCGAACTGGTGAACGGTGAACGCCACTGCTTTATCGTTCGGGCTTATCGAAGGATTAGACGCGGTCTTCAGATCGTAGTGATAATCGTGCGGTACGGTCTTTGCCAAGTTGATTGCCTGTTCAAGTTGTGAGTCAGCGATTCGAGCAAGTATCGCTATAAGCCGAGATTGTATGCCTGAATATGCTTCTACTACGGACACATCGTTCAGATAACACGAAGTAGAATTCCCGCCGACTGGGTTCGCAATGAATCCAATCTCGTGTGCACAGATTGCTGGAGCAGCTGAATGAAGATCGCCGATGTACGGACCGTTGTAGTTGGTAACCCGTGGAAGAACTGGATTTACGTTGTAGTTGAAACTGACGAAGGGCTGATCGGAGTTGGCGAAGCGACCGGCGGATCAGAGACACAGCCACGCGTGGCGGCGGTCGAAGAGATCAAGCACCTCATAATCGGAATGGATCCTCGCAACGTTCATGAAATCTTTCACAAGCTCTACCTAACCGCGTTTATCAAAGTGACGCCTGCGATGGCGGGAATCGAGATGGCCTGTTGGGACATCCTTGGAAAGTCGCTTGGGGTTCCCGTTCACACGCTTTTGGGTGGCAAGGTTCGTGAGAATGTGCGGGTTTACGCCAACGGCTGGTACTCAGGGGAGCGAACTCCAGATGGCTTTGCCGAAAAAGCCAGCGCAGTAGTTGCCAAGGGTTACACCGCTCTCAAGTTCGATCCGTTCGGCGATGCGCACATGCAGATGTCACGGAGAGAAACGGCCGAGGCGAAGGCACTGATCGGTGCGGTTCGTGACGCGGTTGGCGACGAAGTGGATATTTTGATCGAGGCACATGATCGATTCAGTACGTACGCAGCAATCGAGATTGGTAATTGGCTCAAAGACTACGACGTCACGTGGTTCGAAACACCCGTTCTGTCGACCGACGTGAGTGCGCTAGTTGAAGTCGCTCGGCGAATTCCGGTTCGGATGATTGCAGGTGAACGAATGCACGCTATCCACGAGTTTGGCGAGTTCCTATCGCACAATGTGACCGACGTTATTAATCCCGAGCCGCTTGGAGTCGGTGGCATCTGGCGGTCATTACAAATAGCGGGAATTGCTGAAGCTCACCACGCCGAAATCGCTCTGCACAACGCTGAAAGTCCGTTCAAGACGATGGTGGCTCTTCACATCGACGCAGTAACGCCAAACGTCTTCATTCAGGAGTGTTTTGACGATTTCTTAGAACCGTGGGTGAGTGATGTTCTAACGGGATTTCTTAGAGTCGAAGATGGTCATCTCACGATGCCTACTGCACCGGGAATTGGTGTCACGCTGAACGAAGAGGCAGCCAAAAAACACCCATACGGCAAGAGCAACTTCCTAAGAATGTTCCGGCCCGGCTGGGAGAAACGCGGCACAGCGAATGAGGAGTAGGCAAGTTGGTTGATCGATTGCTTTTTATAACTGGCCCATCCGGAGCCTGAAAGACCACGATAGCCAGCGAATGGGCATCGACTCGTTCCCTGTCCAGCGTCCATCTTCCGTTCGATGCCTTCAGGGAGTTCGTGATTTCGTGGTTCCGAAATCGAGAACAGGAGTGGAATTATGAGACTCAGCGGCAGCTTGGTCTAGCGAGATCAAGCATCGTTTCTGTCGCTAAAAATTATCTGGAAGATGGCTTTGAAGTCGTGATCGATGATGCTGTATTTCCGAATTGGGCTGAAGTCGGAATTGAACATTGGACAGGCGAATTATCTCCAATCGAAATCAACCTCGTCGTTCTGATTCCAAACTGGGACCTAGTCCTCAAGCGGAACTCTCAGCGACAAAGCGACCGAAAGCTTTCCGAGTCTACATTGAGAGCTATTTATGATGACATGGTCGGATGGCGCGACAAAAACTATGTTGCAATTATTGATAGCTCGAACCTAACCGTTTCTGAAACAGTAGGTGAAATATATCGAGTGCTGATGACGAATTATGGGTGACGATCGGTCGATTTCACCCACCCTCCAACTCCCTCGGAAGGTGAGTCGCGTGAAGGGAGTTATTTGGTGGGTCATTGGGACCAAGCGGAATGGACAGTGGTAAGGTTCTGTCAGAACTCAGTGTCGGGGCAGAATAACATCGTTCCTCATTTACTGAGGAGATCTTGTTCAT
>JAQCHZ010000035.1 GCA_027618835.1 Chloroflexota bacterium | reverse complement strand
TCCGTTTTCGCAGAGTTGGGATGTGCCTTTGCGGCAGAAGAAGCAGGTTCCGCATGTGCGGACGTTTTCGACTGCGACTCGAATTGCCGGATTTCGAGTCTCGAACGCAAACCGACCACCGCCTTTTAGAGCGTCGCGTACGGCCGATAGAGCAGCACTAATTTCTTCGTCCCCAATGAGCACCTGAAACGCGTGCCCGCTCATAACGACGAGATCGAACTCACTATCGAACCTTACCGTGCTGAGATCGCTCTGTAGCCATTCAACGCCCTGTTGCTTGCGAGCCTGATCGAGCATCCCAGTGGCAGGATCAAGCCCAACCAACCGCCCTTGATGACCTCGATCATTTGCAAGACTCAACAACGCCCCCGTGCCACAACCAACATCGAGAACCGAATCCGCCGACATCACAAGCGGCAGGTAAAACTCGAAATCACCCCTGCCTTCGTTAGGAGCGAACAGGTCGTAAAGCGCGGCTAGTTATTTGTCTTCGAATAAATAGTCAGGCATCCGCCAAACATATCAATCACACGAACGCGTGCCATCCTTAAATCTGGTGAGCGTGACGGCACGAAGTGGCAAACCTGCCACGTATACCCGCTTCAATGGCAGATCGTTACTTCCCAAACACCAACGAATCCACAGGAAGCGGCGCAGGACGTTCACAGGTCGATGCGAGGTCAATTCGCATCCCAGAATCCGAGCTTCGACCAAACGCGTGCAAAATTTCCAGCACATGCGACGCCATTGTGCCATTTGCACGATGGGGCTCACCCACGGAAATACTCGCCGCCATATCCGCAACGCCAAGACCGCGAGAGTTTTCAGAGAACGGTCGTGAATACGGCACGTCTTTCCACTCCCCGGAATCCCGCGTCAGAATCTGCACTGGATCGCCAAAATTGTTCGGATTTGGAACCGATAGCGATCCTTCACTGCCATAGATCTCGATGAACGGAAGTCGTGCGCCCCAAACATCGAAGCTCGTCATGACCGTAGCCACCGCGCCGTTGGCAAAATCGACGGTCCCGCTAATATGCGTTGGAATCTCGACGTCGATTTTCGTGCCGTTTTTCGGCTCGCTGGTAATAGTGCGCTGCGGATACGTGATCCGAGCAGATCCCGATACTGCTTTGGCAGGGCCCATCAAATTCACAAGAGCCGTCATGTAGTACGGCCCCATGTCGAGCATCGGACCACCACCGACTTTGTAGTAAAACTCTGGTGCAGGATGCCATCGCTCGTGACCCGGCGTCGTGAAAAATGCAGTGGCACCAATCGGCTGACCTATAGCGCCCTGATCGATCAATTCACGACAGGTCTGAATACCTGCGCCTAAAAACGTGTCTGGAGCACAGCCAACCCGAACGCCAGCCTTATCCGCAAGCCTCAACATCTCGACCGAATCATCGAACGACACGCTCAGTGGCTTCTCTCCGTAAACATGCTTACCAGCAGCAATCCCCGCCTTCATCACTTCAAAGTGAAACTGGGGCTGCGTGAGATTAAGCACAATATCTATCGAAGAATCAGCCAGCATCTCTTCGGTCGAAACCGCCTTGATCGACGGATATTTTTCGACGACCGCCTGTGAAGCTGCCGGATTCAGATCGGCACAAGAAACCACTTCGACAGCGTCAAACCGTGTCAGGTTCTGGAAATATATTCCGCTAATAACTCCGCAGCCAATCACGCCAACTCGCTGTCGTTTCATCGTGCTGCCCACAGCATTCCTCTTCGCATAATCTCGCGCGCTTCAGGCACGTCGAAATCACCAGAAACGTGCCCAACCGATCCGTAAAAGATTCGTCCGTCGCCCCAAGACCGCTTCCAATACACCGGCATCTCGACACCTTTAATCCAGTGCTGCCCTGCCTGATCGCCAGCGAAAGTTGTGGTCGCAAGCACTTCGTTAGAGGGGTCTACGTGCATGTAATACTGCTCCGAATGCATCTTGAAATCAGACATCCCGGTCGTGATCGGATCGTCGTGATTCGTGATGTTCACCTCGTAGTCGATCACCCCGCCCGGGTGTGCAACCCACTGGCCACCGACCATGAACTGGTACGGTGGTTCAAACCTAAACGAATCGGCCATGCAGCCGTGCCATCCAGCGATTCCAACGCCCGAGTGCACCGCGCCCATCAAACCTTCAAGCTGTTCTTTCGCTATCTCACCTTGCGTCCATATCGGCACGATGAGGTCGAGCGAAGCCATCACATCAGCATCCGTGTAAACATCGAGCGACATCTCACGTCGCACGTTGAATCCAGCATCTTCGAGCAGCGGTGTGAACACATCCGCACTCTTTTCAGGAGTGTGACCCGGCCATCCGCCGACGACCATTAAGGCTTGTTTCATTTAGCTAAATCTTTCGAGGTTTTTAGACGACGAACCCGGTTACCAGAGCGTCGGTTTGAAGATCATCAACCCTAGCGAAACGATCGGCAATATGGTGGCAATCCCACCCCAGAAATACCATCGTTTTAGGTGATACCGAAATTCGCCCATAATCTCTTCTGACAAGGATGTTTCTGCAATACGGACCATGCTGCCCTGCGCTCGAATCAAGAACGCCGCCCAGATAACCCCAGACAATGCGAACAAACCAAGCGCAGATGTAATCCACGAAACATTGTGGAATTCGCCCCAACCGCCGTACATATAGTTTCTATGCCTAACGCGTGTTGAATTCAGGAAATCATCCAAAAGTCTCCTTCTAAACAACAGGGAACAACAGAAGGTATCGATAAATACTTCGATTGATCCGAAACCATCAGAAACATGACAAAAATAAGAACGCTATCTGTTCTCTCAATTCGACATTACCAAGCCAAATCACACCACCTGAGAGAACATGCAAATGGTCGGTGAAGCCGCTACCAAAACTGCACACCCCATGCACATGCAAAAGTTTGCATGTGCAGCTCGTTGCAATTAGTGTTCGTTCTCTTAGCGTGATCGCCTCAGATCACAATCGTTCAACACATTCTGCGATTCGACTCGCCGGAGCTTTATTTGTCGGCTGAAATCGGCATTGCACTTCTCGGAACCGGCCTCGGGCTGGGTCTGCGCCACGGCATTGACTGGGACCACATCGCTGCGATCTCCGATGTCACCAGCTCCCAAAAAAACCACCGACGTAGCCTGTTCATGGGCACGCTCTACGCTCTCGGCCACGCAGCCGTTGTCGTCATCCTAGGGCTGCTCGCAATCTGGTTTGGCACGCTGCTACCTGAATGGGTTGATGGCTACATGGAATCAGTAGTTGGAGTAACCCTGCTACTACTCGGCGTGTGGCTCATCTGGTCGATGTCGCGTAACAACGGTCGCCTCGTAATGCGAAGTCGCTGGATGATCATCTTTGATCTCGGAAAAACCGCTTACCGCAAGATCAAACCACATAATTCGCTCGACAACACCGGTGACAACAACTTAGCAACCAATGGCACCAGGCGAGAATACGGATCGGGTGCTTCTGTATCGATCGGTATTGTGCACGGCATAGGCGCCGAAACCGGTAGCCAAGCGCTACTTTTGGCCGCTGCCGCTGGAGCGACCTCCGCCCTCACCGGCAGTTTCTTATTGATCGCATTCGTCGTCGGTCTCGTGATCTCAAACACCCTAATCACTATCGCCACAACTGCCGGCCTTCTCGGGACCGATCGACATCACAAGTTCCACACTGCTCTCGGCATCGTGATCGCGGTATTCAGCCTCGTCCTGGGATCAATGTTCATCCTCGGTAACGCCGACGGTCTCCCAGTATTCTTCATCTAGACAGCGCAGCTCCCGCTCGATAATCGACCTATTAACCCCGCGTTCGAATCAAAATCTGGCGTAGACTGCCGCACGTATATCTACTTTCAGTCAGAAGCCAATATCGGCGCAGGATCTTAGTTAATGTCGAAACAATACAAAGCCGCAATTGTTGGTTGCGGATCCATCGGGCAAGCACACATGCAGGGCTACGAACGACTCGATAACGTCGATGTCGTAGCCGTAGTCGACCCGCTTGAAGCCGCTCGCAAGATGTACATGACCGAGTACGGCATTCCACAGGGCTACGCCACAGTTGCCGAAATGCTCGAGAAGGCACAGCCCGACATCGTGAGCGTTTGCGTGTGGCACCTGCTCCACGACACCGTCACGGCGGAAGTCGCTGCCGGTCCTTCGGTAAAAGGAATTATCTGCGAAAAGCCAATGGCAATCGGAATGGGCCGCGCCGACGCTATGGTCGATGTTTGTGAAGCCAACGGCGTGAAACTCGCCATTTCTCACCAACGACGATTTACTCCTGGTTGGGAGAAGGCGAAAGAACTGGTCGAAGACGGCGCAATCGGAATTCCACTTCGTGCCGACCTTCGAGTCAAAGAGGGGCTTGCGAACTGGGGAACTCATTCCATTGACGGCGCACGCTACATCCTTGGCGACCCTATCGCCGAGTGGGTAATGGGTGCTGTTGAGCGTCGTACAAACAAGTTCGAACGCGACACCGCAATCGAAGACGCCTGCATGGGTCTAATCCACTTCGGTGGAAGCCTGCAGTTCTTCATTCAGTCCGACCTCTGGGATCGTAACTCCGACGCCGGAAAGTTCTTCATCAGAGGAACCGAAGGAATGCTGCACGTCACAGAGACCGTTCTGAAATTGTTCAATGCTGAAACCGGCGGCTGGAAGAGCGTAGACCTTGGCCTTAAGGAAGGCGATCAGGCTATCGGTGGAAACACCAACGGCGCACAGACTCGCGAGCTTATTGAGTGGATAGAAACCGGCAAAGAGAGTCGGGGCTCAGGCCGTATAGCTCGAGACACCGTAGAAGTAATGATGGCGATGTACGAATCGGCACGCCACAACAAGGTCGTCCACCTTCCGATGACTGAGAAGGAATATCCGCTCGAACTTATGATCGAAGAAGGCAAGCTGCCGCTAGAAGACACCGAGCGATACGACATCCGGGGATTCCTCGACCGATCTCAGATCGACGAAACTCGATACCAGCAACTACGTGACGACGGAATTCCACATCACCAGGCGATGAGCATCGTTCACCAAGAAATGGGAACGACCGGAATTCGACCTGCGCCAGACCTGCCTTCCCTCAAGAAGTAAGTCGGTAAATTACGCAACGTACAGTTCTGGTACGAAAAATAGACGCGTCGCATTCCGATCCCGTGGACCGAGGATAAATCAGAAGGCTTAGGCAGGTTGTTGAACCAGACGGATTTCAAGTCTCTCCTACCACTGACACACGGACCAGAGTCGACTCAGGATATGATTGAAAAACACTACTTGTCGTTGCTTTAACCGGTCAAGAACTTCCTGACCCGGTCACCAGAAGGTAAGCGTAGTCGATGGCGGCCAGCATGTTCTTGTGGCTCGCCGTCCCTTGCCATGCAATATCAAACGCAGTTCCATGATCGACCGAAGTACGAATTATCGGTAAGCCATGCGTGATATTTACCCCAGATTCAAAAGCAGCTAGTTTCATAGGGATATGACCCTGATCGTGGTACATCGCAACTACGATGTCATATCCACCCTCATAGGCAATTCGGTAAGCAGAATCGGGTGATACGGGTCCATGAGCATCGATGCCTTCTGCACGCAATATCTCTATCGCAGGGGCAATCTCTTCAGCCTCTTCGACACCGAACAGTCCGCCGTCACCTGAATGTGGATTTACCCCGCACACGGCAATCCGTGGTTTTTCGAACCCAAGCTGCTTCGCATGATCGTTCGCAGCCCGAGTGCACTTGACGATCCGGTCGGTCTTCACGAGCTTTAGCGCATCCACGAGAGCAAGATGAGTAGTTAGGTGAATGACCCGCAGTTTCGGTGAACCAAGAATCATGTACTGAGTGTCGACGTTACACAAATGAGCAAGTAAACCGGTGTGCCCATCGAACTCATGTCCTGCCATCACCATGGCTTTCTTATTGAGCGGAGCAGTGACGATTCCGTCCGCTTCTCCGGCCAGACACAGCTCTGCCGCTCGAACAACGTATTCATAGGCGGCGTTACCGGTGTAAGCAGCTACCTCACCGATCTTGAACTGCCCAGGCGCACAGTTGGCGATATCAAGGACGTTGATGACTTTTGGTCCGACTTTAGCCAGGCGCGGACTTTCTACTTTCTTTACCGAAAATCCTTGGGCCCACTTGCCGGCAGCTGACGAAACAACCCTAACGTCACCAACAATCACTGGAATTACTCGACTACGCGCCGCTTCCTCAACGACACCTTTAACAGTCACCTCAGGGCCTACTCCGGCTGGGTCGCCAAGCGTAATTAGTAGAACGGGAAGGTCAGCGTTCGAAGTGGTCATTCGTCTCTCAATTATCTGCGATCGTAAGTGTGAAAAATGGGAGTTATATTCAGACAGGAAGATTACACGTTGTGATCAAATTCCAGAAGAGTCACAAGCTCGAGCAATGCGTGTTCATCGCCGAATCCGCCGGCTCTCGTAACTACTAGAGTTCCGGATAATGATCCACCAACGATTGTTCCGTTCACAGTTCCTGGCTGTAACTCTCCAGTGAGTTCAATAGCAGTCACGTCGCAGGCGTCGAAAATCCCACTAGATGTGTCCCCTCCAATTATCACCAGAGTGTCGGGTTTCGATACGTCCGTGACTTTCCGAACTGCATCGCCCAAGTTACAAACTATCGTCTCTGCCATCAGTCGTATCTCGTCGACACTGACGCCATCGCTCAGTTTCAGTTTTCCTAGTTTCAGGACAACTACACCGTCGCGTTGGGTCAGTTCGATTAGCCGGTTAACAGAATCGTTGGTGATTCCTTTCAACACTTCGTCAACAGATAGTTCAGTTTGAATCAAATCAACGTTGCCACCAAGGGCGTTAATCTGTGCATCGACGATTTGCCGTTGCGACGCGGTAACAATGAGGATCTTGCGGCCATTCGATACGAATTGGTTTGGCGACCGCTTCTGCACTGCCTTATCGGCTACAAGAGCATCAGCGATAGCTGCGGACAATCCTGCTGAACCGGCTACCAGTGCAACAGCACGAGCTTTCAGCAGTCGAGAGGCAAGCGAGAAAAGGTCGTCTTCAGAACTCGCATCAGGTGTAATGATCAGCGGTCGGAAGTCTGAAACCCCGCCTCCGCCATCGGTAGATCGAACATGCGCTTTATCCGCGATCCCGGAGC
>JAQCHZ010000008.1 GCA_027618835.1 Chloroflexota bacterium | reverse complement strand
TCTGTCGCTGAAGACATGTAGACGCCCCCTTGCCGCCTTGAGCTTCCCAAGAGTGAAGCGCGATCCCTAATGATAACCAATGATAACCAAGTCAAAGAGGGCAAACATGAACTAGGAGTGAATAATGGGTGGGGCGGATCGGACTTGAACCGATGACCGACGGATTAAGATTCATCCGGTAAATATGGCTGGCGGAGAACATGAATTCACATCTCACGGGTTTGTCGATATTGCGAGAACCAAGGCGTACGACATCTGGCAGCCAGACATCACATGGTGCGGCGGCATAACAGCAGGGCTACGGATTATGGATTTGGCAAAGACATACGATGTTGAAGTCGTGCCACATCGAGGCGCCGAGCCGTGGGGTCTACATCTGATCGCCGCCACTGAATGCGAAGACTTCGCCGAGATGCTTCCGGGCGTTCGAGGAGGAGACAGCGATGATCTCTGGATCGGAGCACCTGAAGCGGTTGATGGCTATATTCAAATCAAAGATGAACCTGGATTTGGGATAAGGCCTAACGAGGATTTGTTGGAACCATGAGTTCGCCTAGCAGCCCGCGAGCAGTCATTTTCGATCTGTTCGGCACGCTAATCGCCAACTACGACAGAAACCACTATCTGGAAGTGATCACCAACATGGGAGCGGCGGTAGGAGCCGATCCAGCCGAGTTTCGCACGTTATGGCGCAAGCACTACGTTGATCGATTGACCGGAGTCCACGCCACTGAGTCGGCGAACATTCAATGGGTGTGCGACAAGCTCCAAGTCGAGGCTGATAACCGGCGAATAGAACAAGCGAATTAGATTTATTTGGATTTCGCCAAGCCGTTTTTGATGGCTCCGCGAAATGGTGCTGCCGAAACGCTGAGCAAACTCCGAGAACGTGGAATCAAAACTGGATTACTCTCCGACTGCGAACCCTGGGTACCTCACAATTGGAGCACCTCGCCGTTTGCAGATTTGATCGACTTTCCTGTTTACTCAAGCAAGTCGGGAATGAAGAAGCCGAACGAAACGCTCTACCAAAACGCCGCACGCGGCCTTGGTGTTCAACCCGCGAGTGTACGTATGTCGCCGATGGCAACGGCGACGAGCTAGTGGTCGCAGATCAGCTTGGAATGCGAGCCGTCCGAATCACACCGTGGAATGCCCCCGGTTCGACTCCGGACGCCGACTTTTCTAACCAATGGAATGGCGAGTCAATCGACGACCTGAGCGAACTTATCGAGTTATTGGCATCAAGCTGACTTACTTGAGTGCCCGAGCAATACGTTCACATGCCTGCATGTAGATTGTGGCGTCGACGTTGATCGACAGGTACTGCACGCCGAGATCGATGAGCCACTTGCCCATTTCGACGTCTTTGGCGTAAGAACCGATCACCCTGCCCTGCGCCCGAGCCTTTGCTGCTGCCTCTTTGAGTGCATCTTCAACGATCTTCGAGCGAACGTCACCGGGAACACCCAGCGACTGTGAGATGTCGTATGGCCCAAGAAAGAGAACATCGATTCCATCAACGGTCATGATCTCTTCGAGGTTGTTCAGACCCTTCTGACCCTCGATGTGAACCACTGTCATGGTTTCTTCGTTTTGGCGAGCCGGGTGGTCTACTGCATCGTCTTTGTAGTAGTTTCCAGCTCGGGTAAACACCGATACGCCGCGCTCACCCATAGGTGCGTACTTGGCAGCGTGAATGACTTTTTCAGCGTCCGATTTCTGGTTGATCTGCGGAACTTGTACGCCGTCTGCACCAATATCGAGAGCTCGCAGAATCGGCCACTCTTCGTTGCCGCCAACGCGAACGATAGGCGCAACGCCCGTGCCTTGAGCCGCGATAACGAGATCGGCGACCTTCTCCATTGAGAGTGAACCATGCTCGGTATCGAGGATGCAGAAGTCCATGCCGGCATAGCCGAGCGTGTCGACCATCGCCACTGAAGGGACGATGACGAACGGGCCAACAACGACTTCGCCCGCCTGAAGCTTCTTCTTTAGTTCGCCACGAATGGTCTTTTTCATATTCTTTTCTTCGCTTCTAGTGCTGCGTTCGATGGCAAAACTGCTAACGCAGACGGTATTAATTTCCTGAACGGCACAAAGTTTACCGTTAGTTACAGCTTTCAGGTGGTGAGAAGCGCTGACCTTACGCGATAACGATAGGCACGAGCATTTCGTCGGGCGTAAACCCGCCGTGAGTCGATTCAGATAACCACCAATAAATTGCCATCCAACCTGTATCCTTTGCTGATGTCAATTTCTGGGACGTCCGCGAATAACTCAAGCCTCGACCTTGCCGCTAATAGGAATCCAGCCGCAAAATCTCGCATTGTTTTTCTTGGTACCGGTACATCCGAAGGTGTACCACGAGTTTCCTGCCTTACAAACCCAAACAGCAATTGCCTAGTTTGCCCCGATGCAGTGAAGCCCGACTCGCCAAATCGACGTCGTAATACGTCGTTACTTATCCAGCGCAAATTCAGCGATGGGCGTACGAGCAATGTTGTAATCGACGCGGGGAAGTTCTTTTACGAGTCTGCGATCCAGTTGTTCCCAAAGTTCGATGTGCGAACCATCGACGCGCTGGTCATCACGCACGCTCACGCGGATGCCGTTGGAGGGTTCGACGATCTCAGAGATTGGACGAACAATGCCCAAGAGTCGTTACCAATTTACTTGCGTGAAGTCGATCTTCAGGTAGTTGAGAAGTTGTTCTTCTACCTGGTCGACCGCAACAAGCAAACTGGCGGCGGTGGAGTCGCAAAATTGAGCTTCGATACGATTGATTCAACGCCGTTCAAAGCCGATGGTTTAGAGCTGACTCCATTGCCGGTCGAGCACGGTAAGAACTGGGAATGCTTCGGCTACCGCTTCGGCGACGTTAGTTACATTTCCGACGCTTCAGCGATTTCTGAGAAAACCGCAGACTTGGTGCGGGGATCTGAGATCTTAGTGCTAGACGCACTACGACCCGCACGCACACACGGTACCCATTTCACTGTTGAAGAGGCGATTGACCAAGCGCGCCGACTTGGAGTCAAACGCACTCTGTTGGTCGATGCAACGCACGATATCGATCATGTTCCTGTGAACGACGAACTTGCCAAACTGAAGGATTCAGAAGGCCTCGATATCCAGTACGCCTACGACGGGCTAGAGGTAGCGGTCGAGCTTTAGGAATCGCCTCAGCTACACCCCACAGCCGATCCCTCGGCGGCACTCGGGAACTCTGCGGATTGCTCTTAGCGAATATTGGCTAACGTCGGGCGTTCCCCCTCAACCTAGCCTTCTCCCTGAGTAAGAAGGAATAAGAAGATAAGCAGACGCTCGGCGATACAAGTGCGACCGCCTACTTCTTGGCGTTCTCGGCCTTTTCTTTTCGGTACATCGCTATGACTTTGTCATCAGGCGGGTAGTACAGACCGGGTGTTAGCTGTTCTTTGTCGAGTCGTGCCCTGATCCACTCTTCGAGATCGTCGTACTCGATCGCCTTCAGTGCGATGTCCGGTGCAACGTCGCGCGGAATAACAACTACGCCATCATCATCAGCAACGATGTAGTCACCGGGACGAACCAGAATACCATCGACAGCGACCGAATCGTTCGTCGAGTAAGGCGTTCCAACCCGGGTTCCAAGATTCGATGTCTTGTCGAGTCCCCACATTCCAACACCATAGTCCTGAACAGTGTGCATGTCGCGAATTCCTCCGTCGCAAACCAGTCCGTCGACTCCGCGCTGCTTGAGCCGGAGGAACTTGATATCGCCACCGATAGACATTCGCTTGTTACGCATCGATTCCATCACGATTACGTCGCCTGGACCAGCCAGTTCGAACGCTGCGAACTCGGGCGATTCTTCTCCACCCGGCTTTTCTGCCATAGCGTCGGGTCGGGCAGGAACAAATCGAACGGTGATAGCTCGAGCAACTAGTCGCTGACCGGGATTCATGGTTCGAACGTTCGGCATATAAACGTAGTGGGGTTCGTAGCCGTTACGGGCAAGCACATCGACGACAGCGGTCGTGTTCACTCGTTTAAGTTGTTCGATCGTCGCCTTGTCCAATACGTGGTCAGGCGTGGGCTGAATTACGGCCATGTGCGGAAGCTTTCTTCGGCTAAAGGTTCAACAAAACTCGCCAATTCTAGCGGCTTAGCGACTCACTTGGTGTGATGCAATCGGCTTTATTCGCGTCCCGAGCGCAGCCGATAGATCTGGGGTGGACGAGGTGAAAGCCCTCATAGCAGCCACGATCGGTAATGGGGTACTCGCCATCGTACGTTGTAGGCTATTGCTAATCGATTTCCGCCCATACCCCGCCAGATCCCTCGGCTTTGCTCAGGACGCGCGGTTGATTGCTCTTAACCCCAGTCTTGGGCGAATCGTTCGATTATCAATGCAGCGTGCTTAGCGCCGAACAGAAAATCCTCAACCGTTATGTTCTCGTTTGGTGCGTGAATTTTGTGAGATGGGTGATCGATTCCCGAAGTTGCGATAGGCATACCCAAGGTGTCGCCAAAGTCGAACATCGGACCAGTCCCCGCCATGTTCGGAGTCATCACTGGCTTGCGACCATAAATCTCTTCCGCTGTCTCGGCCACCAGTTGCACCCACGGCGAATTAAGGTCAGTTCGATATGGATTTACGGCACCAAGAACTTCGATTTCAACGTCTTCAAATCCGTGCTTGTCGAGGTGTTTCCGAAGTTTGTCGAATATGTCGTTAGGACGTTGTTCAGGGACGAGTCGAAAATCCATTTTTGCCTTGGCGACTGCAGGCAGAACAGTCTTGAGACCGGCGTCTTGGTAGCCGGAGTCGAGTCCAGCGATATTCGCTGTCGGCTGGAAAGTCAGCTGCTTACGAAGATCTTCACCGTCCAAGCCTCTTACGAAACTCGATACGCCAAACGTATTGAGCCATTCCGGTGCGTCGTCTGGAAGTGCCTCGACTGCAGCTATCGCCTCGGCAGTTGGTTCCGTGATCCCATCGTAGAAACCTTCGATGAGAATGTGTTCGTCGGCGTTTTTGATGGTCTGCAGAGCTTGAAGAAGCCTCCAAGCAGCCGATGGCAGTATTGCGGCGTACGATGAGTGTGCGTCGCCAGAAAGCATGCTTACACTTAGCCCGACGCCAAGTACACCTTTGAGTCCGAGATACATGAACGGGTCGCCGTTGAGGTTTCGTCCACCGCCCTCCCAAATGCATGCGTCAGCCTTGAAATCGTCGCCTCGTTCTGCAATCAAATCTGGCAGGTTGATCGAACCTGATTCTTCTTCCCCCTCGCAGAACATCTTGATATTGCAGGGCACGCCGCCTCGCTCATCGACGAAAGCTCTTATTGCAGCGAGCCGGGCGCCGATATTGCCTTTGTCGTCCGACATCCCCCGACCGTAGAGCCGATCACCAACTTGTGTCGGCTCAAATGGATCGGTGTCCCAAAGGTCAAGCGGGTCGACAGGTTGAACGTCGTAGTGGCAGTAGAACAATAGGGTCGGTGCAGTTTCAGGATTTTTGGAAGCTGCCATATAGCCATAAACGGTTGGAAGTCCGTCGTTTGGCACGGGAACGATCTCGGCCTCGAAGCCGTTTCGTTCGAGCAGGTCTTTCATCAGACCAGGGGCTTTATCGAAGCCGACTTTCTGCGCAGATATCGATGGCTGGCGGACAAGTTCGAACAGCTGCTGAATTGATTCATCAACATGCGATTCGATATGCGAGTAAAGATCGTTCATGTTTGTTCCTGTTGCGCCGCTTCTTGTCGTTTTTGCCACATCCAATAACGTGCCAGACACATCGTCAATGGCCCGCTCACGATACTTTGGTTTTCGATCAAATCAACCAGCTCTGTCTGGGTAAACAACTTTGCGTCGACGATGCCTTCTTCAGTCTGAAGAATGATGTCGTCGAGAGTCACTTCAGGTATTTCGGTCAATACCGCGTGAATCAAACTACCTGAATATCCGATCGGTGAATGAGAACCGAGCAGTTCGAGCCGAACGGGTGTAACTCCCGTCTCCTCGATAAGCTCACGGCTCCCGGCTTCTTCGGGAGATTCTCCATCTTCCATAATTCCAGCAGGAAATTCCCAAAGATGACGCTTGTTCGGATGTCGATAGACGCTTATGACAAGGAACTTACCTGACGGAGTTACTGGAATGGTCATCACACCGCCGCCTCCGCCGTGCTTGCGCACCCATGCGAATTTGCCCGGAGTACCATCGGGATGAGTTATGTCGTCGTAGTAAAAATCCAACCACGGCGTTTCGTATACAAGATGCTCCACTCCTGGCTCAGGAATCCAATCACTAGCTGAAAATTCACTCTTCGGCATGACTACTCCGTAGCTCCCGGCATACCCGTTTCGAGCGGCTGCGAATCTTGAGGTACTCCGCCGGCTAGGAAGCCACCGTCGACTGTAATTGTCTGACCGTTTACGTACTCTCCCAATTCAGATGCCAAGAAAACGCAAGCACCGGCGATATCTTTCGGAAGCCCACCTCGACGACTCGGGATGAATCCTAGAGCTGAACCAAGGTAATCATCGTTTGCTCGTGAGTGCTCTTCGTCTTCAGGCAGCACTCTGCTATCTATGTAGCCCGGTGCGACGCAGTTGGCGGTGATACCTGAGCCAGCAAGATCATGCGCCATCGATTGGACCATGCGATTTAGGCCAGCTTTGACGATTCCGTACACCCCGTCGTGCGGCCAAGCTCGGTAACTATGAACGCTGCTGATGTTGATGATGCTGCCGCCGTGTCCGTGTTCGATCATGCGGTTCACGGCTCCCTGAGCAAGAAAGAGATAACCCTTCAGTGCATGACCAACCAGATTATCCCAGAATTCCTCGGTGATCTTCGTGAAGTGCATGTCGCGAGACGCCACGGCATTGTTGACGAGGATATCGATACGACCGTGCTGCTCAACGAACTCGTCGAGCATACGGCTGCGATCCTCACGATCTCCAACATCAGCCTGATGCCAAGATGCTTTTCGACCGAGCGATTCGATTGAAGCGATTGTCTTATTGGCTTCGTCGTCTCTGGCGATATCGTTAATCCCAACATCTGCCCCATGCTCGGCAAACAGTTGAGCAATACCCGCGCCAATGCCTCGACGTGAGCCGGTAATCAGAGCTTTCTTGCCTTGAAGAAGCTTTGTGGTCATGTGGGGGGATTCCTTGTGTTTACTGGCCTAGTCCTGCATGGTTTTAGTGGCGATCATTCCGCCATCGACCAGAATCGTCTCTCCGTTGACGTATTGTCCGAGCTCGGAAGTCAGATACAAAACGGCGTTCGCAATGTCGCTCGGAAGTCCACCCTTCGCAGCCGGAAGATGTGCGGTGAATCGCGAAGCGTCGTGCGGTGCACCATCGATCACATCATCGGCTTCGCTATCTGGAAGAACATTTGAAATGGCTCCCGGAGCGATGCAGTTAGCGTTGATGTTGTGACCTTTGAGATCGATAGCAAAGCCCTTGACCATTCGCCGAAGTCCGGCTTTGGCTGTTCCGTAGGCAGTCCAGTCTTCGATAGCCGTGTACGCATGAACGCTAGAGAGGCAAACGATGCTTCCACCCGTGCCCTGAGCGATCATTTCCTTAGCGGCGCGCTGCGATCCAAAAAAGTAGCCTTTCAACGACAGATCCATCATTCGATCCCAGAAAACTTCATCCGTATCGAACAACGGTCGTGCCTGATCCGGGAAGATTGCATTGTTGACCAGAATGTCGATGCGCCCATGCTCGGCGATAAACGAATCGATGACCGAGTTGATTCCTGCGACAGTGCTCACATCGCCAACATGGAACGTACCTTTGACGCCGCGGCTTGAAACCAAATCGGCAGCTCGCTGGGAGACTTCGTCGTCGACGATGTCGTTAATCCCAACATCGGCTCCTTCGTTTGCGAGAGTGAGGGCGATGCCCCGGCCGATACCTTTTCGTGCGCCAGTTATCAGCGCTTTTTTACCGTCGAGCAATCCCATTGGGAGCCTCCAAATTCACGATTAGAAATATTCTAGTGCCGATCTTAGCCTGAGATCGTCGACAAGGTTGGTTCTTGCGGGCCGATCAATCGGAAATCGGCGACAGTATTTCGGTGCGAATTTTGAAAAGAGCCGCAGCTTTGGCCGCTTCCAAATCGTCGATCACATATTCTCTGGCAGTATCACCGGCTCCAGCGTTTGCGAATACGAGAACGGCGCTGCGAACTTTTATCCCCATCTTTTCGAGCACCAGTGCGTAACCTGCCAACTGGTTTTCATATCCTCGGGCCCGCTCTTCCAGGAATTCGCCTTGTACACGGTCGGTCTTGTAGTCGATTATCGTGATGGAACCGTCTTCGTGTTGAACCATTAGGTCGACCGA
This sequence comes from Chloroflexota bacterium, assembly GCA_027618835.1. Lineage (GTDB taxonomy): Bacteria > Chloroflexota > Dehalococcoidia > Lucifugimonadales > Lucifugimonadaceae > Lucifugimonas. The sequence goes on along the minus strand of JAQCHZ010000008.1, from coordinate 110,684 downwards.
TCCTTCGATCTCGATGCCCTCCACTTCGGCTGCCACCCACGCCTCGCTCCAGCTGTTATCGCTTGTTGCTGCGGCTACACTCGGACTCGACAGCACGTTGCGAACTAACAGCGCTACATCGTTTTTGAGATCAGTAATGTTGTATGCCTCGACCGCTTGGGCAACCAGTTTGTCCAAATTAGAATCGTCGTCAAAATCGACGTCTTGGAGCACACCGTGAACCGCAGAGCCGACGTCGGTTCCGCCACGACCTCGAAGTGCCGTGTTCCACTCAGTCGATTCAGAATTGTCTTCGGGCTTAGGAGCGGCGAACATGGTGTGATCGGCAAGTTCCGAAGGCGTGACATAGCCTCGGTACTTCGCTTGCTCAACGACAGCTTCCAATTCATCAAGCCAAACCTTTCGATCATCCAGAGAAAATGGCTTCGCATCGGTCGGAGTCGAATCCGTTTTAGGCTGAGGGCTTGTGGTCTCGCTTGAGATATCGAATGGTTCCGAAACTGTGTTCAGTTTATCCAACTCCGCAATCTTCGCTGCCAGCGTCGATTTGTCCCTGCCGGATCTATGAACACTAACGACCAGATGCTCGCGAGCTCGAGTCGCCGCTACGTACGCCAGTCGCACCTGTTCTGCGGAATCGGCTTCCTTACTTGCCTTTGAACGGTCGGCAAAGTCGGCAGTTGCAATGCCGAGACCAACCGAGCCCAATCGAACCGACATGATCGGCTGACCGTGTTCCTCTTTCGTGATTGAATTGCCTTTGGGTGAAGACGCGGTAACTTGCAGCCCCATGAGAGCGACGATAGGAAATTCGAGTCCCTTTGCGGCGTGAACGGTCATGACGCGAACCGCGTTAAGTTCGCTATTCGATAGAGCACCCTCGGCTACTCGGACACTCGCTTCCGCTTGCTTTGAGACCCATCTAACAAAATCTCGCAGCGATCCATTTCCTGATCGTTGAAGCGATCTCGACATTTCGATAATTACGTCGATCAATCGCTCGCGATCGCCGTTCGGATTCGACAATGCAGCGATCTCTCGCAAGCGACGATCTCGAACGAACTTCTCGATCAAGAACGGGGTCGAATACGTCTGGCGCGTGTCGTGATAACCCGCCAGTCCTGCGAGTGCAGTTGCGACTCGATGCACACCAGAATCGATTTCGAAATCGGCAGGATCGTACGTAGTTCGAGCGTATTCAAACTTGCGATCCGAAGATGCCCATTCGTAGAGGTCCTGATCAGAGCAGCCCCAAGCCGATGATTTTAATGCAGCGACTATTGCGACCTGATCAGTCGGATCGTCGATCGCTACCAAATTATTGCTGAGCTCGTGCACCGTCTGCGATTCAAAGATCGGTGCTTGCCCTTCGAGAACGTACGGCACGTCATGCTTGAAGAAAGCATCTTCCAAGTAGGAAAGTGCGGTACGGCGAGGCATTAATACGCATAAGTCACGATAGTCCGATTTGCGCATTCCTCCCGATTTATCGGGGAGGTCCCAGTCTCCTGCCCCAACGCTCAAAGCCAGCTTCGCCAAATCTTCCGATTCAGATTCGCGAGCGACACCAATGTTGCCATCAGCCGGGCCTCCAGCGATCATCACTCGCGGTTTTCCGACGGGTATGTAGTCGTCTCTTCCCGGTTCAAGAGCCGTGTACTCCGCTTGATTCGGGTCCAAGGCGGCGCCGTCAGGTCCGTTCATCCACGGTTCAAATATTTCGTTCACCCAACTGAGGATTCCTGGATCGGATCGATAGTTTTTGACCAGAGACAATCGTTCGGCGTTTAGTGATGAAATAAGACCTTGCAACTGAGTCAAATCAGCACGACGGAATCGGTAGATCGACTGCTTACCATCGCCGACCACGAACAACGCTCCCGGTGTTGGCGCGCCAGTGCCGTTCGAGTCGTTCATGCGGTCGGCAAGACACATAGCCAACTTCAGTTGAAGCGGGTCAGTGTCCTGAAACTCGTCGATAAGTACATGTGTGTACCGTCGTTGAAAATATCGGCGAACCTCGTCGTCGGATTCAAGCAGCTCACACGATAGAACCAACAGGTCTTGGAATTCCAGTAGACCTTCTGACCTACGCTTTCTGGCGTACGCGAGAACCATCTGCGACACAGCGTTCACGAGCGGGACAACCGTCGCTTCGCCAAGTGACTGCCGTCCTTGCTCGAGACGTGCCTGGGCTTCTTTCAGCAAGGCACGAACTTCTTCCAAGCTCGAATCACCGCTCGCCAGTGAATTCCAATCGCCTTTACGACCGCCGCCTGTAGTCATTTTCGGAAGTTGAGTGATGGCGAGAATATTTTCTTCATTTGAATCGGCCGCCTGAACTTCGTCGATCCATCGAAGCGTTTGCGGCACCGTAGATTCAAGATGAGCAAGTAACTTGTCATCAGGATTTGTGCAGTAACTACGAAGATCGTAGGCAGATTGCAGATCAGATCGAACAGCTTCGAGAACCACATCTGGTTTATCGGTCTGAGACGGCTTAGGCAGTTCGCCGAAACGCTCGACGAGATCGTAGTTAGCGTGAAACTCCAGCGCAAGATCTTTGAGGTTGCCGAGTGGCTGACTCAATCCCAAACGATGTGCGTTTATGACCGCATCTGAGAACGTCTCGTCGTTAAGAGCCTCATCTAACCAATACGACCACTCTTCTTCGAATCGCGCATTGCCTTGCACCCCGTCATCGAGTTCAAAAACAGGCGGGAGCCCGACTGAAAGTGGACGCTCCTGAAGCAGACTTTGAGCGAATGAATGGATTGTCCCGATAAATGCCGAATCCAAAGCGTCTAGCGCCTCAGCAAATTTCCTACCGGCAGCCGATTCGCCCGATTCATCCTGCCTACGTTCTAGTTCCTCTCGAACGCGTTGCCGAAGTTCCGAAGCAGCTGCTTTGGTGAACGTGACCGCAGCAATATTTTCCGGTCTGACGCCAGCGAGTAACACCAAGTTCGCTATTCGTTCGACAAGCGCCTGAGTCTTGCCAGTTCCGGCACCCGCTCCGGCGTATATCGTCTGGCTCAGCGATCCGTCAGCGAGACCCACAATTCGATCACGAACAGCGTCGCTCGCGTGAGGAGAATTCGTCATTCTTTACCCTCCGCTAGATTAAGATACTTCGACAGTGCCGGATCAGAATTTTTCTTCGAGTTCCAGAGCCGCGCTTTGCTTTTCGGACACACACGAGAATACTCACAGAACAGGCAGTTTTCGTACGATTCACTACCTCCACCCCAGCTAGCTGAACCGCCCGGTCGAGCAGGAAACACACCGCTGTCGATGCCTTCAACAATCGTTTCTACGGCTGCGGTTAATGCGTTCTCAGCTACTTCGCTGTCATAGTCGCTTGGTGACGGCCTTAACTCCGATGAAGATTTTTTGACGAACCAGTATGAAGCCTGAATATCTGCATCGGGGTACTTTTGCGAAACCGCCTTCGAATAGAGCGGAAGCTGCAGTTTCGTGCCCTTCTTGACCGGATCGCCATCCAAACCCGAGTACGAAGTGTCGCCCCCCGATTTGTAGTCGTAGACGATCACCCGGCTACCATCCTCGGAAATATCGACTCGGTCGACCTGACCTCGGAATTTGACCGTTTTACCGGATCCAGTTCGCACTTCAACTGGCGGTCCGCTTTCCGTGCCAGACCTCGCTCCACCAAACGAGTACTCCGCCTCGACCTGCCGCATGTCGGGTTGATTGGCAGTGTCGGGCTCTCGTCGTAACCACTGTCGAAGAATCAACCACGCTCTCGATAGCTCGATTTTCCAAGCACCTTCAGATCTACCAGGCGTCTCTTCTTTAAGGCTTTCGACATGTGAAATGGTCGCCGACCGAAGCCAGGTTTCTTGCTCAGACTGTGAAGTGTAATCCGAACCATATTCCATACGCCAAAGAGCGAACTTTTCCAGAACATCGTGGATCAAGGTTCCGAAAGAAAGAGCGTCAAGAGCGACTTCCGTTTCTGGCGAATCGGTCGGTTCGATGTGAAGACGGCGAGATAAGAAATATCTATACGGGCACGCCGCATAAGTTTCGAAAGCCGTCGCAGACCCTATCGCTTCGGTTGCTCCGATTTTAGACGTTACGCCTGACTCGACATCGAGATTCACTCTGCCGTCGTACTCAGTCCAATCAGAACTTTCCTGCGCATTTTCAAATTTCACGCCGGCAGCGATAGAAGGTTCGTCGGTCGATAGAGGGAATTCCTGGTGCGATTCGTCGTCCAGTGAACCCCAGATTCGAGCGCCGACAACGTCGTATTCATGGCGATCCCCAGCCTCGGAAGGAGGCATGTTGATTGACTGTGAACGACGTCGAAATGTCAGACCGGGAATTTCAGATTCAGATAATTTTCCGGCCTGCAAAAGCGGCTGACCAGCAACCTCACGAACAGCAGATAGGAACCATCTTGCCGGGCCGAATTCACGCGACTCGCCGGGAATTCCGCTCGGCCAGTACATGTAGACCTGATTCGCACTGTGTATGACCGAGATGAACGACTGGTGGCTTTCCTCAACCCTCGTATCGACCGTTCCAAGGAGTGTGCCAGTCGGGTCAATCTCTTTTTTCATAGGATCGGGCAACAACGGATCGGTTATGCCAGGACTTGGATATCGGCCTTCCGACATTCCCAATACAAACACGGTGTCGAACGGACACCCAGCTGCGGTCCAGACTGGTCCTACGTACACGCCCGAGCCGAGCGATCGAAGCCCGGCTGATCGTTTTTCAAGCTGCTCAAGTAACACCCCTGCACAATGCTCAAAGGTTGGTACAGAGCCCGTCGTTTCAAGCGATTCCAACCGGTCGATGAGGGTTGTGAGTCGAGAAGATTGAGACTTTGGAGACTCATCAGCAGTGGAAACCAACAAGTAATCTGAGACCAGCCACCGAAGCCACTTAGCGAATCCTGACCAAGAGTTTTCCTCATCAGTCGGTTTTCTCTGTGACAGCCCGACGACGAATTCTTTCAGCCAGATAGCGTAGTCGGCGTCCGACATCGCAGCCTCGACAACGTTCGCGTTGCCTTCATCCAGCTGATCCGAGCGCTTCGCATGCCTGACGATGTTCTTCGAAAATCGATCTAGCCGTGGAATCCAGCTATTTGTTACAGACTCGGTTACTCCGGCAGTTCGTGAAATGGCGTCCCACCTAGCTGATGGAACCGATTTGTCGTTCACGGGATCCTTTACAGGAGCGCCAGCCAACCAAGCGGTGAAGTCGAGCCGGCTGAAGTCTCCGTCGAATATATCCAGCAGACCACTCACGAATAGACCTTCAGGCGCATCGGACAACGCCGTTCGATCGGGACCGGAAACCGGGATGCCAGCAAGTTCCAACGCCTCTGCAATTCGACTCGAGTAGCTATCGTCTTCGAAAACGACTGCCATACGAGGAAAACCCTCGCCGCTTCGAGCTTGAGCAACGATATCTCGCACGACGCCGCGCACTTCTTCGGCAACGTCAGGAACTGCAATTGGCTTAAGTCGGCCAGTGAGAATCGTTGGATTGGCAGGATCGTTCTCTTCATCCGAATCGACTATCGAGATGGTGACTGAATCAGGCATATTCGCCAATGCATCGAAAAGAGGACGCTGAACTGGGGCCACAATCGCTGCTTCTACGAGAAGTACCGTTCCGAGAGCGGCGACTCGATCTGGGTGCGATCCTGATGAGATAAGCGCGGCAGCCTTTTCGGCGACCATCGCTCCTCTTCGATACGGTTCGGCAAGTTCCATGTACTTTCTGAACCGATTCACCAATTCTCGCTGAACATCACTTTGATCCTGGAGTTGATCTAGCTGTTCATCGCCCAACATTTCCAACTCTCGAAACGTCGAGTGAAGTGCCGATTGGAGCTGGGGTGAAACGTTAGCTCCTCCCAATTTCATGCCTAAAGATGAGTCGCGGGCAGCTTCAAATACGAACTCTGATGCCTGTAAATCGTGCAACAACGGCTGTTCAAACTCTCGACCAGCGAGAGTTTCGGCGATGTCTTCAAGTCGCTTAAAGTCGACGTTGAAGAGACCTTCTTTAGCGAGACTACGGCGAATGTAAAACGATGCTTGGTTGGTAGGCGTAACAATCGTAATTCGATCGAGGCCACGGTCTTTTCGTATCTCGTCGATGAGTCGGCGTAATACTCGATCAATGCGTTCGTTCCTGCCGGCGAATTCTGTCCGACCGGTCATAGAACACAACCTTCGAATGTCGACACAGGTTTCTCGAATCGGAGTTTCTGTCCGCTACCCTCTAAGCTCACGTGGACTGCACAATTAACATTACGCAACATGGCCATTTCAATGCTGCGAAAATAGTTTTCTGTAATTCGTATTTTGGAATAGTCGGCGGTGTTCATATGCAATAAATCAGCGCGTTAAATGCGCCCCGGTAGAGTAACCGCTGCGCCACCATAATGCCTAACCAAATCGTCATTTTTCCGACCGTTTGATCCGACACTCACGTTTCATTGCTATGAAAATGGCGCCCCCGGCGAGATTCGAACTCACGCTCCCGGCTTCGGAGGCCGGTACTCTATCCAACTGAGCTACGGGGGCAACTGCTCTGATAGTAGTTCAAGTCTAGTGGTTCAGCCAACAAAGTAACGGTTGAAATAGGGTCGATGTAAACACTTGCCAAAAAACATGCTCGATCACCTAACCTTCAGTGAGCCACTTTGATGTCACAAGCACACCACGATTTTCTGTGTAAATTCACGTCCCCATCCTAGAAAATGTGAAGAAGCGGACACGGGTAACTAATAACCCGTGGATTGTGAGTTGAGCGAAAGGACGAGGACGATGCTTAGTAAAGTGCTTATTCCGTTAGACGGTTCGGCGAATGCTGAAAAGATTGCTGGTTGGAGCGAAGGACTAGCTGAGGCGTTCGATTCGGATTTGGTTCTACTAACGGTCGTTGATCCTGACAAAATCGATCGATCCGGAGAAGGCGCAGGACGGGATAGACCGGCCCGAGATTCACGCCCTTACGATGCACCCGGTGGCGCAGGCGAATCCACAGTAGGAGTCGCTTTTGGTGGCGTAATAGCTGATTCTCCGAGTGCGCCTAGTACAGAGGACAAAGTTGGCTACGGCAATCAGCTAATTGAACAGGTTGCCGACCGAGCCAACTCCTCCTTTTTGTCCACTCCCTCGAAGAGAACTGCATCAGGCCCCACGAACACTTCGCCAGTTTTTACAAACCTGCGGGCTACGTACCCCTCAGTGTTGATGGCAGATTCGAAAATTGCCTTTTCTCGGTCCCAAAAACCCTGAACCCGATCGTCCTGCGAATCCGAGTTCAATAACGCCAAACTATGCATTGCTATATAAGACACTTGTCTACTCCTACAAAACGGCACTCACTCTTTTGAGCAAGCCACAAAATTGATCCTGATCGGTAGTGAATTCGCTAGGCCAAATTGTTGTTTGGAATAAACCACGTGACATCACGTGAATGCGCCATTTGTTGCATACAGGGGATTCGAGCTCGGTCGGGAGATCCGTAAATATCGAGAATTCACAGCGATGACTGCTTCGTCCACAGCAATGTCCAGTAACGATCTCAAATCTGTCCACCTTGCCCATCGATATACAATCAAGGTTCGCCGGTAATCCATCACTAGCCCAAGTCCTCAACGAAACAAAAATGTCCATTCACAGCAGAGTCGAATCGATTCCGACAACTCCCCTCGGCAAGATCGACTTTCCGCGTCTGACGATGGGTATTCATCCCTTCGATGGCGTGTCGTATCAAAGCGTTGAACGAGATGCCGAAAACCTTAAATTGTTCGGTGAAGTGAACCCGGTGGCCGACGTTATTGGTCACGCTGTGCAAAACTTCGGATTTTCGGTCGCACAGGTCGACCATATGAATCCCGAGTTGAACCGGTTACACCTGCAAGCGATTTGGGAGACGGAACGAAGATTAAAGACCGAAATTGGCCTACTCGCTTACATCCTCATCCCGGTCACGCTGAACGGCGAAATAGTCTCTTACTCCGAGCGAGCGCACTCGACTTTGTTTGGATACGATCTCGCTGCCGTTGGCGAAGAGGCATATCTTGCCCAAATTCGACAGGACAAAATCCTCGAATACACCGTTGGCGGAACGCTCGACAATCTGGTCACTCCGAAAACGGTCGAGCCTTACAGCCAAGCCGACGCTGAGAAATTCGAGATCGATTACGCCACGCTTGAGCAGTATTTAGGATTCTTCGCTGGCTGCAAAATCTTTGTTGCCGATCCTGGAGCTGAAATTGATCTTCTCGCCGCGGTTGGACGATTCGATCTTATTCAGGAATATCTCGATTTCTTGCGCAGCCGTTTCGGCACCGTAATTTCAAGCGTTCATCATGGGGGGATCACAATCCCGTTGATTGAGGAACAGGGCATAGATTTTGACGGCTACATCGTGCCGGTCAACGAGCCCGGGATGTACATGTTCCCTACTCAGGAACGAGTTATCGACGCTGTGCGGAACACCAACAAGCCTGTAATCGCTATCAAACCGATGGCGGGTGGACGACATCTTGGCGAGAAGGCGTTTGAATACGTGTTCAACGAAGTTGGGGTCGAGTCGGTGATGTTCGGAATGGGAACAATCGCACAAGTGACTGAAACCGCAACCACCGCCCGATCCGTACTTGGTCTTAGGAGCTAACTAATATGAATTTCTTCCGAACTAAGCCTGAAAGTGTGATCGCAGCAGAAGACGCACTGCCGGGTCGAGATGCACCGATCAAGATCAGCGGCAAACACTTTGTGAACGGCTCTTCAATGTTGCCGCCCTTCCCTGCTCAAATGGAAACGATAATTTTTGGAATGGGCTGTTTCTGGGGTGCGGAACGACTCTTCTGGGAAGTTCCCGGCGTGTTCACGACCTCGGCTGGTTACAGCGGTGGCACTACGCCGAACCCCACTTACCCGGAGACGTGCACTTCTCGCACAGGTCACACCGAGGCGGTGATAGTCGTGTTCGACCCCGCTGAGGTCGATCTAGACGCACTATTCAAGGTGTTCTGGGAGAATCACGACCCGACACAACTCATGGGGCAAGGTAACGACCTTGGAAGCCAGTACCGCACGGCGATATACGGAACAAACGAAACGCAGTTAACGGCAGCACAGGCGAGCCTTGAGAAATATCAGTCGGAATTGACTTCAACGGGATTTGGCGAGATCACAACCGAGATAGCTGAAGCTGGCGAGTTTTACTACGCTGAAGAAGAGCACCAGCAATATCTGGCGAAGAATCCGTATGGCTACTGCAACCACGGATTCTGCCAAGTTGCGTACAGCTAGGCACTGAAATTGTGACGGTGGCCTGCGGCACTCCCTTGCCCCGCCACCGAAGATCCCTCCACTTTGGTCGGGATGTTAAAGCGCTAGTAAACCTTGATTTCGTACGCTTCGTCGATCGACTTTTGAACTTCTTCGACAGAGTCAACGAGGTTCGAGTGGTCTATCAAGATTTGTCCAAGCACAGGAATGCCGTCGACGTTGCCCCAGCTTTCAGGTTTCCAGAGTCCAGATCTGATAACGCATTTCGCACAGTGGAAGAACGCCTTTTCGACCGAGATCACCAAAGCGAGCGTCGGTGCTTTTCCTTGCATCGACATCGATTCCAGCAATGTTGAATCACGGACGATCTGGGCAGTTCCGCTTACTCTCAGTGTTTCTCGATAACCGGGCGCCAAGAAATACAGCCCGACCTTGGGATTCTGAAGGATATTAGAAAACGTATCGCCCCGACGATTTCCGAGTCGGTCGGGAATTACGAGAGTTTTGTCATCGAGCACTGTCACAAAGCCCTCAGGGTCGCCCTTTAGCGACATATCCAAGTTGCCGTCGCCGTCGGCCGATGAAATTACCAAGAACGGCGAATGCGCAATTAAAGCCGCACAATGCTCATCGATGTGATCGATCATCTTCTCGGCGACGCGCTGACTCGGATGGCCGAGAATCTCCCTGAGTTCATCCTCAGTCGTGATTACTTGCTCGAAATTGTGAGCGGGCATGTGACGTCTCCGAAATACGCCTTTTCAGGTTGCTTTGCGCCCCTACAGCCAGAATCATACACATTCGTCAGAGACGAAACGCTCTACTGGTCCGACTCGGCCGCTTCGCTTTTCTCACCATTCTTCAGTCCGCTACCGCCCTTGAACGCCGGTATGAGGAAGACTGGCGCCAGAACCGTTGTGACCACAGTCATAACAATGGCGACGCCAAATACGTCCTGACCGATAACGCCAGATGTCAGGCCGATACCAGCAACGATCAATGCGACTTCACCACGTGGCAGCATTCCGAGCGCCACGCGTGTCGCACCGATTCGGTTAAACCCGACGAACAATGCCGGCAGTCCAGCTCCCACAACCTTGCTTATGACTGCGAATACGGTGAGTACGAAAGCGAAGAGTAGCGCTGAACCTAGAGAGGTTTCTCCGGCTCCGAATGCCGTGAAGTCGACCTGCATGCCAATAACGACAAAGAAGATCGGCACGAGGAAATTGTTCACCGATCGCATCGAGTCTTCAACATGGTGCTTCAGCTCGGTACTCGATAGGGCGAGTCCCATTGTGTAGGCACCGATAATCATTGCCAGTCCGAAGTAAATTTCAGCGACTGCCGAGGCGATGAATGCCAAAGCTAGAGCTAGGACCAGCGCTGCCCCTGCACTCTTGAACCAAAGCACAAAGTTCGAAATATACTTCGACACGATCGAGCCGATGATCATCAGCCCAAGCCAGAAACCAACTGCCTTTAGGAAGATAACTCCGATTGATTCGGCGGTTACAGTGCCCTCTTCAGCTATGCCAACAACGATGGCAAGAATGATGATTCCGAGCACGTCATCGACAACTGCTCCTGCAAGAACAGTAACTCCCTCAGGAGAATCTAATCGACGAATATCGGCAAGAACTCTGGCAGTAATACCGACCGATGTGGCGGTCATGATTGCGCCAATGAATAGCGCAGGCAACATGCCCTCTATCGAATCCATGTCCGCAAATCCGAGCAACACAGTCGCAGCGAATCCCATCAGAAACGGCAAAATCACTCCGCCCGCTGCCACCGCAGTTGCAGGACGAACGTACTTCATGAACTTATCGCGGTCGGTTTCGAGTCCTGCCTCAAACAACAGTACTATTGCCGCCAGTTGAGCAACGAAAAACAACTGAGGCTCGACAGGCAGTCCACTGCCATCGTGAGCCAGTTCAAATATCGCACCGCCGCCGAACCAGTGAATTCCGCCGAGCAGAAAAGGGGAAATCAGAATTCCTGCCCCTAGTTCACCAAGAACTGGCGGGATCTTCAGGTATCGCTCGGAAACTTCTCCACCGACTTTTGCGGCGACAAGAATGACTGCCAGCAGGAGAATGAGTTCGGCTACTACTGCCAACGGGCTATCGTGCAATTTGGATTCTCTTGGACTGGAACCCCGGTTTAGGATTCACTTGCTTGAAGGGATGTTGCTGCGAATCGAATCGCTTACATATTCTGCGTTCGACTATAGCAAGCAGAAGTTTAAGTGTGTCCCACAAATCGAGCATCGATGCGGAGCTATATTTAGATCGCTGTTAATACTTTTTCGGGTCGCCAGCCGAGTTTTTCAGGTTCGAATATCAGGATCGCAAGTAGCTCGCCATCGGGAGCGTAAGCGCGAATACGATCGCCCGACTCGAACTCTCCGGGCTTGCCAATATCGCCAACCGCGATCTGCCGACCGTACTCCACCATTTCAACCTGTGCCGAAGTAAGAGTAGCCTGTTGCATATGTTGCAATGTTGTGTCGATAGGCATGGCTACGTCGCGCCAATCACCCGAATCGGCCGCTTCGACCACTTGCTCGATCGTTACGGTATCTTCCAATTTGAAAGCACCTGCGTGCGTACGAACGAGACCTGTCATATGTGCGTACGTACCAAGTTTTTCGCCAATGTCATGAACAAGAGTTCGGGCGTAGAAACCATGCCCGCATTCAACATCTAGAATCACTTCTGGTGCGTTAAATTCGACTAGCTCAAGACTTATCGTCTCAACCGGTCGTGCCGGCCGTTCGACTTCGATTCCCTTCCGAGCCAGCTCGTACAGTCGCTTGCCGTTATGGTGAAGTGCCGAAAACATTGGTGGGACTTGGCCGAATTTGCCACGAAAGTCGTTCAAAGACTCGACGACTTGATCTTGGGAAACAGCAGACCAGTCTGCCTCCGCCGTCGTGTCGCCTTCTGAGTCGTAGGTGTTAGTCGACGATCCAAGCGTCATTGTTATTCGGTACGACTTGGTGCCAAGAAGCACCGTGTCGGCAAAGCGAGTTGCTGAGCCAACGCATATCGGTAGCACTCCGGTCGCCAATGGATCGAGAGTTCCGCCGTGGCCAATCTTCTTGGCGCGGGTAACACCCTTGAGCTTGCGAACTACGTCGGTCGATGTCCAACCCTGGGGCTTGTTGATGTTCAGATAACCGCCAGCAGCCAGCCCCACTCGCTGCGTTTCAGCGGAGGTATTTCGCTCGTCAGTCAACTACCGTCCCGGTCGGCAAAACGCCGACTGTCTTCGCTCATCACGCGGTCAATTATCTGATCCATGTCGGCACCCGTCTGCATCGTCGAGTCGACAAAGAACGAGAGTCGGGGCATTCGGCGAATTTCGATTCGATGTGAAATTTCCATGCGAAGTCGAGTAGCCGCTGAACGAAGCGCCTCAAGCGTGTCTTCACGTTCCTGATCAGTGCCAAGAACACTGATGTGAACTTTCGCCATCGAAAGGTCACGGTCCACTTCAACGCCAGTAACAGATGTCATTGGAGACAACCGCGGATCGCTCAACTCTTCGATACATGTGCCTAGCTCGCGCTGAATCGTATGATTAACACGTCCGCCACGTCTTTCGTCCGTCACTTACTTAACTCCTTCCATCTTCAACCTCAAATCAATAGAGGAAAAGGAACGACTAATCCAATCGAACCGGTCGATTATCGCCGGGTGACCTGAATTTCGTAACCTTCCAGCACGTCGCCGGTCTGGTATTCGTGGAAACCATCGATCTTCACACCACCCTCGAAGTTGTTTGCCAACTCGCGGACGCTTTCCTTGAGGTGGCGCATCGAAGTGATAGCTCCGTCGAAGATCTCGTCTCCGTTTCGGATAACCCGCATTCGGCCAGATCGCTTGAACATACCGTCGGTAACTCGTATACCAGCGATTTGTTCGCGCTTGCCATGTGTGAACACTTCGAGAACGCTTGCGTGACCGAGAACAACAGTCTTACGTTCAGGCTCAAGCAAACCACGTGCAGCATCTTCAACTTCATCAACGAGGTTGTAGATGATGTCGTAAGTTCGGATAGTGATTCCTTCGGCGTCGGCCTGACGACGAGCGCCTGGCTCGACCGATGTCTCAAATCCCATGACCATAGCGTCTGAAGCAGATGCGAGAAGAATGTCAGATTCGTTGATAGCTCCGGACGCAGCGCTAAGTACGCGAACCTGAACTTCATCATTAGATACTTGCTCAACCGCTCGTTGTACTGCGTCGATCGATCCGTGATTGCCCGTCTTGATAACGACCAATAGTTCTTTCGAATCAGACTGCTGGACACGGCGCATAACTTCAGCCATCGTTGTGGCTGCTCGGGTGTCCTTGCGCTTAGAAGCTTGACGCTCCCTAGCCGCAACAAGATCACGACCAGCTCGGTCAGATGCAACTACGTCAAATTGGTCACCAGCTGCTGGCGTACCGTTCAGACCAAGAACTTCAATCGGTGTCGAAGGTCCGGCTTCTTTAACGACATTCCCAAAACCATCAACCATGGATTTGATGCGGCCCCGGAACAAACCGGCAGCGATGTTGTCGCCGTTTCGCACAGTTCCTGATTTGATAAGAACCGATGTGACTGCGCCACGGGATCGATCCATGTGAGATTCGATTACCACGCCGATTCCGGGTCGGTTGGGGTTGGCTTTTAGTTCTTGAATTTCAGCAATCAGAAGCAGAGATTCCAGAAGTTCGTCGATTCCTTCGCCCTTAAGAGCGGAAACAGGAACAGCAACGGTATCGCCACCGTACGACTCAACGATAATTTCGTGCTCGGCAAGCTGGGCGTTGGCACGGTCTATGTCTGCACCCGGGGCGTCCATCTTGTTAATCGCAACAATGATCGGAACACCCGCAGCCCGTGCGTGGTCAATAGCCTCGAGCGACTGCGGCATAACACCGTCATCGGCAGCGATAACCAACACAGCGATGTCGGTTACCTGTGCGCCACTGGCTCGCATCTGTGTGAACGCAGCGTGACCTGGAGTGTCGATAAATGTGAGCAACTGGCCATCTTTATTGACCTGGTACGCACCGATGCTCTGTGTAATACCACCGGCTTCAGAATCAACCACTTTTGCGCCCCGAATGGCGTCAAGCAATGTGGTCTTACCGTGGTCTACGTGACCAAGAACCGTGATGACCGGTGGACGGGTGACGGAGTTTTCTTCCGTCAGATCATCGTCGACACCGACCTTAACGGCGGCGGAACTTTCTTCGCGGTCTTTTGGTTTGAGTACGCCAATTTCAAATGAAGCAGCAACTTTGGCAGCGATATCGAACTCGATTGTTTCGTTGACAGTCGCCATGATGCCTAGTCGCATCAGAGCCTTGATCGTGTCGACGTTAGACATCTCAAGGATTTCTGCAAGTTCTCCAACGGTGGACTGAGCTGGCAGGGCGACCGGGGAGCGCGGTGTGAGATCTTCTAAAACGACGCGTGGAGGGCCACCAGGTCCGCCAGGCCCGCTTGAGCGCCCGCCTCTGTTAGATCGGTTGCCACGTTGTCCATTGCGTTGTGCCATTTACCAGTTAGTTCCCTTGTTGGATCAGTTACTCATTGTTAGGCAAATCCATTGCCTCGTTGAGCGATCTCAGTGTCGAATCTTCAATCGTCGCTTTTAGAGCGTTCTTAAGTCTACCTCTATCGATGCCCTCACCCCAGTGATCGGCATCTGCACAAACGTAAGCACCTCGACCGTCCATTCGTCCGGTGCTGTCAAACAGAATCTGCCCTTTAGACGTTTTAACTAACCTGAGAAGCTCATCTCGCTGCCGCTTTGTTCGGCAGACCACACAGGTTCGGGTGGGGATGTGCCGGTTTTGTTGACTCATCTAACCCAAACCTGCGATATCAATTACTACCGGCGCCTACGGTTACGAGCGCTGCTTCCGCCACGTCTACCGCCACGACGACCTGCATCGGTTTCTCGGAATCCTGCAATATCTTCTGCGAATCGAATTCCGTCAACTGCCTTAGCAGGAGCTGCTTTCGATCCGCCGTCAACCTGCCAGAGATCATCGGATGAAACGTCGAGGACTTCAGATTCCTTAGCAGCCTTGCGTTCTTCTTCTTCTCGTTCGAGAACAGCAAGCTCTTCTTCAAGTGCTGCGAGTTCAGCATCAGCGGCGGCCTTAGCGGCTCTGTCGTCGACTACTGGTTCAACAGCGATTTCCGATTTGACTTCAGCTACAGGTGATGCCTCAGCCACCTCTGCTACAGGTGCGGCCGCCACCTCTGCTGCAGCCACGGATACTTCAGGTTCTGGAATAGCCGGTGCTTCTTCAACAATCTGGCTGGTGCCTTGAATGTCAATTCGCCAGTTAGTTAGCTTCGCAGCAAGTCGAGCGTTCTGTCCTTCGCGACCAATTGCCAATGACAACTGACGATCTGGAACCAATACTGTCGCTGACTCGTCTTCCACGTTGAGGATGACACGGTCGGCTACAGCCGGGCTGAGAGAGTTTGCAATGAACTTGACTGGGTCTTCATCCCACTCAATGACGTCGATTTTCTCGCCAAGAAGCTCGTTGACAACGTTCTGGATGCGAATTCCACGAAGACCAACACAAGCACCGACAGCGTCGACACCCTCTTGGTTCGAGGTGACCGCGACTTTCGAACGTGCTCCAGGCTCTCGTGCGATTGCCTTGATTTCGACCACACCGCTGAATATTTCAGGCACTTCAACCTCGAATAGTCGGCGAAGAAGATCTGGGTGTGTTCGGGAAACAACGATTTCGGGTCCACGGATGGTTTTACCAACCTGAACAACAAAGAATTTTAGTTGTTGACCGGGCCTGTATCGCTCAAACGGCGACTGCTCGGCAGGCGGCATAACAGCCTCGGCCTTGCCTAGGTCGATAGTTACCCAGCGTGACTCAACTCGCTGAATAGTGGCCGTAAGTACTTCACCCTCTTTGTCGATGAACTCTTCAAATACGATGTCGCGCTCTGCCTCACGAAGTCGTTGCATAACGACCTGCTTGGCTGTCTGGGCTGCGATTCGACCTGGGTTGTAGTCCAGTTGACCGGTTTCAATAATGTCGCCAACTACAGCGCCTTCTTGAAGCTTTTGTGCGTCCTCGACAGTCAGTTCCATCAGAGGATCTTCGACTTCTTCGACAACGTGACGGACTGTGCGAACGGTTACATCACCGTCGGCTGGGTCCATCTCCACAATTACATCCTGCCCTTGAGCAGCAGGATCGCGCTTGTAAGCAGCCGCGAGCGCAGCCTCCACAGCCTTCACTACGACTGGCTGAGGTAGATTTCGCTCGGCAGCGAGTTGGGTAACCGCTATTCGCAGATCACTCTTCAACTAATTACTCCGGTTCACACTATTGAAAGACACAAAAAAAGCGGGCGTTGCCCACTTCTCAGTGTCAAGCTCTTGAAATGTCTGAGCCTTACTTGGTTAACCTTACCACGTATATCCGTTTATTACCCGCATGAACAAGAACCGGTAATCACCATTTTTAGCACGCCGAAATCAACCGCATAAATGAGATACACACCTGAATAACCCGAGTTAAAGAAATTACGGATGCTGCCCGAAGGCAACACCCGTAATTTGCTTCACATAAATGTAGTTTGGTGTAACTACAGTGAATGGCTTACCAGCGTTCTCTTCGACCGCCGCCGCCGCCGCCGCCGTTACCGCCGCCGCCGCCGCCACGGTATCCACCGCCGCCGCCGCCGCCGCCGGAGCGAGGAGCCTGTTCTTTAGCTTCGTTTACTACGATCGGACGTCCGTCCAAGTCAGCGCCGTTCATTTCTGCAATGGCCTGCTGTGTTGAACTTTCGTCAACGAAGGTTACAAATCCGAAACCACGTGACCGTCCGGTCTCGCGATCGCTGATGACTGTAGCTTCTTCGATTTCGCCGAAACGGCTAAATGCTGACTGAAGACCAGACGAGTCTGTCGCCCATGCCAGGCTACCAACAAATAACTTCTTACCCATAAATCAAGCCTCGTTAGTGGGAATCCCATCGAATGTTCAAAGTTGAACATATCCATTGCCGTACGTACGGTTATCGTCCCACATTCTCATTTTCGTGCCCAACCCAACCACCAACAGTTCACCAAATATACCGGTGAGTGACGGATAGAAACGTCTGAACACGTACTCCATCATACCTGCTAATGGCAAGTTACGGTTATACCAATTCGTACTCATTCGAGCACAAGTGACTAACAACTGCCTGATTTTTCAACTAATCGAATAGTGCTTTAACGCTTGCGAGTACGTCAGATTCAGCGACGATCTCCGCATCTTTGCTGATCCTAGACTTCACTTCAACGCCACCGTTTTCGAGGCTGCGAGAGCTGATCACGACCCGAGCAGGAATTCCCAGTAAGTCGGCGTCCTTGAACTTCACTCCAGGAGGAGCGTCTCGATCATCGAAGAGCACTTCGTAACCAGCGTTTTGCAACGTTTCGTAGATCATCTCGGCCTTACCGGCGATGTTTGGGTCGTTGAGATTTAGCCCAGCGAGGTAGATTTCGTACGGTGCGATGGCTCTTGGTAGAAGCATGCCGAAATCATCGTGGTTAGCTTCAACAGCTGCAGCCAGTAACCGCCCGACTCCTATGCCGTAGCAGCCCATGAGAATCTCGTTCTGCTCGCCATCTTCATTCGTGTAGTTGGCACCCATTTTCGATGAATAGACGTTGCCGAGCTTGAACACGTGCCCAATTTCGATCCCACGCTTGGCAACGAGCTTGCCTTTGCCGTCGGGCGAAAGGTAGCCCTTCTTCGCTTCGGCAATGTCGGCAACAATATCGGCTTTGAAGTCTCGCTCGAAGTTGACATTGCGCAGGTGAAAGCCATCTTTGTTGGCTCCAGCAAGATAGTTCGATCCCATAGTTATCGAATCGTCCACAACGCTCTTCATGCCTGTTAGCCCGACAGCTGATGCCGACCCTGAAACCAATCCCGCAGCTTTCACTTCTTCGGGCGTTGCGAGTTTAGGCTCGGCGCCATCGAGCAGATTACGAAGCTTGGTTTCGTTAACCTCGTAGTCACCACGAATGGTCACGACGACTATCTCACCGTCGACGCTGTAGAACACAGCCTTAGCGGTTTTCGATTTCGAAACACCCTCGGCCTTCGCCAGTTCTTCGATCGTCTTGATACCTGGTGTTGCAAATTCTTCAACTTCACCAAGTTCTTCGATCGGAAACGCCTTCTTAATGAACGAAGCTTTTTCGACGTTGGCGGCATAATCGCTTTCGTTCGACATAAGAATCGTGTCTTCACCGCTGTCGGTTAGCAGCACGAACTCGTTCGAGTCCTTACCGCCAATTCCGCCAGAATCGGCGTCGACCATAATCACGTCGAGACCACAGCGTTTGAAAATTCGCTTGTAAGCGGCAACCATCGCTTGGAAGCTACGGTCCATTCCCTCTTCATCGGCGTCAAACGAGTAGGCATCTTTCATTTCGAATTCACGTACACGAAGCAGTCCGCCTCGTGGACGAGTTTCATCACGGAACTTCGTCTGAATCTGATAGATAGTAAACGGCAGATCTCGGTAGCTGGCTACTCCTGCACGAGCCATCGCTGTGGCAGTTTCTTCGTGGGTAGGCGCAATAATCATCTCGCGCTCTCGACGATCTTCGAATCTTGCAAGTGGCGGAACGAACGTGTCTGCCCTGCCCGACTCTACCCATAGATCACGAGGTTGAACTACCGGCATGTTGATCTCTTGCCCACCGGCGCGATCCATCTCGTCGCGGATGATGTTTTTGATCTTCGTGATCGACCGGTTACCCAGCGGCTGAAGGCTAAATATTCCTGCTGCAATCTGCTGGATGAACCCGGCGCGTGTAAGCAGCTTGTGGCTGATGGTTTCTGCATCGGCAGGAGCCTGTCGAAGGGTTTTGCCGAATAGTTGGGAGCTTCTCATTTGGTAGTTCGTTCTTCACTTTGTTTTCGCCGAGCCCATTGCTCGACGAGACTGCGTCTTATCGACAGTGAATGCTGCCGGAATGACGAGGATTCAGACTACATCTGAAATCCGTATGTGTAATGCCATCGTTGTGCCACTTAATGGTTATCGGTGCTTTCAACATAATCCGTTTTTTAGGCACGTCGAGCACGCTATTCACAGCAAACTCTCAGCGAACTGTAATCGTTCTGTAATTCTGGGCATCTAATAATTAGTCAACGCAGACAAACAGCACGCCCCATCAGTCATTTGAGGGCGAAGAAATGGAGGACAGTTACATGGCACTGAAAAAGGTTTTGGCAGGTGCGGTAGCAGCCTCTGCTGTCGCTGCAATTTTGATCCGGTCTAAAAAGACCAACTGATCGCTGGCCCGTTGACTACCTGATTAGTAGCCATCGGCTAAATATGACCTCCGAAAGCATGACCCGGGCCAAAAAACCGGGTCTTTGCTTTTAAGGACGAACCGAATCCAGAAACGACTTGATCTGCGGCAGGATTATGGCAATTTCTTGCATGGCGCCACCGTGATCGAGTCCATCCATAGAAATGAACTCAGCATTCGACATCGTCTGCATGGTCGCTTCGATATCGGCGTGTCGCTCATCTTCTGTTCCGACAAACATCAACGTTGGCTGATGAAACTCTGCAAGCGCCTTTCGATAGACACTCTCCTGATCGAGGATTGAATGATCTAGCGAAGCACTGATGGCATCAATGTCGGTGGTCAAATATTCGGCTCACATTTCATCGGGCATTCTTCCGCCAATCGACTCCCTCTGGTGTAGAACGTCTTCAATCGATTTCGCATCGCTGAACATCGAACTCGTCACCATTAGCGCCTTTGGTGAAGGCCCTGCGCGACCAGCGAACGCAGCCGGTGTGGAGCGTGTAATACGAGGTCTAACCCAAATCGACCGCCCATCGAGTAGCCAAGGTAGTGGGTGGTTTCGATTCCGAGGCTATCGAGAATCGCTTCGATATCCTTTGATTTCGGCTCAGGCAAATAGGCTGCTGGCTCATGTGGTTTATCGCTCTGACCGTGCCCACGAGCATCGACGAGAATCAACTTGTAGTCCGATTTCAAAGCATCGACTATTCCCAATCTTCACCAGATATTCAGATTCCCCGTTGTTCCGTTAATCAACATCAGGGGCTGACCTTCCCCTTCGACTTCAAACCAGATTTTCACTCCATCGTTATCTACATAGGGCATTTCGACGTCCTTCACGACTACACGGTTATGCCGACATTTTTGCACGAATCAGTGGACGTTGCCCACGCATCTAAGCCATCCAGCATTTTCATATAACAGCGGAGAATTGACCGATATTCCATGACGGCGCGCCATGTTTTCAAATTGAGTGACAGTCTCTATTGCTTTTTAGAACAGATGTTCTATTATTGGTCTCCCAGCCGGTAAATCATTCTTAAAAACCATTAGAGAATTCATCGGTCGGATTAATAGACGAACCCGGTTCGTCTCGCCCACAGCGACATTTTTATGAAGCTAATTGATTTCCTTACGGTCTAATTTCGGCGACCAATTTCAGGTCGCATCCGCCATCACGCAACGCGCCTTATAGCTACCTAATGAGACGACCTCCCCCACAAGTTAAATCACTCGCTTCGCAGCCAAACACCCAGCGAGCGGCAGGCCAGCGCACCAATAAACAGAAGCGCCATTCATCACCCCAGCCAACAAATAACGACCTCTCGGAAAACGCATCAAAGATGCTTGCGTGTTTGCGGATTCCTAATTTTCCTTGGCAGGTCGAAGTTGCGAGAAAGCCAGAACTTCACGATCGCTCAGCGATCATTGCTGGCAAGGCGCTCGACCTTGGCGAAGAACTCACCAACATATCCGGCGGTCCCGGCCAAAAAACAAACTCGAAATCTTCCAAGAAGACCAGCGCTTCGCTTTCAGCACGCGTCGTTCTTGCAGCATCGCCCGACCTCACCGACGTCATGCCCGGGATGCCACTTATCGAGGCAACATCACGCCACCGCGGCGTGCTCATCATCGAAGCAGATACTCCGCTTTACGCCCTGGTATTCGACGAGATTATCGAAAACCTCGAACGACTCGTGCCCGATATCGAAGCTGCGGCTCCGGGTCTCGCATATGTCGGAATCTGGGGACTCGAAAGTCTTTACGGTGACGACGCACATGTGGTCAGACTGCTTGCAGGAGCGGTCGACGGCTTCGATCTGCGCATCGGAGTTGGCGATAACAAATGGCTTGCTTACGCTGCCTCACTTCTGAGTCGATCGAACAGCGGCAGGAAAGTAACTGGCGAACCAGGCAGATTTCTCGATCAATTCCCGGTCGACTCGCTCCCACTCCCCTATCAGCTCATCAAGAGGCTGCACGCTTTTGGACTGACGACTATGGGCCACATCGCCGATATTCCGCGGGGTCCGATGGAAGCGCAGTTCGGGCAGGCAGGCGGTACGGCTTGGGATTTGGCGAACGGCATCGATCACCGACCGCTCATGCCAAAACGAAGCGTACTGGGCGTGTCGGAGCATCTGGATTTCCCCGACCCTACAGTAAGCATGGCAACCATTGTTACGGCCATCGAAAGTCTATTGAATCGTGCGTATGGACGGTCGCAACTTTCACGACGCTTTGCCCGACAGGCGAGCATTCAGTCGCAGGTTTTCCAGCATGCTCCGTGGACGATGAGGATTGCATTCAAAGATCCCGCGGGGAACAAAAACCAAGCACTATTTGCAATCAAGTCAAAGCTCGATATGGCTGTAATTCCTGGACCGCTCGAAGATATGCGCATAACGCTTTCGGGCATTACTGGCGAGGCAGGCAGGCAGGAGTCGATGTGGAAAGAAGTGAAGCGCTATACCGATCTGCAAGAAACGATTAGCCAGCTTCGATTCCGGCTCAGAGTTGCACCACCTATCTACCAAGTGAGAGAACTCGAGCCGTGGTCGAGAATCCCAGAGCGCCGATACGCATTGGTCCAGATGAGCAGCTCCGGCGGCGAGTATACAGATGCGACGCGCGACCAAGTCGCTCGACGACACCCGGAGCTACCGGAGGCAAAGAAAGTTGGCTAACCGACTAACAGTCCTCCCCCAGACTGGGGGAGTTAGAGGGGGCGACTGCGACACGGAGCCGAGTCATCCGATGACGAGCGCGACTAACGCAGATGCGACGCGCGACCAAGTCGTTCGACGACGCCCGGAGCTAACAGAGACAAAGAAAGTTGACTAATACACACGCCACTTACTCTGGCGGAATCAAGCCGTTAAACGCCCCGCGCACCGTTCACGTTCGTACCGATTCAGCGGGCAACCCAACTTCGATTCAAGTTCCACCTGCTATCGATTCACCTCGCTCTCGTCGAAAGCGTCGCAACAACCCACACCCTAGCCCTCTCCCTACGGGGGAGAGGGGACACAGCCCTACACAGTCAACGCTGGTCTCCGACGGCAAGTGGATGCAAGTCGCCGAAATAGACGATATATGGAAGGTGAACGATGAGTGGTGGCGCGGGCCAGATGAGGAGATCGCCCGCCTCTACTACGTACTCCGACTCGAAAGTGGACAGCAGTTGACTATCTATATCGATCTCACCACCAACATCTGGTACCGGCAAGCAGGTTAAACCAACCAAACGGTCGCAACAGTAAACGAATAAGAAACGACCGTGAATAGGTCCTTAAAAACGAAGAACGCAACGAGTAATCATTTGCCAGGAAATCACGAACCGATGAACAACAACGATTCCGCCAAAAGCAGCACTGGTGCTTACGCCGAGCTACATGCCCACAGCAACTATTCGTTCCAAGAAGGCGCATCAGAAGCGTGGGATTTACTGCTCACCGCCAAGCAGCTAGGACTACACGCCCTCGCTATTACCGATCACGACAACGTAAGCGGGGTCATGGAATTTGCGCAGGCAGCAAAAGAACTCGGCATCAAGCCGATCATAGGTATCGAACTCACTCTCGCACGTGGACTCGGTGAGCCGGAAGGCACCGAACACGAGCCAGGCGACCGTCCCCATATAACCCTGCTTGCAGAAACCGCCACCGGCTACAAAAACATCTCGTTATTGACCACCCGCGCTCACGTCGACGCCGAAGAGAGAAACGACCCGCATCTCGATCCTGCACTCCTTGCCGATCATGCTGAAGGAGTTATCTGTCTTTCCGGGTGCCGAAAGGGAGAAATATCTAAGCTCGTAACCAACGGTGATTTCGTATCAGCTCAGCATGCCGTCAAAAAATATATCGAGATATACGGAAAGGAAAATTTCTTCCTTGAACTACAACAAAACCTAGTCATGGGCGACGTGCAGCGAAACCGAAGTATGGCGGCAATTTCCAAAGACTTAGAAATTGGAATCGTCGCCACAAACAATGCCCACTACCACGTTCGTGATCGACATCGCCTCAACGACGCACTCGTTGCGATCAAACACAATAAATCTCTCGAAGCGAGCCACCGAGAACGCCGACCCAACAATCAGTTTTTCCTAAAGTCACCATCCGAAATGGGCGTTCTGTTCAGTGAGCATCCTGAAGCAATAATGAACACGGTCAAGATTACCGACCGGTGTGAGTTCGACATCACTTCCGATGCCATCTACGACTTCCCTTCCTACGAATTCCTCCCACCCGGGCATACAGAATCGAGCTACCTAAGGAAGATTTGCGAAGAGGCGGCTGTACGTCGATACGGCAGCGTTACGCCAGAGGTCACGGCACGACTCGACCGAGAATTCGATCTTCTCGAAAGGCACGGACTCGTTGGCTTCCTGCTGCAGTACTACGACATCATCCGAATAGCCCGCGAAGTGCAGGAAGATCTGGGACTTGTCGAACCGGGACTACCGATCGAAGAAAACCCACCGGGGCGAGGTCGAGGTTCGTCAGTAGCGCTCCTAATCGGCTACCTCACTGGGTTATCGCACATCGACCCACTTAAATTCGGACTCAGGCTCGATCGATTTCTTCCAGAGACTGTCGAAGGCGAAAAGCTATCTCCACCTGACATCGATCTCGACTTACCTCGCGAAATTCGTGCTGAGCTAATACTGCGCATTCACGAACGCTGGGGCTACGAACACGCCGTGCTCACAGGGATGATTTCGACATACAAAATCCGTGGAGCCGTGCGTGATTTGGGCAAGGCATTGGGCATCGCTGAAGACGATCTGAGTCGACTCAACAAGCGACTCGACGGCCACAGTTCAATTCCAGCTTTAGCCAAAGAAATGGCCGAGCTTCCCGAGTTCAAAGACAGGGTCGATGCTCCCGTTTGGCAGATGCTTATCGAACTCGCGCAGCAGTTGAACCACTTCCCAAAATACCTAGCGCAACACCCCGGAGGCATGATCCTTTCCGCACGTCCGCTCTCCGAAACAGTGCCCCTTCAGCGCAGTGCTGTCGACGGGCGATACATCTGCCAATGGGACAAAAACGCCTCTGAAGATGCGGGGTTCGTGAAGATCGACTTCCTAGCGCTCGGGGCGTTATCGCAACTTTCCGAGGTGCTAGAACTCATTCGAAAGCAAACCGAAGAAAGAGTCGATATATCTCGGATAGATTTCGAGGATCACGCCGTTTACAACGATATCCACAACGCCGACACCATTGGCGTTTTCCAAATCGAATCGGCAGCACAAATGCAGACGGTCACTCGCCTTCGACCGCGCAACCTAACCGAGATGGCGTGGGAGGTTGGAGCAGTTCGACCCGGCGCTGGAGTGAACGACGGTGTGACGTTGCTGATACGTCGCCATATGGGCAAAGACCCCGACTGGAAGTTCGATCATCCGCTCGAAGAGCCCGCATTGGGTCGAACGTATGGCGTGCCGCTTTATCAGGACCAACTCGGCGAACTGGCAATGCACGTCGGTGGCATGAGCGCAGTCGAGGGCGATCAAATGCGCCGGGCGTTTACTCGCCGCAACAACGAACGCCACATCGCCCACTGGAAGGACAAGTTCATTACGGGTGCGCTCGCAAAAGGCGTTCCACCCGAAGCCGTCGAAAAAGTATTCGGGAAATTTCATGGCATGTACCAGTTTCCAGAAGCACACGCCTTCGCTTTTGGCGTAACGGCGTACCAAATGTCGTGGCTCAAGCACTACTGGCCACTCGAGTTTTTCGTGGGACTGTTCAACAACCAGCCAATGGGCTTCTACAACCTCGAAACACTGAAGGAGGACGCCGTTCGACACGGGGTTAAAGTGCTTGGTCCCGACGTTAATCTCAGCGGAAAAAAAGCCGTAATTGAGAACGGCGCGCTCCGGATGGGCCTGACTCATGTGGCGAAGCTAAACACGGCTACGGCAGTTCCCGTTGTTAAAGAACGTGAGGCAGGTGGCGAGTTTGTTTCGCTCGCAAATTTCATGTCGAGAACCGGAGTACAACAGGAAGTTCTCGATCTTCTCTCGGCGGCAGGTGCGCTCGATCGGTTCGACAATATTGCCGACCCCGACCGCATTCCTCCGACTATCGCTGATCGACGTCATCTTCGTTGGGAGTCGGGCTTGCGCTATCGACCTCATGGCGAGAAGAAAGATGGATCACGACAATTGGCGTTCGAAATGCCGGTTGAGCAGGACATGATTGCGTTGCCAGATGAGTCGGGCTGGGACCGGATGATCGGCGAGTACTCGGCGACGGGCGTGTATCCGCAGGGACACATGATGGAGAAGATCAGACCGCATTTGCCTTCAACGGTGATTCGCAGCGAAGAGGTTCGGAACTACGCCAATGGCGATCGAATTTCGGTGGCGGGTCTTGTGATTAGACGTCAGAAGCCGAACGGTAAGACGGTTTTCATCACGCTTGAAGACGAGTTTGGGCATTCGCCTTTGATCGTCTGGCCAACGATGTATCAACGCTTCAAGCAGCAGATCAAAGAGTCGTTATTGCTCGCCACTGGAACGGTCTCCCGACGCGAAGGAACAATGAACATCGTCGTCGAAAACATCACCCCTATTGAGGAGTCAATCCCACAGTTCCATTCAAGGGATTGGGGGTAGGTTCGGTGCCAATCGGCCCGACTGTCATTGCGAGGAGTCCGAAAGGACGACGTGGCAATCAGCGTACAAAGCAACGCAATGTTCGAATTTGACTGCGAATCGACAAGCCCTATGATCGATATCCCGAGTCTCGTTCAGGATGACGTTCGCAGCGAACACCTCTAACATCGAAACCATCAAGTTTCGAAAACGAGCACGAGCAAAGCAAATCAAGCACAGCAACTCCTCATGCCAAAAGTAACAATCACTGAGACCGAAGATGGGCCACTCGTTATCGACGGGCAGATCAACCTAATCGACGCACGGCGGGTTGAGATCGAAACTCACGGCAAAGCTCGGCTGTGCCGATGCGAAATGTCGGGAGCAAAGCCGTTTTGCGACAACTCGCACACCTCAGCAGATTTCGGCGCCGAAAGCGGTCAGTCGGAAGACGAATACCTAGATCCAAAACCCGTTTCACGCCGACGTGAATACAACGGAAGCGGCGTCACCCTCAGCTTCGATGCATCACGCTGCATCCACGTCGCTGAATGCTTGAAACTAATGCCAGAAACGTTCAATCTCAAAGCACGGCCTTGGATTAATCTCGTAGACGCTGATCTACAAAAAGTCGTCGACACCGTGAGAAACTGCCCGAGCGGCGCACTTCGCTAAGAGCTAGACGAACCCGGTTCAGTGGAGCCCGAATCCACCGACGAAGCCCCAACAGTAAGAGCATGGCGAAACGGACCCATCCGCATCAAAGGCGAGGTCGAAATCGTCAACAAAGACGGAGAAAAAGTGCTCGCAGGCAACCGTGCAGCGTTGTGCCGCTGTGGAGCCTCAAGAAACAAGCCGTTCTGCGACAACAGCCACAAGCTCATCAAATTCACCGCAATCACTTAAACTCAGCTAAGCACCGCGGAATAGTCGACCAACGCAGCATCTAATCGCAGGTAAAGCGGGTGCTTAGGCTGTCCCTCGCCGGTAAGACCGAAACACTTCGCCTGATTACCAGACAGCCCAATCATGTCGATAAAAGCTTTGATTCGGCCACTGTCGAACGAGCCGTGATTGCCCCATGCAACGACCTCAACATCTGCCCCACTGAGAGCGTCAGCTATAGCGACGTCGTTTCCGTCACCAACAGGTTCGTCACAAGCAAAGAGATCAGCAGGCTTGGTCGCCATATACCCGTAAAGATTCACCACTTCCAGCCGACCAAAACCCTCGCGCTTAGCGAACCCAATGCAGCGACGAATAGTTGGATCATCGTGGTCAGCATTAGTGGTCGACGTATTCAGCATCACGAAAAGGAAAGTCGATTCGCCGCCGAACTCACGAGTAAGCAAATATCGATATCGCCCGCATTTGGAAAAATTAGCAGAGTCCGAACGAACGATTGTTTGAGAGTTTCGAGCAATCATCTGCCCGGCGCATCTGATTCGTTAATATCAAGAAGCTACGCATCCAACAGCTTGGTCAGCTCTGGGTATTTTCCTTCTCGACCAACCATCAGCGGCGTCTTGCCATCAATGTCGGCCTGTTGAGCGTTTGCCCCGGCATTCAGAAGCAGCTTCACGGCATCGCCCTGACCACTTCGCATGGCGATGTTGAGCGGTATTCGACCGCTATCGGTTGGATGATTAGGATCGGCTCCCGACTCAAGCAAAAGCCCAATCACGGCAGGAACTTCTCGTACCAACGCCCAATGAAGACCAGTCCAACCCTTGAAGTCGATTTCGTCGATTTCGGCAGTTTCAGCAATTCGGGCGATAACTTCCTCAATCGGCGCTCTACGCTGAATCAAGTTCGGGAGCGTCGATTCGGAACGATCAGTCGGCATAATGTCCCCTTCTCCCACCGGGCGAATGTTGGGATGAGGGAGATACGAATACTAGTTTCAACTATGCATCTCCACCCTCGCCTAAATCCTCTCACCCAGGAGAGGATCAGACGGAATTACCCAATCAAACGAAGCTTTGTGTAGCGTCCGCCAATGAGCCATTCGCTGACGTAGATGTTTCCGTCGTTATCGGAACTTATTCCGTGAGGACTGTTGAACAACCCTTCCACCAACCGAGAAGTGCGGCGTGGAATATCGTTCTCGTCAGGTTCGTTCGGCCAGGCGGGCTCTTCGGATACGGGCGTATTGTCGCCGATGTAGCCGATCAGCTCGTTGTTAGGTCCGACCACCGTCAAACGAGCGTTCAGTTCACCAACCAGCAGATTCTCACCGTAGCTCGCAAAAACGGTCGGCCGCTCGAAATAACCCGCACCTATCGTGCGAATGTACTCGCCTTCCATGTCGAAGACCTGCACTCGCCCGTTCGCCCTATCGGCAACAAGCAGCTCAGCTAAGCCCGAACGAGTGTCGATCCACAGCGAGTGCGGACAGTCGAAGCGTCCCGCCCCTTTGCTTCCATCGATAGAAAGAAGATATTCGCCGTTCGAGTTGTATCGATGAACTATGCTCTTTCCATAGCCGTCAGCCACCCAGATATCGCCGTTGCCGCCAAGGTGGTCGTCAAAAGCAATGACGCTTGTCGGGGAGAAAGGTTCGCCAGTCAAACCTGCTTTCGTCGGCTCGAAAAGTTCCATTTCCACGAGACCCGACATTGAAAAGCGCACAACCTTGCCTTGCAGAGGGTCGGGCATGTAGTCGTAGTCGTGGTTGGGATCGCGCTTGCGACCGTTATCGGCAATCCATATCGATTGGTTGAGACCGATAGTGCTCAACGTAAGTCCATGAGCTTCAGTCACCGGAATCTCAAACGACCTAAGGAGTTCTCCCTCGGTCGTAAGAATTACGACGAGCGACTCAGCAGGATGAAACGTTACGATCTGGCCTTCGTTGGAAAACGCCATGCCGTGGTGCGACCAGCCACGTGCGACTGTATCGTTCGACGGAAGTTCAGCCCAATCACCAAGCCACTCGAACTCGAAATCACCAACTGACACGTTCATACACAGCCCATAGTTTTTTCTCTCGAACACGTTGCAACCAAATCTCATCGATACTGCTGACAGCGGTCGATCAGGTAGGTTTTACTTTCTCGAAGTGAGTCTGGCTCAGTTCTTCTTGGATTTCGAAAATCGATCCCTTGTCGGCAGGTTTTGGTTCAGCTACACGAACCGGAGCGCCGTTGAATCTTGGCACGTTCCCGCCAACTCCACGAAGCATGTCCGACTGCCACTTGTTCCAGTCACCGTAGCCGCCGACCGGGAATGCGTCCGCTGCCGCATAGCCCATCAACAGCAGGCGACGGGCGTTGGCAGACATGTTTGGCTCGGAACCGTGAAGTGCTCGAACATGGTGCAACGAAATATCACCTTCGTTCAGCAAAATTTGGCCCGCATTGTCCATGTCGACGTCCGACATCTGTACAGCGCCAACGAACACACCGTTCTCGTGGTGATCGTAGGCAGGCCCCTGGTGGGAACCGGGCATCACCATCAGGCAGCCGTTTTCGACCGTCATGGCGTCAATCGCAACACCAACTTCGAGAATGTCGTCGTTGCTCGCCGGGTAAAAGCCCCAATCGGTGTGCCATTCGACCTGCGCCCCACCGCCCGGAGCCTTGTTGTTCAGCTTGGTGTGGTGGTGGCGAATGTCTGAACCGATCAACTGCTCGATAATGTCGAGAAGCTTGGGGTTCCGCATCGCACGGTTGTAGGCATCGTGGTGCAGGTGAGGGTTCTTGATTCTTCGCAGCTTCGGACTATTAGCCGAGTGGCCTGCTTTGATATCAATGTCGAATATCTCAGTGTGCTGCGAAACCTCCGCCGATTTCTGGACGAATTCGTCGGTCACTTCCTGAAGTTCTCTCACTTCCGCAGGTGTGTACACCTCGCGAACCGCAAGGTAACCCTCTCGGTTGTAAGTATCGATCTGATCTTGAGTCAGAATCTTCGCCATGTTTTCCCTCTTCGAAAACTACAAAAGAACAAGTTGGCGAAAGTTTACGCGCGCGCTGAGTTGCGGGCAAGGTCAATCCGATCGCACGGGGTCACATCTCGCTATGTCATTACGGCGAGTCAAACAGGTTGGCAAACAACGTTCAGCTATTCTCGAATGATCCGGCACTTCAAAGTGCCTGATCATTCACACAAATTAGCTCAGTTCGAGCCCACGGGAGAAAAAGTGCCACTGCCATCCTAGTCGTCCTGACCGCGCTTCGCCCAGTTGGCGTTTTCGAACATGTTTAGTCCGGGATCTGCGATGACGCCAGCCGACGTGTAGTTCGGCGGGTTCGCCTTGATGAAGTCCTCATCAAGCTCGATGCCCCAACCCGGCTTATCTGGCACAGGGAAGTAGCCATCGACCACTTCTGGATAGCCAGTTCCAGCCTTCTTCACATGTGGGTCCGCAAAGTCGTTGAAGTGCTCCAGAATCTTGGCGTTTCGCAGCGTGAGACACAGATGCAATGCAGCCATTGTCGAAACGATTCCGCCAACGTTGTGCGGTGCAACCATGATCGAGTAGGTCTCAGCGGTCGAGGCGATCTTCTTGCTCTCGAAAATACCACCCGACTGCGTAATATCGGTTTGCAGCACGTCGACGTTCCCCGATCCCCAAATTTCTCGGAACTCAGGAGCGCCATAGAGTCGCTCACCAGTAGCGATCGGCAACGATGTGTGTTGCCTGACCGACTGCAACGCCGGAGTATCGCCAGGTCGCACCGGCTCTTCAATCCAGCCGATGTTGTACTTCTCGATGTGTCGCGCTATCTCGCGAGCCTGCACTGGTGCGAACCGACCGTGCATTTCGATCATGATCTGCGCACGTTTGCCGGCTACGTTTGCCACAGCTTCGATCAAATCGAGCGAACGATAGAACTCCGGACGTTCAAGCTCCATGTCGCCGTTACCAAACGGATCGAATTTCATCCCGCGGTAGCCACGATCAACCACTTTTCGGGCGGCTTCAGCGAATGCTTCAGGCGTACGTTCAACTGTGTACCAACCGTTTGCGTAGGCAGGAATCTTGTCTTTGACCTGACCACCAAGCAGCTTGAAAACAGGCTGACCCGTCTTCTTGCCGATGATGTCCCAGAACGCCAGTTCGACGAGAGCCAAGCCTGTGTAGACAACCTCGCCGGGTTTACCGAAATCCAACAAAGTCATACGACGGTAAAGCGCTTCGATGTCGAACGGGTCGTGACCGATAAAATGACGCTGAGAGTCCTTTAAGTACTCGATGACCGTATGGGTTTTACCAAGAACACGTGCTTCACCTACACCGATTATTCCCTCGTCGGTTTCGATGATGCAGTAGGTAAGGTTTCGCCAGGGAGTACCCAGCACCAGTGTTCGGAATCCGGTGGTCTTCATACTTCTCTCGTTCGTGTTTTTCCAAAGTTAGGGAGCGAGCGGCGATGCGCTTGCCATTTTCAATCGGCTCATTCTAAGGGCAATCATCGTCGTAGGTACAGCAAACGTGGAAGAAGCTTTTTCTCTGATAAAGCGACCGCGGTGGTATGTTCCACAACAATTCAACACATGAGCCCTCTATGAATCGAGATCAGCATCTCCGAGTCTTCTACAACCTCTGATCAGACTACCGAATACACCCTCACCAAGATGGCCAAGTTCAAGTCTAATCTAGGCGTATTTGCCATCAAGTGATACCCGTGGCTACTAATTGCCAACACCTCGGCGTTCGTCGGGTTCAATGTCCGAAACATGGGACAAGCATGGCTTGTACTCGATCTCACCGATTCAGCATTTATGGTGGGATTAGTCAACGCCATGCCAGCGATGGCGTTACTGATTTTGTCTCCGCTCGGTGGGCTTTTTGCCGATAGATACAATCGCCGCACTGTCGCATTACGAGGTCGATTTTTCGTCGCTCTAAACACGTTCCTAGTGGTGTATCTCGTTAGTACCGGCAACGCCGAAGTTTGGCATCTGTTGATCACGGGCTTTCTGCTCGGCATAGCGTTCGCTTTGAGTAATCCAGCAACTCAGACAATCGTTATGGACCTTGTAGGTCGCGATCGCATGGTGAGCGCACAATCGCTCAACACGACAGTGTCGAATATCGGGACGCTGGTAGGACCAGCGGTCGGCGGAATCTTAATCGCCAAGTATGGTATTTCTTCAATATTCTGGCTACTCGCCGGTGTGTACGGGGTAGCTTGGTTGGCCTTTTTGCGAGTTCCGGGAAGGGATCCCGAACCCGATGCATCAAAAGGCGGATGGGGATCGGCATTCACACAGATGGGTGAAGGCGTTCGTTACGCTGCTGGCGAATCTAGAGTCAAGTGGTTGATGTTTTCGTTAATCGGAGTTTTGTTCTGGGGCACGATACAGCCACTAATTCCGATTAACGCCCGCGACGTTTTAGAAGTAGGAGCTAGTGGATTTGGCTACATGAACGCCCCATGGGATGGCGGGGGCACTGCTCGGTGCGATCGCAATTTTCGTGGTGGGTGACGTACCCAAAAAGGGAATCGTCATTACTATCGCCACTCTCCTATTGGCGGGAACTAATTCTCTGGTTGCCCTTTCCACCAACTACCCTCTTTCTCTACTGCTTCTGGGATTCTCAGGAATGGCGGGAGGCATCTGGATCATTCTGGTGTTCACGTTGATACAGACCACGGTCAAAGACAAAATGCGCGGCCGAGTTATGGGATTGGCAATGTCGGCTCTAATGATGCTCGGATTTGGATTCATGCTTGGCGGCGTGCTAGCAGATTCGATCGGGCCAGCGGCTGCGTTGCACATCTCAGCAGGGCTGTGGGCCATTTGGGCTTGATCCCATTCTGGAAATCGCCCGAGTTTCGCGGAATACGTTAGCCGCTCTCATCGGGTACAGAACCATCGAACAAATAATCGGCGCTTTCACGAGGTCGATCGGTTTCAAAATACTGATCTTCGCCGGGAATCCATTCGTCGACCCACTTCGATCTCATGTGCTCACCGTCGCGCTCCACGCCCCGTTCAAGTCGAAGTTCACGCGGGCAGTCAACCCATATCGAAATCTTCCAATGCTCTCGCAAGTCGACCCGCAGCGAGTTCACACCCTCAATAATCGCCACACCTATAGCCGGGATTTCGAACCACTCGCCAAGGGTATCGGTCGGCCAGTCGTAGCGTTGGTGCTTAGACGTGATGCCGGCGAGCAGCGGCTTTAGCGCCCGCTCGGCGAACGTACTCAGCTGCCAGTTCGAATCGTCGGTCCAATCCGCAAAATCGTCGAGGTGAATCAACGTGGCATCACCAAGCCCCTCGGCAAGTTTCTTCGCTAGCGTCGACTTGCCCGATCCGCCACCACCGTCAATTCCAATCAAAATAGGAGAATCGGCATTGCTCGAAATCTCACGCCGGACTGCATTGAGGATCACTTCGAACGAAGAATATGTTTGGGCGTTCATCGACATGCCGATAACTCTATGTGCCAATGAACGACCCCGCCAATCGTTCTAATCCTTCATTCGTCTCAAGACTCTGGTAAATTTCTGCCATCCAAAACGAATCGTTCACCGGAGAACACCATGCCTCTTCACCCACAAGTACAAGCACTGATGGATCGCCGCGCTGCCTTAGGCTTCCCAGACAATCGTGACATTACGCCCACGGAAGCACGGGCCAATGCCGCCGCTGGTCGCCTTGCAATTCCGACGGTTCAAGAACCGGTTGGTGAAATAACCGAGCGAACGATTCCGGGTCCGGCGGGCGAAATCCCGACCCGTATCTACCGACCAACGACCGAGGGTCCGCACCCGCTAATAATGCTGTTCCATGGGGGCGGATGGGTTATCGGCGATCTCGACAGCGAGGATTCGACATCACGAGGTCTGGTAAATCGAGTAAACGCTGTTCTGATTTCGGTCGACTACCGGATGGCTCCTGAAGACCGATTCCCTGCTGCACCTGAGGATTGCTACGCAGCGACCGTTTGGGCAGTCGAGCATGCAGCAGAACTAGGCGTCGACGCTTCGAATATTGCGGTTGCCGGTACATCTGCCGGTGGAAATCTTTCGGCAGCAGTCGCGCTCATGGCTCGTGACAGAGGCGGACCGACTATCAAGCACCAAGTGCTGTACTGCCCCGTGATCGACCGCAGCTTTAAGCGTCCTTCGTCTGTCGCTAATGCAGAAGGTTACGGACTAACTACCGAGGGAATGATTTGGTTCTGGGATCAATACATTGGTCCTGATGGAAACGGTCATCACCCATACGCCTCGGTCATTCGAGCAGAAGATCTATCTGGGCTTGCCGACGCTACGGTGATTGCAGCTGAGTACGACCCGCTCCTCAACGAAGCCGCCGACTACGCAGCGGCCCTAAAAGCAGCCGGGAACGATGTGACTTACACCGAGTACGCTGGCATGACGCACGGCTTCAACGGATCGTTCGGGCTTATAGACGACGCAACAAAAGCTTGCGACGAGGCCGCAGCCGGCATTCTTCGGTCGTTCGCAAAATAGCGACAATTCTTAACGTCTCTGGCTGCCTTCTGACTAGCAGGCAGCCAGACGTATCCGTTTGACTAACCCTGAAGCAGGCTCACCAGTTCGTCGGTGGTCTGTACCGAGCTGACGACCATCCGGAAGTTCGGCAATTCTACCTCGTATGCGTCGCCCTCAGGAAATACAGCACCGGCCGTTGCGTCTTTGGCGATCACAACTTCGAAACCGTCTTCGATCAGGTCACGCATGTGAGCTTCAACACACAGATTCGCCGACATACCGGCAAGAATTATCTTTCTAATGCTGTGCTTACGAAGCTGAAGAGAAAGATTCAGCAAACGCGAAGACAGCGCTCAGAAATAGAGCGCTGTCTTTGTTACTAGGTCTTGAAACTACAGGGCGGCTACTTCTTAGACATGTTCTTCAGCTGGGTTTCAGCGTAGTCACCAGCCATTAACAGCTTGTAGCGCTTGCCTTGGACCGCCTGAAACATCAGGAATAGCAGAGTATGAGAGTCGCTATCTGAACGATCACTCCGAGGAATTCACCAAATATTGGCACGAAGGGAACAAGTTCTTAGTCAATTATTGTTCGCTAACGAAAAAGGGCAATCGCACGAAAATTCGACTGCCCTTTTTGCATTTTTCAGTTTTCGTAAAAGAGGACTTAGCCCTTGTACTCCGAGAACTCGAGCCACTGCTGAGTCTTCACATCGAGAAGCACGCTCTTACCTTCATCATTGTTGATCTGGCGAGCCTTCGTTAGCGCTCCACCGATTTCGGCAGGATCGGTAATTTTGATACCGACTCCACCGAGATCTTCAGCGATTCCAGCGTAGTTGCCGCCCATATTTCCGGCGTTGTACTCGCCCATGGCTGTTGGCAACGCAAGGTTGTAACCACCCATGGTTCCGTTGTTCAAAAGAACAGTGGTAATAGGCGCACCAATTCGGTTGGCTGTCTCAAGATCGAGACCCGACATTCCGAACGCAGCGTCGCCCATGAAGTTGACGCACATCTTTTCAGGATGAGCGATTTTCGCACCGATCATCAACGGAATTCCGTATCCGAGATGAGTGCTCTTACCCCAACCAACGTAGCTATGAGGAACAGT
Organism: Chloroflexota bacterium; assembly: GCA_027618835.1. GTDB lineage: Bacteria > Chloroflexota > Dehalococcoidia > Lucifugimonadales > Lucifugimonadaceae > Lucifugimonas. The sequence goes on along the minus strand of JAQCHZ010000008.1, from coordinate 74,864 downwards.
TGCCGTGTAGAACGGCATCAGTTGATCACGTGGGTGACCGGCATCGTGAGTCACGATAGTGGTCTCGTGGTCAACAGCCTTGTTGATTTCATTCACCAGCCGGTAAGGGTTGATCGGATCCATGCTCGAATTGAGCAATTCCGACCAATCGTTCATCCACTCTTTCTTCACCTCGGCTACAGCTTCTCGGTTCGTCGAATCGGACTTACGTCCCTCTTCACCGATCTCCGCTTTGATCTCATCGATAAGCATACGAATTGTCTTATGAGCGTCGCCAATCAGGCCGATATCGGTGGTGTATTCCTTATCAATATCGTCGTAGTTGGCTGTCGAATGAATCAGAGTTTTGCCATCGGGGATATTGATTCCGAAGTTGGTCTTAGTAAGGCTCGCACCGATGGCGAACAATACGTCACTCGACTTCAACCACTCCCAAACGCCCTTTGGTGCCGACTTATTAGCCGCACCTAGCGACAACGGGTGACGCTCATCGAACGCTGATTTACCCGGCATCGTCGTAATGACTGGTATCTGAGTAAGTTCAGCAAGCTCGGTCAACGCGGCAGACGCACCGGCGTAGAGCACTCCTTGTCCTGCCCAGATAACGGGCTTCTTGGCAGCGAGCAGCGTCTTTACGGCTGCACGTAAGTCAGATTTGTCAGGAGCAGCAACGTATCGCTTGGGCGATCGGAAATCGTCGAGGCTTGAAACCTCGTTACCCATAACGTCACGCTGCATTTCGAGCATCACAGGACCGGGTCGACCATTCTTCATGATCGAAAGCGCCTGTCGCATCTGCCCGGGGATGCGTTCTGCATGGGTAACCGACTGCGCCCACTTGGTGATGAATCGGAAGTTGTCAGGGCCAGAGAAATTAGGTGAGGTCGGAGTCACGCCAACGCCGGGTCCGTCAGGAAGAAAAATGATCGGAACGCCTTCAGACGAAGCCTGAGCTATTCCACCGAATGCATTCTCAATTCCGGGTCCACCCTGGCAGGCGAATACACCGAATTTACCTTCCCTAGCCATCATTCGAGAGAAACCGTCGGCGGCCATTATTCCACTACGCTCTTGTCGGAACACGAACGGTTTAATTCCTTCTTTCGCAATGGCCTCGATCAGCGGGTTGGCAGGAAAGCATGCCATCCACTCAACACCCTCTTGCTTCAAGATTTTTGCTATCGCCTCGTATCCATTCATACGTTCGTTCTCCTGAAATCGTGTCACTTGAGTCGCTTGCGTAACACCCGCTATAAAGGCCCCTTTAATAAAAGAGACTCTGGGAAAGACGCTGAGTGTAGCTCCTTCGCATATTTGGCGCAATTTGATTTTTTCGTTCCCGACGATTTGGGGAAACACGTCGAATCTCGCAAAGAATCTTCTAGGAATCGCCTAAGGGGCAGTAGGTAGAGTCTAAATATCTGCTTAATTAGCGACGGCAGTGTCGAACCGAAATAGCGAAAACAAATCGGCCGCTCAAGCCGCCTAGCCCCCCTAAAACCCTGAACTAAAGGCGAGATCGGACGAAAATGCCTGACCACAACACACCGAGTCCAGAAGGTTCTGTCGGTACCGCAAACATCAAAGTAGTTGGTGTTGGTGGTGGCGGCCAGAACGCTGTCAACCGCATGTACCGAGAACGAGTAGCTGGGGTTGAATACATTTCAGTAAACACCGATTCACAGGCGCTCGACGCCGCATCGGTTCCCGTACGACTTCGCGTCGGCGACTCAACCGCTCGAGGTCTCGGTGTTGGTGGCGACCCAGCCAAAGGTCGACAGTGTCACGAAGAAGACCGCGACGAAATCAAAGAAGTGCTTAAAGGCGCTGATCTTGTATTCGTAGCTGCCGGCATGGGTGGCGGAACCGGAACCGGAGGCGCACCAGTCGTTGCCGAAGTTGCCCAAAGCCTTGGCGCACTTACAGTCGGTGTCGTAACCAAGCCATTCGCATTTGAAGGTGCGGTTCGCAAGAAAAAGGCACTCGAAGGCATAGAACAGCTCCGCAAAGTAGTCGACACTCTAATCGTTATTCCTAACGACCGACTTCTCGCTATCTCCGATGAACATCTCACGATGGATCGAGCATTCAAACTGGCAGATGATGTTCTTCGACAGGGCATACAGTCGATCGCAGAGCTGATTCTCGTCCCAGGCGAGATCAACCTCGACTTCGCTGATGTCCGAGCCGTTATGGATAACGCAGGTCCCGCATGGATGGCGATCGGTAAAGGCACGGGCGAAAACCGAGCAATCCAAGCTGCAGAAGAAGCGATCAACTCGCCACTTCTCGAAGTCGAAATTGCCGGAGCCAAGGGTGTGATCTTCAACATCACCGGCGGTACAGATCTTACGTTGGACGAAGTACAGCGTGCTTCAGAGGTGATCGCTTCGACAGTTCACCCCGATGCCAACATCATCTTTGGAACGGTTACCGATCCTAAGATGGAAAATGAAGTAAAACTCACTATCATCGCCACCGGATTCCCGGTAGCTGGTGAAATTGAGGAAGAATCCGAATCGGTTGCTCGAAAGGCACTCGAAGATCCTGCATCAATGGCGATTCCGCCGTTCCTGCGACACCACCCGGCAGCGCGGACACGCTACCGAAACGGTGGGATGTATCGAGAGCCACAGCGAGAAGAAACAGCCGTAATGGCCGACGACTAAGTGCCAATGGCACATTTTCTACGATTAGTTGCGCCGACGTCAGTCGCTGAGACTAGTCCGTAGATAGATCGAAATAACGACCAAGAGCCAGTTCGCATCTGACGCAAACAAAACTCTTCACCAGGTCAAAAAAGTAGGGGCAAGATTTATTCCTGCCCCTACTGGTTTAAATTCAACACTTCGAGATATCAACGAACCAACACTTTACCCTGGCAACACATCCAACGCTCTGTTCGCCAAAGCGCTCGGACCGGCGTAGCGGGTGTCGGCTACAACGTTGAATGCATCTGCGAGCTGCTGCATTGTCTTCGCAGGGGCAGGTGCAACTCGATACCTAAATTTTTCGACTCGCTTGGAAATACGAAGTGCCAAGGGTCCCGACTTGGCGCGCTGAGCAGCGTTCTTCAGCGAAGCGCCCATTTCAATGACACCGACCATCGTTCGGAAGTCGCACTCTGAGCCGCCCTTGATGTAGCACTGAAGCGTTTTCGATATGTTCGCTGCCGCCTCGATGTACAGCGGTTCGTCATCTTCAAACACAACTACGAGTCCCGGCTTATCGCCGAGCATCCAAGTGCCCTCTTCGGTCAGTGCCGAGCCTTCGCCGTCCACCAGATCGGTGAACAGCGATTCCCATTTTCCAAGATGTGTAGGTGTGAAGTTTGACATGAGATCCCCTAGTGGCCTAACTGCATTCTAATTGCGAATCGTCGGCTACGGAAATCTCATGTCTGATATTCCAGTGAAAGTAACCAAACCATCCAACGACGAGTGCGACTAGCGCTCCCCTTCCAGATGGAAGGGCTAGGGTAGGAGAATTGCGACGCGGATCCGAGCCGAGTCGTCGGACGATGAGCGCGACTAACGAGCGCGACTAACGACGCCCGCGACTAACGCAACACTTAGAACATCAGCGGGCACCACGGCGCCCGAACGGTTGCGAACATGGCATCTGCCAACGCTATCGATCCATCAGTATTCTCTTCGACTCGTCCCGCTCGTTCCATATCGGCAAGCTTTGCGCCACCAAGATAAATAGTCGCAAGCGACGCAGTAGGAAGGCTGATATCGGCTGGCTTCGTTGTGGCGACACAAGACGCTCCGTCAGGCCCACCCACAAGCTCGAACCGTCCTCCCCATTCAGGGATCAACGAATCTTCGACTTCGATCACCAAGCTACCTTCAGCAAGATAAGTTCGCGTCGACAACACTTCGGCAACATCCAGCAATCGATACCAAACACCGTCATACGGCTTGCGCTCTAGCTGACGTTGATCTGCGAGCATCCAAGGCAGGCTATCGTCGGAAGGCGACCGCCACGTGCTCAGCGTGTCGTACAGATCGATATTCAATAGGTGATTCCAAAGAGCAGCGTGCGAAGCAGAGTTGCTGTGAATCACAAGGTCGGCATTGATCAGACCATGCGTCTGTTCACCGAACACATGTAGCTCTTTCAGCTTGTACACAGCGAAACCGAGTGCCTTGCCGCCCTCTTCGTACACCACGATGAACGGCTTGCCCCAGCCATCTCCGGCACCAAGGTCACCGAACATTCGATCCCAGCTCACTGAGTCACGACGAGGTATTCCAACATTTGCGTTCACCGCTGCTTCCCATGCGATAGGAACCAGCTTGCGCGCCTCGATATCGTCGACGAACCGAATCTTGCCCGACACTTCTGGCTGGTGCTTGATCGCAGCTTTACGAGTGTCGATCAGGTAATTTTCGTGCTGAATCGACATGCCATAACCAAAGCGACCGTAGATTATGCTTTCCGATGCCCAGAGCGACGCGACAGGTTGGCCTTTGTCGCGTTCCTGCTTCAGAAGTCGATTCATCATGTTCGTCAGCACGCCCCGACGACGATGCGTTGTAGCAACTGTCACCGCCGTCACGCCTGCGTTCTTGATAATCGCCCCGCCCGGCACAGCAGATTCAAACGGTATTGCTCCAGATGTGCCGACGATTTCGTCGCCATCGAACGCAGCCATCGACATCTCAGGGGTGAACGACTTGCGATCAAGCTCGTACTGCCTACGTCCCGGCGCGTAGTGACCACCGAAGCCCCGATCAATAGCCGTAGCAAAACGTCTGTGCTCAGCAGGGTTAAATTGTCGGTATTCAATGGTCATGATTGGTGTTCGCGGAGAATCCTGAAGCCTAGAAGTAGTGCGCACACCACGGTGCTGAATCGGTCGAAAACATGCCATGAAGCTTGGCGAGCGATCCGGTGGTAACTATGTCGATCCGACCAGCTTCAACCAACGGACCCGGCGTTGCTCCCCCCATGTAAATCGCCGATAGATCGGCAGGAGTCATAATGACGTCCGGATTATCGGTGGTTTTCTTGACTGAAGCCTGTGAATCATCAATGTCGAGGACATACGTACCAGCAACGGCTGGCTGAGATTCCGAGATTAATCCGATCTTCAGCTGGGCATCAGCGTTGTACGTGCGAGCTTCGAGCGCCTTTGGAATATCCAACAGGCGAACCCACAGCGCATCGTGCGACTTTCGACTCAAACGACGAGGATCGGCAAGCATCCACCACAGTGGATCGTCGGCAGGTCGATTCGTCGCCGTGATTTTTCCAACTAAATCAAAGTTCATCAGGAATCGCCACATCGTAGCGTGGGCGGTTTCCGTCACCGAAACCTGCTCAACAATTTCGAGAGTTCCCATATCGGTGTCGCCCTTGCGACGCATCCGGTACACAACGTAACCAGTCTGCTCGCCGTCCTCTTCGCAGATGGCAAAGAACAACGCACTCGCTCCATCACGAACTCGCTCTTCATCGAAGAGTTGGTAACGCCAACGACCTGGGCTTCGATCTACTGATCCAGCTGTTTGCTGGCGCATTTGCTCGTAAATACCGGGCAGTATCGCGGCTGCTTCATCGGCGTCGACGAAGTAAACATGTGCGTCCGACTCGTCATCAGCGGAAATCGGCGAATGCGAGAAGGAACCGAAGATGGGATCGATTTCCCAATCGTAGGAGTTCACCCCAAGACCGTAATCGAACCGACTATAGAGATGAGATTGCGATGCCCAAAGCCCAGATACGATGTCACCGCGCTCTCGGGCTTCATCGTGGATCTGGTTCATCATCCGCGAGAACGCACCCTGCCTACGATGAGTTACTGACGTGGTCATGTAAGCCACGCCAGCCATCGGAATCACCGCTCCACCTGGAACGGTCAGCGAATACGAATCAGCGCCACCCGTTCCGACGATTCGTTCAGACCCAGTGTCGACAGCCGCAACCAATCGATCAAGCTCGGCACGATCATTTCGCAGACGCGCAATATCGTCGGGGTGGACATGTATGCCAAACCCTTGCCGAACGGCCTTGCGCCATTCGACGAAGTTTTCGTCTGTTACGGAACGTAATTCGATAGTCATGAGAAATGCAATACGAGCGGAAAAATCGCCTGACAACGTATGCTACGTGCTACATCTCAACCGAGCCACCTAACTCAATAACAAAAAGCTGCTAGCTAACCAAAAGGTATTCACTGAATGTCCGCTCTTCTCGAAAACAAAATCGTCCTAATCACCGGCGCCAGTTCTGGCATCGGGCGTGAAACGGCGAAAGTTATGGCCGGCCACGGTGCGAAGATCGTCGCCGCAGCTCGCCGAGAGAACGAGCTTACCGAAACGGTGAAGATGATCGAATCGGCGGGCGGCACAGCGACATATGTAGTCACCGACATTTCGGTTGGCTCACAAGTTGAACGTGCAGTTCAGCACGCAGTGTCGTCCTACGGTGGGCTAAATGCAGCGTTCAATAACGCTGGAATTCTCGAAACAGCAGGACATCTTCACGAAGTCGACGAAGACGATTTCGATCAGATCATCAACGTAAATCTCAAAGGTGTGTTCTTGAGCATGAAGTACGAAATTGGTTACATGATCGAAAACGGTGGCGGCTCGATCGTCAATGATTCTTCGTACATGGGTATTAATGGCGGAACGGGTCGACAACCCGCGTATACAGCGAGCAAGCACGGCGTTATCGGTCTCACTAAAGCGGCGGCTCGTGACTACGCTCGCAAGGGCATTCGGGTGAACGCTGTCTGTCCCGGTGTGATCGACACGACGATGATGCATGGACTCGACCGAGACGGCGATCCAGCCACCCGTGCCAAGATGGAATCATGGGTGCCGATGAACCGATACGGCAAGCCGTCAGAAGTAGGCCAGGTCGTCGCGTTCCTATTCTCCGATTCAGCCAGTTACATTACCGGCCAAGCAATCCCCATCGACGGCGGCGTAACGAGCTAAGCCCACAACGCAAACGACCCAGGCAAGACGAATCCCACCTGAGTCGTTATCCATATCAATTTTGATCCGAAGCGCTATCGCCCCGAATCAGCCGGCTATTATCAACCTTTCAGAAAATGTGACAATGCCACTTACCGAGTCCACTGTGCCTTGTAAGGCGCTGGCTGAGCATCGGTAGCTTCAGGCTCTCGTACCGTGCCTTCTCGCCACGACTCAACCGGAACCCATCCGAGAAGCTTCTCAGCCTTCGTAACAGAAAGTGGACTTCTGAATCCCTCAATCGGCTCACGTAGCGTTACATCAGGATGAACCTCGTTGATCGCATCCATAGTAGGAATATCCAATACCGTGTCGATCGCATTGATAAAGAATGCTTCGGCGCCGCCGAATTCCTTCTCGATGGTCAAACGGCAAGCTCGAGCAGCGTCGTGTCGACCCACCCAGCTCCAGAATCCACCAGCGGCCCGTCCACTAACGGAAGTCTTGTCACCCGATTCCAAATGTCGTTCAGCGGTCGCAGGATCCCATAGTGCGTGGAAACGCATATTGGCGATCTGAACCTTGCCTTCACGACGTCGCACAAACGCTTCGGCCATCTCTTCGCCGAGCCACTTCGACTGCGAGTAGGCATCTTCAACACGGGTTGGGTGGTTTTCATCGACCGGGTAGTACTCCGGTGTGTAAACCTTTTGGCCCCAACCAGCACCAACGGCGTTGATAGATGAAGCCATACAAATACGTTCGATGCCGTGAATCTCGGCTGCCTCAAGCACGTTCCAGTTCGACAGCATGTTGATACGGAACAGCTTGTGTTCAGCGTCCTTGTTCGGAGCCGGAATAGCCGCCATGTGCACTACGGCGTCGGCACCTGTGAGGGCACTTACTACTTCGCCGAAGTCAGTTACATCGACGTCCCACCACTGAGCAGCATTTGAAGGAGAACCAGCTCGGGGTGGTACCGAATCGACGTTATAAACGTCGTAACCCTTCGATGCGAACTCGGCGATGATGTACTCGCCCGCTCGACCCGATCCACCTGTAACAACTACCTTCTCTGCCATTCAATTCTCCATGCTAGTTGTGGCACGTTCGGTGCCATCGATAAAATTTCTGAGAACCAGTATGAACCGAGCTTTGACGAATCGGTGAGCCGACACGGCAAGTTCGAGAACCGGTACTATTTCTCGCATGACATCACTTGAAGGAAAAACAGCACTCGTAACTGGCGCGTCCAAAGGCATCGGAAAAGCAATAGCACTTGCATTCGGTGAAGCAGGGGCGAACGTCGTTGCCACCGCTCGCACGCAAAGCGAAATCGATGAAGTAACTCAAGCCATAACTTCGAACGGAAGTCAGGCGCTCGGAGTTATCGCCGATCTGGGCGTCGAATCCGATATCTACGAACTTGCAGATACAGCGACCCAAGCGTTCGGAGCTATCGACATCCTGGTGAACAACGCTGCGATCATTCACCCTCGAATTGCAATTACCGATTTGGATCCTGACTTATGGCGTGATGTGCTTAACGTCAATCTCACCGGAGCGTTCCTCATCACCCAAAGATTGCTGCCAGCGATGATCGATCGTGGCTACGGCAAGATCATCAACATTTCGTCGATTGGCGGACGAAAAGGCGGAGCGGGTCGAGGCGCTTACCGCGTGACCAAAGCCGGACTCATCAGTCTTACCGAAACTCTGGCTGCCGAACTTTACGAATTCGGAATAAACGTGAACGCCATATGCCCCGGCGGAACCGACACTGAAGGCTTTAGGGAAGCGTTCAACACGAAGGGTCGATCTGAAAATCCGAAGTTGATGGATCCTGCCGAAATCGCAGAAGTAGCTCTATTCCTAGCATCAGACGCCAGCTCCGCAATCACAGGCACAGCGATCGATTCCTTCGGCGGCTCGAACCCACTGTTTGGATAAGGCCATTTTTTGCACTGTCATGCTGAACTTGATTCAGTATCACTGACGAAACGGAGCGATCCGTCGGATCAGGCAAGATCGACTTGCATACCGATACCCGCCATGGGCATAGATCTAAGCAATTCAGCCAAGTGATTCCAATCTTCGTTGAAAACGTGCCACTGGCACCTTAAGCCAGCGAGCGATTCGAATATCGTTCACCGCCCAGTAATAGATCGTTCTCAGCGAACCGCTCCACCCTGAACGGGTGAACGTCGATCATGTCGGTCGTACCATCGACCACCAGATCGTTCATGATCTTCCCGATGCCCGGGCTCAGCTTGCATCCGTGGCCGCTAAAGCCCGCGCCAACAGATAATCCGTCCACAGCCTGAACACGACCGAACGCAGGCTGGAAATCAGGTGAGCAATCGTAAACGCCGGTGTAGCCCTGCATTTTTGAAGCCAACTCCTGACCCGGAAAGCGCTGAGCGAATCGTTCTATCAGACTAACTTCTTCATCCAAGATTGGAGCCTTGGCAGCTTCGACCTCGTCATCCACCGGACCCTTTAGGGGATCATGCTCGCCGAGCAGCGACAGCGTCCCACGCTCGGGTCGGTAGTACGCACGCGCCACACGGTCCGATACCACCGGATGAATATCGCCAAAATCAGGCGTTCGCTCAACCACGGAAATAGCGTGACGCACCGGCGTGATCGGCAAATCGACCCAAAGCGGAGCCAACAAAGCGCTAGTCCTGAACCCCGCCTCAACGACAACGATTCCTGCTGAAATAACGCCCTCGGAAGTTTCGGCTCCGGTAACTCGTCCACCTTCAGAAGTTACGCCAAGCACTTCAGGACCAACGCGAACATCTACACCAAGTTCTTTGGCAGCGACTATAAACTAATTGGCGACTGTAGAGCCATCAGCATGCCCCGAATTTGGTTCCCATGCTCCTGCCGCAACGTCATCACAAACCAGCCGTGGTTCGATTTCACCGACTTCGTCGACCGAAATGTACCTAGCGTCTTTCCCGAGTCGTTGCTGTATTTCGACGACGTCTCGACCGTGTGCAACCTCGTCTTCCGGAAACAGCACAAGGAAGCCGACTTGTCGGAATCCGCTCTCACCGACGCCGACGATGTTCTTCCAATCGCCGTACATCTCACGACCGTACATCGTGACCTTGACCAGAGATTCTAGGGAGTAGTGCATGCGCACGATAGCGCTCGACCATCCACTAGCTCCGGAGGCGATACCGTCTTTTTCGATGAGAACAATCTTGCCAGCACCTCGCTTTGCGAGATGCCAAGCCGTCGAAGCGCCATGAACGCCCCCACCAACTACAACGATGTCTGCTGTATCTGCCATTCGATCGGTTCTCCGCAAGTAGGCCTTGGTTGCTCAAAAATCGCATGAATTTTAGAGCTGCGTTACAGTGGCGCCCTACTGTGACACAAAATTGCCCACAACAACAGAGGCCCAAGAATTTCGTCAATGCCGAAGCGCAGGTAACATTTGCAGCGATATTAATAGATCGCCGATACCGGTACTTGCAACACTAGTGCTAGTAACAAGAACAAGAAAGACTGAATTCACCGATGGTTCTCGAGAAGCTTAAGCATGTCCCAGACCCTACCTTCGTCCAGCAGGAACCACTTGCTGAGTTCATTGCGAACCTGTTCACCGCAGCCGGGATGCGACCCAATGAGGCTCGCTTGTGTGCCGATGTTTTAGTCGATGCTGACATGAACGGAATCGACACCCACGGAGTTTGCTACAACCTCGACCTGCACTATCTCACTGGCCTGATTAACGGCTACATCAACCCGACGCCGAACGTGAAAGTCACCTACGAAACGCCTGGAACCGCGGTTATCGATGCCGACAGAGGCATGGCGATGATCGCCAGCGTAAAGGCGATGGAACTAGCTATCGAGAAGGCAAAGACCACCGGCATCGCATCGGTCGCCGTGAACAATTCTTCGCACTACGGCGCGGCCGGCTACTACGCTCGACTCGCCCTGAAGCACGACATGATCGGCTACACGATGTCCTCGGGTGGCGGTCGTGTGATCATTCCGATGAACGCTCGATACCCGTGGATGGGCACGAATCCTATGGCGTTCGCTGCTCCGGCTGGCGAAGAGCCTCCGTTCGTTATCGATATGGCGTCTTCGATGACCTCGTACGGCAAGGTTTCAATCGCTCAGGCGTTTGGGGTCGATATTCCTGAAGGATGGGCGCAGGACGCCAATGGCAAACCTGTAACCGACATTTCAAAGCGCAGTGAAGCCATTGGTCAGCCGCCGCTGGGTGGCAAGTACGACACCGGCGCACACAAAGGCACAGGAATCGGCATTATGGCCGACGTTCTTGGTGCTATTCTGCCGGGTGAACGACTTTCGGGTCTGATGATGGACAATCCGAAGGGCGGACGTTTTTGCCACTACTTCCAAGCAACTCGAATCGATGGCTTTAGACCTGCCGACGAGTTCAAGTCAGACATGGACGAAATGCTCAAAGCCTTCCGCGCCCAAGAGCCATCCCCAGAAGCCGCTGGCGACGTTATGTACCCCGGCTACCCCGACTCGAAATACGTTTCGAAGCGTCAAGAACAGGGAATCCCGCTACCTCGCCACACCGTCAACTACTTCAAGAAAATGGCCGACACGCTAAACGTCGATTACTCGATTTAGTCGGTTGACCCCAACCCTCTCCAAGTGGAAGAGGGCTGGGGTGAAGGAGATACGGTCGATAGCCACGAGTAACCGATCACCTCCACTCACTTAAACAACCAGTTGAACGGCGAGATCCACAAAGTCTGTCGCTGAAACATCCGCTTCAGTTGCAGCCACAAGATCGGGCTTGCGCGCCGAAACACCGTACTCATCAGGTCGACTCACGAAAGCCGTCGACAACCCTGTCTTCTTCGCTGCGATCAGATCATGGTTGTGCGCTGCAGTCATCATCACTTCGTGCGGCTCGATGCCAAGTAATTCGCTTACCATCAGATAGACCTTCGGGTCGGGCTTATAACTGCCAGCAAGTTCGCCAGCCAAAACACAATCCCACGGAAGTCCACCGTACTTTGCCATGTTTACAAGCAAACCGACGTTCCCGTTAGACAGAGTCCCAATTACGAATTTGCTCTTGAGCATCGTCAAACCTTCGACCGCATCAGCCCACGGATCGAGTCGGTGCCATGCCTTATTCAGGTGGTCGGTTTCTTGTTCCGAAAATCCTGAAATCCCATACTCACCGAGAAGCAGATCAAGTCGTTCTCGGTACATCTGATCTGCGGTTTTCCACTCAGCTTCACCACTACGGAAAGCGTTCATACCGTCGTGATAGCCAGCTCGCCATCGATCGGCAAACGCCTCCCAGTCACCATCGACCCCGTTCGTCTTGCCAGTAGCTCTGATCTCTCGAATGATCGAGCCACGCCAGTCTACGACAGTGCCAAACACATCAAATACCAGAGCTTTGACGTGACCATATGGTGCTTCACTCATCTAACTAAATCCCTCGTGAATAGACTTTCCAACCCGGCGCAAGAATCAACGAAAAGCCAACTACCCAGCAACACGTTTCCACTTTCGCAAGCTCGTAACCTCACGTGGAGGGTCGAGTCTCGAACCCATGGCCGTGTACGAAACTTCAGCCACGTAAACCGATCCTTCTGAGTCGACAGAAATACCATGCGGCGAAATAAATTGATCGGGACCAACACCAGATGTTCCGGCACCAAAGTTCGTTATCTCGCTAAACGATTGATCAAGAACTCGGATTTTCAGACCGAGTCCCGGCACGCCCTCTTGAACCTCTGGAGGACGAGTTTCGGTTAGATAAATAGCACTGTCGTCGCCACGCCCAAGACTAATCGCCTGTGGTCGGTGGAAGTGATGCTGTTCGATGTACTCGCCATCCTCAGTAAATACCTGAATGCGGAAGTTCTCTCTGTCACAGACAACGACGCGTCCATCATTCAACACGACCAAATTGTGAGGAAGACTGAACTGCCCCGGACCAGTACCCGGTTCTCCCCATGACATCACATGTTCGCCATTGGGCTTAAATCGATGTACTCGCGAATTTCCATAACCGTCCGTTACAAAAATATCTCCCGAAACCGGCGAAATGTACGCATCCGTAGGGCGATTAAAAGGTGCGCCCTGTTGCCAATCCGATGCTTCACCATGAGTGCCGATTACGAATTTCAGATCTCCGTCAACACTGGTTTTTTTGAGCGTATGCCCAAAGTCATCCACCAGTAAAAGATCGCCCTCTGGAGTGACATGTGCTCCATGAGGACGAATATAGTCGCCCGTTCCCCATGAATTCAGGAAGTTTCCATCTCGATCAAAGATAACCATCGGAGTATTGCCACGATTGAACACGTAGACGTGGTCGTTTTCATCGATCGCAAGAGAAGTAGCTTCTTTGAGAATTATCCCGTGAGGAACAGCGGGCCATCCTGCCACTGGTTCAAAAACGGTCGATGATGTCGGTGTCGCTGACATATGAACGGATCCTTTGACTTTCGCCTGACTTAACGGGACAGAGCATACGCCTATAAGTGAATTCAAATCCAACACTCATGCGTTGACCTCGACTGCCTGACCAACGCCGAACGGAATTCAGAATGACAATCTGAATGTCGTCGCCACTTCTCTATACCCATGTCTGTAGCCGTTAAAAACAATAGCCCACGGTTTTGCCGGGGGCTATTCACGTAAGTTTCGTCTCGCCGCGAGGCGGACTATAAGCCGAGTCCTGTACTAACTCCGCAATGAAGCGAAATCAGTGACGGCCATCCATCTAGGCCTGCAGTTGCCTACAGGCTCAAGCAACCAACCCGGAAGCTCCCCGAATCCGGTCATAGCTTCCCTATTTGGTCTTGCACCGAGTGAGGTTTACCTTGCCTCGAATGTCGCCATCCGAGCGGTGCGCTCTTACCGCACCGTTTCATCCTTACCGATCGCCGAAACGAAAGGCGGTTTATTTTCTGTTGCACTTTCTGTCGGGTTGCCCCGCCCTGCCGTTAGCAGGCACTCTGATTCATGAGGTGCTCGGACTTTCCTCCCCCGTGTCGAAACACAGCGGCGACCGTCCGTCCCCCTCGCGACATATTCAAGGGTACTAGGTTTGTCGGCTCACAAACACTCAACAACCAACCTTGCCATTCTGAATTATGGCTGGTTCAAACGTGCGACTCCAGAGGCAGATTCAGTCCTCCCCCAGAGTGGGGGAGCTAGAGGTGGAGACTGCGACGTGCGACCAAGTCGTTCGACGACGCCCGGAGCTAAACGCTCCTCCCGCCTTCGGGAGTGTGGGAGCGCAGGCTCGAGTCCTGCCGCCCCGACCAGTAAGAATCCCAACAAAGACCCAGCCTAGCGCTGGGTCTTTGAATTTAAGCTTTCACCGGTTTACCTAACCCCAATGCGTTTGGTGGAGTGCGAGGAGAGTCGAGTTCGCCGGTGAACACCGAGGCCAGAAGCCAGTCTTGTACTGCGTTCGGCGAGCTACGAGATTATTTGAGAGTCCATGCCACAGACGGTCAGCATGTTCCAGCGGACGTCCGACGGAAGATATTCACAAACGAGTGGTCGACTTTAAGGATCGAGTTGTTAGCTTAAATACAGGGATTGATCACGTATTTATGTCGAGCAAATCGTCGAGTACACGCAAGGGACCTGACAGCACTCCACAGTTTCCGATCAGAAGATATAATTCACGTTGTACCCCGCCCCTGACCAACGCCCGCGTAATTTCGTCAGCAAGATGAGGTCACTCGGGTAAGTCGCGGCAGGGTACAGAAACATAATGTGGGACGATAACCGTAATTAGCGGCAATCGGATTTGTTCAACAAAGAACATTCGATGGGATTCTCACGATTGAGTATAGATTTATGGGTAAAAAGTTATTTGTTGGTAGCCTCGCATGGGAGACGGATTCGTCCGGTCTCAAGACTGCTTTCGAGCGGTTCGGTGACATTGAAGAGGCAACCGTTATCAGTGATCGGGAGACCGGTAGGTCTCGCGGTTTTGGATTTGTGACGTTTACAGAGGAAGGTCCTGTTCAACAAGCCATTTCAGAGATGGACGGTTCTGACCTCGATGGTCGACCAATTGTTGTAAACGAGGCTAAAGAGCAGGCTCCTCGCTCCGGCGGCGGCGGCGGTGGATACCGTGGCGGCGGTGGCGGCGGTGGCGACCGTGGCGATGGCGGCGGTGGCGACCGTGATCGTCGAGAACGCTGGTAAGCAGTTAGTGTAGTTACACCAAACTACAAAGCTAGAGTTATTTAGGGTGTGGCCTTCGGGCTGCACCCTATTTGTTTAATTGCTACTCCAAGTGCCTGCGCGGTTCTGTCCAGGGGTACATACCATCACCAGATGTGATCGGTTTTGTCAGAACCTTTGGTGTCAGGGCTCCAGGCACGATCTAAGTTTCGAAGCTTGCTTGAACGACACTTTACTCTGACGGGCAGATCAATGTGACGATACCTCTCCGAAACGCACCAACAATCTAAGCCTGTGCGTCTTCTCCGCCACTCGTGTGTGGAATCACGTCGGGCGGAATCACGCCGAGCTTGCCAGCGTGGTAGTCGGCGAACGCCTGCTGAAGCTCTTCCTGCGTGTTCATCACGAACGGACCGTACCAAGCCACCGGCTCTCGAATCGGCTGACCACCAAGAATCAAAATCTCCAGATCAGGCGCCTTGCTGTCCTGCTCCTCGTCGGCTGTCATTACTATCGAATCGCCCTCGCCAAAAACGGCAGCCTGCCCCAGATGAATAGCGTTCTTGTTCGGACCAACCGTGCCCTTACCTGCAAGCACATAAGCCAAAGCGTTGTACTCAGGATTCCAAGGCAGTTCCAACTGCGCCCCCGGACTAATCGTGGCATGGACGTACGTGATTGGAGAATAAGTAACGCCAGGACCATCGTGATCGTCAAGCGACCCTGCAATTACACGAACAAGCGCCCCGCCATCGTGCGAACTGAGCAACGAAAGGTTCGTTCGAGAAATATCTTGATATCGAGGTTTGGCCCACTTCTTATCGCGCGGCAGGTTAACCCAAAGCTGGGTTCCGTGAACCGTTCCACCACTGATGACGATTTCCTCGGTCGGAACTTCGATGTGAAGAATCCCTGCCCCGGCAGTCATCCATTGCGTGTCACCGTCGCTTATGACACCGCCTCCGCCTTCGGAATCACGATGCATGAACTCACCTTCGATCATGTAGGTGACCGTTTCAAATCCACGATGTGGATGCCACGGTGTGCCCTTCGCCTCACCAGCGCGCCACTCATTTTCGCCCATCTGGTCGAGCATGATGAACGGGTCGAGGTACTGCTGCGGGATTCCGGCGAACCCACGTCGCACTGGAAAGCCTTCACCTTCGAATCCTGAAGGGGCGGTCGTGATAGTCATCACCGATCGGACCTTGCTGCCGTCGGCAGGACGCGCCACTCGATCCAAGGCAAGAATGTTGTCGACCGTTACTGCGGGCATGATTATCTCCAGCACCAGAACTATCAAAATATACGTAATTAATATCGCACTTACTAATAGTAAGCTGATTACCCCAAGTTAGCAAGTCTTGTGGGATTGCGATCTAAGACGATCAGGTAGACGTACGATCCGCCCAGAATCCCGGCTTATCACCAAGTTCCAACTAGAACCGTGGAAGCACTTCAGCTTGGTCTTCGCCAACGATCACTCGCTCGACCACTGCGGTAACGGCAGCCTTGGCTACGCTGATATCGGTACTTTGCACGTCGGTAAGTAGTTGTTCGATATCGATCTGTTCGACCGAAGGTGCCCCTGAGCCAGAGCGTGTCCGTTCTAATCGCTCCAACGGGGCAGCGAGGTCGTTCAATGTTCCGTACGCCGAAGCCACAGCCCTTACGGCACGGGTGAACTCTCGCTCGGCATCAGCGATCTTTTCTGCCACTGAATCACCGACTTCCGGTTTCAATTTATTCTGAACCCGGCGTCCCCAGCCACCAATGTCAGCAAGAACCGCTGTTTCGAGTTCGTCGGCATGCCATGAGGCGTGACGTGCAACATCCTCGGTACGCTCTCGGCGGGCGTCTCGTGAAGGACACTCGTAGTACCGGTACGATTTCGAAGTAGACGTACCATTGGTCCGTTTCCAGCTTCTCCGTCGAGTGAGTCCCGACAGGCCACGACCGCACAAATCGCAACGGGCAATTCCACCAAGTAGGTACGGCGGTTCGGTTGCTCGACGCCGGACTGGCTTACGAGTTTTGGTCACAGCTTCAGCACGATTAAATATTTCACGTTCGATCAGTGGTTCATGACTTCCAGCGATTCGAACACCGTACCGGCTATACGTTCCGAGGTAGGTACGATTTTTAAGAATCCCAGAAACCGCCAAGGCTGACCACGGTCGACCGGTGCGAGTCAAAAGCCCACGATCGTTCAGCGATCGAGCAATTGCCCTGAGACCGGGACCGCCCTTGGGTTTTGAGTCATCAGCGTGCCACGGACCTGCGTACGTTTCGAAAATCTCTTTTATTATTTCTGCTTCTACCGGCACCGGCTTCATCAGACCGTCTGTGCCAGATTCATAACCATAAGGAGTTCTTCCAAGCACTTCGCCTCTAGATGCTTTCGCAACTATGGCGTCTCGAATTCGTGCTTGTCGCTGGGGTGATCGTCCGCCTAGCCCTAACAACTGCTCTCCACTTTGGAGTGCGTCTGGACGATCGGGATCGGTACACCGAACTTCGGTATCGAGGCGGTTTAGTTCAAGGAGCCGAGAAACCAACGTTTCAAGATCTTCGGCGATGTGAGATGCATCCGGCACAAGCACAAGCGCCAGTCGAGCGTTAGCTCCGGTAAACGATGCGAGCATCCGGCGATATCGATCGTGTCTGGCGTCTAAGTCGTTTGCTGCTTCGTCTTCTGCTGGCTCGAACCAATTATCCAGATGATGAGAATTTCGCTGACAGTACAGTTCGATCTCGGCGCGGGGATGAAGTCGGCTCGATGAATCAAAAACGTCCCCAGATCCTTGACCGGAGTCAGAATCGCCTAGGGACGCGTTGGTAATTTGAGCGGGTTCACTATGGAATCCAACTGCCCGCAATTAATGCTCGGTAAGGAGCGCCCTGCCACAACTGCAGGGAATTGGGCCATCAGCCGCTCGGAGTCGGGTTAGTTCGCCGACTGGCAGTCGAACTGCACAACCCTGACAAACACCACGGTCTACTCGAACGATGGCAATGCCTCGGTTCGAGCGGAATAGTCGCGTGTATCGGGCAAGATGGTCGTCGGGAATCTGCGCAGCTTCGTCGTTACGAATTTGCAGCATTTCGTTGAATGCAGTGCCCTTCTCAATCTTTTCCGAACGAAGCTCAACCTGTCGTGTCTTCCATGCCTTTTCTTTGGCTTCAAGGTCGGCTGTTAAGTCGGCGAACTGCTGTCCAGCATGCTCTGCGGCAACTTGCGCCGGAGAGATTGCCTCTTCGACCTGGGCTAGATTGCGTCGAACCGAGGAGTGCTCTGTCTCAATCGCTGTAAGCTGACGCACGTTAGTGATAGCTCCACCGTAGAGTCGGGTCTCCAGCTCTGCGACCTCATCCTTCAGCATTGCCAAATCGGATTCGAGGCGTGCCATATTTACCTTTGCTTCGAGTACGCGAACTCGGGTGCTGTCGCATGACTCCCGAAGCTTTGGCAAGCCACCTTCAGAATCTAATTCTGTCTGAACTTCGCGATATTCACGTCGCCTTATCGCTAATGATTGATCCGTGCTTTGAAGAGAAAGAAGAGATTGTGCGATTGTCACGTAGCGATCCTGAAGTAAGAACTAGGTCGAAGTTGTGTCGGGGCGTTAATTGAATTTTAGACCTGTCAGTTTCGCTGTCAAATTCGCATAGGCGATCTTTGGCCCTAAAAAACAGCAACTCGCCATTGAAAATCTGTATCCTCGGTACATAACTTTATAGTCACCTACGATTGAATCAGCTCATTTTTGGAGAATCGCTTGGCCGTTACCGACAGTTCTTATTTGCTCCCACCGTTTTTGAAAAGCCGCGCGCGAACTCGTATTGTCTGCACGATCGGACCCGCCACGGGCACGTTATCTCGAATAAAACGGCTGATTCGTGTGGGAATGTCCGTCGGTCGACTAAACCTCAGCCACGGTAATTCTTCAGACCACGACGGCTATGTGAAGATTCTTCGTCAAGCCGCAGAGGAAATGGGAGTTGCAGTCGGAATCCTCGCCGACCTGCCCGGCCCAAAATACCGCGTCGGCGACATGGCAGAACCGGAAATTACGTTAAAGACCGGCCAAAGCTTCATCCTCCAGCGAACGCCTTGTGACGGAAACGCCGAACGTGCGAACGTCTGGCCGCTCGGTCTACACAACGACATCAAAAAGGGTTCTTTAGTTCTTATCGACGAAGGATCAGTTGAACTACGTGTCGACTCGATCGATGAAGAGGAGATTCACTGCCGTGTTACTCGTGGCGGTGTGATGAAGCCAAATAAAGCAGTCACGGCTCCCGGAAACACAACCACAGTCGACTATTTCACGCCCGAAACAGCAAAAGCGCTAACCTGGGTTGAATCATCCGATATCGATTTCGTCGGCCTCTCATACGTTCGAGACAGCGACGACGTTGTACGAGTTCGAACACAACTCGCCGCAGCGGGCAAAACTCCACAGCTGGTTGCCAAGATCGAAATCCAGCAGGCAGTCGACAATCTCGCAGATATTTTGGACAAGTCCGACGCTGTCATGGTCGCCCGTGGCGATCTTGGTGTCGAACTGCCGTTCGAACGCGTGCCGTCCGTACAGAAACGAATCATTCGAATGGCAAATGAAATCGGAAAGCCGGTAATCACTGCCACGCAGATGATGGAATCGATGATCGAAGCGCCAATGCCGACTCGAGCTGAAGTTACCGACGTCTACAACGCGGTTCGAGACGGAACCGACGCGATCATGCTTTCAGCCGAAACGTCGGTAGGAAAATACCCGTACAGGGCGGTTCAGGCGATGGCGAAAATCGCAAAACGAGCTGAGCGTTATCTCGAACATCCGAAAATGGCTGGGCGAAGACGCGATGCTGCTTCCAAAGGCGGGCTCCCCATCGACGATGCAATCGCCGACGCGGCGACAGCCACAGCCCGCAGGATCAACGCCAAAGCCATAATCGCTTTCACCACATCGGGAAGCACGGCTGCACGCGTCGCTGCGTATCGTCCTGAAACGCCTCTTTTTGCCCTTACGCCAGATATAGGAGCCGGAGCAAAACTTGCTCTGCGCTGGGGAGTGATCCCAGTCGCAGTAAAAAAGCACACAAACATTCAGGATATGTTCGCCGAAGCTTCGAATCTCGCTATCGAAACAAAAATCGCAAAAGAAGGCGATACGATTGTTGCTGTCGCCGGTTTACCAATCGGCGTATCTGGAACAACCAACATGCTACGCGTGATCACGCTTCCAGAGCCTGTTAGCCACAACTAGCAGCCTGACGGATCAAGCCAATCGGATTTGCACCGACTAATCTTCGTCGCCCGGCTTAGGTTTCTTTGCCGCTTCTTCGATTTTATTTCGTAGCCCTGCGATCTCTGACAGATCAGAAGGCACAGCGCCGTAGCAGGCGGCATTGAATCGGGAAGTCACAGCATCGATCGGAGCACCCGGCAGGAATACGGCCAGCGCTTGCACTCTTTCGTTCGGAGTCACGTTCGGGTCAAATATCATCCCGCGTTTAATTGCGTGGGTGAGAGTATCGAAATACAGCAGGAACGCCTCGGCAATCCCCTTGTCACCTTCCGGCCATTTCCACAGCGAACGATTCTTACCGCCGCGCATCCAGCTGGGCATCAAATTGGATAAGAGCTTCATCATGTCGGCGCGAGCGTCAGCATCACCACGAATAGACTCTCGCTCACCGTCATCTTCCAATTCATGGCGAGCCGTGTAGCGCCTGTATGCGAACACAAGAACGAAGAACAGCACCACGAGCAGCAATATTGAAAGCGGCCATCGAAGTGCCTCAATAGCAAAGTCCGATGCGCTTTCGGCCCGCTCCACCACCGGATTCACCATTTCATCCGAAAGTGGCCCCGGAACGCTGTCCTCTACTGGTTCTTCATCACCATTTAACAGGCTCTGCAGCCACAGAATCCCGTTGAACAATACGGTCATGATCCATTCGATTGGATAACGAAGAACCCACAGCAACGCATCGACAAATCCTGCCCAAACGTTGACAGCTTCGCGAACGCCGAGGTTTCCATATCGACCCGTTAGCAAAGCGCCGATAACTCCAACACCAAGTATTGCGCCAACCGATATACCGATAACCAACGGCCACGAAGCCTGCCCCCTATCACCCGACTGAGGAAGTCGCGATGCCGCCATACCAACCAAAGCAGCGCCGAAGAATGGGAACAACAATGGGGCGATTCCGATATCAGATCGAATCACAGTCAATTCGATCAACAGACCGAACGCAAGAAACGCAGTACCGACTTTGAACGCCGTGCTCAGACGCCGAGCTATCCCACCACCCGCCAAAATATTTCGGGAGCGATACCAAAGCCAACTGGCGGCAATCACGCCGATGGCTACATCGGCAACGCCCTCACCGCCGTAAGTGCCGCCGAATGTGTCGACCGGCCACGCGATCTTGAACGACCACGATTCGGTGACGGTTGCAGTGGCAAGCGCCAGATAAACGGCGATCAAAGCCACTACGGCTTGATACATAGCGATCGTTGTCGAATCGCCCTTGGCCCCGCCGAACAGCCACGCCGACACCACTCCAACACCCATCAATGCAACCAATGATGGCCACGGAATTGGAGAACCACCAAGCCCGACCATGCCACCGATCATAGCGATCAGCGAAAACCACCAAATGCTCTCAACAACTACGAGCGCGCCGTACGAAACAACAGCGTAATTACTTTTCAATACGCACTTCGATTCGACGAGACGGCTTCTACTGGAATTTCGTCCCAGCTTGAGCCGGTCTTAGCCGGACGCTGAAAATCTGTCGGCCCCGACGCTGGTTTCATATCGAGGAACATCGAGCGGCCGTCTCGTACTTCAAAATCGGGATAGTCGGGCGGCTCTTCCCGACCCGTATGAAGAATGATTATTGGGTGCCCAGTTCGCTTAAGCCCCATCAGATAGTTCATGGTTCGAGGGTGGTAGATACCTCCGACGTGAATCAATGTTGCTCCACCAGGTATCGCTCCCCGCTTGTTACGAGCGAGTTCGTCGAGACTACGAACTCCGATTGGGTGAACCATCGCAAGTGATTCGAGCAACAGCGTAAGTTGGGCAGCTCCCGTTCCCGGTGTCACAACCGAGTGTGATCCGCTTGCCGCACTAACCCCATTGGTTACGAGACCAACCTTGTAACCAAGATCAAGAGCGTGATTCGCTATCGAAGCAGCAGCCGTCATCGAACCTTCAAGCACGTCCGAACGATAGCCTTCCCACGGAACGTCGGTAGTAACCGCTTCAGCAAAAATTACAGCATGCTCCGACACGCTCGGGTCGAACTGCCTCACGAACATATCGCCACGACGAGCTGTAGTCTTCCAGTCAATACTTTTGATCGGATCGCCCGGTCGGTATTCGCGAACTCCGGCTGGGCGTGACGGATCATCCCAAAGACGTTTACGTGATACAGAATCACCTATCGGACGCCTAGCCTTCAGGGAGAAACCAGGGATGGCTTTGATCGTTGGGTAAACAAATATCGACCAAGGGGTGTGCTCTAGAGTAGCCTCAGATGGATACAAGCCAAAAAGATCGCCACTTCGAAGTCGAGTCTTACCAAGCCGATAAGAACCTCTCGCCAGCGCGGTGAGCTTCCGCTTCACCTTCACCCGCTCATATCCTCCGAGCGAGGTCGATGCGCTGATCTCTGCTCCACCCAGATACGCCTGCTCGACCGCCTTGTGACCTTCAATCAATAGACCGCGCGGCACGTACTCATTTATCTCCAACCACGGCACTGGCAGCGGCTTGCGATTTTCGATCGTGAACGTGATCTCGATCTCGTCGTCCTGAAATGCGTGGTTCACTGATGCCGTTCGGTCGACAGTTATCTCCTCAAGCGAAAGTGCAGCCCAGACTCGAGAGGCGATCGCAATGACGAACGCGAGAGCGCCAACAGCACTTATCAACGTTTCGTGCGTAACCGCGCCAACAATTACTACGATGATGAGAAGCAGCACGAACAGTTCGCCTAGCGGATTGAGCGATGTCGCACGTGAGGCTTTGAGCGATGGACGACGATAGCGGGCTTCAAGCCCTCTCGTCATCCAAACGTTGTACATGCCCATTATTCTCGCTCGATCGGAACCGGAGTCGCTTCGAGGATATCGCCGATTATCTGAGCCGTAGCTTGCCCTCGAAGTTGGGTAGTGGTCTCAGCGAGAAGTCGATGCGCCAATACAGGCACAGCGAGTATTTTCACATCGTCTGGCAGTACGTACGAACGACCGCTCATGGCAGCTCGGCCCTGCGCAGCGTGTTGTAACGCCAAGGAAGCTCGAGGGCTAGCCCCAAGTCGCAAGGCGGTGCTATTTCGAGTCGCTGCAACGATATCGAGAAGATAGTCGCGCACCGTGTCGTTCACCGTCACGCCATCGACAGTATTTCGGGCCACCACCAGATCGGCCGTAGTAGCCGACGGTGTGATCGCATCAGGATTTTCCCCTGCCCGGAATCGATCAAGCATAGAAGATTCTTCGTCACGATCTGGGTAGCCAAGCGAAGCGCGAACCAGAAATCGATCCAACTGCGCCTCAGGCAACGGGAAGGTGCCTTCCATTTCGACAGGATTGAGCGTCGCCATCACCATGAACGGATCAGGAAGTGCGGTCGTCACGCCGTCGATAGAAGCCTGGCGTTCTTGCATAGCTTCTAGCAATGCTGACTGGGTTCGAGGAGTAGCTCGGTTGATTTCGTCGGCGAGAAGTATTTGAGAGAAAACCGGGCCAGGCCTAAACTCGAATTCGCCCTTGGACGCGTTATAGAAGTTCACGCCCAGAACGTCGCCGGGAACCAGATCTGGTGTGAATTGAATTCGACCGAACTGGCAATCGAGCGATGCAGCCAAAGCCTTTGCCAGCGTTGTCTTGCCTGTACCAGGTACGTCTTCAAGAAGAACGTGACCACGGCATAGCAGCGCCAAAATTGCGATGTCGATCGTTTCAGATTTACCAACGATTACTCGCTGCACCGACTCACGAATGTTAGTCGCTAGCGTCTTTACTGAAGACACGTCAATTGATGTTGTTGTTTCGGACACTCTGCTTGGACTCTCAATCGTCAATTGCTTCTCCGAATCCCGCACCTACGAGACATGTTGGTGCAGTAGTTTACGCCGTTGCATCAACATGGGTAAAAGTTCCAGCGCAAATATCTAGCGGCGATTCGTAAATTGAATTGTTTGTTGTGAATTCGACGATGAAATGGCGGTAATACGCCATTTTCGAGGCTATCTGACTAGGAAAAGGTCGATTACGCAACGTTTTATGCCTGCTCTCGGCATTTCACACCGGATTTAATGCCATGCTCTCCGAACGAAAGACGGCGGCTCACTCGTCCGAGCCAGTGTTGGCTTAGGCGACGCACCTATTCCGTCGTCGCCACACCCGGCGATGAACATTACGGCGACTGCCAGCGACATAATCTCCAGCAGCCCCAAACGGTTAAGAGACTTGCGCTCAGACAACGACAACAGTGTTGGTAAGTGTCCCAATCTTGTCGATCGTAATATGCACGACATCTCCAGCTGCCAGGGTGAATTCTGGAGGTGGAATTGTTCCCGTTCCTGTCATCACCGATGTGCCATCGGGAATCGAGTTGTGCCGCACGAGCCAACCCACCAGATACTCGCAATCGCGCTTCATATCGGCAGTATTCGCCTGGCCTCGGAACGCCTCTTTGCCGTCACGCTCAATCACGAGGGTTACAGCTAGCTTCTGGGCGTCACCAATCGATTCTTTAGAAACGAGCGCCGGTCCAAGCGCCGCTGACTTGTCATAGACCTTCGCCTGCGGAAGATAGAGAGGGTTCTCACCTTCGATAGTTCGACTGCTCATATCGTTACCACACGTGTAGCCAACGATCTTGCCGCCATAAGTCACGAATGCCAGCTCTGGTTCAGGAACGTTCCAAGCGGAGTCGCCTCGAATGCCTACTTCATCAAACGGTGACTGCAATCGATCTAGAGTCGCCTTGAAAAATGATTCCGGTCGGTCGGCGTCGTAAACCTTGGCGTAAACGTCCGGCGAACCGCTCTCTGCCTGTCGCTCTCGCATCGAGTCCATGTACGTAACGCCAAACGCCCATACTTCTGGTGCGTCGACTGGTGGGAGCATGGTCACTCCGTGCTTGCCGGGCTGTGCTCCATCGAGAAGCTCAGCAGCAGAAACCGTAGCGGCTCCTTTGTTGGCTTCCAAAATTCCTCGGCTTACTGAGTCGATGTCTGAATTCGTGATCGAAGCAACCTTGAACAGATCGAGGGTCGATCCAATCTGCGAGTTGAGGGCTGTGAGATCTGTCACCTGCCCGGCGTCATCTTCAACGCCGACGTGCTTCGTGCCATTCTGTAGGTACTGGTAGTAACGCATCTTTTGCTTTCGCTGAGCTAGGGAGAGTCCTGCCCGATCCGAAACCAAACCAACTCTCGTGTTGCCGAAGTAGAAATGTTGCTGACAAGGTTAACCGAGTGGGGACTTAATCGGTGAACACCGCAAACAATGTTCTTCCGTCTCAAAATTGTTAGCCACTCTAAGACCGGTTCAACAGAATGCACGTATATCTTTATACCGAAGGAAATTTCTGTTTCGTGATTCACCCCATTCTAAGTTCAAGCCGAGTACCCGCGATCGCCGTGATAGCGATCGTAGTTTCGCTCGCCCTTTTGGGAACGGGAGAACTAACACCGAGAACCGCCAGCGCGGAAACTTCAAGAGCCCTAGCGATCACGAACCAGTCGGTAGAGATCGACTATGGCGAGAAGATTTCGATCTCAGCAACAATCGATGTTGGCTACTCGGCAAAAGAAATCGGCAACGTCCGTGCTTTATTCCGTCCTCATGGCGGCTCGACGATCTGGTCGTACTCATACCCTAAGTACTCGTTAGCCAGCCCCGATGGCATCGAAGTCCTAATTGAGTTCGATATTTTGACTGGTCCAGGTTCTTACTACCCACCCGGTGCAGAATTCGATATCCAAATCGAAGTGACTGATCTTGTTGGCACAACTTCTTCTATCATTTCTCCCGACTCAATCGAATACCTCGACCCCGCCAATGATTGGGAGCGAGTTACAGGAGACGGCTACACAGTGATCTACTACGGCATCGATCGTGCGCGAGTCGAAGAACTCGTTGCAACGGTCGACCATCGAATACCAACTCTCGAAGCGACACTCGGTGTAACCGATCCGCCAAATTTCAAAGCAATCGTATTCCCGTCTATACAGGCGGCTACACCGTCGTTCCCGCCTGTTAGCCAAACAGCAACCGACCAATTCCTCTTCGCAGGATTCGCTCAACCCGAGTACCGTCTTTTCGTTCAAGGTCAGATGAACTCAACGACGTTCACCCACGAACTGGCACATTTGTACTCTCATGAGGCAATATCGTCATCGTTTACCGGCGTTCCCTCGTGGCTAGGCGAAGGACTTTCTCGATTCCTTGAATCAGGTTCCAGCGAGAGCTCTAACGATCGGCTAAGGTCAAGCGTTCGCCCTGACGAACTTCTTTCGCTGAACCACATGCAAACGATCCCCGGACAACGAAGCGATGTGTTCATCTTCTACCCGCAAGCCGGAGCATTCGTCGGGTATCTGGTCGAGGAATACAGTCACGCTGCAATGGCAGATTTTCTCGAGCAAATGAACAAAGGCAGATCGCTAGAAGACGCCTTTGAATTGATCTATGACAAGCCTTTCTACGAAGTCGAGAACGACTGGCGGGCACTGTTCAATGCCGACCCTCTACCCATTCCATCTGCAACAGTAGAACCGGGAGAAATCGATGGAGAACAGCTTCCGAACACGCCCGTTCCATTGATCGATTACGAAGCATCAGCGGCTGCATCAACTGGTCAACGGCTCGATTCGACCTCAACCGTTACTCCATCCTCACTTCCAACCGTTACCCCTGAGAATCCCCAGGTGTTTATCCCCGGGGATTTTGAAGAAAATAACGACCCCGACTGGCTTGTAGCAGGCCTGATAATTGGGCTTTCTGTCGTCACAGGACTGTGGCTTTTCACATCACGTCGTAGAATGCCGAAGCGCAAAACCTAGCACTCATCCGCCGGACACGACACGAAAAGCAGAACTCAGCAGCGTGACCCAATACTGGACACATCCGAAAACAGCTTTGGTCTACGCCGACGCGCTGTCGCAGTACCAACTTTCGCCCGAGCACCCGCTCCGTCCGATTCGCCTTCGACACATGCACGAGTTGATGCGAGCCAGCGGATTACTGGATCTAGGAAACGTTGCATCTCCAGCACCACGCGTAGCGACCAAACAAGAGATCGAAACCAGCCACGACCCCGACTATGTGTCGATTGTTGAAGCGATCTCAAACGGAGCGATCGCACCCGGAATGGGCGAATTCGGTCTCGGCACTTCAGATAATCCGGTGCGACCAGGAATTTACGAAACGACCGCTCTGTGTGTCGGGTCCACTCTCAGCGCCAGCGAATTGGTTACTTCAGGAAAAGCCGATGTAGCCTTCGCTCCCGCAGGCGGCGTTCACCACCACGCAATGCCTCGAAGCGCTGCCGGTTTCGGAATTTTCAACGATGCTGTAATCGCTATGAAGGCGATGGTCGCGGCAGGCCTTAGAGTCGCCTACATCGATATCGATTGTCATCATGGCGACGGCGTACAGATGGGTCACTACGACTCCGACCAGGTGCTGACGATATCAATCCATGAGTCGGGTCAGTGGCTCTTCCCCGGCACCGGCTATGTGCAAGAAATCGGCTCAGGCGATGGCAAGGGCTACTCCGTCAATGTCCCGCTCGCCCCATACACACAAGACGATGAATGGCACGCTACGTTCGACGAGGTGATCCCTCCGTTGGTACGTGCGTTCAAACCTGACGTATTGTTCACTCAGCTCGGAATCGATACCCATTTCCAAGATCCGTTAACGCATCTTTCGTTGACCACACAGGGCTTTAATCTCGCAGTGAAAAAGCTTGGGGTTCTTGCTACGGAAATCGGTAAGTGGGTTGCAGTTGGTGGAGGTGGTTACGATCTCTCGGCGGTGGCTCGATCGTGGACGCTGGCACTAGCATCAATGGCCAATTTCAATTTACCAGAGGATGTGCCAATGAGTTTCACTTCGCTTAGCAATCTGACCACGTTCGCCGACATTCCGCCAGCTCCCGCTGAGCAACAATACCTAAGCGAAATCCAGACCCATAACACCCAAACGCTCAACGAAATCCGTTCGCTAATCTTCCCGAAATTCGGGATTTAGGACGCCGAACCAATCGCTGCCCTGGCCTGTCATCCTGAATTCATTTTCAGGATCTATCGTCAACCGGCACCACGATAGCGCCAGCTACTCACCGCTCACCGCACCAAACATCTCCCGCAACACCGGATACAACGCTCGATAACGACCATACGCATCGTCGTAAGCCCCGCGAAGTGAATCACGAGGCCCTACCGACTCAACACCAGTCAGCCACGCCTTCCCAGCTTCGACGACACCTCCAAACGCTCCTGAGCCAACCGAAGCCAACATCGCAGATCCCAGCGGCGCGCCTTCCGATGGTCCCACCGTGCGCAGCGGTAAATCAACCACATCGCTTAACATCTGAAGCCACATTGAACTGCTAGCGCCGCCACCGACCGCCACAGCCTCAGAGGGGTTCACACCAAGTTCGTTCATCAACTCCATCGAGTCACGCAAGGCGAACGAAACGCCCTCCATCACAGCCCGAGTCATATGCGCCCGTTCAGTACCGCCATGCATGCCAAAGAAAACACCCCGGGCATTGGCATCGGCATGAGGCGTTCGTTCGCCAGTGAGATACGGCAAGAAAGTCACGCTACCCGACCCTGCTTCGACTTCCGCTGCCTCAGATACCAGAGCGTCGAAACTTGCCTGACCGGATGACCGCCTCCACCAGTCGAGCGCAGCACCCGCCGACAGCACAACGCCCATCAAATACCAAGTGTCGGGAACGGCGTGCCGCATCGAGTGAATCCTCATACCGGGATCGGTCGACGGCTGAGAAATTGGAACAACGACCGTTCCCGAAGTTCCCACTGAAAATAGTGCTTCGCCTGAAGAAACAACTCCAGCTCCAACGGCGGCACACGCATTGTCGGCGCCACCTCCTACAACCGGAACCCCAGCTGCAAGCCCAGTCTTACTCGCAGCAAAGCTTGTGACAGTCGCGGCTATTTCGGCCGACTCGACTATAGTTGGCAACAACCTCGGATCAATATCGAGTATGCTGCACATTTCGTCCGACCACCGGCTGTTGACGATGTCGAACAGAAGGGTTGCCGAGGCATCAGACGGATCGGTTGCAAGCTCTCCGGTCAGGCGAAACCGTACGTAGTCCTTCGCCAGCAGCATGTGTGAGATTTTTTCGTATAACTGCGGCTCGTGATTTCGCATCCACAGCAGCTTGGTGACCGTGAATCCTTCAAGCGATGGATTCCCTGCGAGCCGACGCAACGATTCGTTGCCGACCGTTTCTCGAACATAAGCCGCTTCGGCACTCGATCGCACGTCGTTCCACAGAATTGCTGGCCTCACGACGTTTAATGAAGTATCCAACGACACGAGCGAGTGCATCTGACCAGAAAGCCCGACCGCCAGCACTTCAGGCGAGTCGATCTCACTAAGTGCCTGTCTGATCGCCGAGCATGTTCCAGCCCACCAATCCTCAGGGTTCTGTTCGCTCCATCCCGGACGTTGAACATCGACTGACATCGGACTGCTCGCCACCGCTAGCAACTTGCCGGTTGGATCGACTGCGACGACTTTGATCGACGAGGTTCCGACATCTATTCCGAGAAACGTTGGTTGAGTCATAGTCGCCGGACTCTATCAAGCACCCAACATCCACTCAACACCGGCAGCGTTCACCGACCAGCATTCAACAAAGAAACTGCCGTCAATAATCGACCCTGTCATTGCGCGGAGGCCCTGCGACGTGGCAATCAACATCCACACAACGCAACTCTCGACTCAACACCGAATCGCACAACTGACCAACTACCAAAAACACAAGCACTTAAAAGAGAAGACCCGCCAGACGGACGGGTTTTCTCATATTTTCGTTATCTCCTCAGATCAAACCGCCAGAGTCACCGACGACCAACCTGAGGAAAATGTCGCTAGCGACTAAACTTCTCGGAATTCACCTTCGACGGTGTCGTCATCGTCATCACTCTCGCTGTCGGCAGCATCGCCGTTTTCATCGTCTGAAGCCTGATCGCCACCTTCAACAGTAGCTTCCTCGCCACCAGCGGCTTGGTTGGCTTCGTAAACAGCCTGTCCAATAGCCTGAAGTGCGGTCTGTAGCTCTTCAGTTGCAGCAGCAATCGTAGTTGTCTCGGCAGCCTCATCGGCCAGAGTCTCTTTGACAGCTTCTACTTTCGCTTCGACATCACTCTTGATCTCTTCAGGAACCTTGTCGCCTTCGTCCTTGAGAATCTTCTCAGCCTGGAAAACAGCACTCTCACCGGCGTTACGGGTTTCGACACCCTCACGCTTTGACTTATCGGCTTCAGCGTTCTCTTCAGCTTCCTTGACGAGTCTCGCGACCTCAGCACCGTCCATTCCTGAACGACCCGTGATCGTGATGTGCTGTTCCTTGCCCGTGCCGTTGTCTTTAGCCGACACCTTCAATATGCCATCGGCATCGATATCGAACGTAACTGCGACCTGCGGAACTCCACGAGGAGCCGGAAGAATTCCGTCAAGATTGAATCGACCAATCGACGTGTTGTCGCCGGCCATCTCACGCTCACCCTGAACGATATGAATCTCCACGCTCGACTGGTTGTCGGCAGCAGTAGTGAACGTTTCCGTCTTGGAAGTAGGAATAGTCGTGTTTCGCTCAATAAGAGCTGTGCGAACACCACCGAGTGTCTCAATTCCAACGGAAAGAGGTGTTACGTCAAGAAGCAGAACATCTTTAACGTCGCCCTGAAGAACACCAGCCTGAATCGCTGCGCCAAGGGCAACGACTTCGTCTGGATTAATCGAACGGTTTGGCTCTTTGCCGAACAGCTTGGTGACCATTTCGATCACTGCTGGCATTCGTGTCATTCCACCAACGAGAACAACCTCGTCGATTTCACCCGGTGCAACGCCTGCGTCCTTAAGAGCCGCCTTGGTCGGAGCAGATGTTCGTTCAATCAGCGAACTTGTTAACTCTTCGAGTTTTGCTCGGGTTAAAGTCGACTGAAGGTGCTTCGGACCTGAAGAGTCTGCAGAAATGAACGGCAAGTTAATTTCAGTTGAAGATACTGACGAAAGTTCAATCTTGGCACGCTCTGATTCGACTCGAAGTCGCTGGTGCGCCGAAACATCCTTACGAAGGTCGATTAAGTTCTCTTTCTTGAATTCGTCCGCCAAGTAGTCGACCAAGCTCAGATCGAAGTCGTCACCACCGAGGTGAGTGTCGCCATTCGTACTCTTTACTTCGAACACGCCTTCACCGAGTTGGAGAATCGTAACGTCGAAGGTTCCACCACCGAGGTCGTAGACCGCAATAGTTCGTTCACCCTCTTTGTCGAGACCGTACGCGAGCGAAGCTGCGGTTGGCTCGTTGATGATTCGCAGAACTTCAAGTCCAGCGATCTGACCAGCGATTTTTGTAGCTTCCCGCTGACCATCGTTGAAATACGCAGGAACAGTGATTACGGCTTGAGTAACTGGTTCGCCCAGCTTTGCCTCAGCGTCGGCCTTGAGTTTGCGCAGAATCATTGCCGAAACTTCGGCAGGTGTGATGGTCTTGCCATTTAGAACGATTCCAGCGTCTCCACCGTCAAGCTCGCCGAGCTTGAATGAAACGTTCTTTACGTCAGCCTGAACCGAAGCATCGTCGAATCGTCGACCGATGAATCGTTTTGCCGAGTACACAGTGTTCTCAGGGTTCGTAATTGCCTGACGACGAGCCAATTCACCAACGAATCTCTCGTCAGTCTTCGAATTGAATGCAACTACCGATGGAGTAGTGCGTCGTCCTTCTGCGTTCTCAACGATCTGTGGTTCTCCGGCTTCCATGATCGCCATTGCGGAGTTCGTGGTGCCGAGATCGATTCCAATAACCTTTGCCATTGTTCTTTTAGATTTCCTTCTTCGTTTCCGGATTCTGAGCCGGAAATTGTTGAACCTGTTGTTCGAAATTCGTAGTAACTAAATAAATGCTTCGTTTTGTTCCCCTTCCTTCGGGAAGGGGTTAGGGGATTGGTAGATTGTCGCTGACGACTCAGTCACGAAAGTGACGCCCGGAGTTATTGCTTATGCCCGAATTCGTAACCCTTACTCATATCCATGCTTTTTATCGTTCTAGTCCTCATCCTCATCAGGTAATGCGACAGCAATCTGCACCTGAGCGGGCCGAACGACTTCTCCGTTGTACATATATCCGGGCCGTAGTTCTGTAACGACTGTATCTGGAGCGTGGTCTGCTGTAGGACTCGAAAGCAAAGCCTCGTGTTTACGAGGGTCAAACTCTTCGCCCACACAGTCGAATCGCTCAAAGCCTTCTGAAGAAACGGTATTCACGAAATTTTTCTGAATTGCCATGATTCCTTCCAGCCAGCCTGTCTCAGCATTCTTCATAGAGTCGGCACTGAGCGCAACATCCAGCTGATCAATCACATCAGCAAACTTGAGCACGACTCGTTGCAAATTTCGATGTCGCGATGATTCCTGCTCACCTTCAATACGTCTTCGGTAGTTGACCAAGTCGGCCTGCGCTCGCTGAGCCAGACGTTTGAATTGGTCCTTCTCTCGAAGTGCTTCCGCTAGTTCATCATTTGATTCGCCTGACGAATTTTCGATGTTGGCGGAATCCGTAGATTGTTCCGATTCCGCAGAATCTTCCTGCGGTATTTTGTCTTCTGTTTCTGACAACGTTTTTTAATGACCTATTAATGAAAAGAAATGAATTGGACAAGATTAGACCAGCTAATCAGCGCCAACATACGAGAGTATCTGTCGAAGCTCGTCTGCCGCCACTCTCGCAGCCCCCGTATCTGATACTTCAGGGCTGCTCTCCAGTAGCGAAACGATATCCGTTAATGATCTCACCAGATCGAGCACTAAGCTAACACCATTCAAGTTCAATCCTAATCCGTCAGCAAGCCGACGAATTACGCGCAAGCGTTCAACGTCGGAATCAGAGTAAAGCCGTCGGCTCCCACCCGATCGCTGCGGACTAACCAACCCCTCCTTATCGTACTTACGCAACGTCTGCGGATGCATATCAGCCAATCGAGCCGCCACACTGATTACGTAAACCCCTGTTATCCGAGTAGTCGGCGGAACTCGATGAAACTGCTGACTACTGCTAGGGCGATTCACATTCATCGGAACGCTGCGGTTTTCGTCACCACTCGAAGCGATTTCGAATAGCTCAGTCAACATTCGGTTCAAATTCTTTGAACGCGACCAGGCGAGATCCTGTTTACCGGCTTGTTCCTGCTCGTCGGGTGTTTGCTCATAGTTCTGAGTCAAGAATTTTCCTTAATGAAGCGAATGAAGACGGTATTAAAATCTAAATCTGGTCATCTACGAACGAATCGGCTAACCGAGTCAATGTAAATAACACGACTACTATTGTAATAGTTGACACAGGTCGTGTAAACTTAAGCGCATGATTTCGTCGTTACCTAACGACTCGCTCACGGGCCGTTAACCAAATGTTTACGAAATCGGATATAGATATCTTGTATCTTTAGATTTTTCGTAGTAGTATCTGCCCCGGCTCGTTTTACGGAGTGAATCTTGTTACAGGATTCGTAACGCAATCGGGACCAAAATTTTATGAACGCCCCGACCAGTGTTTTGGCGGGGACGAAAGAAGAAGGAACTAAAGTGCTTTACTTAAAGGCATGCCCGAAGTGCCACGGCGACATTGAGCTCGTCGTATTCCCAGATAGCAAGAGTTTGTCTTGCCTCCAGTGCTCGTTTACGGTGGACTCGAAAGAGGCTGCACGTCGAGCAATGTCTGAGACCGCCACTCCGGCTAAAGTCGTAGCTGCATAATTGCAACTACCGAACTCTTAAGGCTCTGGTAATTGATACCGGGGCCTTTTTTGTTTAAGGCGCTTTAGTCGCTGCGGCGTTAGGTTCCATCGTCGCCGAACGACTCAGTCACACGTCACAGTCTCCCCCTCTAACTCCCCCACTCTAGGGGAGAACCGTTAGTTTCAAAGCTGCGTACACTCAAACCAACCCTCAATGACCATTGTCATCCTGAATTCATTTTCAGGATATTTCTCCCCAATTGCAGCATTCCTGGCAAATCTCAACTGACGCAACTACAACGCGCTACCAAGTCACGCCCGAGACGCCCGGAGCTAACGCCGCGACGATCCCCTTACAGATGGAAGGGCTAGGGTAGGAGAATTGCGATGCTGAGCCGAGTTGTTCGACGACGAGCGCGACTAACGGCTAGCTCTCTCGGCTTGAGTAAACAATCGCAGCGGATACGACCAAGACACCCGCGGCAATCCAAAAACTTCGAAATGCGGCGACGCTGCCAAGCACTGCAACCACCACTAGTTGAATCGATGCCATTTCGGGTTTGCGAATACTGATCGAGGCGGCATATCCAGCAACTACCGATAACGCCACAAGTACCAAGCCCCGTATGACGAGCGATCAGCCGCCTTGGTCAGGCGACGAATTCACAACGCCGAGGACAATACTGACAGCTCCGACGAGAAACGTCAGCGTAGCGCCTAATATCGCCGCAACACGCCCCACTTCTCGAAGTTTCATCAGCTTCTCCCCTATTTGATCGAAATTCTTACCAACAGCATACATTCGCCGTACTACAGCACACGTGCGATTATTTATACAGTGTGATACAAAGCACACACGGCTTTGCTTCTCTTTTATGTGATGCTACGCGCACAATGACAACTCCCAACAATAGTGACAATTTAAGTTCGGAATTTCCGGTTCCAGAAGTCGTTATTCAACGGCTGCCTTTGTACGTGAGAGTCCTCACGCAGTATTCGTCCGCCGGCGAAGAAGTCATTTCCTCTGAGCAACTGGGCTCGAGATTACAGATGACCCCTGCTCAGATTCGGAAAGATCTTTCTTACTTCGGGCGATTCGGTAAACAAGGACGTGGATACGACGTAGCGATGCTCGAACGTCAGCTCCGCGAAATCCTTGGTCTCGACCGAACCTGGAACGCGGCGGTTGTTGGTATGGGAAGGCTCGGTCGGGCTGTTGTTTCTTATCCTGGCTTCGCTCCATCAGGTTTCAATATTAGCGCCGCCTTCGACACAAGCCACGACATCGTAGGTAAAACGATTTCAGGTCTTCACGTTCAGTCGATATCGCAGTTAACCGAGTCAGTGAAAGAACTTGATATCAAAATCGGTATCGTCACTGTCCCGATCGACCATGCTCAGGAAGTGATCGATGCCATGGTCCTAGCAGGCATTAAATCGATACTTAACTACGCTCCGCTGTCGCCACAAGTACCCGAAGGCGTAACGATGCGAGGTATCGACCCGGTTCTGTCCCTACAGTCGATGACGTACTACCTGCGTTAGCTGGCGTGAATGCTCCGGGCGTCGTCGAACGACTTGGTCGCGCGTCGCAATTCTCCTACCCTAGCCCTTCCGTCTGGAAGGGGATAACTGTTCTGGTCATCGAACGACTAGGCTCCGCGTCGCAGTCTCCCCCTCTAACTACCCCGATCCGGCCGAGAACCGATAACAGCGACTAACGTTGCCGCTACCCTCTTCCAGACGGAAGGGCAAGCGTAGGAGAATTTCGACGCGGATCCGAGTCATTAGATGACGAGCCGACTAACGAGACTGCGACGCGTGACTGAGTCATTCGACGACGATGGAACCTAACGTCAATGCGACGCGGAGCCGAGTCGTCCGACGACGAGCGCAACTAACGCACGTAACCAATATTTGTTAGTCGTAGTGCAAAAGGGTTATGTTAGATTACGTTGCTATGCCTGAACGACCTACTGATTCAGTGCTTTTCCCAAACCCGATTCAAAGACAGGGGTAAATCAAAAAGATGAGAAACGTAATTTTCCTTACAAAGTCCGTGATCATGGTCGCCCCGACCAAGTAACGTCCTACCGGTTATATAAATCCGCTCGCATTTGTTTGTGAGCGCACCTTCTGCCCAATCGAACCACCAAACGAAGTTGGGCACGCCGCTTATCAACGGCAAGAAGCGCGTCAAGATATCCATTCTCCGGCAGGACTGTCACCAAATCGGTGCATCAAGTCCAGCTGTAGCAGCGCGCTTTACGAATCAATTCGTAAACCCTCTCGAATACGCCACCCTCATAGGGCGTGCGTTGCGGCTAAGTAAAGAAACAGCCAAACGCCAATCGAGGTTCGAATTGAAAGCTACATACACATACCCAACCGCTGGTCCAACTTACCGACCAGCAATCGTCTTCAGGCATGCTGCGCCACCCAGGCAAACCGCCGCAACTTGCGATCGTGAGCTAGAGGTGGCCCGGCTAATCGCTGCCGGATTCAGCAACAAACAAATGGCAAGCGAACTTGGTATTAGCCACAACACAATCGCACGCCACGTTGCAAACATCATGCGCAAAATGTCTGCGGGCAACCGAACAGAAGCAGTGTTAAACGCCATAAGGCAAGAACTGATTTCGTTCGGGTAAGTCGGTATACCAAACCACGAATCGACTTCTCTGGAGTAGGTCATGCTCCAAGGATGTTGTGGAAAAGACCCGGCGTTATGCCGGGTCTTTTCGCGCTCGTCGGCGCCCGAGTGTGCGCTACACTTTCGGCGCTAATGTCGAACCAACTAATCTGAACACCGAGGATCGAAATTGACTGACTGCTCGTTCTGCAACGGAGTTGAACACTCGTCGGTTCTCATCGAGGGAACACTCTGCTACTTCATGGACACCGGCGACCCGATCCTTGTTGGCGGTGGAATGATCCTTCCTCGCGCACATCGAGAAACGGTCTTCGACCTAACGAAAGAAGAATGGGACGAAACCCAAAGCCTGCTCGAGCAGGCCAAGAACATGCTCGACGATAAGTACGCGCCCGACGGCTACAGCGTTGGCTAGAATAGCGGTCCGGCGGCAGGTCAGAGTCACCCGCACTCTCATCTGCACATAATCCCTCGGCACTCCGACGAACCATTCGCCGGCCACGGAATCAGACATCACATCAAGCAGCCGGAGAACAAGCGACCCGGCTAACATCGAAAACTGTCACCCTGTGAAGTTGGTCGACGTAGGATCGTAACGCTTGCCACTGTCACCCTGAATTCATTTTCAGGGTCAATCGCTGGCTGGCACCAACGGGCTTCTTCGCCGACTGCACCCAGTCACTCACCACATAACGCGACCACGCACCAGATCCCTCGGATGCACTCGGGAAGTCCGACTGGTGTGGGCAAGTGAAATTCTCCCAACAACAAAAAGCCCACGGCGTTACGCCGAGGGCTTTTCATTCATATTTGTCCTCCCCCAGAGTGGGGGAGTTAGAGGGGGAGACTCGACGCGGCGACCAAGTCGTCCGACGACGCCCGAGCCAAACGCCCAAACACCCTAGCTCAGACCGCGGTCGCGACTTCGGCGACCGAGATTTACTCGAACCCTAGCCCGTCGAAGTGCAGTCGTCGCACGTTCAAGATCCATATCAGCAGTCGTTCCAGCGATGCGCTCCTGCGCCCGAGCCAGAGCAATCTCCGCCCGTTCTAGGTCGATCGCATCGTCCCGCTCAGCAGCATCGGCAAGAACAGTCACTCGGTTGTCAGAAACTTCCAAGAAACCGCCCGACATCGCCAGCGAAACAGAATCGGCACCCTGATCAAAACGAAGAACGCCCGCAGCAAGAGTCGAGATCATTCGAGCGTGCGAAGGCAGCACGGTGAATTCACCGAGTCCTCCCGGTGCAACGACCATATCTACCTCACCCGAAAAGCTTTCGCCCTCGGCGGTAACAACTGCTAACTGAAGTTTAGCCATAACTATTTGATGTCCTCTAGAAACCTAACCCGCTTTAGCTAGCGGCTGCGGTTTCCTCCTGAATCTTCTTGCCCTTCTCAACAGCTTGGTCAATTGTGCCGACCATGTAGAACGCCTGCACTGGCAAATCATCGTGCTTGCCTTCGAGAATTTCTTTGAATCCCCGAACAGTCTCAGCGACCGGAACGTACTGCCCTGGAATACCAGTGAACACTTCACCAACGAAGAACGGCTGAGTCAGGAATCGCTGGATGCGGTGTGCGCGTCCAACAGTGACCTGGTCTTCCTCAGAAAGTTCCTCGATACCAAGAATTGCAATAACGTCCTGCAAGTCCTTATAGCGCTGTAGAACCCGCTTCACGTTCTGAGCAACATCGTAATGTTTCTCACCAACAAGCGCAGGCTCAAGAATTCGAGAGTTCGAAGCCAGTGGATCGACTGCAGGGAACAAGAATTGTGCAGCAAGAGCACGGTCGAGCGACACGTTAGCGTCGAGGTGACCGAACGTTGTGACAATTCCCGGGTCGGTGTAGTCATCAGCAGGTACGTATACAGCCTGGAAGGACGTAATCGAACCGTCTTTAGTCGTAGTAATTCGTTCTTGAAGGTCACCAATTTCAGTCGACAAAGTCGGCTGGTAACCCACCGCAGATGGCATTCGGCCGAGAAGTGCTGAAACTTCCATACCGGCAAGAATGTATCGGTAAATATTGTCTACGAAAAGAAGCACGTCGCGCTTCTCTTCGTCACGGAAGTACTCGGCCATCGTCAAACCCGTAAGGGCGATTCGTGCTCGAGTTCCTGGTGGCTCGTTCATCTGACCAAACACGAGTGCTGTGGAATCCATAACACCGTAGTCGATCATCTCACCCCAGAGGTCGTTACCTTCACGGGATCGTTCACCCACACCAGCGAACACGGATACACCAGAGTGCTCCTGTGCGATGTTTCGAATGAGTTCAGTGATAACAACCGTCTTGCCTACACCAGCACCACCATAGAGACCTACCTTACCGCCCTTAGCAAAAGGAGTAATTAAGTCGATAACTTTGATGCCAGATTCGAGCACATCGGTCGTCCCCGACTGTTCAGCGAATGACGGCGCCTTACGGTGAATAGGCCATCGTAAAGTGTCAGCAGGAAATTCTTCTCCGCCGTCAATAGGGTCACCAAGCACGTTCATCAGTCGACCAAGCGAAGACTGCCCAACTGGAACCATAACTGGCGAACCGGTGTCGGTTACCTCAATGCCCCGTGCCAGACCCTCGGTCGCACCGAGTGCCAGACAACGTGCCCAACTGTTTCCAACGTGCTGCTCAACTTCGAGTACCAGGCGTTCGCCTTCGTTCTGAATTTCTACAGCTGAATAAATTGTTGGCAGTTCGCCAGCCTGGAACTCAACGTCAACGACGGTTCCAATTACCTGAACTACTTTGCCCTTACTACCCTTAGCCATTACTGAGGCTCTCCTGGTCTTGCGATACCCGCCCGATGGACGGCTGTTATTCTATTAGCCTTCCAAGGCGGCCACGCCACCCACGATGTCAAGAAGCTCGGCAGTAATAGATTCCTGCCGTGCTTTGTTCAAATCGAGAGTCAAGCCCTCGACAATCTCATTAGCGTTGTCCGTCGCATTCTGCATCGAAATCATCCGAGCAGAGTGTTCGCTAGCAAACGCTTCGAGAATTCCGTGATACACCTGAGTTTCGATGTATCGCGGTACGAGCGACGCGAGCACATCATTGATGCTCGGCTCGTAGATGTAATCGAGCTCTTCCAACTTATCTACATCGTCGTCCCCGCGCTCAGCAGGCTCGACTGGTAGAAGCTGTCGTGCAGTAATTTCCTGCACAGCAGTGTTGATGAACTTTGCATAAATAAGAACGACCCGATCAACACGCTCCGAGCTGTACTCGCCAACCAGCATCTTGCCCACAGCGATCGTGTCATCCAAGGTTGGTCGGTCGGGAACCGTGAAACTTGCCATCAGATCCTGACCGGTTCGGGTGACAAAACGTTCACCCTTACGACCAACAGTCACAACCGAAACTTCGCCTTCTGCCTCATGAATGAACTTGGCAGCAGCACGTTGGAGGTTTCCAACAAGCGCACCAGCCAGTCCACGGTCAGGAGTAACCAATAGAACGAGAGTCTTCTTCACCGGTCGAACCTTCAAAAGGTCGACAGTCGGCGCATCATCGTCTTTAGCGGCGAGAGCTGCAAGATCACCGAGCACGTCACGTATTCGATCAGCGTAAGGACGACCCGCCTGCACCATATTCTGGGCACGGTTCATCTTCGACGCTGCAATCATCTGCATTGCGCCCGTGACTTTCGCTGTGTTCGAAACCGAACGAATTCGATCTCTATAGTCCTTGGTACTCGGCAATTCTTGTCTCTGTTAGTTTCAGTGTTATCGAGTTGGTTCGAATAATTCTTAGAGGCTGACGGTCTGCTTGAAAGCTACAACAGCATCATCAAGCTTCGACTTAGCGTCGTCACTCAAATCACCTGTGTCAGCAATCGATTTCAGAACTTCAGGAATATTCGCAGCAGCATAGTCATGCCACTGAGCTTCCCACGCTCGAACGTTCTCAACAGCAACGTCTTCAAGAGCGCCCTTGCCTGCGACGTACAACGCTGAAACCTGAGCCTCAACCGACAATGGTGAGTTTTCGTCCTGCTTCAACAACTCTGTAAATCGAGCACCACGTTCCAGCTGTCGTCGGGTGACGGCGTCGAGGTCGTCTGTACCAAACTGAGCGAACGTAACGAGCGCTGCATACTGAGCCATTTCAGCCTTAAGCGAGCTTGAAACCGACTTCATAGCCTTCGACTGAGCCGAAGATCCGACACGTGTAACCGAAATACCCGAGTTCACAGCAGGTCGAACACCCGAGTTGAACAAATCAGGCTCAAGGAAGAGCTGACCGTCGGTAATCGAAATAACATTAGTAGGAACGTAAGCCGAAACGTCACCAGCCTGCGTCTCAATGATCGGCAGAGCAGTAATCGAACCACCACCCGCATCCTTGTTCAGGCGAGCAGCTCGTTCCAGCAAGCGTGAGTGGAGGTAGAAGACGTCACCGGGGTAAGCCTCACGCCCTGGAGGACGGCGAAGCAATAGTGACATCTGTCGGTAAGCCCAAGCGTGCTTTGTAAGGTCATCGTAAACGATGAGTACGTCTTTACCTTGAGCCATGAAATATTCAGCAATTGCGCAGCCCGTATAAGGAGCAAGGTACTGCATAGCTGCTGGGTCGGAAGCGTTAGCAGCAACAACGACAGTGTTGTCGAGAGCGCCGTTCTCTTCCAATCGAGTTACAACCTGCGCAACCTTCGATGCACGCTGGCCAATGGCCACGTAAACACCAATGATTCCGCTGTCCTTCTGGTTGATGAGTGCGTCGATACAGACCGAAGTCTTACCAGTTGCACGGTCACCAATAACCAGCTCTCGCTGTCCTCGGCCAACCGGAACCATCGCATCAACGATCTTCAGACCAAACTGCACAGGCTGGTCAACCGACTGCCGAGCACCAACACCAGGGGCGATTTTCTCGACCGGGTACGACTCAGTAGTAGCGATTGTGCCCTTGCCGTCGATCTGCACACCGAGTGAGTCAACGACTCGACCCAGCATTGCATCACCAACAGGAACTTCAATAATTCGACCCGTGCTGCGAACCTCGTCACCCTCTTTTATTTGGATGTAATCACCGAGAATCACCGCACCAACACTGTCCTCGTTGAGGTTCAGTGCTAGTCCAAAAATATCGCCGGGGAACTGTAGCAGCTCTGAATACCGAACTCCTGAGAGTCCGTGAATCTGAGCCGTACCGTCTGCGGCTTCGATAACGGTTCCGACGTCCACCTGAGTGATGTCGCCACCGAAATCTTCAATTTGCCTCTTGATAACAGAGGCTATGTCCTGACCTCGTACTGCCATTGGACTCTCTCTCCGGGTAAAACCCGTCTAAATACTCTACTGGCCTGATCGATCGGCCGTTGATTTTCCCTATTCGGGATTTTTCGCCCTAATCGACTGGCCGCTCGGCCAATGAATCACGCAATGCTCGTAACTGAGTGCGAGTGCTCCCATCAACCAGCCTGTCGCCGACTCTCACTACGACTCCGCCGATGATCTCGGGATCAACGATCTCAGTAATCTTTACTTCGTCTCGCCCCACCAACTTCGCCAAACGTGCAGCAATTTTGCTGCGTCGAGCGTCATCAAGTGGAACCGCTGTAGTCACCTCGGCTCTTGCGATACCGTGGTGCTCATCGGCCATTTCACTAAAGATCCGGAACATGTCCGCAAATTTAGTGATGTCACGATTCACCGTCATCAGGTTCACAGAGTTTCGTACCAACACATCAACATCCGAAAGAAGCTTGCCGATACCGTCCAGCTTTGCGCTGTCCGTCACCTGAGGTGCATCGAGATAACTCAATACATCTTTATCGCCAAGAACTTCAGCCGCTTGCGCCAGGTCTTTCTCCCAACGGTCGAGGTTGTTCTTTTCTTTAGCCAGCTCGAAAGCTGCATGTGCATATCTTCGTCCGGTTGCTGCCATTGCTACTACAGAGTTCTCATCAAATCGAAAT
Source organism: Chloroflexota bacterium (assembly GCA_027618835.1). GTDB lineage: Bacteria > Chloroflexota > Dehalococcoidia > Lucifugimonadales > Lucifugimonadaceae > Lucifugimonas. The sequence continues at coordinate 32,134 of JAQCHZ010000008.1, read as the reverse complement.
TCAACAAGTTCTCTAGTTCTTCCTCTCGCTAAGTCCTTCTTCCAAAACCCTATCTATAAGGCCGGAGTGAGACTTGGCATCAAGTGACCCTTCAACGATTCGTTCAGCAGCTGTGATAACGAGGCTCGCAAATTCCTTACGAACTTGTTCCACAGCAGAATCTTTGTCGCGACTAATTTCAACTCTTGCACGTTCGAGCATCGTCTCGACCTCTTCACGTGCACGTCCCTGCTCTTGTTCACGAAGCTTCGAAGCTGCTTCACGCGACTCTGCCACAATCTTCTGGCCTTCTACACGCGCTGAAGCAATTTCTGCTTCCACTCGTTCGGCCGAAGATGCTGCATCGAGACGTGCTGTCTCAGCTGCTTCCAAACTCTCCTTGATTTTCAGTGCACGGCCGTCGAGCATGCCCATAATCGGGCCATACGCCAGCTTGTACAACAGGAAAAACAGGATCAGAAAGCTAACCAACTGAGTTAGCAACTGCTGAAGTGTTATTCCAAGCGCTTCCATATTCGTTCCTTTATCGGTTATGCCGACGAACTAAATTCGCCGTCACCGGGCCGCTAGCGACTCCTGAGCAAGAGAAAACTCTCGCACAGGCAAGTCATACGGATTCCGATTGAATTAGACGAATAGGATGATGATCGCAACAACCAACGCATAAATAGCGATGGCTTCTGCGAACGCAAGGGCAAGAATCATGTTCTGCTGAACAGGACCGGTAGCCTCAGGGTTTCGGCCCAAAGCTTCCATAGCCTTACCGGCCAACAATCCAATACCAAGGGCCGGGCCAAGGGCTCCAACGCCGATTGCGATTGCTGCTGCCAGAGGCTTTACTGCTTCTGCATCCAATTTATTTCTCCTAGTAACTTCGTTCTATGCGTCGGTGGCCAATCACAATGATTCATGTCGCCCACCACGCCTATTTCAAGGGGATCGCTGTTCTCAGTGATCCTCCGCGTGGCTGTCGTGATCACCGTGACTCGCGACTGCCATGACGCCAAATACAAGAGTGAGCATTGCGAAGATGTACGCCTGGATAACGCCCACAAACAATTCCAGACCCATGAATGGGATGATTCCGACAAGCGGCAGCAAGAACGCCATCGCTATAAGCAGAATTTCACCGGCAAACATGTTGCCGAATAGACGGAAAGTAAAACTGATCGTTCGAGTCAGCTCACCAAACGCCTCAAGTACACCAACAAATGTTGCGATCGGACCCTTCGTAATCGGGTTGACCAAGAACTTGCCGCCGTATCCACGAACGCCCAGAGCTCGGAAGCCCCAGAACTGAACCGTGAACATCGCAATAATGGCGATTGCTAGCGTGGTATTGATATCAGTAGAAGCACCACGAAGGTAAGGAACCAACAGACCAGCCGTTTGGCCAGTGAAGTTGTAATCTTTCTCGTTCGAGCCGCCTTCGTCGTAAGTAAATTCACTCTTCACAACACCAGCTTCAATGTCGTGGTGAATGTTTTCAAGCGCCTCAACGTGAGACAGATCATCGCCACGTTCGATGGCGGTTTCAATCTCATGGAGGTCTGTCTCAGTAAAAGAAATAATCTTGTTCAGAGGAACACGTGCCTGCTCGCCCTGACCAAGCGGAACGAAGATACCGTCGAACGCAACAAACGTGTCCTCGCCGTGCTCTTCAAGAAGGTGAACCAACGCAGCAGCTTCGACCTGCTCGTGGGTGTAAGCAGGGTGAGCATCTTCGACTTCAGCCTCGAACTTTTCGACATGGTGGTGAACCCACTCTTCGATAGATTCGATCCGGCCTACTGATCCAACACCGGGGAGAATTCCAACCCAGTTGATAATCATCACGACAAGGAAAATAGTGGTTACCAATGCGAGGAAACGTCGGCCCGCCTTAGGCCTTCCACCAGCAACGCCGTCAACGGTGTTGCTGAAGAATTCGTAAATCATCTCCATCAGGTTCTGCCAACCGGAAGGAACGTCTTTCACGTTTCGACCCGCTCGCCATGCGATGAAGAGAAGAATCAGCCCACCGAACCAGAACATAACAGTTGAGTTCAGGAGCTGGTAGCTACCAATAAAGGCAACTCGCTCGGCTGGGATCGAGATAAACGGAATCGGACCGCCAAGGAATCCCAAACCGAATGATGCACCAAGTGCGCCACCGGCTACCGAGACTAACAACGCTGCAACAGCAGCGATGGCGATGACAAGGAGTTTGGGACTAGAAAGAAGCTTTCCCAAGCGGCCTGTACCTGATTCTCTTTCGTTCTCTGTTGGCTGTTACCGCCCTCTTCTAATCGCGCTGAGAAGCCGGAACATGCCAACAAATGCAGTTGCCACGCCCAACGCCAGCCCAACGATTGTGAGGACAGGAGCCGTTTCAAATTGTCGATCGAGCCAATACCCGCCGTACGAACCCAGAGCTATAGAAGTACCGACAAACCAGCCGATCCCACCTACTCGCCCCAGCAACGCAATTGTTGCGGGCCAGCCACTTGTTGCTTGATCCGAGGATGAACCTGGCAAATCACCGTTTTCATTGCCCTTCCCCGATGACTCGGGAGGCGATTTTGGTGCGTCCGACAAGGTACCCCCTGCTCTAAATGACCGATTGTGCATGCTATCACAAGCGCAACAGAATCCAAACGAAATTTCCACGAAACTGGCTCGTCTTTTGAGACGAATTTACCACTAGTTCAAGTGATAACAACTGAAACAAACTTGAAACACGACAGAAACCACGTATTAAAAGAAAAGACCCCGCTAAATACGGGGTCGATTTTTACTTACCGGATAAGCTCGCCCAACCCAGCTAACCACCTGCGACAGGCTCGTCACCAGCCGGTTTGTCACCGCTGGGATTATCGTTATAGCCACTAGGCGTATCCATATCTCCCAGATCAAGCGATTCGATGAAGTCGGCAAATACCGATAGCTTCTCGGCTTCTTCGGCCCCAACCGGACCACCTGCCTCACGAGCAGGAGCAGCAGCGGCACCCGCGGCATCTTCACCGACAGTAGCAAGACCACTGTCCTTGTCGAGCCGCACTCCACACTTGTCCATTACTTCAGGCGCCGCAAATATCTGAACACCAGCGCGAACGGCAAGAGCTAGAGCATCGGAAGGTCGAGCATCTATCTCAACCGTCTTGTCGCCCTGCCGAACCACGATCGTTGCATAGTAAGTATCGTTCTCCATACTCGAAACAACGATGTGATCGATCACACCACCGAGATCTTTAATGGAGTTGAGCAATAAATCGTGTGTTAAAGGACGCGGAACAGATACTTCTTGCAATCGAACGGCGATAGCGTCCGCCTCAGGCGGGCCGATCCATATGGGAAGGTATCGATCGACTTCCTTCTGCTTGAGAATCACCACGCGTTGGTGGTTGAGCAAACTAACTCGAATGCTGTCGATTACCAGCTCCATCATGTTGTCAGCCTCCATCCAATTGTTGGTCATTGGCATTGCGCCAGTACGATCCGCCTGCGTTCAGCGTCGGCATCGCAATGCCAGTCTGAAGTGAGAACAAGGTTACACCGAGTACACGCTAACACGGCAGTTGAAACGTCACTTATCCCGATAATTATTCGGTCGCCGGTGCCGATTACGATTCATCGTCAACATCACTAACCGCTTCAACTCTGGCTACCGTTCTTCTCTCGGCATCCCGTCGGGTCAGCATCATCCGACGTTCACACGTCAAACACTTCATACCAATATCGGCACCAATACGATAAACCTCCCACTCAAAACCGCCACAAGGATGCTTTTTCTTGAGAGTTATACGGTCGCCAACGTTAAAAGGTGTTACTGGCATACAAACGATCCACCGCGAAATTACGCGAGCTACTCGACCGTCACAGTTTCGGCACTAAACGGCCCGTTTGGCTTCAGCGCATCGTTGAGCTGATTCTTCAGCTTTTCGGCTTCGCCACGAGCAGCAATATCGAAATCTTCAGGGTTGCTCGATGCGTAAATAATCCCCCGCGAAGAGTTCACGATGAATCCGCCACCCTGTTCGTTAACACCGACACGCGCCGTTTCTTCAGCTACACCGCCCTGTGCACCAACCCCAGGGATAAGGAAAGGCGCAGCGTGCTTAGACCGCAGTGCACGTAGATCGTCGGGATATGTTGCACCAACAACCAGGCCAACATTCTCTGATCTAGCGTATCGATCTGCCATATCGGCTACTCGATCGAATACATGCTCTTGATGATCCGCTCCATCTACCACGAGGTCCTGAATATCACGCGAACTAGGGTTCGATGTTCGGCAAACGATGTAAACGCCTTTGCCCGGATACTGCAAAAACGGCTCGACTGAATCGCTTCCTTGGTAGGCGTAGATGGTCGCGATATCCACATCCCACACTTCGAACATGGCGGTTGCGTAGGCAGTTGCAGTAGTGGAAATATCACCTCGCTTGCCATCCCCAACAATCACGTGATCGGGTGCAACATCTCTGATGTGCTGAATGGTTTTTTCAAGAATCCGGAAGCCTTCGATTCCCATCGCCTCGTAGTAGGCAAACTGAGGCTTGAAGGCCGACACCACGTCTTTGGTGGCGTCGACAATGGCGCAGTTAAACGCCAAAATGTCGTCGATAGGAACGCGTTCAGGAGTGGGATCAAGACCCACACAAACGAAACTCTCCATCTTGGCTGCTGCTGCATCCAGTCTCTCGAACATCGTCTGCAAAGGTGGCTCCTGTCACTTCAAATAACGCTATTACTGGATATGAATTATCTCACAAATCCTGTGAGCATCGACTATCCATTTCCATTGTCATGCTGAATTCATTTCAGTATCTTTCTCCCCCTTGCAGCGGCGTATTCCGACACTCACTACACGGCGAACTAATCTCCTACCTTGCTCACCTCCCAATGCCAACCACACCCTCAACCGAACTACTCCTAGAAATATACAACCGCCTTCTAGAGAAAATCGGTCATCGCAACTTGTGGCCAGTCGAATACGACTCTGGCAAAGACGCAGGCTTCGAGATTTCGGCAGGAGCAATTCTGGTTCAAAACACCAATTGGAATAACGCCAAGAGAGCTTTGGTGAATCTCCGCGACGCCGGAATTTGGGGCTACAAAGCAGTTCACGAGGCCAACGATGAAGATCTAACCGAGGCGATCCGCTCGTCTGGCTACTAAAACACCAAAACCAAGAAGCTAAAAGCGTTTGCTCGAACACTCGTAGAAGAATTCGATGGCGACGACGCGAACCTCTTCGCACTAGAACTTCCCGAGTTGCGATAGCGTTTATTGAATATCTACGGAATTGGCGAAGAAACTGCCGACGACATCATTCTCTACGCAGCCAAAAAGCCAAGGTTCGTGATGGATACCTACACACGCCGACTGGTCGACCGACTCGGCTGGAAGGTCGGAGGCAACAAATACGCCGACTACCAACGACTCTTCGAATCAAAACTTGATCCAAATGTTGATATGTGGGGCGATTTCCACGCCCAACTCGACGGTCATGCAGCGCGAGTCTGCGCCAAAAACGATCCGCTCTGTGCAGAATGCGTCCTACTCGATCTCTGCCCTGCCGGGCAAGCAAACACCCGGTAATTCTTGAACAGCCAAGAACGTTGCAAATGTCATCCTGAGGTTCTCGAAAGACGATTGGCAACCGCGTAAAACGATCTCACCAGCGAACGCTAAGCCAATTTATTCAGGTGGACCCGGAATCGCAACGAGCTGTGCAGCGAAGAACGAAATGTCCTTATGCTCGCTGCTCGGTGGAAACTCGATCACAACCGAAGTCGGAAACCCGAACGCCGAATCGAATCCGAGTGATACCCGCGCAGGCTCGCTCTCGATAGCTTCTTGGATAACGGCAAATAAACCGTCGACGGTGTAGTAATCGTCGTGATTCGGTTCAGCTGGCACATCGAATCCAGCAGCCTCAGTGCCATCGACTTTCACAGCATTGTCGGCCCACAGCACAGCCTCAAGTTCATTTTTGAGAACCCTCACCTCAACATTTGCCCTCTCGTAGGCAAATTCGCCGACGTTCCACTGAAATCCAAACTTATAGTTGTTTGAGGGACGAGTCGCCCATAATTGACGATGCAAATCTAGACCCAACAACATCGCCGTCTTACGATCGAGCTCCGCCTCCAAAGGCACAACGGGTTGTGCATCCCTCGTTGGTTGCACAACAACTGTCGTAGCAGTCAGTCGAGGAGTGGAAGTTGGTTTCGGCTCAGACGAGCATGCGGCAAGGGCTATCGCGAAAATGCCGACAAGCATCGCGAGCGTTACGGTGCGTTTCATATGTGTGTGATTCGGATTCTCAGGCGTCGTAAACTTCGACGCTGCTTGATTTGAATACTAAAAATACGTTCTGACCAACGGCTATACCAAGGTCACTAAGTGCGTTTTCTGTGAGTTCTACGATAAATTTTTCACCGATGTCTACCTCGGTGAATACTTTGCCGGTGTTCGACCATATTTCCGAAACACTTCCTCTAAGAATATTCCGCGCTGAAAGATTTGTTGGTTCGTCCGTCGCCAAAATTATCTTATTAGCACCAAGTGAAACGACAACTCTGTCGCCAGGGTTCTTATTTTGGTGCCGAGTTGAGATATCGACTTCCCCAATCCTCACTGTCGTCAGGTAATCCGTAGAGTCGCCAATAACGCCGTCAAGGATGTTGTCGAAGCTGTCGACTTCGTCACTCGTAGAAATAGCCCCAAGCAGCAAAGCCGATGGTCGATCGAAGCCTTCAACCTCACCGTCTCTCAACAACATCGCCGACGATGCTATTGAAACAACCTCTGAAATCGAGTGCGAAACATAGATCATCGGCATGTTCAATTCAGCGTGAACTCGCTTCAAATAATTCAATATCGAACCGCGCCGTGCCGCATCTAGCGACGCCAAAGGCTCGTCAAGAAGTAGCAACGCTGGCGATGTAGCCAGTGCTCGTGCGATAGCCACCCTCTGACGTTCACCACCAGAAAGTTCGTTTGGGGCACGATCAAGAAGATGCGTCAGGCCAAGCAGATCGGCGATCTCAAGCGGATCAAGTCGTCGCTGGTCTTCTGGCAAAAGCTTCCATCCGAACTCAATATTCTTTCGAACATTCAAGTGAGGAAACAGCGCTCCATCTTGATACACAGTGCCAATCCTACGTTTTTCCGATGAAACCCAAATACCGTTGGATCCCGAATACAAAGTGGTTCCGTCTAACGTGACCCAACCATCGCTAGGCTTGATCGAACCTGCAAGACAGTTCAGAAGGCTAGATTTTCCTGCTCCCGAAGGACCAAACACCGCCGTAATTCCATCATCGAATTCGCCTTTTGCACTAAGCGAAAAATCAGGATGATTCAATTGGATATCGAACGAAATCATCGAAACCCACCGTTCGAGCTAGATATTCCGTTCGCCGTTCGCTTCAGTAACCAATTGTGAACAGCCAACGCAATTACGCCCAGAACAACCGATACCAGCGCCAGTCTCCAAGCATCGTCGGTATTTCCTGCCGAGATACGTGTGAATATCGCCGACGGAAGCGTCTGCGTGCGCCCCGGAATGTTCCCCGCAACGATAATCGTTGCTCCAAATTCAGATAACGACCTAACAAACCCAAGAAGCACCCCGGCGATAACACCTCGATAAGCGAGAGGGAGCGTGACCGTCAGGAACGTGCGAATCGATCCCGCACCAAGTCCCCGTGCTGCAACCTCGAGCCGAGGATCAACCCCAGCAAGTGCCGCTGCAAACGAACGAACGACAAGCGGCAACGAAACAATCGCCGCCGCCAACGCCGCCGCTATCCACGTAAAAGCTAATGTCGACCCGAACAACGACTCGCTCAACTGCCCTATCCAGCCATTTGTTCCCACAATCCACAGCAACGCATACCCAACTACTACAGGCGGGAGCGCCAACGGCAATGAAACGAAGACATCGAGAACGAACTTGCCTCTGAACTGCTTCCTAACTAACAACCACGCCACAAACATGCCAACCGGCAACGTCACAGCCGTCGCAACGAGTGCGATCTGCAATGAGAGTGCAACTATGGAAATATCTGAGTTCATACCTATAGATAGGAAATCGACAAGATTCTAAGTACCGGCCGGTCCGGCGAATCCGATTGTAAATCCAGCGGACTCGAAGACATCGCGTGCCGTGGGCGATTTAGAAAGGAATTCGAAGAATTCCACCGCAGAAGCCGAATTTTCAGCCAGCTTCAATGATCTACCGACGTAAGCGATAGGCGAATAGCCTTCATATATCTCATTCATGATCGAAATCGAATCCGATCCGAAAGCATCTGTGCGATAGACGATTCCGTAGTCGGAATTACCCGATTCCACAGCAGCTAACACGGCCCGCACATCCACGGCAAATATCAAATCGCTCTCGATCTCTTCCCAAACACCAGCATATTCAAGCGCCTGTTTGGCAAACTGACCCGCAGGAGCCAACGACGGATCGGCGATAGCGACTCGGGCATCCGACGACGCCAGATCACTCAATGTCCCAACATGTCCGGCATCTTTGGAAGCGATCACAAGCAGCGTATTCACCAATCCAATGCTGCCGTTGGGAACCGGGTTCACCAACTCACCTAAAATCGTCTTAGGTTCTTCACCTACAAAGAAAACCCCATCAGCCGGCGCACCCAACTTGGCGATTTGATTCGCCAGCGTCAGCGATCCGCCAAAGCTGAACTCAACCCGCTTCCCGGTTTCTCGATCGTAAATCTCCGCCGATTCAGTAAGCACATCTGAAAGTGAAGCCGCCGCGAATATCAACGGCACACCGGCGCCCGAGTTCCCACCGCAAGATGCGGCAAGTGCCATGAGCATCAAACCGAGTACGAATTGAACTGAGCGTCGGCGCAACAACAGTAATACTCCCTTAAAGAAATCGGCAAGCTCTGATAGAATTAACCGGCCGCTGCTGAATGCCGTGGCTCATCCACGCGATCATACGTGGGATCGAATCTGAACAAGCGCTGTGCACGCAGCGGATCATGAGGCACGATTTTGGTAACAGCTAGCGAAGAATACAACTTCACAAGCTTCTCTAACCTACCTTTCTACACCAAGGTAAACGAACGTTTGCTCGACCTTGCCGAAGTTGGCAAGCAACGAAAAATCGTCGACCTGGGTTGTGGTACCGGTGGCATTACCAAACTTATCCTTGAACGACTTCAGTCGGCCAAGGACACGGTAATTTACGCTGTCGACCACTCCAGAACCGCGCTTAAAGCCGCTGCGGAAGAGATTGGTGAGCGTAAGGACGTTGCAATCAAGTACGTCCACTCCGAGGTGCAGAACCTCACCGGAGCCGTCAAAGACAAGGTCGATGCAGTTGTTTACTGCAACTCGATTCACTACGTCCCTGAAAAAACGGTTTTGGTCGACCAAATCAAAGAGACGCTTGAGCCGAACGGTATTTTTGCATTCAACACTTCGTTCTACGAAGGTTCGCACCCAGATGACAGCCTGCTGTTCTTCCGGAAGTGGATGATGCGATCACTCCGCATCCTCAAACGAGAACATGGCTTATCTGCCGACAAGTCTGCGAAAGTCTCATCACGGATTCAGCTTAAAGCTCAGGACTACGTCGACCTAGTCGAAAACGCCGGATTCAAAGTGTTAGTCAACGACTTCAATCGAGTCGAAGTTCCGCACGAAGGTTGGCATCACATATCTGGGTTCTCCGACTGGATCGAAGGCGTAATGCCCGGCGTGCCATTGGATGTCGGACGTGAAGCACTTCAGAAGGGTCTTGGACAGATTTGGGACGAGATGGAACTAAAGACTGTTCCACGACTATGGTTATCGGTTAGCGCAGCCAAGATCTAACCTAGCTCTGCTCCAACATTGTTCTATGAAGACCCTGCAATTGCAGGGTCTTTTTTTTACGTTCAGACGATCTGGTACTGACAGCCGAATGACATAGGCGACCTGAACAACCGAAGGAACTTCAATATCGGTAACCCTGCCTGGTGTAATCTCTGAGGCAGTTGCCCACTAGCCGGTCGGCCTAAATTCGCGCAAAGGCATCTGTTGGGAAATTCCTTCGACAATCGTTCGGAACTGTCTCAACAACTCACCTCGTTTCTACGCACGAAGCTTGCTGAAAATGTCTCGATATCGGGAGACATCAAGCGCCTACAAGGCGGCTTCGACACTGACACCTTAGGGCTCACGATTCTCAATGCACCAGCGAAATTCCCAAGCGATCTCGTACTGAGACATTTCCGCCATGCCCATGAAGTTCACAGAGTCATCAGGGAATCGACCGTTCAAAACGCCGCCGCTTGCGGTGGCCACGCAGTTCCGAGAGTGCCAATAGATTCCGTTGGTGAATTGCTGCTCAACCGACCGTTTTTGCTGATGGAGCGATTACCGGGATCGAACATGGGTGAAACCATATTTGCCGACCAAGCACTCATCCCGAGATTCCCGTGGATAATGGCGAATCTTAATTATGGCCTGCATCGTCTCGACCCCACAAAGCTGATGCATCATCTTGGTAACTCAGGGGTAGATGTCGATCACATGAAACCGACTCGTCTGCTCGGCCGCATAACCGCCATTGCAGAAGCTGCTCAGGCGCCCGATCTTATTGAAATCAGTGATTGGTTGAACAACAACTATCCCAAACAGCACGATAGCCTATCGATCTGCCACGGCGATCTACACCCGAACAATATCTTGATGCACAACGGTGAAGTTTCCGGACTTATCGACTGGGGCAACGCAATGTTCACCGATCCTGAATACGACATAGCTGTAACCAAAACGATCCTGTCCATCCCCCCCCCTGACGACGTCGGAATTCCAGAAGCAGAGATCGACAATATGCTCGAAATAGCACTCGCTGATTACATGGCGCAAAGTCATGAGCTACAGGATTTAGACGAAGCACTGATCGACTACTACGCCGTACTTCGCGTCGGTCACGCCTACGCCAAGGTCGTAGGCAAACGGCACGGTGTCGACATTCCGTACGTTGCACACGACAGCTACGCGTGGGATCGCCCTGACCTATTCGCAGTCGTCACCCGAATAATCGGCGAAACCACAGGCATAGAACTAGTTTCGGCATAGACCAAGCCGACCAGCCGAAACGATCAATACCTACTCGCCATCTAGGTACTCAGCAAGAGTCTTGATGTTGTACGCCTGACCGCCAGTTACCCCTGCTACCGACCCCTCAGCCTCAACAGCACAACGCGCAGTGTCGATAGACGTGAAGCACGGAATACGCTGCATCACAGCTGAACGACGAATGTGGAAACCATCCTGCATTGTCGAACGATCGCCAGTCACCGTATTCACAACTGCGCTCACAGTTCCGTCTTCGATAATATCGACAACGGTTCGACCATCTTTGCTCTCGAGTCGTTTCTCAACTTCGTGAACATCAATGCCCATCGCTCGGATCATCTCGGCTGTTCCGCTCGTAGCGTAGATAGTATGACCCGCTTCATCGAGAGTACGAACAAGACCCAACGCATCCGCTTTGTCAGGATCAGCAATGCTCAATAGCACTGCACCACCTGCAGGAACGTTCATTCCCGATCCAAGAAGCGCTTTGGTAACTGCACCAACGAACGTGGTGTCGATTCCCATGACCTCACCGGTCGATTTCATCTCGGGGCCAAGGTAAGTATCTACACCGGCGAGTTTTGACATCGAGAACACTGGCGCCTTCACGGCAATCAGGTTCTGCTTCTTGGCGAGTCCACCTTTATATCCCTGTTCTTTGATGGATATCCCGCGCATTACATTAGTAGCGATACGAACCATCGGAATTCGAGTGACCTTCGAAATGAACGGAATTGTTCGGGAAGAACGCGGGTTCACTTCGATTATGTAAATTTCTGGATCATCAGATTTACGGTTCGCTCCGCTAGATTTGAATCCTCGATATGTGCCGCCACCTGCGACTACAAATTGAATGTTCATCAGCCCGACAACGCCCAACGCCAGTCCGATTCGACGTGTGTAGTCGACAATCGTCTCGACCTCCGCCTCAGTCAGCGACTGCGCGGGATAGACAGCCATCGAGTCACCAGAGTGAACTCCCGCCCGTTCGATGTGCTGCATTATTCCGGGAATCAACACATCTTCGCCGTCGCAAACTGCGTCGACCTCGACTTCGAGCCCGGTCAAATAGTGGTCAATGAGAATCGTCTGCCCAGGGAATTCTCTCATCGCCATTTCAAAATATCGAACTACCTCAGCCGGAGTCTGAACGATCTCCATCGCCCTACCACCAAGCACGTAGCTAGGTCGCACAAGCACCGGATATCCGACGTTATTTGCGACTTGAAGTGCGCTTTCAACGTTAGAAGCCATTCCGCCCGGAGGCTGTGGCAATCCATGTCGTGAAGTAACTTCCTCAAACCGACCACGATCCGAAGCCAAGTCGATCACGTCAGGTGTCGAACCCAAAACCGGTAGATCGGCAACACCCAGCAACTGCGAAAGGTTGATGGCGGTCTGTCCGCCAAACTGCACCATCGTAGCTGGGTTATTCTCGGCAACTCCACCGCCTTCATTTTCGATAATGTCTCGAACGCTCTCTTCATCGAGAGGCTCAAAGTAAAGACGATCTGAAGTGTCAAAGTCAGTCGAAACCGTCTCTGGGTTCGAGTTAATCATCACCGATTCAACGCCAGCTTTTTGAAGCGCCCAAGCAGCGTGAACCGAGCAGTAGTCGAACTCGATGCCCTGTCCAATTCGAATCGGGCCGCTGCCCAAAACGATTGCAGTCTCACGACCGGTTGGAAGAGCTTCGTTCTCCTGCTCATACGTCGAGTAGAAGTAAGGCGTTACCGCCTCAAATTCACCAGCGCAGGTGTCGACCATCTTGTAGACGGGCTTCAGTCCCCAATCTTTTCGCATAGTGCGAACCTGCTCAGGCAGATAGTCGGCAAGCGTACCGATCTGCGAATCGGAGAATCCGAGTCGCTTGGCGCGCCACATCAAATCAGGCGTGATCTCTTCTGCTAATAGCTTTCGCTCCATTCCCACGATTCGCTGAAGTGCACGTGTAAACCACGGATCGACCCCGGTCTCCAGCGTTACCGATTCAGCCGTGCGACCGCCACGAATAGCTGCAGTCATCTTCCAAATACGATCATCGTCGGCAAGCAGGTCTGGCGGACCGTCGTTGCCCCACTCGGGATCTTCCCAAAGCAGCGACCCCCGACCGTTTTCAAGCGAACGTACAGCTTTCTGTAAAGCCGCCTCAAACGTACGATCAATCGCCATCACCTCGCCGGTCGCTTTCATCTGAGTCCCCAGCGAACGGTCACCAGTCGGGAACTTATCGAACGGCCATCGAGGAATCTTTACGACGCAGTAGTCGAGCGCAGGCTCGAAAGCGGCTGTCGTCTTCTCGGTAACAGCATTTGAAATCTGGTCGAGCGTCTTGCCGAGTGCGATCTTCGCTGCGACACGAGCAATTGGGTAACCTGTTGCCTTCGATGCCAACGCTGAAGATCGGCTCAAACGAGGATTCACTTCGATGACGTAGTACATCGAGCCTTCCTCGTTGTAACCGGCGCCTTCGCCAACAACCTCAGCGACCATGTTCGAAGGTCGGTAGGCGAGCTGAACGTTGCAGGCGCCTTTGATGCCGAGCCCGGAAATAATATTCAGCGATGCGGTGCGCAAACGCTGGTAGTCCTTGTCGTTGAGCGTCTGGCTTGGAGCCACGACGATAGAGTCGCCGGTGTGCACGCCCATCGGATCGAGGTTTTCCATGTTGCAGATGGTGATGACGTTTCCGTCGCCGTCTCGCATCACTTCGTACTCGATTTCTTTCCAGCCAAGCAGCGACTGCTCAATGAGAACCTGACCAACCTTGCTGGCGGATATTCCGCCCGCAGCGATCTTTCGAAGTTCCTCTTCGTTCTGAGCGATTCCGCCACCGGTTCCACCCAGCGTATAAGCGGGTCGAACTACTGCTGGGTAACCGATCTTACGACCTGCTTCGACCGCGTCTTCAACTGTCTCTACAGCAAAAGATGGAAGCACAGGCTCACCAAGGCGTTCGAGCAAATCACGGAACTGCTCTCGGTCTTCAGCCATTTCGATAGTTGCTACCGAAGTACCGAGCGTCCTTACGTTGTACTTATCGAGAATTCCGGCTTTTTCGAGGTCGACTACGAGGTTAAGCCCGGTCTGTCCGCCCATTGTTCCGATCACGCCGTCAGGACGTTCACGTTCGATGATTCGTTCGAGTACCGGCACTGTAAGCGGCTCGATGTAAATCCGATCCGCCATGTCCTCGTCGGTCATGATCGTAGCCGGATTCGAGTTCACGAGAACGACCTCGACACCCTCTTCACGAAGCGAACGACAGGCCTGTGTGCCCGCATAGTCGAACTCCGCAGCCTGACCAATAATGATCGGCCCCGAACCAATAACCAGAACTTTTTTCAGAGTCTCGTCTATTCCCGATTTCGCTGGCGTCGCGCCGTTAGTCAATCAAATCTCCTGCGTGCCTATGGCACCATTTCTTACTCGTACAAATAACCAACCCTCTCCTCATGGAGAGGGTTGGGGTGAGGGGAAAACGTCTCTTCAGCCAACGCTCTGCCGAAACTCAATCACCCGCCTTCGATTCTCATCGCTGTCAATTCCAAAAAACTATCTAAACCTTCGCACCCATCCCCGCTCGAATCAGTCCAATGAACCTATCGAACAGATACTCGCTATCGTGCGGACCTGGTGACGCCTCAGAGTGGTACTGGATCGTCATGATCGGCATGTCCTTGTGACGTAGACCCTCAATCGTCTGATCGTTCAGGTTGATATGGCTAACTTCGAGACTGTCAGGCAAACCATCAGCATCAACCGCGTAGCCGTGATTCTGCGCCGTCACGTACACCCGACCCGATTCCAAATCCTTCACCGGTTGGTTACCACCACGGTGACCAAAGTGAAGTTTGAAAGTCGAAGCCCCAAACGCCCGAGCGATCACTTGATGTCCAAGACAAATTCCCATCATAGGAACCTTGCCAGCAAGCCCTTTTGCTGTCGCAACCGAACGATCCAAAAGCTCTGGGTCCCCAGGGCCAGGCGAAAGCATCACACCGTCGGGCTTGTGACCCAAAATGTCTTCAGCTGAAGCATCATCAGGAACAACAATTACCTCGCAACCACGTGCCCGAAGCGAACGCAATATGTTCAACTTCACACCGTAGTCATTGACCACAACCTTCATGTAGTTGTCGCCGAGATCACGCTGACCAATGCCACGTTCGACATCGATTCCCATACCACCCTGTCGCGCCCGATCTCGTAAGTCGAAGAACGCTCGTGATTTCTCACCAGCGTCGCCTGTCCATTCGTAAATATCATCGGTCGAGACGTTTTCAACAACATCGAACTCGCCGTACCGAGGTGCCTTTGAAAGAGTCGTCAGTGCCGTTTCAACATCGTCGTTAGGAGTGATAATTCCCATCATCACACCAGCCGACCGAAGCTTGCGTGTGATCGCCCGAGTGTCGACCCCCGATATTCCCGGGATGCCGTTATCAACCAAGTAATCGTGAATCGTGCCTTCAGAAAGCGGATGCGAAGGCTCTTCGCAATCGTCCCGAACGACGAAGCCGTTGACCTGAATCCGAGTCGATTCAACGTCGGCCTCGCTTGTGCCGTAGTTTCCAATCATCGGATACGTCGGCACCAGAATCTGACCACCATATGAAGGGTCGGTCAGCATCTCCTGATAGCCGGTCATCGATGTGTTGAACACAACCTCACCGGTGGTCTCGCCTTCCGCACCCAATCGGGTTCCCCGGAATACTGAACCATCTTCAAGAACTAAATAAACTTTTCCGCGAACGTCGGTCATTGTTTAGCTCCAGCACTCGCAACCACGTCACTGAGATCGAACACGGTCTCTCCTTGATAAATCGTTGTCACAACACGACCCGTAAGCTCCACACCAGCAAGCGGACTATTCACACTCTTCGATTCGAACTGCTCTGGATTCACAATCCACTTACTGCCGGGGTCGATAACAACCACGTCAGCCGAGAATCCCTTTTTCAGAGAGCCGATATCTTTGCGCAAGATCGTAGCCGGACCCGACGTTAGCGATTCGATCAAACGAACGACCGAAATCTTCCCAGCATCCACTAGTTGGAACACCGACGAGAACGCCGTTTCCAGCACATTAATCCCGTGGGCAGCTTCGTTATATGTGCACACCTTGTCCGTAGCCGCATGTGGAGCGTGATCGGTCGCAATAATGTCGATCAGACCTTCACTCACAGCATCGATCACAGCTTCGACATCAGCCCTGCTTCGAAGCGGCGGATTCACCTTAGTGTTGGTGTCGTAAGCCTCAGGTCCAACCGTTGTTGGAACCACGCCCTTCAAGCCGTAAACCCATTCGTCGCTCAATGTAAGGTGATGTGGAGTCACTTCAGCGGTGACATCTACTCCACTCTCTTTCGCGGTGCGCAATGCAATCAGCGATCCAGCAGTCGAAATATGAGGAATGTGCAGTCGAGCCTTGGTCAGAGCAGCAAGATTCAAATCACGTGCGACCATCGCCGTTTCGGCTTCGGCAGGAACGCCCGCAAGTCCGAGTCGGGTGGCAACCGTGCCGGCGCTCATCACTCCGCCCGCACCGATCTTCTTATCCTCGGCATGGTTGATGATCGGAAGCCCGAGCTCCACCGAATACGACAACGCCTGTCGCATAAGGTTCGCATCAGTAACCGGGTTCCCATCGTCGGAGAAGCCGATCACGCCCGAATTTGCAAGCTCGCCCATCGGAGCAAGTTGCTTGCCCTTCTGGCCAATCGAAATCGCACCGATAGGCAGCACCCGAATCAAACCGTCGGCAGCCGAGCGTCTCATCACGTCGTCAACTACTGCAGCAGAATCCTGGACAGGGTCGGTATTCGGCATGGCACTTATCGTTGTGAACCCGCCGAAAGCAGCGGCACGAGTGCCGGTGACAATCGTCTCTTTCCACTCTTGACCGGGATCGCGAAGATGAGTGTGAAGATCGACAAAACCCGGCGAAACAATCTTGCCCGAAGCGTCAATATGCTCGTACCCATCTGGCGCGCTACCAGTCGTCCCAGCAGTCACCTCGTCGATCTTGCCGTTTGAAATAAGGACGTCAGCGATTCGATCGATTCCCTGAGCGGGATCAATCACTCTGCCACCCGTTATTGCCAGTTTTCTGGCTGCCAAATGCGTATTCCTTCTAAACTAGGCTTCGTTACCGCTATTAGATTCGCTGCCGCCGATTCGGGACGATTTACCCGGAGCGCAAAGCGTGTACAAAACCGCCATGCGAACCGCCACAGCGTTGCGCACTTGTTCCTCAACAACGCTTTGTGCGCCGTGAGCAACCTCGCTCGAAATCTCAACACCCTCGTTCATCGGACCCGGATGCATCAACAACGCTCCGTCGTTCGCCAGCGCCATTCGCTTTGCGTTGATTCCCCATCGGTCGGAGTACTCTCGCAAGCTAGGCAAGTGACCCGCATCCTGTCGTTCCTGCTGAATCCGAAGAGCCATAACGACGTCTGCCGAATCAACCGCCTCTTCGACGTTTCGTGCCAGCTTCAGACCACCGAATCCAGTCTCGTCGCCAAGCGTAGAACCCAGCGTCCATTCGTCAGGTATTAGCGTATTTGGACACGAGATCGTTACTTCTGCGCCCATCTTCTGGAACGCTAAGATGTCCGACCGTGCAACCCTGCTATAGAGAACATCACCAACAATTGCGATCTTCTTGCCAGCCATATCGCCAATGTTGTTTCGAACAGTAAACAGATCCAATAACGACTGTGTTGGGTGAGCGTGCATGCCATCACCAGCATTCACAACCGATGCGTCAGTATGGTTCGATATGAAGTACGGCGCACCAGAGTGCGGGTGCCTTACGACCAAGGCGTCGATCTTCATCGCCTGCAACGTCTTCACAGTATTGAGAAGTGATTCACCCTTGCTCACACTGCTTGTCGAAGCCGTGACGTTGATCACGTCAGCGCCAAGAATCTTGCCTGCCTGTTCGAACGACACCCGTGTGCGAGTCGAGTTCTCGAAGAACAAAGTGATAATCGTTTTGCCACGAAGCGCAGGTGTCTTTCGAATGTCCCTGCCCGTTATTTCGAGCATGCCTTCTGCACTGTCGAGAAGATCGTTTATTTCACCAACCGAAAGATCATCCAGATCCAGCAAGTGCTGACGAGGTGCTACAAACATTTCTTCCGAAGCGTCGTTCGAGGATTCGCCTGCGGGGTTGTTTCCGGCAGCTGTCGTTGGGTTTGTCATTAGCCTTCACGTCCCAGTACAACGGCGTCATCACCGTCAATTTCCGTGATCCGAACCTGTACGCGCTCGCCGCGGGCAGTGGGAATGTTTTTACCTGTGAAATCTGGCCTGATTGGCAATTCTCGGTGACCACGATCAACGAGTACCGCTAGTTGAATTCGACTCGCCCTGCCGAAGTCGAGAAGTGCTTCCATGGCTGCCCTAATCGTGCGACCGGTGTAGAGAACGTCATCGACTATCACTACCGGCTTGCCGCCTACGCCCTCAGGAATATCAGATGGCATCAAAGGTTGGCCTGAAGCCACTTCCGGGTCGTCTCGCCACAAACGAGGATCAAGAGTGCCTACGATGGGCCTAAAGCCCTCGATGCGTTCGATGCTGTCGGCGAGACGCTTTGCGATGTGAACACCGCGGGTCTGCAGGCCAACTAATACAAGATCGGAGGAAGCACGATTTTGTTCGAGAATCTCGTGAGAAATCCTCGTCATCGCCCTTCTAATATCGTCCTGCGTAAGCAGAACTCTCTCCATCTCGTTCGTCACATGCGCTCCATCGTCAGCGTAGGCCGGTCAGATCCTCCCCCGGATCGAGGGAGTTAGCGGGGGGAGATAAGTCCCAAGTGCGAAAGCACGCCCGGACTAAAAATACCCACAAAAAAATCCTTGCCTGCTGACAAGGATCGAAGCCGCGCTATGCGTGACATGTGTGCGAAGAGACCCGTGCAGCATTCGAGCAAGCAGAGGCGTTCTAAGCGGATTCCCTTGCCAGCCTCACTGGACTGGATTTAAAGGCCCACAAATATTCTGTTCTTAACTACTAAAACTACCACCAACCAACATTAATCACAACGTTGCCACATTAACATATCGACCCGTAACCGGATGGTCGAAGTTCCGGGTTCGACTGCTCGGGAATTCAATAGGCTAGGAACCGAGCCGTAGGTCCTCGCCAACACTCCTTCCAGCATCACCCTGAGCCCCGTCGAAGGGTCACGCCCTGCCACGACAACTTCCATATCAGCCATCACCGCAAGTAGCGTAGACGCATCTCCACCAATCAGAACCAAGCTACATGACCGCCTACCTCTACATCCTCGAATGTGCCTACGGCTCGTACTACACGGGATCCACAACAAATCTCGAATACCGAATCAAAACACACCAAATCGGTTTAGGCGGACATTGGACATCATCGAGGCTACCCGTGAACGTTGTATTCACTCAAGACTTCCCGCCCATGTCGTTGGCATTTAGCGCAGAACGACAGGTCAAAGGCTGGAGTCGGGCAAAGAAAGAAGCTCTGATCGCCAATCGATTCGACCTTCTGCCGGCTCTAGCTCGCTCATATTCTCAGCGGACACCTCGCCCCGTACCCCGACCCTTCGACGGGGCTCAGGATGATGCGGCAATGTGGGAAGCAGACTGACGATATCCTGAAGGACGACACTCAACACCCGTAAAGCACGACAATTGTCCTGACGACACTAACCTCTGCCCTTGCCCAATAATCAACTAAGATTTCGATACGACATACGAAAATGAATCTGGATTAAACGCACTAACCCCCTCTTCACCACAAGCGTGAAAAGGGCTAATTAAAGCTTCCGACCGATCGAGTTCTTTATCGGTGAGTGTTCTAGGTTTCTCACTATTGCTATTAGATACAGATTTTGAGCATGACAAATCATCGCTGGTGACCGCATGGACACTGTTCACTACAACAATCGTCTAGCGCTCTAGTACGCACGATATTTGAGGGTTACGGCGAACCAGTGGAAATGGGAGCGGGCTACCCCCATAAATCTCGACACCAAAACAAACGAATCGCCGTGTTCGTAACGGCACTGTCAATATTTTCAATCGTATCGTTCGTAATTGGCTTTTTTGTGTTTATGAGTTTCCTTCTCAACGCTCTCTACAGCATCACCCAGTCGCCAGCGTCGCCGCCCTCGGCGGGCGCAACGGCTCGCCACGATTGCGGATACAGCTTCAACCCACAGATACACTTAACCGACCGCATTCGTCGTTTGCGAACGATCAACACCTTGCAATGCCCGCACTTAGATAGATAACGAATTTGCGACTGCCACTCGCCAGTGGTGACATCGACAAACCGTCGAGGCTTCGCACCAATCTCGTTGCAAACTGATCGAAATTCTCGACCGTGTGCACTCGGTTTATCGCCCCACCGATCATGAACAATCGCGTGCGCCACCTCGTGAAGCACAACCTGTCGAATATCGTTCTCATCACCCATGGCCAGCAATCGGGAAGAAATCGCAATCTGCTTGCGAGAAGGCATGTACGAACCGAGCGTTCTACGCATCCGAGCTGAAACCCGAACCGACGGCAACGATAGACCCGGCTGGTGCTCATCAAAAGTTGCCTGAATCAACAGATCGACAGCCTCAACAGTCGGCTTACCTACCGGTTTCTGCTCCAGTTCGAACGCCATCTGCCGCGATTCAGCGTCAATACCAAATCCAGTATTCCCCGGAGCGCGCGTCACCTGCTCAACGACACGTCGTATGTTTGTTCTAAACGAAAAAGAAATTGAAGTCGCCCCAAAGCAACTGACGAATAATTAGCCAGACACGAGTTTCCAGATTTCCCGCGCAAAATCGCGGCTTTCCGATATCGAATCCACGAACTCAGGCGAGCAAAGAAACAATCGCCCCCTACCAAGAAAACCCGACTCTACGCGAACCTACCGAGCGAAAACGCGCTCACCTCGACCGGCGAATCTTCCCCACTCACCAAAGCAGCCGTAGCAATACCCATCCCCGGCCCAAGCGCGATTCCCTGCAGACCACCGCCTGTCGATACCACCAAACCCTCGATACCAACTGAGCCGTCGATAATCGGCATCTTGTCGGGCGTCATCGGACGCAAACACGCCGTCTGCTGCACAAGTTGGGCATCTTCCAAATAAGGCAGTATCGACACCGCGGAAGCGATGATTCGATCCCGACCCTCGTCCGTGATCCGATCGTCGAATCCGACTTCCTCTTCCGTAGTTCCGATCCACGTCAGACCGTCCGACTTCGTGGTTGCGTAGTCGTGATCCCACCATAGAGATAGCATCATCGGAGGCGACGGCGCATCAAGTCGAATGATCTGACCACGTAAAGGTGACACCGGAACGTCGATTCCAAGTGCACCTAGTAGCCCGCCGCTCCAAGGTCCAGCAGCGGCGACCACTGCGCCTGCTTCAAACACGCCCCCTTCGGTAACAACACCCGTTACACGATTTCCTACCACAGAAATCTCAGAAACTTCCCGATTCACCATTTGAGCACCACGACTTTCAGCCGCTTGCCAAAGAGAAAGAGCCAGCTTGTAAGGATCGAGCTCGAACGCCTCGCCAATGTACAACCCGCCAATAACGTCGGTAGTAATCCGCGCATCAATATGGCTTAGCTCACCCAGTCCCAGCCACCGCATATCGTAGCCAAATTCGGTGGCGTGCGCCTCGTAAACCAAGCGCAACTCGGCGGCTTCAGCTTCATCCCGAACCAGCTTTACCGATGGTTTACGAACGAAATTAAGATCGCCACCAACAACCTCGGTTAGCTCAGACGCCAACCCGCGATGCAAGCCGATCGAGTAGTCCGAAAATGCCTTGTACTCTGGTTCTCGAGCACCCAGTATGACGGGATTAATCCCGCCAAGAGCGAATCCCGAAGCGTGCGATGCCAATGAATCTCGCTCGAACAGCGTTACTTCATGGCCATCTTTCGAAAGGTAGTAGGCTGTCGCACAGCCTGCTACACCGCCCCCAATTATCGCAACCTTCATCGATTTCGCCCGATTAGTGGTGAGTCTTGAAAGCTGCGTAAACCTCGTCACCACGACGCTTTCGACGTCTCGCCACACCGGTTTCCTGTGCCACCTGAGCCACTCCACGAGAAACTCTCTTGGCGACGTTTTTGTCGAACACGCTAGGAATGATGAAATCTTCAGATATGTGCGAATCAGGAATCACGCCCGCAATTGCTATCGCAGCGGCGATCTTCATTTCATCGTTGATTGTCGATGCACGAACGTCCAATACACCCCGGAACAATCCTGGGAAGCAGAGCGAGTTGTTCACCTGGTTCGGATAGTCAGTACGACCCGTTGCCATAACTCGAACATTGTCAGGGATTTCTTCTGGCCAAATTTCAGGATCTGGGTTCGATAGGGCAAATACGATGGCGTCGGACGCCATCTTCGAAACCTGCTCGGTGGTAACCAGCCCCGGACCCGCAAGACCCAACAGCATGTCGGCGCCAACCAGTCCTTCAGCAAGCGTACCGGTGAAATTGCCGGGGTTCGTGTTATCGGCAAACCACTTTTTCATCGTGTTGTCGCCGTAGTCTCGACCTCGATCCAGCGCGCCCTGGCGGTCATATCCAATGATATTCTTCACGCCGTAGCTCTGAAGAATTTTTGTGCAAGCCGTTCCCGCCGCACCAACTCCAGCAACCACAACTGACAAATCGGCAGGCTTCTTGTCGACAATCTTCAATGCATTTATGAGTCCAGCCAGAACAACCACGGCTGTACCGTGTTGATCGTCGTGGAACACAGGAATATCTAGCTCGGCTCGCAGACGATCTTCGATCTCAAAGCAGCGAGGAGCACTGATGTCTTCAAGGTTGATGCCGCCGAATCCCGGAGAGATCGCCTTCACAAATTGGATAATTTCTTCAGTGTCGTTAGTATCGAGCACAATTGGCCAAGCATCGACTCCGCCAAACTCCTTAAACAACAGCGCCTTGCCTTCCATAACCGGAAGCGAGGCTGCCGCACCGATATCACCAAGACCCAGCACTGCCGATCCGTCAGAAACAACAGCAATCGTGTTGCCCTTACCCGTTAGAGCCCAAACAGCGTCAGGATCTTCATGGATCGCCATGCAGACTCGACCAACACCCGGCGTGTATGCCTTCGACATATCGTCACGAGTAGTAACCGGCACACGAGAACTCATCTCGATTTTTCCACCGACGTGAAGCAAGAACGTCTGGTCGGAAACGCTACGAACTTTCACATTCGGTACGGCCTTGATCGCGTCGACAATTTCGATCGCGTGTTCGTGCCCTGAAGTGTTTACGGTGAAGTCACGAACCATTGAACCTTTCGACGTCTGAACTACATCGACACCCGTGGCGCTGCCACCTGCGTCTCCGATCGCTGAAGTGATCTTGCCTAGCATTCCCGGAACATTCGGATACTCGGATCGAACCGTGATGCTGTATGCAACGCCCGGTGTTCGTACTGCCATGTTCTTTATCGCTCCAGATCGCTATTCAGACTGCGAGAATCGTGTGCAAAATTGCCTGAAATAATAACGTCGAATCTAAGTTGAACTTACGATGATTTCAATCATGCTCAAATTGCAGGCAAACTCTAACACCGCAACACCTTCAATCTTTTAGTGAGAGTGTACCAAAATTCGGCAATCTGCTAATAAACATGCAAATCCCCCCCCTAGAAAGACCCTCGAACGGTCGCTGGTTACGGTATTCTGGATTTCGTTAAATTCGATATATGTATGGAGTAAACGATGGCAGATGCGTCCCGCCCAATGATCAAAGGGCGCTTCACAACTTGTGAACTTGTGAAGCGTGAAGAACTTACCTCAGATCTGATTAAATTCTGGATCAAACCTGCGCAGGACTACACGTTCAAGCCTGGTCAATACTGCACTATCGGTGTCGATGGCATCGAACGCCCTTATTCGATCTCATCGTCTCCCGACGAAGAGAACATCGAACTCTTCATAGAGGTCGTACCAGTTGAGCACGGCGGTCACCTAACCCCGCTTCTGGACCACCAGAAAGTCGGCGCAGAAATGACTCTTCGCCCACGGGCCAAGGGAATTTTCGTTCTGCAACCGCAGTACAAGCACCACATCTTCGTTGGCACCGTCACCGGAGTTGTTCCTTATATCTCAATGCTGCGAAAGTTCTTGAACGATCCCGCATGGCCAGAACCTGTCGATGGTGTCGCTCGTGAGGACTACACATTCCACGTCCTTGAAGGCGCAAGCTACGACGATGAATTCGGCTACGACGAAGAGTTGAACGAACTCGCTGCGAAGCACAATTTCATCAAGTTCTACCCTTCCGTTTCACGTCCGAACGAGGAACGAAACGCCAACTGGACCGGCGCCAAGGGGCGAATCAACGTGTTGGTTGATGACTACCTCGAAAAACTCGGAGTTGATCCTAAAGAAACCTGCGTCTACGCCTGTGGTCACCCTCAGATGATTGAAGACGTCGGAGTCCGCATGGAGCCAACCGACTACAACTTCATCGAAGAACGCTTCTGGAAGGAAGACGAATAATTCGTCTTCGGTCCCCTCGCACCTTAATTCGCATCTAAAGGAACCTCAAACAATGGCAGAACGAATCGGATTCGTCGGACTCGGAATCATGGGCAAGCCCATGGCAAAGAACCTCGTCACAGCCGGATACGACGTAACCGTCTACAACCGATCATCAGCATCAGTCGACGAACTAGTCGCAGTTGGCGCAGCAGCGGGAACATCCTCTGCCGACGTCGCATCGAAATCCGACATCATCGTTCTGATGGTTCCAGACTCACCCGATTCTGAAGCAGTAGTTCTCGGTGAAGCCGGTCTACTTGCAGGCGCTTCGGCTGGCGACCTGATCATCGATATGTCATCGATCGAGCCCGGCGTTTCGCAACGCATCCACGATGCATGTGCAGAAAAAGGTGTGAAGTTCATCGACGCTCCTGTTTCTGGTGGCGAACCGATGGCAGTCTCTGGCGATCTGGCAATCATGGTCGGCGGCGATTCCGGCAACTTCGAGCGAGCACAACCTCTATTCGAGGTTATGGGCAAGTCGGCAGTTCTATGCGGTGGCAGCGGCGCCGGCAACACCACCAAGCTCGCCAACCAGATCATCGTTGGCGCAAATATTCACGCACTAGCTGAAGCTCTGACTCTTGCAACGAAGGCCGGAGTAAACCCCGAGACAGTGTTCAACGCAATCAAGGGCGGACTCGCCGGATCGAACGTGATGAACGCCAAGGCTCCGATGATGTTCGAGCGAAACTTCGCTCCCGGATTCCGCATCGAGCTTCACTACAAAGACATCAACAACGCCGCCAAGACTGCAAACGAATTAGGCTTGTCACTTCAAGTTACAGCCAATCTGCAACAGGTCTTCAAGGCACTTATTGAGTGGGGCGAAGGTGGCAACGACCACTCGGCCATTCTCAGCTACGTAGAAAAGCTCACAGGCGTAACCGTCACCAACAAGTAAGTTAGTGACAACGGCTCCCTGAGCCAAATAGATCAACAAAACGGGTCGACCATTGGTCGACCCGTTTTAGCGCCATATATACATCCTCTTGAGCAACACTCAAGGTTCACCCGAATAAACCTTCGTACCCGGAAAGAACGCCGCCCACGCGAACCAGAACAACTCCCTACCAGGCAGTAACAGCAACCAAGTTCAATATCAAAATTACAAATACGGTAAATCTAGGGCGGCTGAAAAACCTATTTACTGCGTGACTCAGGTTCATCACTATCTTAACCCAAATCACCCTCAGCTATCTCGCTCAAGAACTGCTCGATTTCTGGCGACAACGAAACCGCACTGCTATCTGCACACTGCCCGTCACCATCATCCGTTCCGTTGCCATCATCGGTATCCGACTCCCGCTCGAACCGCTCAACCATGTCCTTTAATTGAGGGTTGTCGATCATCGCCGGATTCACCTGTTCGTACTGTTTCTCGCCCATCTCCACTTCAGGCAGCATCGTGCTGAAACCATAAAGTTCGGAAAGGATTTTGAGAATTCGAGCGCTTCCAGCAAAGTCGTCATCGAGCTTCAGGTACAGCGGAAGATGAACCATCAGCGAAAGCGTTTCGAGGTGCAAATCAGAGAATATCCGCTCAGATATTTGTGATGTCATCGAAGTCGGACCCTGATATCTCGACTTTCCTATCTGTACATTCCCAAAACCCGCCGGTGGCTCCCACCCTCGTGCCGAGCCAGTTACCGACAACTCTCGAGAATGCGGCACAGAGTCGTACATGCCACCAATCTGGATATATCTGGTGATTCCCAACGCCTTGATTAATTCGATCACCGAATCGTTGAAATCTTCAGCAAACGAATGCGGCTCAAGTAGCTCCAATAGAACCAGATCGCTCTCGCCAGGACGCCGCGCATAGCTAATCCGAGTGTTCGGCACCCGAACCGATCGAACATCACCAGCTAGGCGAATCTGGGGTCGATACCGAGTGAAATCATAGAACTTGCTGGGTCGATCAAGTTGCCCGATTCGCTCGGACGCGTATAGCTTGCCGAGTCGTCGCAGCACGATCTTCCCAACATTGCCAACATTAATCCACGGCTTCAAAATCGCAATACAATGCGGATTCTGAAGCGGTGGATCGGGCATCTCTATTTCGAAGTCGCCAATTTTCATAATTCAAGTCCTGCCCACAGCATACCGGTATTTTTTTTACGCTCAAAGACGAATCAGACCGTCGACACGGTGCTAAAATCTGCCTCGACTCCCATTCGTCGATCTAGAGCTCGATGACTTCCTACTGAAGATCCTAGCTCGAAAAACAAGAAACAACAGGAACCAAAAACCACCTCATGGCAAACAAGTTTGTATTTCTCCCACCGCAGTCAGACCTCTTTGCCGAGTGGATTCCGCGCCTTCTCGACAGTGCACCCGGCTGGGGCATCGCCACACCTACCACTGACGAGCAAGCACTAAAAGAAATCGCCGACGCCGACGCCGCCTACGGAACGATGACTCCAGAGTTAGTCGCCGCCGCGCCAAACCTGCGCTGGTTGCAAGCTCCCGCGGCAGCACCAAATGCTGGGTACTACTTCGATGAACTGATCGCACACCCAACGAAGGTCACCAACTTTCGTGAGATCTACAACGACCACATCTCGGTGCAAATCCTCACGTACATGTTGAATTTCACAAAGCATTTCAACATCTACCGAGATCAGCAAAGCGAGCACAAGTACGAAGTTCTCGAATCTCCTAATCACGACATCTTCCTACCTGAATCGACCGTATTAATCGTCGGTGTTGGCGGAATCGGAACCGAAACAGCCCGACTCTGCAAAGCAGTAGGCATGAACGTGCTCGGCATCGACGCACGCCGTGAGTCCAAGCCTGAGTGGGTCGATGACATGTTCAGCCCCGACCAGCTCGACTCGCAGCTTCCCAAAGCCGATTTCGTTGTGCTCACGATCCCGCACACCCCGGCAACCGAAGGCCTATTCGACTCTTCGAAATTCTCACTGATGAAAAACTCAGCAATATTCATCAACATCGGACGCGGCATGACCACCAAGCTCGATGATCTGAACGCAGCGCTCCGTTCTGGCGAAATTGCGGGTGCGGGTCTCGATGTCTACGAAATCGAACCTCTTCCAGCCGACCACCCACTATGGGACGCCCCAAACACCATCCTCACGCCTCACACCGCTGCGGTCGGTGGAGCAAACCTGCTCGAACGACGCTATGAAATCGTCGTAGAAAACTTCAGGCACTTCGCAGCAGGCGAACCACTCCGCAACGAAGTAGACAAAGCAAACTGGTTCTAACCGCCTGAAATCCGTTCACTTGGATATCTCAGCCGCTATCTCCTAAGCCAACAATTTACGAACCATCATCCTGAGCCCCGTCGAAGGGCCGCAGCTATCCCCTTCCAGACGGAAGGGCTAGGGTAGGAGAATTGCGACGCGGAGCCGAGTCATCCGATGACGACCGCGACTAACGAGACAGCGACTCATAACCAAATAACCATGCCAGACCAAGACAAAACAACCGACGACGCCCAGAGCAATACCAATAACAAATTCGATTACAGCAAGATGAAGCTCGGAATGGGGCTGGGCATTGTTATCGGTGTCATCATCGGAGCACTAATCGATAACACCAGCACGGGTATCGCCATCGGCGTAGCCATCGGAGCCGGAATCGGCACCGTAATGGGTCGTTCTGGCAGTGGAAATTCCGAAAGAAAGTAATCGAACCTCCGACAACCCAATACGACTTCTACAAATAGACCGCTTGGAATCACATTAATGCCCGAAAACGACCGCCCGTTCGTAGTTCATATCGACGCCACAGAATCTCCCCTCGAACTCGAACGAAAAGCACTCGAAGGAATCGACTGCGAAATCGTTTCGATCGCAGCCTCCTCGGAAGGCGAAATCATCGAAGCAGTGAAACACGCCACAGTGATTCTCAACGATCACTCGCCGGTCACCCAAGCAATGATCGACCAGCTAACGAACTGCAAACAGATCATCCGATACGGACACGGCTACGACACTGTAGATGTCGACGCTTGTACCGAAGCTGGAATCATAGTTACCAACATCGCTGGCTCAACCTCAGAAGAGGTTTCCAATCACGCCATGTCACTCCTATTGGCATCAGCTAGGGAGCTAAAACGACTTGATTTGGCGACTACGACTGGCAGATGGGGTGAGGTCTACTCCCGCTCGATTCTCAGCCGCATTTACGGTGAAACGGTCGGAATTGTCGGATTCGGATGGATAGGTCGCGCCGTGGCACGCAAGTGCAATGCATTCGGCATGAACGTCCTCGTTAGCGACCCATACGTTGGTGATCATCTAGCGATCGAATACGGCGTTGAATTCGTCTCCAAAGACGAACTTCTCAAACGATCTGATTACGTAACGCTCCACGTTCCGCATCTAGCAGGCAACACCCACCACTACATCGACTCCAAAGCCCTCGAAGCGATGAAACCCTCGGCGTATCTGATAAACACTTCTCGTGGCCCAGTCGTCGACGAAAAAGCCCTTGTGCACGCACTGCAACAGAACCAAATAGCCGGTGCAGGAATCGACGTTTTCGAAGAAGAACCGCTCTCTCCAGACAACCCAATCCTGAAGATGGATAACGTCATCTGCACCCCTCACGTAGCCGGATCCAGCAAAATCGGCTGGGAAACCATCCGCCGCCGCGCCGGTGAAGAAGCCGCCCGAGTCCTCCGAGGCGAACGACCAACAGTAGTAGTAAACCCCGAAGTCCTCGGCCGTATCTAACCCCCAACCCGGAACAATCAGTCCTCCCCCAGAGTGGGGGAGTTAGAGGGGGAGAATTCCGACGCTGAGCCGAGTAGCCCGACGACGACCGCGACCAACGCAGCCGCGACTAACGCCATACCCCCGCTGGGACACCTCGTAAGCCCACTCACAAACCACGATTGGGCAACAGCTCACCAACAGCGCGTAACCAATTCTCATCACGTTCCTAAGTACCCACCATCAAACCTTTTTTCGCACAATTCCGTATAATCCACTGATCGGTCTTGACCAAACCCTTCATCAGGGCAGGCGCCGTGGGCAGAAAAACTCTACTGTCCGGAGTTCGATTCCAAGAAGGAGGTGGTCAGTTTTAATGTCTAGTACCAAACGAGGTGTCCTACTTTAAGTAGGGCGCCCTACCAGTAGGGCACCTCTAGGGTAGAGCCACCCGACCAGCAAACTCCGTAAAAGCGGATATGCTGATCCGGTGGCTCTACTCGCGCCTGCCACCCTTCGCTATACGCTCCCCTTCCGGATGGAAGGGCTAGGGTAGGAGACCGCGACGCGGAGCCGAGTCATCAGATGACGAGCGCGACTAACGAGAAATGCGACGCGCGACCAAGTCGTCCGACGACGCCCGGAGCGTAAACTACGACTCTGCGACCAAGTCACGATAGTGACGCCCGGAGCCAACGCCCATGCTCATTCGGTGGCTCTACTCGCGTCTGCGCCACTTCCAAACATCTCCGTTAGCCTAATATCCCTCATGCCATCCCCCACAACCCGCCATTTCACAGCCACAGGCTTCGTCGTTCACGGCGAATCCACACTGCTGCACTGGCACAAAAAGGTTCAGGAATGGCTACCACCAGGCGGTCACGTCGATCCCAACGAAGACCCTGTCCAAACGACTCTTCGTGAAATCAAAGAAGAAACCGGCTTCGACGTCGAAATCGTCCCAACCCAAACCGAAATCGTCATAGGCAATCTCGAACAGGTCGCAGCGCCACACAGCATCATGATCGAAAATGTCGTCGACAAAAAACACGGCAAACACCAGCACATCGACCACATCTACTTCACCCGACTCACCGGATTCGACTCCATTCCGACAAGCGAACTAGCCGCCCAAAACGAATTCGCCGATTCAAACGCCGGCTGGCTCTGGGCATCCCTCGACGACCTCCAAAGCGAAACCCCATTCGAAACCCCCTCAGGCGAACTCCGAACCCCACCCGAAGACGTCAAAATACTAGGCTCCGCCGCAATCAAACACATTTCCGACAACTAACGCCCGCCCAACTCGCCGAAGCCTCAACTATCATCTTCGCCAACCACATCAAATCTGATTCATCCGTCCTCCTTCCTTCGGGACAAAAGCCGAAGGCAAGAGTTAGAGGATGGGTAGATTGCAGCTAGCGACCAAGTCATCCGATCACGAGCGCGACAAAACGAAAGATAAACATGCAAGCAATCGTCCTACACGGCAAAAACGACCTCCGATTCGACTCCGAATACCCAAAGCCAACGCCCAAAGCCGGCGAAGTCCTACTCAAGCTCACCTACTCATCCATCTGCCAAACCGACATTGAAATGTGGCAGCACGGCATGTTCGGCAGCGGCGACCGACCCGCACGCGTCCTCGGACACGAAGCCGCAGGCATCGTCATTGAACTCGGCGAAGGCGCAAACGTAGCAGGAATCGAAATCGGCACCCGAGTCGCAGTCGAAAACGTCCGCACATGCGGAACCTGCTTCTTCTGCCGCAAAGGCACATCCCAACTCTGCGAAAACGGACGTAACTTCGGATTCTCTGATGACGGCGGACTCGCCGAATTCGGCGTCTGGCCAGCCGCCCTCTGCATCCCCCTGCCCGACAATGTCACCAACGAAGAAGCACCCCTCGCCGAACCAACCTCCGTTGCAGTTCACGCCGTGGAAAATGCAAAAGTGACTGTGGGCGAAACAGCCGCCGTAATCGGATGCGGCGTCGTCGGACTCTGCACCCTCCAAGTCCTCAAAGCAGCCGGACTCAACGTCATAGCAATCGACCCCCGCGAACAATCCCTGAAATTAGCAAGGGAACTTGGGGCGATAGAAACCTTGAACCCCAACGACGTCGACCCAGGGGAGCTTTTGCCCGCCCTCACCAACGGCTATGGTCCCGACGTCATCATTGAGACCGCGGGTGCGCCGGGAACCGGCTTGGACG
Source organism: Chloroflexota bacterium (assembly GCA_027618835.1). GTDB lineage: Bacteria > Chloroflexota > Dehalococcoidia > Lucifugimonadales > Lucifugimonadaceae > Lucifugimonas. The sequence goes on along the minus strand of JAQCHZ010000008.1, from coordinate 550 downwards.
CTGCTAATTGGGTGCGACGAGGTGGTCGAGTAGTCATCGTCGGCTTCTCGCACGAAGACGCCACCCTCAACTTCGGCAGAGCACACATGGCAGAAAAAACCATCATCGGCTCGTCAGCCACCAGCACCGGCGGCTACCAAAAAGCAGTAAACCTAATCGCCTCAGGAGCGGTTAACGTGAAGCCCCTAATCTCCGCCCTAGTCCCGTTGGATCGTGGGATAGAGGATGGGTTTGAGCGAATGTTAAAACCTACCAAAGACGTATACCGAATCCTCGTAGGAAATGGCTAACCTAAAGCACAAATCAGTCCTCCTTCCTTCGGGAAGGAGTTAGAGGATGGGTAGATGCCCTGGCCACGCGGAGCCTAGTCATCCGATGACGAGCGCGACTAACGAAAGAACGCGCGACCAAGTCCGCATCGGACGCCCGGAGCCTAACGCCCAAAAGGTTCTGTCAGAACTCTGTGTCGGGGCAAATAGTTTGGCTATTTTCACTCTCAACGGCCTAAGAGTGAAATCGTATTCTCAATCTCAGGTCATTTAGAGAGTTC
>JAQCHZ010000022.1 GCA_027618835.1 Chloroflexota bacterium | reverse complement strand
CACCCGCGGCGGCCTAAAGCATGATGCAGTGATTCCACTTATAAAACCGGGAACACTGTCCAGACAACCGGAACCACCTCTGAACACGCTTAGAACGAAGTCGGTCAGCTCGCTACCGTCTGAGGTACCTTCTTGGATGTAGTGATGGAAGCCCACGGGACGCCCTACGGGGTTACCGCTTTGTCCTGCGAGGAAGTGCCCTGTTTCGTCCCTGTTCTGAGGTATCACTTGTTCTGAGTATTTCTCTAGACGGGGTGCTAAAACGTCACACGGTCACATTCCTAGGGCGTACATCAATTAGATCGATAATATGACCGACAAATCAGTTCTACTTTTTCGTTTTAACTAGTCGCTTTATGAATCCAATCTGTCGTTTGTAAGCTAAACCCCCAGAGATTAGTAACAGGCCAAGTGCTAAATACGCGATTACTCGAAATAACTCATCTAATCCATATGTGTCCAACAGGAATAACTTGAGAGTTGTTATACCTAAGATGAACAACGCGCCATATCTGATAAATCGAGAGGATATTTGCATACCTCGAATCAACATTAATGTAGCGTAAATACTCCAAAGAATCGTTATAGCTAGGGATTTAAATTGATAATTATCATTTGTATCGATGATGTCCTCTATAAAAATACTAGTCGAAAGAGCTAAGGAGAATAAGACGACAAAATTAATCTGAACAATCAGAAGAGATTGAGTGACGTCATACTTCGCGAATTTATATACCCACGACTTAGTGCGAATAATATTCAAGTCATCGATAAACCATGCTGGAAACCGCACAATTCTAGAAGTCAATTCACTCTTGCCTGTTGTGTAGACAATATAACTTGCAAATAGACCTGAAATCACTGACATATAAACGATGAATGATACCCATACAGGATCCTTATGGTGTGTCATCGATAACATAAGTATTACCGCCGATACATGAACAATAACTCCAATGTTTTTTAGGTCATTACTGGCCATATATCTTGATTGAATGAACAACAACGTGGCCAAGGTTGAAAGCATTACAGGTATTGCACGATCGAACAATAATCCGATTGTGATAACACCTGCAAGTGTTATCACAACTCCGATAACGCTCAATAAAGTTGATAAATTCATATCATCAACAACACGGTGGAAATAGTAAGCAAGAAAGAGGAATATGGCACCGACGCCCAAAGCAAAATAGCCTCTTTCGGTATTCTCAAAACTGCTCCAACACGCAATCATGAATATGAGCGAGTAAATCAAGATTGGAGCGTATTCAATGGGGTGGGTGTTAATTCTCTTGATTACGTTCCTGCCGAGAACGGTTGTTAATCCGAGCATTGAAACAGCTGCGAATAGTAAGACCGCTAACGCTTCATTTTCTTGACCCGCATATTCCATCCAGCTCATGTAGAAGGCGAAACCTCCGAACACCGCAACGGATTTGAAGACAGTCCATCTTCTAGACACAGCAAACAGCGCACTGAGTATCAACACTACAAGACCAATTAGTACGAGACTCTGCTGATACTCCGTTGCTTCGGAAGTACCAAACACTGTTATCTGGGCAGCAATACCAGCAACCAGTCCAACTACACCGAGCGGCTCGAATTTCCTGTACGCCGCCAACGTCATTATCAACAATGTGTATACGGTAATTACTGGAAGTAAAAACTCTGCATTTCCATCATCAGCGGAACTCAAGTAATAGGAAAAAGATACTAGCGCAACAACAGCTCCGGCTAATGTGACCCTAGCGGAGGTCCCAGAGCTAATTTTGCGGTTTTGTCGGCCCAATTCGCCGACACCTATTAGTATGTTGCCGATCAACATACCCGAAATTGCGGCTGATTCTCTATCTAATAATTTTCTATCGATTAGCAATGCCGCTAGAAAAAATATACTGGCCGCCACTGTAATACTGCCGAGGATAATCAGCCAGTTGGCAACAATAATCCGTTCAAAAGCTTCCCGATTAAACCTATCTTTCACTGAATTCCAGAAAGTCGTCTTGAGATTTTGTGAAGTTGCTTCAGGTTCAGATGAACGTTTATTTCGGTCGTTATCGTCTATGACTTTATCTTGCGTCAGGTCATCAATTCTCTCGTTCAAATATGCGGCACATTTGAAACAAAATTTGCTATCCGGTTCATTCACCGATCCACAAACCTTGCATTCAGTTTGACTAGTATCGATCAGAGATTCTTCTCCAGATTCTGATTCGACAACATCTGAAATTTGAGCAGCATGCTCCACTTCAGCACCACAATAGATACAGAAGTTACTGGCTGCACTTATAGCCTTTCCACAGGATGCACAATAAAGCATCGTCATTTCCAACTTGCCGTCATAGTCAGTGCCCGAAGTATTGTCCTTGAACTAAGTAATTGGGTTTCAGGAGGTTTATAAACCCTTGACGTTCAGAGTGAGTGGTTAAACGTAGTGATGCTCTCATTTTCCACTATCCATGTACGGGTCTGGACCGTGTTTATTAGGGCCAATTTCGCCCGACTTAATGGTTATAGATAGCCAATATATAAATGAAAACATCATCACACCTAAACCGGACAACGCCAAGGCGAACATCACCTGTGGAACAACCCAGCGACTTTGGGATGGACCTGAGTCAGTCGCTATCGCGAAGATAATCATGCCCACAAATATTGTTGGACCTACAACATTAAATAATAACCAGAGGATCACCGCTAACCGACCGGATCGACCCACGTCATGGAATCGGCGCACAGTAATAGTTAAAGTCGGAATTAGCAGAATGATTAGTGGTATTGCAAATGTCCCAAGCAGAAGGCTTGCAATCGAACTAAAAAGAATCCACCACCAATACTCTGAACGCGTCGATCGTCCGTTAAAGTTGGAAAAATTTTTAAATCCACTTGAAATAGCGCCTACAAAACTGGTCGATCTTGCCATTTCCTTAGTAAAAGATGAAGCTACAGGGAAGGCACAGTTGGTGCAATAAATTGCATCTTGTCTCAGATCTTTATTGCAGCTAGTGCATATCATCGAACTTGTCCTGATAAGTTGAGCAATGTTATATAGATTCACAAGACGATCATCAGATGATTTCACTACGAAATCAGATCACGATGTCGGCACCACTATCGATCAGGAGGGTGGCAACGTCGAGAGAGTTGTTTCGAGCTGCGAAGTGTAGGGCTGTCCCGCCACCGTTGTCCTTCCCTTCGATGTCGGCACCGCTATCGATCAACAGACGTGCAATATCAGGAGAGTTGCCTAAGGCTGCAAGGTGCAGGGGGGTCCTGCCATATTCGTCCCTTACTTCGATATCGGCATCGGCTACTCACCCGCTCATAACTAAAGCTGTTACGCCACTGAGAATTAAGGTGAGTAAGAATCGTTTCGACATGCCGCCAATATATCACCCAAACGCATGCTGCTAAGCGAACTTCGCCATAGCCACTCGTACTTGCTCTAAGTCTTCCTTCAGTTCGTGTGCGTAGATGCTCATGGTGATCGCAGGATTAACGTGAGCGAGTATCTTGCTTAGGTTCTGTCAGAACTCAGTGTCGGGACAGAATAACATCATTCCTCATTTACTGAGGAGACCTTGTCCATGTCCTGCCCACACTGCCTATCTGCGTCCGTTTCGAAGAGAAAACGTCGAACCTCGCTTGGGTATCGAACTTTCTATTGTGGGGACTGCGATAAGCGTTTCAATGAACGATCGGGCACACAGTTCAATGATCTTCAATTTCCGAATGATATTGTCCTGCTCACGGTTTTCTGGCGACTAAGATACAAGCTCGGATTCCGTGATGTTTCAGAACTACTTCTGCAGCGTGGTTTCGAAGTCAGTTACGAAACAATACGGATGTGGGAGTTTCGATTTGCCCCGCTGGTCAGCGAGAATCTGCGTAGTAAACGTCGTGGAGTTGCTGGCCGTTCCTGGTATCTGGACGAGACATACATCAAGGTCAGTGGTCGTTGGCGATATCTCTACCGAGCGATAGATAGAGAAGGAAATCTGCTCGATTCGATGCTGAGTGAGCACCGAGATATAAATGCAGCACGACGATTCTTACGCCGTCTGATCGATAGTGCAGGGCGTAAGCCTTTGCGGATGACGACAGACAAGCATCCTGCTTACACGAAGGCAATTCGCTGGATCATTGGTCGTAAGGTTCTTCATCGACACAATCAGTATTTGAACAATCGTATCAAGCAGGATCATCGATCGATCAAGCAACGCTATTACCCAATGCTCGGTTTCGCCAAGTTCGAATCAGCAAGCCGCTTCTGCTCAGCATTCGACGAATTACGAAACTATCTAAGAGTTCGATCCGTGGGTGGTGAGCATGTATCAGCATCTAGTCGGAGAGAGATTTTCACAGAAAGATGGTCGAGTCTAATGACCGAGCTGTCAGCTTAAATACAGGGATCGAAGATGTATTTAGGTCGACCTAGTTTCGACTGGAGCACTGAGATCTGACAGAACCAATCACCCAGAGTTATGAGGGCGGCGGATCGGACTTCAGTGCCGCCCGTAGCTTTGCAGTGATCGCCAGGACATCTTCCTCAGAAACGCCGGGTTCAGCTCCACTCGCCACTGCCCGGTTAAGATCAGCGACGCCGAATGCTGTGTATTCAGGTGATAAATCTGAATAACGAGGTATCAAGTGAGCGTGCATGTGCGGGTTGCTCTCTCCGAATGCGACCAGATAGACACGGGGTGCGCCGGTGACAACTTCGAGCGTGCGAGATATGTGGCGGAGAACCGGCCCAAAGGCGATAGCCTCTTCATCGTTGAAGTGAGCCGGACCCTGTACATGGCGTTGGGTGTGAAGCATGATCCAGCCTGCAAGAGCGGATGGCGAAGGCACATGGCGCACGAACCAAAGCTCGTCTTCCCATATCACCCCGGCCTGACCGGCCACACCACCAGCATTTACCTCGCAAACGGAACAAGATGCATCGTAACTGTCGTGTTTCATTGATTGACTCCGGAACCGCGTGATAGAACTTGGATTGACTGTCCGAGTATTGACCATATAGATATGCCGATGAATATACACCAGTAAGAACAAATCATAGGCACGTGGGTCAGGACCTGTAAGCGTGGTGACGATAATGTTGTAGAAAGATTTCTATAATTCTTCACATACCAGTGAGTTCTGACAGAACCACCTCGCTCGCCTGAAGATGCAAGGCAAAGGAATTCAGCCCATTTCAACCCGAAGACTCTCATAGTAAATTGATGTCGAGGTGAAAATCGATCGATTGCTCTCGCCCAATTACGGCCGATCTCTCAGTACCGTTAGCTCGTTGAAATAGCGAGCCCGTATAATTGAGGATATGTGGCACTTAAGCAATTAGAATTGGCACTAACATGACGGGCAGATTGCTCAATAGACCCGAAAATATGCAGGAAAAATAATGTCGATAAGAGACGAAATTCTACATTCGGGGATCGGTCGCCGTGTGGCTGAATTGAGGAAGCGAAAAGGGCTGTCACAGTCTGAACTGGCATCGCGGCTGGCCCATAAGTGAACTCAGGCCTGGATGTCGACTGTCGAATCTGGCTCCCGAAATATGAATACTGAAGACCTCGTCGATGTAGCGACTATTTTGGAGGTAGCGGTAGGGGAGTTGTTTAACGATGTATCGACATCGTCTGCGCGAGTGCCGAAGTCGGTAAGAGAATTCCTGGCTGAACTCGATACACATCTGCCAGTAGAGATGCCTGTGTATCTGCAGCGTGATATGGCTAAATCGCCCCCCGCTCCTATCGATTATCAATACGCGTCTAGCACGTCTGGCAATAAGATATTCGGCAAATATCATCCGCTTGCGAATGTGGGATCCATGAGTGTGATGGTGGTTGAGAAGTATTACGATTCTCCCAAACTGGATCCGACCGATCTCATAACTTTCACCCGAACATTAGTGCCTGTTCACGACCCACATCCCCGGGCAACAGATCGAGTCTTGATAAAGCTCAATGAACCGTACGATGGATTACATGTGCATCCCGGACTAATCAAGGCGGGTGGTGAGGTCGAAACCATGATTTCAGGACGTGATCAAGTTGTATTTGAAGGTCACGAGTTCGAAATTCTGGGAGTTTTGATAATGCGACGCACGTTGTATCGAGCTTCGACATTGCGGAACTGGATTCAACGTCAATATGGAATCGGAAGGCATAGGCGACTCTGAGTGGCATAATCGAATGAGCCGGAAAAGTGACGTTATTTTTCAGGAGCGAGCATCCGAGTCCGACGGAGCCGGTGGCATTTGACCGGCATGCAGCCGGAATCGGGAACGCCAACCGACTGGCTACCCGTCTTATCGAATCGACTGGTGCGAGTGCTTAGTAAAGAAGAGCGGATGGTTTAGTAAAAGGCTATCTAGCCACCCAAAGAGAACTCGTTTTTTAGCGTAGATAGAAATGTAGCGTGCGCGTTACATCTGAGAGAATTAATGTTGTGATCCGGTCCATATTATCTCTCGGCGCTATCTTCCAGATTGAAGCAAGGGCAATCGATTCATAACTATCGCGTAGCTCCCTTCAATAAAGGGGAATTCTTCCTCTAAATTGTCTGGTATTTCCACCCCGAATCCCGGCTGTTCGGGTAATTGCAGAGACCCATCGTTGATCGGTAATCCGCCGGAGATTATCGCACTCTGCAATGGACCCTGTGGCATGCAAATTTCGACCACACGTGGATTCGACAGTGCCGCAACGAAATGGGCATGTGCCATGGCCATCAGTCCGTTGTGCCAGCTGTGGGGGTAGGTATCAATTCCGAAATTGTTCGCGTATTCGGCGATCTTGATCGATTCAGATAATCCTGCTATTCCGCAATCGGGTTGCACAATGTCGTAAGCTCTTCGTTCGATGTATGGACGGAACCGCTCAAGCGTGGCAAATTGCTCGCCACCTGTGATCGCTATTTCTACTGAGCTGTTGATCTTCACGTAACCATCGATATCATCCTGTGGAATAGGTTCCTCGAACCACGTGAAATTAATATCGCTGAGACCGTGTGCGATGAATAGTGCCTCATCAACAGTTAATCTTTGGTTTCCATCGACCATCAACTCCATTTCATCACCCACGGCCGATCTCAAGTCTCGCATCAAGCCTAGAAAACGATGAGGAATCAAGCAGCGTTACTATCCAATGCTTGGGTTCAAACAGTTCGAATCAGCTAGTCGGTTTTGCACGGCATTCGATGAGTTGAGAAATTATTTAAGAGTCCAGTCCACGGGTAGCGATCATGTTCCACCGGAAGTTCGACGGAATATCTTCACCAACAAGTGGTCGACTCTAATGACCGAATTGTCAGCATAAATAGAGGGTTCGAAGGTCTATTTAGATCGGTCTAGTTTCGACCGGAGCAATGAGTTCTGACAGAACCGTTGCGGCTACTTGGCTGGCTGATCGTGGTTTCGGCAAACCAACAATTACTCCAGAAGTTGATGATGATTGTCAGCGGTGTGCTGAAACTGATGCCGAGATGGCAAAGGGGGCCGAAGAAACGAGGGCAAAAATCGATCTAATGATAGAGCGAATGAATATTCCCGTAGAGAGTCAAACTAGGTAGACAGCAGGTTTAGGGCGAGTTCGAGACTGCATGTAGATGGCTCGTCGAATTGCTGCACCACTCCAGACTATTCGTCGATGCGTCACATTCACATCACTCCAATCCAGCCACCGCTACCAAGTAGCCAGCAGCACCCTGGGCGCGCGGTGTGGGCGAGAGGGCTGCCTCCTCAGCAAATGAGGAACGATGTTATTCTGCCCCGACGCTGAGTTCTGACAGAACAGCGCCGAGTTCGTCGATCCGGGTCAGTTGGAAGTTCTGGCGACTGCGGTGTCGTAGCGGTCGGTTGCGTTTTGAACAACCAGATCAACATCCTGTTCGAGAACGAACCCGTTTTGCCTGAGTTTTTCGGTGTCGCGTTTCACTAGTTTGACGTAGCTATCACGGTTTTCATATCGTTCTTCAATTGATGGGCGTATGTCGTTGTTGGCTTCCCGTTCTTCTCGTGTAGCGGGGAACCAGCGACTGAAACCGAGCATCAATGCCTGTTGGTCGGGCGAGCCCGTTTCAGGATCTCGAAGATTCCACCCAGCATTAGTAGCAACTGGTTGGGTGATGTCGGGGAGCCGAACGCCTGCGAGTTCGTTGCCATCTGAGTCGACTGCCGATACGAGGCATGGATACGTTTCACCTTCGACCGGCGGGTATATGCCGACACCTTCGGGGCCGCGTGGGCCGAGGTCGATAGTCCGGATTACCCAGAGCGTCGACCTGTCAGGGGTGAGTTGGTCTGGTAGCCGGTCGAAGCTGTCGAGCACTGTTTCTCTTGGGACGGCCGTTTCTTCGTCGATTCGTGCGTGTGTGCTTGGCGGTGGCTTAGTGCCGTCGGTGATCCAGCTATCGAGGTTTACCAGTGCTGCACGCTGGAGCGGCGAGTAGTCGACCACGTTGTAGCTGTACATCCCCTGTCCACCTTCAGTAGACATCGATCGTGCCTGTGGGATCGAGCCCGTTCCGTGCTGTGTGCCGGTGAAGTGATACATGCGAGTGTTTGGGTCGAGGGGGACGTCTTGCTTGCCAGCCGGGTCGGTAGTCATAAGCGAGCAGTCGCCGCGCCAGTATTCCGCAGAACTGTTGGTGTATATGGTTTTGGGGACCGCGTTCAGATCGTTTAGCCGCTTGAGTATCCCGTCGGACTGTTGTGTAAGCGGGTCGACCATCTCCTGATCGGCAAACGGATACAGGTGTCCGAAACTCGGGTAGGACTGGTTGGACGGTTGGGCATAGCGATGGTTGAAAGAGCCCATGCGTGCTCCGGCGACGTGGGGCAGAAGTCCGTCGAAAACTTTCCTTCCTTGCTCGTCGATATTTAGGGCAAGGTGCAGGAATTCTCGAAGCATTCTGCCGGTTTGCGAAGTGCCGTAGCCTATAGCGCGGTCGAAGTCGGTGATGCCGGGCAGAAGATCAGTTGAGTCGTATTTGAGGAACGATGTGGCATCTCGGAGTGCGAGGAGTCCGGCTCCGGAGACTGGTGTGTCCTTGGAGCTGTAGACGATTTGGTAGAACTTGCCGGGTGTGAATCCGCCTTCGAGATAGATGTGTTCGTCGCTTGGCACTACACCATCGGGTGTTTCTTTCGCGAACTTCCAAGCGGAATGAGGTAGTGCTACGTCTTCGCCGTCTTCGGAATCCTTGACGTACAGGACATCTGCCGGGTCGTTATGGTTGGTCGCTCTCATGGGGCGGTGTACTCGATCAGCGAGTAGCCATGTGGTCAGTTGTTGATTTGGCCTGATTTCGACAACGTTTTGCCCGGGCTTCGATTCGTTGGAGAGGTCTGCCAGCGGGGGAGTGAGCCCCATCAAGATGTCGTCGGCGTAGACGTCCCATTGCCATCCGATTGAAGCGACTGAGAGTCCACGCTCGAAGAGGAAGCCGTCGCCTGGAGAGGGGCTGGCTGAGGGGGACTCGCTAGTGCGGTTGTACGTGCCGATAACTGTTCGTCGACCTCGATTTGGGAGTTCGATCAGCAGTCCGTGAGATCCTTTGCTTGGATCGGCTGGCGTTAGCAGCGAGAAATCGGCTGAGAACCGTACTCGGCCTTCTTCGTCCCTGGGGGCATATTCGAGATCAACGATGTCTCGATTTACCTCGGCTGAGGGATCGACCGCAAAGGTCAGCAAAGAGTCGATCTGTTCATAGGCTCCCGTGTCGCCAAATTCATGGCCTCCGGCGTATGGAAAGCGGCGGTTCAGTTTGAATTCGACGACGGCCATTGGGTTTCTCCTGGAGCGCCAGATAATGGCAAAATGGATGTTTGGGTTTAGGGAAGGTTTTGTGTGGTTGGGTGCTGTGACTTTGAATCGCGCCACAGTCTAACGCCTGAATTCTGTTGTGGGACGCCGTGGATTAGGATATTAGATTTCGACGTTGACTTCTAACAGAACAATGACGAGGTTGGAATCAGAGTGCGTGTAGTAGTAGACGTAATCTAGGACAGTACCGGCGATGCGAGTATCTCGACCGTATCGCCACCACCGCAAGCAATCGCAATTGCCATGATCGAGCCGAAAAGTGTGATCAATAACCGCTTCGCCCGCCGATTACTCACCCCTCGCATTTGCAGTTTCCAAGCATCACTGGTTGTTCCTGATACTTCATTGGGAATTTAGATGCGTCTCAAAGTGATACGGCGCGAGTTGGTTCCGAAGTGGCCCCCCCTGAGGACGTTCGAAAGAATACATTTTCCGACAAGTGGTCGATTCGAATGACCGAACAAGCATTGCAAATAAAATGACAAATCATGTATTTTAAGAACCCTTGTCTCCTCGGTACGCCCTGAGATCTGACAAATCCTAGAAGCAGAGTAACTATTAGCGTTTGGAACAGAACTCGCAGATTTCAGATGAAGCACGACGTCTTCACGCAAACTCGTTGTTGTTCGATACCCACATCGATACCGCTACGCACCTGCTGTGGCGAAATCCTGATTTCGCGACAAGGCTCGATGTAGGGCACGTCGATATTCCAAGGATGCGAGAAGGCGGGGTGAATGCCGCCTTCTTCGCCGTGTGGATCAATGAAGTGGACAGCAACAGCGATCTCGAAGCGATGCGACTTGCACTGCGAGAGATCGATTCTATCCACCGCACCATCGATGCCAATTCAGCCGATCTCGTACTGGCACTAACCGCCGATGACGTCGTTCAGGCGAAAGCAGAAGGCAAGATTGCAGTTCTGATTTCGATCGAAGGCGGCCGATGTATCGACGAAGATCTTGGCATTTTACGGACGTTCTATAAAGTCGGAGTGCGTTCGATAACGCTCGCCTGGGGCGCAGCAACCGGATGGATAGATAGTCACAACGAGGAGCGTCACGGTGGTCTGACCGATTTCGGGCGCGACGTAGTCAGAGAAATGCAGCAGTTGGGAATGGTCGTGGACATTTCGCACGTTTCCGATAAAGCGTTTTGGGATGTTCTCGAAGTTGCAGAACGACCTGTATTCGCCTCGCACTCGTGCTGTCGAACATTGCATGACCACAATCGTAATATGACTGACGATATGATCACTGCGCTCGGGCAGGCCGATGGTGTGATCAACGTGAATTTCGTCGCTGGATTCATTGGTCCCGGAGATACTCCCGGATACATCGAAGCGACCAAAGCTCCACCCGAAGAGATCATGGATCCGTTCGATTTCCTTATTAAGACCGGTGATGGTAACGGCCCGCCAATGAGTCGGTTGATGGATCACTTCGATCTTGCCGTGAAGCTCGCTGGTGCCTCTCAAGTAGGCATCGGTACCGACTACGACGGTGCCTCGAAATTCCCGACCGGACTCGACGACATATCGTTCATGCCACTGGTCACTCAGGGGCTACTAGATCGAGGACACTCAGCTGAAGTGGTCGAGGGCATATTGGGAGCAAACGACATACGCTTGCTCCGAGAAACGCTTTAGATAGCCAATGTAGTTGGTTCTGTCAGAACTCAGTGCTCACTGCAAATTTCACCCGACCTAAATACAACTTCGCCCTTGGTATTTAATCTGATAGCTCGATCATTAGAGTTGAGCATCTTTCGGTGAATATACCTCTCCGACTACATGATCACCACCCACGGACCGAACTCTTAGATAGTTTCGTAACTCGTCGAAGGCAGTACGGAATCGGCTCGCTGATTCGAACTTTTAATCCGCAGGTCGTGGGTTCGATCCCCACAGGGCCCACCAAACTCGTATTTTCCTTGCAGGTCGCCGGGAATTCCACAGTGAACGAAATACTTAAATTCGATGTCGACGGGCATCTTGCGACCATTACTCTGAATCGCCCTGAGGCGATGAATGCGCAAAATCTGCCGCTTGTTCAAGCGATGTCGGATGCGTTCAAAACCGTTTGAGACACTCCGTCTATCTGGGTTGTTATCCTTTCCGGTGCCGGCGGTCGGGCATTCTCTGCTGGAAACGATCTCAAGTGGCGCACCGAAAATGCTGATTCGATTCGAGACTTCGAAGAAAAGCGTGAGGATGCGTTTAATCATCCTAAATTTGAGCTGTGACAACCTGCAATTGCCGCAGTCGATGGCTGCGCGATTGGCGGCGGTTTAAACTGGCGATGGCGTGCGACGCGGTCATATCATCTGACACATCTCAATTCGGATTGCCGGAAGCAAACGAGGGCTAATGGCGGATGGCGGCGGAGTCCATGGTTTGACCCGAGCTATCCCGACAAAACTGGCCATGGAGATGATCTTGACCGGATCGTCCATTTCATCTGATCGAGCCAATGACATGGTAATCCTGAACAAAACAGTTACGATCGTAATTTAGAACTCGGCATCTCTAACTCCGAATCGAAGACAAATACCGGAATCACAACCTCAGACTCTCTTGTCGCTGCCGATAGCGCAGGATTATCTTCTAATCACAAATCAGATCTGAACTACCAGATTGATATTGGATATCGACTCATTATTTTCGCTTGTTTGAACGTTCGAGTTCAACATAAGAAAAAGCGGCGCCGATCATAAGGATCAGTACAACAAAAAACATGGCCAAAATGATCGTTGTAGTACTCACTTCGAATTCCTTTCGAGGCTGTTACCCAAGCTTAGGATCGAAGGTACCCACAATCCGACAAATATGGCTTCGAGTTGTGAATCTTCACCAAAGAACCAGAGTCCTACGGACAGCAAAAAAGATATGAAGGCTGCGATCATATACAGCCATGTGAATGTTTTGAGTTTGGGCATTATTTATACCTGATTGTTTGAAATTAAATCTGTAATTGTCAGTTATCACTGCTCGCCAGTTTCTGACTTAAAGAGTGCGTTTACCTAGTCTACGTCTACGTCTACGTCTACGTCTACGTCTACGTCTCGATGAGTTATTACTGCCAGTTCTCCTAATTGTGAGAACACACTTTCGAACACAAATTTCACTTGTGTTTCTGAGAGCTTGGCACGGCTCGGGTTACACAACTCAACGTACGCATTCGTGTCTTCTTCCCTAATGGACAACGTTACCCGCTCCAAAACTTTGAGAATAGCTTCCACATCCGATCCTGATTCTGGTGTGACCTTCGGAACTACAGCTTGTGCTGGAGCTATTCGGTCCTCCGCCCTGCTGGAATCTTCTGCTTCAGGCTCGGTCAGTTCATCATGGGCAATCCCTTCGGATTCGACCGGATCTGCGTTGTTCACTAAACTAGCACCAGTGCTTGCAGTCCCGGGTAAATCTTTATCACCGCCGCTGCAACCTGATACCAATCGGCATCGTTAGGGCGTTGCTGAGTCGCTACAGATCGTCGTCGATCAAATAAGCCAAAGCATCACTCGATACTGTGATATTTGGTCTGGTACTCGGAGCGCTACTCGTCGTTCCGTGAGCCGATTCGCTGTTCCCAGCCTTCTTCGTGCAGATTGAAAAACGCGTCGGGATCGTACGGATGTTCAGCTATTGCTTCGAGATTTAGGTCAATGCCTAATCCTGGCGAAGTTGGAAAACTCAAATGCCCGTTCGACTGGTCGATTTCCGGGTGCCAAGTGACTAGCTCGCGAGTCCACGCTTCGTTTGTCGCATCGAAGTGTTCTTGGATCAAGAAATTTTCAACGCACGCCGCCAATTGTAAGCAGGTCGCGGTTGCTACCGGGCCTCCGCTCTGATGCGGGGCGATCACGGCGTTGTTCGCACGTGCGATATTGGCTACGGCGATCGTGTTGGTAATGCCGCCAAGTGACATCGGCTCTGGTTGCCAGATACTGACTCCCCCGCCTTGAGCAAGCGTCTCGAACTGACCAATTTTGTCGAATTGCTCTCCTGTGGCGATTCTGATTGGACTCTGCAACGCGATTTCGTTGGTCATCGCTTCACGCTCGTCCTTTGTAGGTTCTTCCCACCAGTACAAATCAAGCGGTGCAAGAAATCGGGCTACACGTAATGATTCCGACGGTATGAATCGGCTGTGAACGTCGATCAGGATTTTGAAGCCTGGTTCGAATTTGGCACGAAGCGCTGCAAGGATGTCGTAGCTGAGTTGCAGATCGGCTTCGTCGATGGTTCCGAACGACACCCCGAACGGATCGAGCTTCACCGCTTTGAATCCAAGGTCGACCACTGTGTCGGCAGCAGAGACGAAAGCTTCGGGCGTTCGTTCGGCTCTGTACCAACCGTTCGCATAACCAAGGATCGATTCTCGCTGCTTTCCGCCGAGCAGCTGGTAGATCGGCACACCCAACGATTTACCGAGTATGTCCCAACAGGCAACCTCGACCGCCGACATTGCAAGACGATGAATATGCCCGGCGTCTTGGACGGTCTCGATGATCGTACGAGAAATAGAGTTTACGTCGCGAGGATCCCGACCAACGACAAGATGAGATAGCTCGTGGATTGCGGCTTCGGTGGTCTTTATGAACCCATTGAGGGTGGCCTCACTAACCCCATAGAGACCATCCTCGTCCGTCACTACCCGAACAAATAGCCAGTTCTTCCAACCAGCACCCACCGCGTAAGTTTCGATCGAAGTAATTTTCATTTCGTGTCCCTGTGGCTGAAGCGTCTATTCGACGGATTTAGTTCGATTACAAAACTTTGAGTACCGCCGCTAGGCAGCGCCAAAATGCAGCTCTCTAGCCCATAGTTTTCTTGATCGCCTCGACGATTTTGTCCTTCGTTGGGTAAACCAGTTTTTCAAGAGATGGGGTGAACGGAATGTGTACCTGTAGGGATGCGACTTTCTGCATCGGCGCTTGGAGATCCCAGAACGCTTCTTCACCGACTATCGACATGATTTCGCTGGCGGCGCTACAGACCTTCGCTGCGGGGTCAGCGACCACCAAGCGGCCAGTCTTGCCTACCGAATTTAGGATTGCATTCTTATCGAGCGGTACGAGCGTACGAGGGTCTAGGACCTCCACAGAAACGCCCTCTTTTGCCATCTCTTCAGCTGCAGCGACAGCATGGGGGACTGCCCCGGCAATTGCAACGACAGTTACATCTGTACCTTCACGCAGGATGTTCGCAACGCCGAAAGGCACTGTGAAGTCAGGATCGTCAGGAACCTCGCCCCTTGTGGCCAGTAGAGTGCCATCCTCGAACATGATCACAGGGTCATTGTCACGAATAGCGGTCTTCATCAGACCTTTCGCATCAGCAGGTGTACCCGGGCAGACAACTTTTAGGCCGCCGATGTTCATGAACACTGGATATGACCGGTCGGAGTGGTGGGCGGCAGATCCACCGCCGTAGTACATGACTGCTCGGTACACCACGGGTAACGTCGCCTGTCCACCGAACATGTATCGCATCTTGGCAGCCTGTGAAACCAGTTGGTCCATTCCAACCCACATGAAGCTCGTGAGGGTTTCGACAATCGGTCGCATTCCGACCGCTGCGGCACCCACTGCTGCGCCAAAGAATCCGTTCTCAGACAAAGGAGTGTTGAGGATTCTTTCGTCGCCAAATTCATCGTGGAGTCCGTTGGCTGCACCGTAAACGCTGGCACGCACATCCTCGCCCATCAAAAAGACCTTTGGGTCTATTCGCATCTCTTCCGCGATTCCCATGCCTAAGGCCTGCATGAACATTTTGTCTGACATCAGTTGTTATCCATTATTGTATTGTCGATCGATGTTGTTGAAATGAGAGTTGCTCGTGATCCGGGCAGTAAACGAGACCTGTTAAACGACCGGCATTTCGCTGGCGAACATGTCCTTGTACAGCTCGGATTCGTCAGGGAACGGGCTGTTGCGAGCGAACACGGCTGCTTCTTCTACTTCGGCATGCGCACCGGCGCTGATTGCATCGCATTCCGCTTGGGTAGCGGTTCCACTATCTACGATGCTCTTGGTGAGCAGGTCGAGCGGATCTCGAAGGCGCCATTCGTCAATTTCGCTGTCTTCGCGATATTCCGACTTACGAATCTTCTCAAGTCCTAGAGAGTGATCTTCAAATCGGTAGGTAAGAGCCTCGATCAGCGTAGGGCCTTCACCGGCTCGTGCACGCTCGACGGCCTGGGTCATCGCTTCGTACATCGCAATGGCGTCCTGTCCGTCAACCAACACTCCCGGCATGTTGTACGCCTGAGCCCTGTCGGAAATGTGCTCGACAGCAACCGTGTCTTTGTACGACGTTGTCACAGCGTATTGATTGTTCTCACAAATAAAGATGACCGGTAGATCCCATACCGAGGCGAGATTCATCGACTCGTGGCAAGCGCCCTGATTCGACGCGCCGTCGCCGAAGAACACGGCAGATACGAAATCCATTTTCTGCATTTTTGCGGCGAGTGCAGCACCGGTAGCAACCGGCACCGATGAGGCGACAATTCCAGATTCGCCCAAGATGCCTACTGAGAAGTCGGCAAGGTGCATCGAACCGCCCTTGCCCTTGCAGTACCCGTCGATTCGCCCGAATATCTCGGCCATTGCCTTTTTTAGATTCGCACCCTTCGCAATCGGGTGACCGTGTGATCGGTGGTTCCCAGCAATGTAGTCAGAATCTCGCATGGCTGCACACGCACCAACGGCTACTGCCTCTTGGCCGATGTAAAGGTGGACTCCGCCGACCTCGCCTGCGTTATACATTTCGGTCAGTTTCAGTTCGAAATGACGTATTCGCCACATTCGCTCAAGCATGAGCATTAGCGTGTCTTTAGAGATGTTCGCTGTCATTTGAGGTTAGCCGTTTCGCCTATGGGTCGAAATTGTGAACCGATTTAACCGGTTGCTCTGGAAGTCGGAGACCGGAGTATAGGGCAATGACGCTTGTAAAAGAGAGTCCGTCGATGGCGAATCAACAGTGCGTCGAAGTTGATTCGAGGTTTATGAATGGATTACGTCTTCTCGAAGGTGTCGACAGGAGTGCAGCTTGGCTGCCGTTTCGGACACCGCTTTTCTTGCTAGTCTTCGCTCTAAGATAATTTTGGTTCGTCAACGCGGTTGCCGAACCATGTACCTTCAAATATCAGCAAGATCGAGGGATCTAATTTCGACCGAAAATAAAAGAACGTGGCCTATTTCGCGAGGTTGGGCGATCATTTGGGCGTCGTTTTTCACGACAGCGTTCGCATCGGGCGGATCGCAGTACGGATTCGGCATGTTCGTCGAACCGCTCGAACAGGAATTCGGCTGGACTCGGACTCAGATAAACCTCTCGCTTTCGATCGGTCTTATATCTGGGCTGCTGTCCCCGCTAATTGGCTGGGGCGTCGACAAATACGGATCCCGAGTGATTATGACCGTATCGCTGTTGATCGTAGCCGCTTCGTTTCTTTTGCGGGCTGGCATGACAGAACTGTGGCAGTGGTACGCGCTCAGTGCTTTATTGGCTATCGGATTCCCCGGTACTTTCTTGCCGATAGGGAAGCTAGTAGGCACGTGGTTCCCAGCGACCCGAGGTCGCATGATGGGGACGGCGATAACCGGCAATAACGTGTTCGGTCTCGTCGGAGTGCCCCTCATGAGTCTGGTGATACAGACAGAGGGCTGGCGACTCGCATACGCGATCATCGGTGGTGGAGTGTTGATCGTCGCCGTCGCTGTTTGGTTCATCGTTCGCAGCGCTCCAGTATCTGAGAATTCCGCATTAGATGGCTCAACCCAAATCAACGAAACTGCCATTAGCTCCGGTGATTACTCGTTGCGAGAGGCGATCAACACTCGGAAGTTCTGGCTACTTCTGGCAGGGGTGACTTGCGCTGGCTTTAGCTATCCGTCGTTCATGACGCAACTTATTCCGCACATGCAATCAGTTGGATGGAGCTCGTCGAAAGCTACTCTTGTACTGACTGTGCTGGCAGGAACAGCGCTGGCGAGCAAGGTCAGTTGGGGTCTGCTCAGTGAACGATTAACGGCTCGCCTCTCATTCGTGATCGCAATATTAATCATGTCTTCTGGAGTGATCTTGGTAACCCTTGCCGGATCTTCGACGCTCGTATGGCCTGCGATCATCTATTTCGGTGCTGGCTTCGGGGGAATCGGGCCACTGATGTCGTTAGTAGTAATGGAAACCTTTGGCATCCGCAACTTTGGCTCAATACAGGGTGTAGTGACTATGGTGCTAGCCACGGTTCCAGTTTTAATTGGACCAATTTTGGCGGGAAGCCTTTTCGACCTCACCGGTAGCTACGAAACCTCTTTCTGGATCGTTTCAGGCATATTCGCACTGGGCGGAATATCGGTGCTATTGGTTCACGTTAAGAGCGATCTTTCTGTTGAAGAGCCAGTGCAAGATTGACCAACGCACTGCTCACGCCTGAAGAATCGTTGTTAGACGACAACTGTTTCACGACCGGCAACCAGCCCGCCTCTCTAACACTCCCTGCGCAAACCTAATTCTCAGCGAATTCACAGGAAACGTTCAGAGAGAGTTGAGAAAGCACCTTTAACTTAGATTGCAGATCGCTGAAGGACCAGATCGGTCGGGGATTAAGGTGATTCTGTCGAAGCCTTATATATGGCATCGAATATAGGTGGAATACAGATGGCTGCAGTGCGAACTCGCAATAAGTCTTTCAAAATCGTTGCAACCTTGAGCATGGTGCTGTTGATGGCATTTTTCTCGGCTTGCGAAATTCTTGCAACTGAAGGTGCCCGTGGCGCGATCGCAGGCGGTCGGGAGCTTCGTGAATTCGAAGACGAGACATTACGACCGATCGAAAACGAGATAAACGACCTCTGGGTTAACGACATCGAACCGCGAGAGCGGGAGATGCAAGATCTCAACGAAGAGCTTCGTCGTCTTGAAGAGGAACTACTCGGGCCGCTTTGGGCTGCTCAGAACGATCCTTGGGCGCCGGGTGGCGATGCCAGTGTTCTTCAAGCATAGTTCGACGCAAAGAACCGCGAGTACGAACTGCTTCAGCGAGCTATTGAGGTTGAACAGCGTACGCTTGATGCCGAAATGCAGGTCTTATGGACTGCTAACACCGTCGATCCTGAGTACCAGGCGCTCGAAGATGAGCGAAACGCGAAACAACCAGAGCTGGATCGACTGTACAGGTTCGGCAATCGTCTGATCGACGACATCTGGGATCAGATCAACGAGATAAACAACGGTAGCAATGACGAAGTGACCACCCTCTACATCACTTACTGAACTTGCCTAATTCTTCGCGCCAAAGCCTTATTTTCGGGAGTAGAATCCCGCCGGTATTTAGGTGCAAGATTGGCACCAATTAATCGGACGCTGAGAGGGTAGTTCAACAGATGCTCAAGCATTTTCTTGTGCCAGAAAAAGATCAAGTGTTGGTTTCAGAAGCGAAAGCTCGGGCCGGAACCCAGGCCGTATTCGAAAAGATGGGTCTCCCGGCTGATGAGGCTGAATCCTGTGCTGATGTGCTGCTAACCAGCGATTTACGCGGATGCGAAAGTCACGGTATTTCGAACATGTTGCGAGCCTATATCGCAAGTTATGGCGAAGGAACTTACAATCCTCGTCCCGACGTCAAAACGCTCCGAGAGTCGTCGGTAACTGCGACATGGGATGGTGATGAAGGGCTCGGTTTGCATCTTGGTCCTCGCGCTATGAATCTTGCTATAGAGAAGGCTCGTGAGCACGGCATGGGCGCAGTTGCCGTCAAGAACACAAAGCACTTTGGAATGCTTGCCTACTACGTGATGCAGGCAATCGAACAGGATATGGTCGGAATGGCGATGGTGTCAGCCGGTGGTGGAGCTCAAGTGCCTACCAACGGAGCGGAACCTGCATTCGGAACTCAGCCTATTGCCTGGGGTGCCCCTGCCGACAAGATGCCTCCGTTTGTATTCGATGTTGCGACCACACAGGTTGCTGCCAACAAACTGGCGTTGACTCGGCGAATTGGCTCTAAGCTGGAGCCTGGTTGGATCGCAAATCTCGATGGTTCACCGATTATGGAAGCCGTTGATGTGCCAGAGTCTGGTTCGTTCAACATGCTGCCGTTCGGTGGCACTCGTGAGAACGGCGGACACAAGGGTTACGGCTTCGCGACGATCGCCGACATCATGTCGGGAATTCTCTCTGGAAATGGCCCCGGTTTCATCGCCGACCGTAATTACTCATTCTTCGTCATGGCGTTCAACATCGATGCGTTCACCGACGTCGACGAGTTCAAAGCCGATATGGACAAACTGCTAACCAAGTTGGCGAACACGAAGCCCGCACCGGGTCATGATCGTGTCTACTACGCTGGGCTGCCAGAACACGAGGAAACAGTGTTGCGCAAGGAAAATGGCATTCCGTATCACAAAGAGGTCGTTGAGTGGTTCAACTCGATGAGTTCAGAACTTGACCTCGGAGTATCGATGCCTTAGGTATCTCTACGAATATGTGAAAACAAAAAACGCCGACTCGGAATGAGTCGGCGTTTTTTTTATGATCTTGAAGGCCGTGTTAGCTCAAAATATCTTCGAGCGCAATGAGGACTTTCGTGTTCTCAGATTCAGTTCGAATGGCGACCCTCAAGAACTCGCCGTTGAGTCCGATTTTGTCGCCACAGCTTCGAGCGTAAATACCGTGTCGTGCAAGCAATAGGCCTGCGACAATTTCAGCCGAAATACCCGCCGGCATTTGCATCAGTTGGAAATTGGCACTGGTATCGAAACATTGCACGAAATCGAATGCAGACGTCTTTTGTGTGAACTTATCAATATAGGTTTTGTATGTTGCTAATTCTTGGCGATATTCAGCTAAGAACTCTGGACGATCGAACAGTCCAAAGAAATATTCGGCGATCCCGCTGGTGTTCCACAAATACCCGTGAACCAAAAGCTCCATTACACGTTCAGGATTCATGATTGCGTAGCCGGCGCGAATTCCTGCGATGCCGAAATCCTTCGACATGCTTTTTACTACCGTGATGTTTTGATACTTCTCTGTGATGCCGGTCAAAGTAGGCAATTGGTCACTAAGGGTTGGTCGATCATCGAAGTGAATAAAACTCTCATCAACGATGATGGTTTTGAGCCCCTGTAGCTTTGAAAGAATGAAATCCAAATCGCTGTCTGGGATCACATAACCGTCGGGGTTATTTGGCGAAATCATTACAGCTGTATCGGCGCCGCTTTGAAGAACGGAACGTACGTATTCGTCAGGATCTACAGCAAAGTTACTGGCAGGATCAAGCTGGTATTTTGTTACCTCTGTGCCAGGCCCAGCGAACTCGTAGTAAGGCGAGAATGTTGGAATTGAAATATGGATGTGGGATGCATAGTTGTGGAGTACAGCTTGAATCGCCTCGGTTGCACCGTTGGTGATGAATAATCGATTTGAATCGATTCCTAGTGCGCCAGAAAGTCGTTCTGCGATAGCCCGGTTCTGAGACGGGTATGCCTCAAGCATTCTTTTGAAATGGTTAGGGTCAGCGAGAAGATCGGCGTTGAAATGAGACCAGAAAAGGTCGGTCGCCAGCGGGTTCGACAGGTAGCAAGCATCGATATCAACTTTGATCTCTGGAATCACCAGCTGAATTGTTCCAAGGCTGGGTGAGTGAGAACCTGATTTGGCGCTGAGCTGTTCGATCTTGCTTAGTATTTCGCGCTCGGACGGCGATATCTGAATAGGGCTTAGGTCTACTACCATCGAGTTCCATTTCTCAAGTTTTAGGTGCGATATCGAACAGCAAATACGCTCGTATTACGTAACGAATTGCTGCTGGCGTAGATTCCTACACGAAGCACCCAGAAGACATCTTTCAGAAGGTATATCGTCGTTTCGATTGATGAAAGTCACATCGATACCGGTCAAGTGGGCACACGGCAATGCGACTAAGATCTCGATCTCTGTATGATTGAGCAACCCGTCTTCAAGAGTTGACCCAACCGCAGGCGAATTTGATGCACCTACTAGGAGTTGACCTCAGTCATGAATTCAACAGTATTTGAACCGATGAATATGACTACCGCTGAGACGCTCCTAAAAGAAGCGAAGCAGATTCTCGACCAGCTCGGACTAGCCTTCTTCCTAAGACATGGTACATGTTTGGGCGCAGTACGAGATCAGGCGTTCATTCCATGGGATGACGATCTCGACATTGGGTCGATCATTGGCTTGCATGGATTGACTGAAGAAATCGTTGAACAGGCGGCCGCCGAATTCCGCAAACATGGCTACTCGGCTGAGGTTATCGACAGCGAATTGCACATGAGCGTCGACCTGAAAAAATCGGGTGTTCAAATGGATTGGACATGCTACCGAATAATCGGTGACAGCATTTATCAGTGGCCTGTACTGAAAATTCCGGTGAGCCTGCACGAAAACCTAAAAGAGATCGACTTTCTTGGCACAAAATTCATGGTGCCAAACCCGCCCGAAGAGTACTTTCGTCTGAAGTATGGAGCTGATTGGATGACCCCGAAAGAAGCGGGCGAGTTTGAACAGGACGTACTTGATCTGATGATAGACGACAGCGATTCGGACGATTCCGATAATATTTTGAATCTTACGAACGAACGCGACCCGAATCTCCATACCGGTAGTCTGAAAGTACTTGGGTTCGATGGAGAACCTGTTACTGATACTGAGGTGACTATCGCCCCAACTTCGGTTCTGACTGGCTTAGATAAATCGACAACGAATAAAGATGGCTACGTGTTTTTCAGTCTGCCCGAAAAGGCGTGCTACGTTGTGGCTGTGCAATTAGGTGATGCCAAAGAGATTCTTTATCTTGAAGAGTTGGAACCTGATGTTGAGTATCTATACACGCCAGACCCAGAGAATCTGATTGGCAGAGCAAACGCATTGATCGCTCAATAGCGATTACTAGCGGCACGAAATCTTATTAACAAGGAGTGACTGAAATTACCCGCGTCTACGTCGATATGGTGGCTGATCTATTCCACTACGGTCATGTGAACTTTTTACGGAAAGCAAGTTCCCACGGCGATTTCTTACTGGTTGGCATCCATGCCGACGAAACTGTCGAAACATACAAGCGCACGCCAATTCTCACGATGCAAGAACGGATTGCATCGGTAGAGGGCTGTCGTAACGTCGATGAGGTGGTGCCGAATGCGCCGCTTGAGATCACTCGAGAGTGGATCGAAAAGCACGATATCGACTTGATAATGCACGGTGACGACGTCTCTCCAAAAACTCGAGACACATGGTATTCCGTGCCGATCGAAATGGGCATCTATCAGTCAGTCGGCTACACCGAGGGCATTTCGACCACCGAGCTTATCTCGCGGGTGAAATCGGCCGAAGTCGACTAAGGTTCAACGCGTTGGACTACTCCTGCACGAGTTGTCGGTGATGAATCGAGAAACAGGCGTCGCCACCGTTGGTGGCGCGGACATCGTGACGATTACCGAATAGCTGTTACCAGCGGTCGAAGTGGACCACATCTTCCACGGGACGACGACTCACTGGTCCGAACTTGCCCATCGGATAGCCGACCGGAATGATAGCGTACGGCTCAACTAATTCTGGCAGTCCCAGAATCTTTTTTGCAGCTGGTCGATTAGAAAGTCCCAACGTCGTCAACGCTGCCCCAAGACCCATCGAGCGAGCAGTCAGCAAAACGTTCTGCACAGCTGGCCAAACCGAGCCACCCGAGCCGGCACCTGCCTGCCATGTATCGGCCGGGAGCGTTTCGAAAGTGAGACACGGAATGAGGATCGCTGGAATATCAACGAAGTGATCCCGCTGCCACTTCACCGCCTTCACGATGCCCGCTCGCTCGGGTGCCGATGAATCAGGTGCGTCGATATATCCCTCGACAGCAATTCTGTTTAGTTCGGCTAACTTTTTCTTCTGTTCAACATCTCGAACTACGATCCAGCGAGTGTTTTGCTTATTGCTTCCTGTTGGACCTTGATTGGCAGCATCGATCAGTTCATGCAACAACTTATCGGGAACAGGGTCAGGCTTAAGCCGACGCATCGCCCTAGTGTGATGAATGACGTATGAGAGATCGTTTTCGTTTGTCGTCATCGAATTACGAGTACTTGCCTGAATCCTGCGGAGGCGATCCCGGTAAGCCTTTTTCTTCCCTTTCGAGATGCGTTTCCCGCGCCCATGTTCGCTTAAGGTCGTCTTTCACATTGAAACCGAGGCGACCGAGACCCTCGACTTCGAGTTCGATGAAGTCGCCGTCTTGGAACGGATTGAGTCCCCTGTGATTGGTCCCGGTGGCGAGAATGTCTCCCGGTTCAAGCGTATGAATAGCGGTGATGAACTCGATGCACCTAGCGATTTTATGACCCATGTCATCGGTGTTGAAATTCTGTTTAATTTCACCGTTGTTCCAGAGTTGAACCTGAAGATTCTGTGGGTCGCCAATCTCGTCGGCGGTGACGATATATGGGCCAATCGGTGCGAAAGTATCCCGAGACTTCATGGCGTGAAAAACATTTGCGCCAGGAAGCCCACGTGCAGAGCCGTCGATGAAGTTTGTGTAACCAAATATGTAGTCGAATGCATCGGCTGCTTTGACGTTCGTCGCCTGTTTTCCGATGACCAACGCCATCTCGGCTTCGCCCTCGAAAACAGTTGCTGGAGCGTCGGGAAGAACCATCGTGTCGCCGGGTCCGATGATCGCGTATGCCGATTTTTGGAAGGCGTTAATCTCGGCAGGCTCGTCGCGTGTGCCATCTTCCATGTAGTTGACTGCCATGCAATCGATATTCGTAGGCTTTGGCAGAGGCGGTCGAATTCTGACTCCCGAAACGGGCACACCGTCGGCTGCAGCTACGGCGTCTTCAAGCTTCGATCGATAGCTCTCGAAATCGGCTATGAGACCACTAATCAACTGTTGCGGAGTGTTGTGCGGGATGTCGCTTACGACACTCGACACATCGACGACGTTGTCGGCTTTTAGGACGCCAAGTTGAAAATCGTTGAAAAAAAGCAGTTTCATTTCGAACTCCGGTTGAGTAAGGGGGCCAACGGGTTGATTGCGCCGATGCTGAGCAGAGTCACCGACGATCCGCAACTTATCAGATGTACGGCAGTTTTTTCGCTGTATCAGCTGCCATTCTTGATTCGGACAGTCAATATGTGCGCAGGAAATCGATCACATGATGCATGGGTCGCCGTCATCACCTGTAAACTCTGCCGAGTTTAGTACGGCATTCACAAATTGGAGCTAGAAAATTGGCAGATAAACTTCGCGTTGGTGTTATTGGCAGTGGTGGGATGACCCAGAATCACTCTAGGGGTTATCTAAACAGCGGCCAGTACGAAATCGTCGCACTGGCTGATCTCAGCCCAGATGTGATGAACGAGTACGACGAAGTATTTGCTGAGAACGACGACTACAAGGCACAGCACTTCACCGATTTCAGAGAGATGCTTCAGGTTGCCAAGCCTGACGTAGTTTCGATTGGCGTGTGGCACAGCGGCCATGCTCCTATGACGGTCGCAGCCGCTGCAGCCGGTGGTGTGAAGGCGATTCTTTGCGAGAAGCCTATGGCCGATAGCCTGGGTGCAGCAGCCGACATGCTGATGGTTTGCGAACGCAACAACGTGAAGCTCGTCATAGGTCACCAACGTCGATTCCTGCCTGCCTACACATTGGCGAAACAGATGATCGAAGATGGCGAGATCGGCGACGTACGCCTCATCACAAGTGTCGCTGGCGATGGGCTTCCCAACTACGCCTCGCACCAAACCGATATGTTTCGGTATCTTCTTGGCGATGTCGAGTGCACGTGGGTGATGGGCAACGTGGAACGAGAGACCGATCACTGGGAGCGTTCAACCCAAATCGAAGACAAAGCCCTGGCGGTGTTTGGGTTCGAGAACGATGCACAAGCGATGATCGTTTCTGACCTGACGCCGGTTCGCTGGCAGGGCGCTCGTATCTACGGATCTGAAGGCATGATCGAAATGTCCACTGACGATCTGCATCTGATGAATGGAAAGTCGGGCGGCTGGGCGCATCACAAGCCCGACGGCGAGTTCTTCAAATACGGCGCAGACCGTTTCGAATGGGTAGAGGGTGGAGCAGGGCAGGCACGTGAACTTGCCGACTGGGCTTCGGGTCGATCCGACTACCACCGCGGCAATGGCGAGAACGGCTACAAGGCATTAGAGATGGTGCACGCTGTTTACGAGTCGGCGCGCCTGCACACGCAGGTGCAGATGCCGATGAAAACGATGGCGAATCCGTTGGATTTGATGATCGAAGATGGTCACTTGCCAATTCGTTATCCCGGCAAGCACGACATTCGTGCCAGCCGACTCCGAGGCGAGAACTTGGCCGCGGACTCGGACAACAGCTAGTCGCCTAACTAGGCCACTGTATTAGTTCTACTCGCACATTGTCGGGGGCTTGAACCCAGCAGAATCGTGTTCCGTCGGGCAGTTCGTTCGGTCCATCGACTAACGGAGCGCCGACGGCTGCGAGTCGTTCCAGCTCAACATCAATGTCTTCGACATCAAATCCGAAGTGTTCAAGCCCGAGGTTCGGACCCGAATCGCTTGCGACAAGAGTTTGACCGTCGAGCGGGCCCGAGATGTTCACTGGTACATCGTTCCCCGATCGACATTTGATAAAGCGATCGCCAGTGTCACGAGTTGAATCGTCGACAATCGTGAATCCGAAGTTGGCGACCCACCAGTCGGCAGCTTTTTCAGGATCGTTCGACTTCATGTGAATGTGGTTCAGGTTGTACATATTTTCCTCTTCGATTCTTGTGGGTGATGATTGAGCTTGTTAGCCAGATATTACCGCCCGACTGGAAACACGACAAATGCAGCCTATGCTCCAGCCAAGGCTGCCTGCAGTGTCGCCCGTGCGTAGCCAACTGTGTAGGCGAATCCGGTATAACCAGCCCCGAACCCATCGTGTTTGAACTCTTTGTCGTGATCCATCACTGGCGGGTGCTCTGGGTACACGATTCGTGGGTAGTTTTGGCGCACAAGTTCTTTCATCACTGCGAGCATGTCAACTTGGCCTTCGTCCAAGAATACCTCGGTGTATTTCTCGTTCGGTATATCGGTAATTACGTTGCGCCAGTGAACATGGTTTATACGGTCGAGATCACCAAAGTAGCGCGCTACTTCAACTGGGTCGCCGCCCATTTCACGAGTCACACCGCAGTCGAAAGTGATGCCATTCGCAGGGCTATCTACGATGCTTGCTAGCTTCTTCCAGCCGCCGATGCTTCCCATGATCTGCTCAGAGCCACGACTGATCGGGGCTGGCGGATCGTTTGGATGTAGAGCCATTCGCACACCGGCTTCTTCGGCTGCCGGAATTACCGCCTTCAGGAAGTAAGTGATGTTGTCCCACATCGCATCGGCAGTGTGAGCGCCCTCTTCCGGCAGCGGGGGCAGATCTTTGATCGATTCGTAGTCGAAGGCATGATACCCAGCACCACCTCGACCCTCGACGTATGAGTATCCCTCGATTATTCGGTGGGCGTACCAGTTGTATTCAACGACCGGAATACCCAATCGCCCAGCGCATTTAACCGACTCGATTACTTTCTGGATATCTTCATCGCGTCCGGGGCGACCATAGATGGCGTTCGGGAAGCCGGTGATCATCTTGATGCCCAGTTTTATTCCGTGGGCAGCAAGCGCTTTTACATCGGCTCCGAGTGTGTCATCGGTCCACGGCAGCTGATTTTCTCGACCGAAATTCGAATCGGAACTACCGGCACCGCCGCTGGAATGGACGTTGGTGATGCCAAGCTGACGAACCCGTCGCAAAGTCGAATCATCGAAATTGCTGACTGAAATTCCTATTTTGGGGCCATTTGGTGTGTCGGTCATCGAACTTCTCCGTCGGGCTGAATTATTTAATTTTCAGAATATTAGTAGGCGACTAGTCCCAGAGTTTGTGAATAGCTTCGAGGCAGTCTTCGATCATCTGTTCTGCGGCACCGGCTTCAAACGGCGCTGTTGGTCCAACTTCGTAGCCGCCTTCTGGGTAGGCGTACTCCATCGGAAGGTAGCCGTAATAGCCGTTTGCATAGCCGGAGAATAGAGTCCAGTCGGCTGGTGATCGCTCTTTCACGGCTGTACCGATTTCGGCGAATGGCTCGACTGGTATTGCTACTAGGGCAGTGTTGCCAATTCGGATTACCTGAATTGGAATCTCTCTCTTCTCTCCACCCTGACCAAACGTCTTTGTGTGGCGAAGAAGCAATGTTTCTCGCTTAGCCGGGAACGCTGCTTGCTTGATTTCTTCGACCGTTCCGCCGCGTTTCCTCACGTTTTCAAGATTGGCTTGGATCGCATCGAAGTTAGCCTGTACCTCGGATTCGGGTGGCATCTCTTTGATCGGCAGTAATGCGGAGGATTCGATCAAACCAAGCGTGTCATCGGACTCCCCCGCCTGATTGAACGAGTAAATCCCAAGATCGGCTCCCGACGAGAGAATCTGTTCCAACTTTTCTTCGCGTGGAACTGGATCGATGGTCAACCGCACTCGCGCAGCCTCTATGCCCAACTGCTTGCCGAGCTTGCGATATACCGACGTATCGCCGGTGAACCCATCGATGGGTCCTTGATTGCCAGCAGCTCCCTGAAGGAACAAGCATGTGCCGCCAACGATGCTTTCGACCGTTTCACGAACTGGCCCCGGGTAGTCCGGAGTAATCAGCTTGTTCTCTGGTCCCATAATTGTTGGATGACAGGCGTAGTTCACAAGCGTTGCAACCGGATTGCCGTCGAGATCGTCGAGAGCAGTAACCAATACTTCGTGATCAACGAATCCACTTGCATTCCGACCTGTAAACACCTTGCCATCGTGACTCACAGGGCGGCGGTTGATATTGATTTCGCAATGACCCTTCCCAGAGTCCGACCGTACAGGAACGATTTTCGATATCGCCTCTTCGACTGCCTTGGCAGATGCTGGAGCCAAAGAGCGGAACCACGGCTCGACCATATCGGCACCCTTGACTATCCACGAAAGGCCTTCGATTGGGCCCGAGTGAGTATGGGTGTACGAAACTCGCTGGTTTACTGCTGGGATCCCTGTGGCTTCTGTGACAGCGTTGCGGATGCGCACATCGTAGGTTTCGACGAGTATGCAAGTGTCGATGTCCAGAATGGCGATGCGTTCTGCAGGGTTCGTATTGCCGTCAGGCTCGATCACCAACGCGGTGATCGTCAGTGGCATGTCGACCCCTTCTGCCCCCTCGTGTGATTGTGCCCCCCATCCTGCGTGGGCGATTCCGATTGGCGGTGTGATGTCGACTCTGGCGGTACCGGCTGCGAGCATTTATTTCTCCGTGAACTAATTATTGTTTGTAAAAATGACCCGGGCGGGCGTGCCGCAAACAAACAATTACGGCACACCATTTCAGGTCGATATTTGGATCAGGCTAATGCGGAAAGCGGGCTATTAATCCCAAGCTGGGGGAGCGATACTTTCGATGTTTGTTTTTACGTCGATCACAGCTGGTTTTCCAGAATTTAACGCTTGATCGAGAGCACCTTCGAAATCGGCCGGATTCTTCACCGTGATTCCGAAACCACCCATTTGTTCAGCCATCGCTGCAAAGTCGGTATCGGTCAGCTGCCACAGTTCGTCTGAGCCCGGCAAGTCGTCGCCGTAGTTGCGAACGTTCAAGCTACGCTCTTGGTTTAGAGAGTGGTTGTTGTTTACGACTGTGATCGTATTCAGTCCGTATCGAACGGCAGTGTCTAGTTCCATGAAGTGGTACCAGAGTGCTCCGTCACCAGCGAACGTGATTACAGGACGATCTGGGGCTGCTGCCTTAGCACCAATTGCCGCAGGGAACGCCCAGCCTAGCGAGCCAGCACATCGAATGAACGACTGGTCGGGGCTTGTGAGATCGATCATAGTGCCGGTCCAGATTCCTGAATGGCCCGTATCGGCAACAAGAATCGCATCGCTCGGCATGTGATCCGTAAGCTCCTGCGAAAGTCGCTCTGTACGCATCGGCATATCGTCGGACTTCCAGAGAGGGTCGACGCTAGCTTTCCAATCGGAAACCAACTGCTGTACTCGGTTGATCCACTGTGTGCGACCACTTTCATCGCTGGCTGTGCCGACTTCTCCGCTGGCGTTCAGCATCTTCTGCAATCCAGCCTGAATATCCGACTGAAGACCAACTTCGATTGGGAACGAGCGACCCAGCTCTGAGGCATCGATATCCATCTGGATTATTCGAGTGCCGCCGCGAGGAAGCTTCCAGTCGTTGGTGATCTGTCCGCCGGTGTGACTTCCGATGAAGAATACGAGGTCGGCTTCGGCGACTGTCTGGTTTGCACAAGCACGTGAATATGACCCTGGTACGCCGACAGCGAGTGGGTGATCGGAAGGGAACGTCTCTTTGGCGTTGAGCGAGGTTGCAACGGGGATGTTCAACCGCTCGGCGAGTTCGATCAATTGCTTGCCAGCATCTGAAGTCTTCACGCCACCGCCAGCAATTATTAGCGGCTTGGCGGCGCTTGCGAGTGCACTTAGCGCAGCATTGACCGATCCTGAGTCTGGCTCTGGGCGGAACGGAGGAAGGCTCGAGAATTGACTCTCGATAATCACTTCCATATCAGCGCTGTTCTTGGTGATATCTCCACCGGCGATCCCGGCTAGATCTAAGTGGGCAGGACCCGGAGTACCTGTGGTTGCTTCTCGAATCGCCTGTCGAAGATACATCGGTAGTTGGTCGGTTTTGTCGACGCGTGCGCTGTACTTGGTGTTTGCCGAGAACGGCGCGCCGTGATCGACTTCCTGATAGGCGTGGCGATCTTGTTGCTCTTGAGCGAGTCGGCCTGTTAGGGCTACGACCGGGGAGCTTGCGAGATAGGCGTCTTGCAAACCCGCTGCAAGGTTCGTGGCACCTACCGACTGCGCTCCGCAAAATCCAACTGCACCCTTTACTCGGGCGTAGCCGTCGGCCATGTAGGCGGCTGGCTTTTCGCTGTGAGCCATGACTCGGGTGATGCCGAGCTGTTCCATGTGAACCATCGAATCATCGACGATCACCGGCATAAAGAAGAAGTGGGTTACGCCGTATCCGTGCATGGTTTCGGCAAGAAATTCGCCGCCAGTCATTTCCGTCATTTGGTCAAACAGCTTTCAATTCATTATTTGCGAAAGTAAAACTCAAAACTTCGGCGAACTTTACAGCAGCAGGGGAGCAGATGGACTCACAAATACGTGAAATGTATGATGCACCGATGTCAAAATTCACATATGTGCGCCTCTACGCTGATGAAGATGGTGAGTCTCATTTGGAAGACGTTTCTGTAGATCTTGAACTCGTCGACTTTGCTCCTCCTGCGCCTCCAGTATTCGTTGGAGGTGCTCAAGCTGACACTGGAGTGCAGTTCTTCCAAGCGCCAACGGGACGGGACGGCAAGTGGCATACAAGCCGGAAACGTCAATTCATGTCGATTCTGACCGGAGACTTCACCGGCGAAGTTTCCGATGGTGAAGTCAGGGTCTTCGGCACCGGTTCGTTACTTCTGCTGGAAGATACGACCGGAAAAGAGCACTACACCGGGACACCGAACAATTCGACACTTGTGACAGTTCTAGCCGACCAGACGTAAGTCGGTATCGATCTATCCTGAAAATTACCTTCTCGACAGAATATGTCGAGGTGCCGGTCGTGGATTTCCTGCGAATAGGGCTGCGATTCCACACAACGGTGGAAGCACCATATATCCGTAGAGTCCGAGTGTGTACGAACCTGTTTGGTCGATAGACAGAGCGAGCGGTAGCGGCCCAAGAGCGGCTGAAGCCATCATCCCGAAGTTGGCGACGCCTTTGATGCTGCCCAAATGCTTACGACCAAAGTAGGCAGGCCAAACAACCTGATTAAGATTCATCAGGAATCCCTGATTTAGTCCGAGTACCACCCCGTATGCATAAGCCTGCCAAAGTTGGTCAGTACGCAGCAACATGATCATTGCGACGACCAGTCCGAGCTGACCTACGGCCATTAGATATCGCACTGGCATTCTGGTTGCTAGATAGCCAGCGATGAACTGACCGGCTATCGCAGACGGAGCCATGATGCCGAATACTCCGGCAGCTGCTCCGATGCTAAGACCCTTAGAAGTCATGATCGAGACTTGTTGGAATGCCACGCCTGTTCCAACCAAAGACTGCGCCGAGCCAGCGAAAACCAACAACCACATCATGCGAGATCGAACCGCCTGCTTGACGGTCCAAGTGTGTTCGATCTGCTCGGGATTCTTCTTCGATTTGGATGACGCATCATCGGGTTCGTCTTTATCGCCATCAGGCTTGAGCCCGATTGATTCAGGGCTTGATCTGATGAACACGATCGCCGGAACGATCAACAACACCCACCCGGTGATAGCGATCACTATCCAGGCAGTGCGCCAGCCAAATTCATCGATCAGCGTTGCTCCATAGAACGGGTAGACACCGCTGGCAGTTGCAACGCCGAGTGCCATTAGGGCGAGCGCAAAAGGGCGTTTTCGTACGAACCACACGCTGACCATCGTTGCAGGGATTAGGCTCAATGCGCCTTGACCCATGGTTCGCATGATGGCGAATCCGACGAACAGCTGCCAAGCGGAATTTACTTGCGACAGCCACAGTGCCCCGAGTCCGAGGCACACCACTGCGAATACCATCATTCGGCGTGGCCCGTATTTGTCGAGGCTGCGGCCAATAAAAATAATCAGGCCTGCAGCAGTGAGCGAACCGAACAAGTAAAGAGTCGATACAGAGGTCGATGAAATAGCCAAATCCCCGATAAACGAATTCTGGAAAACCGAGAAAGTGAACGTTTGCCCAGGTCCCGAAGCAAAACTGCCAAGTGCTGCTATTACAAGTACAACCCAGCCGTAGTAAAAGGGGGTTCTAGCTACGCGGGGTAGAGAAGTTGCGAGGGAATCGGTCGTTGGTGGCACGACCAAAAATTGTAACTCTCACTGTCAGCGAAAAAATGGTTCTGAAGAGTATGTTTGATCACTAATCAAGATTGTATTCAACTAGAAAATACCCATTGGTGGGGATTCAATCTAGATTCATAAATCTGCAATTACATGCGCTATCAAACCAGCAACTAACCGGGAAATACCCGACTCAACACTGAATATGCGAGTCAATACTCGACATTGTGGTGTGAGCAGTTCAGAGTTGAATGCTGGATTTTTTATCCAATCGCATGCATGCAACACTGCATTTTCAAATGCAGTCGGGAGCAAAATGAGAGTTTCTGGTGAAGGAATATCGAGCTTTAGCGGGCGTCGTCCGTGGTGGGTCGTAGCTGGGTGGATTGTTGTTCTTGTTGCTGCCGGTGCTCTGGCCAATACCATGCTCGAAAGTGCCTTAGACGGTGACCAAGGTCCGACCAAGGTTCTTGAGTACGAGCGAGCTCAAATGCTCATCAGTGAACGTTTTGACGAAGTTGATGGCAAGAACGAGCAGGCCGAAGAGGAAACAGGCCCTGCAACTTCAGATGAGTTTGTTCTGATCTTCGCAGATGGCTTAAAGCCGGGCGATGCAGCATTCGACCAACGGGTATACGAATTCGGAGATGCGCTCGAAGCGGCTCAAACAGCAGACGGTGTCGAAGTGATGGTCGGAAAATTCACCGACTATGAGGGAAGGGTGTCCGATGATGGCACGACCCTCTTAACTACGATAGACGTGCTTGATGCGAGCGCTGGTGAAATTACCACGCTATTGCATGTCACTGAAGAATTTACCGACGGCCAATTCGAGGTCTATATGGTGGGTAATGCCTCCATAGAACACACCTTCAGCGAATTGGCAGAGAGCGATCTTGTAACCGGTGAAACGATTGGTATTGCGATCGCTCTCATCATTTTGGCGCTGGTATTCGGGTCTGTAGTTTCGGCATTTATTCCAATTATTCTCGCAGTTGCTGCGATTTTCACAGCCATCGGTATGACCTCCATTGTCGGTCAATTCATGGAACTCAACGAGTTCGTGCCGAACATTATTTCGATGATGGGATTGGCAGTCGGTATCGACTACTCGTTGTTCATCCTGTCTCGCTACAAAGAAGAACGTGAACGTGGGTTAGATAAGCAGGCCGCTATCGAAGCAGCTGGGGGAACTGCCGGACGCGCAGTTGTATTCAGTGGGCTAACAGTGGTGTTGGCAATGCTCGGAATGTTGCTCATTCCAGAGCGAACGTTCCAGGCGTTCGGTATCGGATCAATTCTTGTTGTATTCGTTGCAGTGATCGTCGGTATTACGTTGCTACCTGCAATTATCGGAATTCTGGGCGACAAGGTACAAGCCATAAAGGCACCACTTCCAATTACCGCCGGGCTGTTCATTGTCGGAGTTGTTATTCTGTCGTTGAGCGCCGGTTTTGGACCCAACGTCATCATGGTGTCCGGCGGCGTTATGTTGATTCTTCTTGTGTTGGCATTGATTCGTCGTTTCAGCAACTTCAATCTTTCATCGATATATGGCGACGAAACACCTACTGACCCAGAAGCTGAGTCGGGCGTATGGAACACGATTACTGTGAACGTAATGCGCCGACCGTGGATCAGCCTAATCGTTGCCACCACGATATTGCTCATACTTGGTTACTTCTATTTCGATCTCGAAAAGGGAACGAGCGGGATTTCTGTACTGCCCGACGAAATTCCGGCAAAAATCGGATTTCAAACGCTTGATGACAAGTTCGGGTTTGGCTCTGACGCACAGGCAGTTATTGTTATCGACGGTGACGTCGGTTCAGAGCCAATAGCCAGCGCTTTGGCTGCACTCGAGTTGTCGATGGTCGACGATGCAGGACTTCCAGCTCCTGACGTTCGAATCGAAGCTGCGGAGAGACTTGCCGTTCTAAGATCGTCAATTCCTGGTGACCCTCAAGGTCAGGAAGCGTTAGGCACTATTCGTGATCTACGTTCGACAATAATTCCAGATGCTTTCTCAGACGTACCTGCCGATTCTTATGAAGCGCTGGTGGGTGGCGGACCGGCCGAGGTTGTTGACTCGGTGCAGATTACTGATGAATACCTGCCTATTGTGTTCGCTTCAGTTCTGAGCCTGAGCTTCTTACTGCTGTTGCTCGCGTTTAGGTCGATCACGATTTCAATCGCATCGATCATAATGAACCTACTCTCGGTGGGGGCAGCATATGGACTCGTGGTTCTCGTATTCCAGAAGGGCTTCCTAATCGACTTGTTCGGATTTGAACAGGTCGATCAGGTCGAATTCTGGTTACCGTTGTTCATGTTCAGCATCTTGTTCGGTCTGTCTATGGACTACCACGTGTTCATGTTGAGTCGAATCAAGGAACGCTACGACCAAACGGGTCTCGCGTCTGAATCGGTGGCGTTTGGTCTTCGAAAGACGGCAAGCATCATCACTGGTGCTGCGTTGATCATGGTTGCGGTATTCGGTGGATTCGCCCTTGGTGACATCGCCTTCTTCCAATCGTTGGGATTTGGTCTTGGGGCAGCAGTTTTGATTGATGCAACGATCGTTCGATCGTTATTGGTACCGAGTGTGATGAGGATTTTGGGTCGACATGCTTGGTACTTGCCAAGCTGGCTTGAATGGATTCCAAACATCTCGATCGAAGGACATTCGCCAGCGATTCCTACGCGGGAAACCATGATTATTCATCCACAAGCTCAGATTGCTGCGCCTGACGTGAATGATTAGCGAATAATAGAAAACGAAATAACAACCGCCCGTGGTCATTTAATTGGCTACGGGCGGTTTTTGTTTAAAAGAGCAAAACGTTGTGGTATTGGCTTGCGAGATCCCAGATCAGCAACGATTAGATTTCCCGAGGTCGTCGAGGTATCTGGTGTGGGCTCATTCCGATCCGCACGACTACGAAAAATTGTCGGCTATGTGCCCAGCGACGTACTCGGCGTCTTCGCCAACGCCGATGAATTGGGCCGATTTTGATCCGTACATCCACTGGATACCCATGAAGTACAAACCCGGATACTCGGTCACTCCACGCTGTTGAATCGGATAGTTGTGCTCACCGGTGATCGGCAACTTGATCCAGTCGAAGTTGTATTTAAATCCGGTCGACCAGATGATCGTCGTGATTCCTGCCGCTGCAAGATCCAGCTCGCTCGGCGCATCGCCCTTTGGCCAGTCGGAGATGTCCGGTGGATCGACCACGTCGTCTAACGGAACTTGAATTCCGTGCTTTTCGACGTAAGCGTCGACGTTCTGTTTCCACTTGATCGGGTGGTCATCGACCGCTTTCAAAATCTTTTGGAGATCGGTTCGTAGCGAAATAACATCGCCTTTGCCGCCAGTGACCGGGCCAACTAACGTCACACCGGTTTTCGCCATTTGGCGCAAGTAAATATTGTGACCACCACGGGCGCCACTGGTGTGAGACGACGAGCCGTACCGAGCGTCGTCTACTGAATCGACATTTTCGACCGTCTTGTCGAAACCGCCCATTGTGTAGTTCCACCACGACGAGTCCCGGCCGCGATATCGACGTGGACGGCGACCGGCGTTGCCAACCGATAGGTATACCGTCTTTCCAGCGTCATGTAGCTCTTCAGCGATCTGAGCACCTGACTGACCCGACCCGACAACCAGCACTGCCCCGTCGTTAAGTGCCTCGGGATTTTTGTAATTTGCGGAGTGCATCTGGTTGAACGAGTCGCTGAGTTGATCACTGAAGTCTGGACGTTTTGGAATACCGAACGCCCCGGTCGCAATCACCACGCACCGAGCTTCGATCACATCTCCGTTGGCTAGATGTAGTTGGTATCCGGAAGAAAATTGTTCCAGCGATTCAACTTCAACCCCAGTGCGAACCGGGGAGTCGAAATGGGCGGCGTAGTCCTGCAAATACTGAATCGTTTCTAGCTTCGAAAGATAGCCTTCGAGTTCGGTACCAACGTAGTGGAATCCGGGAAGTCGAACAGCCCAGTTCGGATTTACAAGATAGAACCCATCCCACCGCTCAACATCCCAAGTGTTGCCGACGTTTCCTCGTTCGAGAACGATGTGGTCGATGTTTTGCTGCTTGAGGAAATAACTCGTCGATAGTCCAGCAGGTCCGGCTCCGATGATCACAATATTGTGTGAATCAGTTGGGTTCGACGACAAGTGCTGAGGTTCCTTAACTGCGTAATCTTTGGCTGGAGGCATAAATCCATTTCGGATGCCGTCCACGGAAGCGACGATGATATTAGCTGTTAGCGACCTTCGCAGCCCGTAACTCATAAACTTTTCGTGAATAAGAGACCGATATCGTAGGCGACGACTTGTGAACGATTCGAATCACTGTGAAACTTGTTGGCAAATTAGCGTGGCTCTACTTCCCGCTACTTATTCTTGGGCCTGAATCGGAAAAGTATCTTCCATGAAAATTACCAAAGTCACCCCTTGGCTACTTCTCGCTACAGCCGCGTACAACTTCGGCCGGCAGGGCGAGTACATCTTTGTGGAAGTGCAGACCGACGAAGGAATTACCGGCTGGGGTGAGGTAACAACGACTCATCCGGTGGCAAACCGCGCTGTTTGTGCAGTGCTCCAGCAGATCGACCCATTGGTGGTTGGGGAGAACCCGTTCCACATCGAAAAAATTTGGAACAAGATCTTCCGCAGGTTTACCTACATGGGTTCTCGTGGCGCCGCTACCAACGCGATTAGCGGTATCGATATTGCTCTTTGGGACATTCGCGGTAAGGCAATGAACCAGCCGGTTTTTGAACTACTTGGCGGCCCGGTTCGAGAGACGATCGCTCTTTACACTCACCCAGACCCAAACATTGGTCCGGATGAGGCGAAGCGACAGGCGAAAGAGATCGCTGACTCGGGTCACGAGGGAATGAAGTTCGATCCTTACCCACATATGCAGGAAGAGAACAACGGCTACCTGAATGGTGGAATGACCTACAAGGGTGAAGCCGAGGCGAACGAAATCACCGCTGCCATCCGTGAAGGCGCTGGTCCAGAAATGGAACTGATGATCGACGCCCACGGTCGATTCGACGTGCCGACTAGCGTGCGCCTTGCGAGAAGCGTCGCTCCGTCAAACATTCACTGGTGGGAAGAGCCTGTGCCGGTAGAAAGCACACAGGCTCTTAAGAACGTCCGTGACCAAATCGACTTGCCTATTTCAGTTGGTGAACGTCTTCACACTCGCTGGGAGTTCACAGCGATTCTCGAACAGCACCTAGCCGACTTCCTTGAGCCGGACGTGACTTGGACTGGTGGTATCTCAGAGCTCAAGAAGATTTCGACCATGGCAGAGGCGTACTACGTTCCGATTGCGCCGCACGACGCTAGCGGTCCTATTAACGTTCTCGCCGGTGCACACGTGATGATGACCGTGCCGAACTTTTACAAACTCGAAACAGCTCGTCACCGTTTAGTCGCATACGACAACTTCATTCAGACCCCGCTCGACGTTCGACGAGGTCAACTGCACTTGCCGGATGCACCGGGTCTAGGGATCGAGATGAACATGGACTTCATGCGCGCTAATTCCGACGAACAGTTCCATGGGGACCTCGACTAAACTCGAGTTCAAGGTACCGGCGCAAGTCACAGACTAAAAACGTGCTTGCTGACCGCAGAGAAGCGGAGTGGATGGGACTTAGGTGGTGGTTTGTGTTGTCGCCCAAACGCAACGCGACCCCACACCGGATCCTTCGACTCCGATGACTTCGCTCGGGAAATCAGTGATGACGACCGATCAATATTCGTTCAACTGATAATTCTCGATTCCCGCTGAACGGTCCGATCTTCATGTAAAGTCCGGCGTGCAACTGGCATCTGCAAATTCGTAGAGCAGGCGCTAATCGCCATAAAGACAGGAATATCTCCGCATGAAGATCAGGTCAGTCAAAGCTGTAGAGGTTAATGTAACCCCGCACGCAACCACCAAGCCACGTGTCCCGAAGATCGAAACCAACGGCTTTGTTAGCCCGATGCAGCGGTATCCCGAGCTGAAGCGCAGCGACTGGGCCAACAGCTGGAAACGCACAGCGTGTGTCGTGACTGCCGAAGATGGCACTTGGGGATTCGGTCTCACACTTCACAGCGGAGTCACTGTGCCTCTGATCAACGACCACATTGGCCCGATGATCGAGGGTGAGAACTGTATGGCGACTGAGCGTGTGTGGGATTTGATGCAGAAGGCAACCGCTCCGTATGGAACGGCGGGTGTTTCTAGCTTTGCAATCAGCGCAGTAGACAATGCCTTGTGGGATCTCAAAGGCAAGCTGCTGAACAAGCCGGTATACGAAATTATTGGGGGGCCTCAGAAAGAGAAAATCTTCTGCTACGCCAGCAACACCGATCTTTCGTACCCCACTGATGATTCGATCGACTGGTTCTTAGAACTTGGGTTCAAAGCTGTGAAACTCTTCTTACGTGAAGGACCCGATGCCGGTCTTCCAGGACTGAACCGAACGGAAGAACTTGTTGCCAAGACTCGTGAGCAGGTTGGCCCCGACGTCGAAATCGCAGTCGATTGCTGGATGTCGATGAACACCGACTACATGGTGCGACTAGCCGAGCAGCTTAGGCCGTATCGAATCAAGTGGCTTGAGGATTACATGCTGCCTGAAGATATGGACAGCTACTTCAATCTTCGCCAACGAATACCGTTCCAGACTCTCGCTACAGGAGAGCACTGGTACTCGATCCACCCATTCGCTCATGCTGCAAGCCATGGACTGGTCGACATTTTCCAGCCTGATTTGCAATGGGTTGGTGGGCTGACGGCTGGAATTAAAATCTGCCATTTGGCCGAGGCTCATGGCCTTACGGTTATTCCGCACGCCAGTACAAATTATCCCTACGGGCAACACCTCGCGTACGCCATGTCGTCGGTCATGTGGGCCGAGAGATCTGAAGGTGTCGCACCTCCGGGTGTACCGTTGGAAGAGTTGGTAGTTTTGCCGGGGACGCCCGTGATCAAAGACGGCTACTTAGTACCGTCGAATGCTCCCGGATTCGGATTCGAATTTGATCTTGATTGGATCGAAGAACGGGCTACATAGAGCTGGTTTCGTCAATCTGAACAAGTATTCGAATGCGCCGTGCAGGCACAGCGGGAGTAGTATGACGCTCATGTCAATTTCTGGTCACATATTTAATCCGAGCATCGCTACTTGAGCGCCGCCGCTAATACTCCCACTCCGCAGCCGACCAGACCGACGCTCCAGCTGCCAATAAATGGGTTTCCTTCACGGCGATTGGCATCGCGTTCTTCACGATGGTCGCGAGCATGGGCATGGTTTTCATCGCCCTGTCGCAGATCGCCGGTACTTTCGGAGTAACACTTCGTTCAGCGTCTTGGATCGTGATCGTTCAAGGTTTGACTATCAGCGCGTTCATGTTGCCTATGGGTCGCTTCGGCGACATCATCGGACGCAAGAAAGTTCACCTGATTGGACTAGTATTTTTCGCTGGTGGATCGGTATTTACCGCTCTGGCTCCAAGCTTTGGGCTACTGATTCTCGCCCGAGTTGTGGCCGCCATCGGAAACTCGATGGGGCAGTCGGTTGGTACGGCAATGGTGCTATCGGTATTTTCGGCGCGTGAACGCGGTAAGGCAATCGGTGCTCAGACCACTTCAGTTGCGATTGGTGGGGCTATCGGACCGGTTATTGCAGGGCTGTGGTTGCAGTTTTTCTCGTGGGAGACACTGTTCTTGGTGCTGACAATCCCGATTGGAATAGCGTTTATTGCCGGCTACTTCATCCTCGACGAAAA
>JAQCHZ010000034.1 GCA_027618835.1 Chloroflexota bacterium | reverse complement strand
CGGGTATTCGGGCACGCGGAGTTCGTCGTTGAAGCGAGCCATTCCTGTATTCGGGTGAAGATAAGAAAATGGTTCAAGCACTCCCATTGTTACTCGGGATGGGGTCGGATTACTACCACACGCGGGTGATCCGCCCGGACAATCTCGAATCGGAGTGCCAACCCCCTTGAGGGGCCGCGGCGCGGCTAACATAACGCCGGAAATCCACGATTACTGCCCCAGAACGACGGTTGGACTCGATGTCCCTGTCATGAGCTGGTCAAGTCGGTCAGCCGCAGCCTCCTGGATCCCTGTGAGGACGTGCGAATAAGTATCGAGTGTGAACGCCACTGAGACTTGCCCCAAACGTCGAGAGACGATCTTCGGGTGGGCACCTGTCAGCAAAAAAAGCGATGCATGCGTGCGTCCTGGAGCCTTAGGTTGTCTAATCCCAACTTTCTCGCTGCACGCCTGAAGACCTGTGTGAGCGAGTCGGGGCGGATGGTGGTCCCGTCCTTCCATGGAAAGATATACTCGTCGCTCGTAAGCGGACGACCTAGGAGTTCTGAGTGTTCTTTAGCGTCTACCCAGTGGGTTGTCAAGCGGGCTACGGTTGATTGGGTTAAGGCGATCGACCTTGATGATCGGGCGCTCTACAGAGCTGTCAGCATAAATACTGAGACGAATCCTGTATTCAGATCGGCCTAATCGTGGAGTCAGCGCTGAGTTCTGACAGAACCGAAGATAGCGATTTAGTCGTTATGAATTCGATATTTTTCTAGCCATACATCGAATTCAGCATGTATGTCATCTAGAGTAAGTTCACCAGAGTCGGCGGCGATTGTGGTGATACGACTCATCGCTGCCGCAATCACAAAGAACAAGGCAGCGATAGGACGCCGTTCCATATAGCCTGCGTCCATAGCCAACTGCATTGCAGGCCGAAGTGAACCGGCTACTGTGTCCATATCGATGGCGTGCCACTCGTCCCAGGAAAGCACTGATACCCGCTCAACAAATAGAATTCGCCTTACCTCAAAACTAGATGCAGCTTCTAGTGAAGCATGGACAGCACCGACAAACGCAATCCAAGGGTCGCCAGCGTTCTTAATGGCCTTATCGATGTTCGCTGCAGCGTTGCTTTGCAACTGGTGGCATACCAAACGAAATAGATCGTGCTTATCTGAAAAATGATGATAAAGAGCGCCGCGGGTTACTCCGGCTTCCTTCACTACTTGTTCAAGAGATGTACCTAAATATCCATGCTTCGCAAAGTGTTTGGTAGCGATCGCCAGAATCCGATCGCGCGTACTTTTGTGATAGTCAGAATCATTGATTTTTGTAGCTGTGTTGTCCACCTATGACCTCACGTTTACATTCAGCATCGTAATCGATATGATGCGCAAAACATACAGACAGTATGTTCATCCTCCTGTTTAGTGTACAAGCATTTGTAAATACGACGGGGGGTCTTTTATCGGTTTAACGTGTTAATGGGCTGGTACGGATTGCGGTTGTCGGTTCAGAACCGGCGGAGAATTCCGAAATCCACTACGGCTACAGATGCACTGTTACCGGTCGACGATTGTCTGAGGAGTAAATTGTTCACAATTCATGTGCAAAAGCACCTAAAACACTTCGGGTTAGTCTGGATGGCATTATTGATTGCCGCCGTTGCTATTTCATGTAGTAGCGATGATGACTCGAAAGACACAACGAGTGACGTTGCCGCTACAACGGCTCCGACCGAGGTTCCGGCGACAGCGACTGTGATACCAACAAGTGTCGCTGCAGCTACAGCAGCTCCCGCTGCAACTGCTACCCAACGACCAATATCACCGTCAGGGCCTTCAGGCAAAATTACTGTCGCACTTTCAGGGGTCGGACCGGATAACTATGAGCTGTACCAACTGGCATGGCCATGGAATGACCGAAATCAATTTATCGGTATCTACGACACGCTGTTTTATGACGACCGTTCTCCAAATGCAACATCGTTGTTGCAGGGCTCAGTAGCTTCAAATTGGCAGTTCACTGAGGATGCTTTAGTTCTGACGATTCGAGATGACGTTGCTTGGCACGACTCTCAGTATGGAATGCTTACTGTTGAGGACGTGCTTTGGTCATTTGAACGAGGATCGGCAGAAGGAACACGTTGGACACGTGCAGAGGCACTGACAACCAACTATAAAGTTTCTGAGATTTCGCAGACTGGTCCTTACGAAATCACAATGCCTTGGAACACACGCGATCTACGATGGCGTTCGGTTCCACGTGA
Organism: Chloroflexota bacterium; assembly: GCA_027618835.1. Lineage (GTDB taxonomy): Bacteria > Chloroflexota > Dehalococcoidia > Lucifugimonadales > Lucifugimonadaceae > Lucifugimonas. The sequence goes on along the minus strand of JAQCHZ010000034.1, from coordinate 5,369 downwards.
CATGACATTGCAGAGCAAGAAGATGTTCGACGATATTGGCGAAGAGCTTATGAACCTGACACCAATGGGTTCTGGACCGTACAAAGTAATTTCTCACCAATCCGACGATCACATCAATGTCGAAGCCGTGAACAACCACTGGCGCGAGACTCCTTATGTTAAATACATGGACATTCTCGATGTTCCTGAAGAGACAGTAAGAGTCGCAATGCTTTCCACCGGTCAGGCCGACATCATTCAGATGGGCTTACCATCAGTCGATGCTGTCAAGGGTGTGGACGGTGCCAAACTCGTTGTTGGTCCTGCAACTGGCCTTACAGGAGCCCAGATCGTACCGACCGGTCAGTACTACCAGACCGAAGATAAAGACGGTAACGCAACTGACAGGACGCCGCTAACGCAGCTTCCTTGGGTTGGTGAAGATGCTTCGGACGGTCTCAAAGTTCGCCGAGCCATGGCTATGGCAATCGACCGACAGACCATCGCGGACACAGTACTTGGTGGATTAGGCGTACCGCACTACCTCTGGAACGTTGGTCCAACGCACCCACGGTGGACGGACAAGATGCAAGAAGAGTGGGGCATTGACTATGACCCAGAAGCTGCAAAGGCTTTGCTTGCAGAAGCTGGCTTCCCAGACGGATTCGAATTCGAGTACCTGATTCCTAGCGGACTTTCCTCCACGTTGGAACAGGTATGTCAGTCGATGATTCCGATGTTCCAGGCCATCGGTCTTGAGCCAAAGGTTGATACCTCGGCGTACGGATCAGTTCGTCCGAGAATGCTTGCACGAACCATGGATATGGTTTGGTGCTGGCAGGAATCGGGTTGGAACGTTGACCCGGACCCGTTGTACCGATTCTCAACAAACGCCGTTTGGAATCCTGGAATTGAATACCCAGAACCAATGGACTTTGAGGCTCGAATTCTAGGTGCACCGACCAGCGATGAAGCATGGGATGTCATCCTCACTGAATGGCTGCCATGGTTCAACGACAACCTGCCAACCTTCCAGACAGTGGGTTACACATCACCGGTCGGCGTGGCTAAAACGATCGACAAATGGGAAATGAGAGTTCACAACGACCGATGGCCGCGAGATCCGTGGCTCATCCAACTGAAGTAACTCGTTGTTTTTATAGTTTTGGCAGGCGAAGACGGTCCTCCCCGTCCTCGCCTGCCAACATTAGTTTGTAACTCATTTTTTCCTGATAGAAATCTCGAGCATATTTGGCAAAATTTATATTGCGCAGAATGATATTTATGGTCTTCACCATGTTGTTGGTGACGATCTTGATTTTTGGCCTGTCTCGTTCACGTGGTGACCCTCGGTTGATGTTGTTGGATGACAACACTACTCAGGAAACGTGGGATACTTGGGGCGAACAGATGGGGCTGGATCGGCCGCTTATCGTTCAGTACCTCGTTTGGTTGGGTAAGGCTGTTCAAGGAGATCTGGGTAAATCTCTTTGGGAAAAGAGACCAGTAACTGAATCGCTGATGCAACGTATTCCTGCAACATTGCAGCTCGGAGGAGCTGCTTGGGCTTTCGCTATGTTGATCGGTGTTCCACTTGGAGTGTTATCGGCAGTTAAACGCGGTTCGATATGGGATTACATAGGGCGAGTTGTTGCAACCTTTGGTCAAGCGTTACCGCCGTTCTGGCTCGGATTAATGCTCATCTTGTTCTTCTCTGTTCAACTTGAGTGGCTTCCGCTGGGTCGTCGAGGCGGGTTAGATCACTTGATCCTGCCTGCGATCACGCTCGGATGGCTGGCAGCAGCCGGAATATTAAGATTGGTTAGATCTGCGATGCTGGATGTTCTGGATTCGGAATATGTAAAACTAGCTCGCGCCAAAGGCGTGTCGCAGCGAAACGTCATTTGGAAACACGCATTTCGAAATGCGATGTTGGTGCCGATGACATATGCCGTCCTGATCCTGTCGGGTTTTCTGACAGGGACAGTAGTGACCGAGACTGTGTTTTCGTGGCCGGGTCTCGGCAGATTGGCTGTGGTTGCCATTCAATCGAATGACTTTCCGATGATGGCCGGGGCTGTAATGCTCGGAACCGGCTTGATTGTCGTGGCAAATTTTGCAATCGATATCGCGTCGGTCATCGTAGATCCTAGGATCAAATTCGAATGACACAAAGCAATCAAGTACCTGTTTTGGAAGATCCTAATATTTCCGTACCAATCGTTCCATTTTCTGCACTCAGACGAACCCGACTGAGTGCAGTCAAGCAAACGATTCGGAAATGGCCTGTTCTATCGATCGTCATTCTTTCATTACTGGTCATTGCTGGAGTTTTCGCCAAATGGATATCTCCGCAAGACCCGTATGAAGCTGTTCTTGTGGACAGGCTAAATTCACCGGCCTGGTACCCGGACGGATCGATGAAACACATACTCGGTGTGGATCATCTGGGGCGTGATGTCTTGAGCAGAATCATCCACGGTGCCAGTGTGTCTCTGATCATCTCGTTGTCGGTCATCTTAGTATCGGCGACAGTCGGAACATTTTTGGGGATGGCCGCTGGCTACTTCGGAGGATGGGTCGATGACATCGTGATGAGAATTGTTGAATTGATGATAAGTATTCCTCTCCTGCTGATAGCAATGATGGCAGCGGTTGTATACGGATCAAGTTTGACTCTACTCGTCGTCGTTCTTTCACTATTTTCGTGGCCAGGCTTTGCGAGACAGGTGAGAGCCGAAGTACTCAGATTAAGAACGGCTGATTACGTTTTGATCGCAAAGATGACTGGTGCTTCGCCGACGAGAATATTTGCCAAGCATTTATTCCCCGGCGTTCTTAATACCGTGATCGTGCTCTCCACCTTATTGGTTGGTTCGGTAATTCTTTCGGAATCAATATTGAGTTTCTTAGGTGCCGGAGTTCCGCCACCCAGACCAGCGTGGGGATCGATGGTTTCCGAAGGTCGTGCTTTTGTAACCATTGCACCGTGGATCATGATGTTCCCCGGGATCGCAATATTTGCCACGGTGCTCGGATTTAATTTTCTTGGAGATTGGCTACGGGATTACTTTGATCCCCGGCTTAGACAAATCGATTAGCGTTATTTTTTTCCGGAGCCTGCTCCGGTAACAACATGGAGATTGTTATGGAAAAATTGGTGACTCTCAATCCTGTAGCGGAGATGCAGCTACTCGCTGTACAGACAGATATTGCTCCGCGTCCCAAATCACTGGATGGTTTAAAGATCGGGCTGGTCTGGAACAGAAAGCGTGGTGGAGACGCCGTGCTGACCAGAGTTGGAGAGGAACTTTCCAAGCAGTATAAAAATGTGTCGGTAAAGCTGTATGAGGGCGGGATTCCCGCTCCGACAGCGGTGCTTGACCAGGCCGCTGAAGAGTCCGACGTGGTTGTCGGCTCTTCCTCTGACTGAGGCCAGTGCACGTCGTGGCTTGTCCACGACATGATTTATATCGAACGGAAGGGTGTACCTACCGTTTCGATTGCCTCTGCCGGTTTTGAAACCGACACGCTTGCAACCTGTCGCGCTTTCGGCATGCCGCTTGCGCCGTACGTTGTTGTTCCTGATGTAATTACAGCCGTTCCACCGGAACGTTCGGCTGATTCGATATCCGAGCAGATTGACGGCATCATTCGAGGCCTTACGAATCCTGCACAAGAGGTGAAGAAAGAGGATGAAGGTGACGCTGAAAACCGCGTGCCGGGTCCTGATCATGAATACTCTGGCACTGGTATGGATGCGTACCTCGACTTCAATCGAGATTATCTCGATCGTGGATGGGGCGATGGCTTCCCGCTGTTCCCACCAACGCGCGAACGTGTTGATGCAATTCTGGGTGGAACCACGCTGGCTCCCGATCATGTAGTCGGTATTCTTCCTCCGGGAATGGGAATAGCAACTGTCGAAAAAATCGCTACATCAGCAGCGATGGCCGGTTGTGAACCAGCCCACCTTCCCGTCTTGATCGCCGGATTAGAGGCCGTCATCAAAATGGGATCGCGTGCACGCCAGTGGCTGATGTCTACTTCGCCCGATGCTCCGTTCATGATGGTGAACGGTCCTATCGTCGAAGAGCTCGGTATAAACACCGGTCAATGCATATTGGGCCCAGGCCGACAATCCCGCGTGAACATCGTGCTTGGTCGTGCTTTACGACTGGCTCTGATGAATGTTGGGCACAACTACCCGACCGAAATGGACATGGATACGATCGGTTCGCCGAACAAGTTTTCGTGGTGTGGAGCCGAGCCGTCTAAGACCGATCGCTGGGAAGGGTTCCATGAGTCTCGTGGATTCAAAGCAAGCGAATCGACTGTAACGGTTGTTGGGGCGCGCAACGTTCATGACGCTGCCGACCTGACCAATTACACGGTCGAAGGCGTGCTTAATACTGTTGCTGGCGGAATCAAAGGCGGCGGCGGATACGCCTCGTATCGCTGGTCCGACCCGAATCCTTACGATCCAGAAGGCGGCGGCGGTGCTCTGGTAATCCTGAGTCCCGACCACGCAAACGCATGTAAGGACGCAGGTTGGAACAAGGAGATGGTTAGGGACTATCTCTGGGGTCACACACGAACTACTGCGGCGGCATTGCAGCAGTCGTTCAAGGTGAATCCTGCGTTCCTATTGCCTCCGTGGAAATGGGTGCTTGATCTGTCGCCAGAACAGGCCGCTAACACGGTGCTGCCGGCGTACAACAATCCTGAGAGAATCGAGATTGCATCCTTTGGTGGTCCGGCAGGCAAGAGCATGGTGCTAATGACCAACGGACCGTCGCAAACTGTAAAAATTACTGATCGCACGTAAACCGGAGAAATCCGAAAACATTGAATTCTCAGTGCGCTTTTCTAGTTGTAGAGAAGCGTACTGAGAAGCAACAAATACTGACGGGGCCATGTAGCCGACAACTCTCATGAAGCCATCGTAGATAGATACAAATTATGGTGCAAATAACTGTCTATTCGTCAAATATGTGCGGCGCTTGCGAAATGGTCAAAGCCTTTCTTGACCTTCGCAATGTTGAGTTCGTGGAGAAGAACGTTTCGATCGATCTTGATGGTCGGGCCGAACTTATTGAGATGGGATTCGACTCTACTCCGGTCACTGTAATAGGAAATCAAAAGCTAACGGGGTTCGATACAGCTTCGATAGATGCTGCACTTATAGAACTCGAAAATGCCTAGTTCCCAAATCGAATAGATCTTATTTCATAGGAAAGAATTTTAATGATTCAAAGTACGTCCGATACAAGCGTCGATTTTGTACTCGAGCAAATACAGACGATGGTAGCGTCCGAAGGTGGCACTCTCGGAACTCCGTCGCTTGACGGTAGCACGCTGAAAATCAATTACACACCCGGGGTAAATGA
>JAQCHZ010000021.1 GCA_027618835.1 Chloroflexota bacterium | reverse complement strand
AGCGCTGCCGACACCCGCGGCGGCCTAAAGCATGATGCAGTGATTCCACTTATAAAACCGGGAACACTGTCCAGACAACCGGAACCACCTCTTACTGACAAACGGTCGCTATGTGAAGTGGGATGATGTCGGCCATGGCATGCACCATGCCGAGCCCGAACGATTCGTCCAGCTTGTGAACGCGTTGTTCGTACAAATCCTCAGGAAGCTAGCGAAAGCCTAAGCAACTGTCATTGCGAGAAGCCTGCCCTCAGGCGACGTGGCAATCAGCCACCGATCGCAACGCGGTTATCGATTTAGGCTTCACTGAGCACGGCGAAATGTCAACTCTTAGAAAGTAACACCGTGGGTAGACGATAGCTTTGCTCGTGATCACTGATTGCCATGTCGTCGAACTCCTCGCAATGACAGAGCCGGGTACTAAATCCTAAGGCCTAAGCGAAGAAGATCAGCCGCACTGCGTTCAGTATCACCGCACCGATAACGCCCGCCGCGACATCGTCGAACATGATGCCCCATCCGCCGGGCCAAGCTTCAATTTTGCGAACGCCCAATGGCTTGTAAATATCTAAAGCCCTGAAAACGAAGAATCCAGCGATCATCCACGGCCAAGTGGCGGGTAAAAACAGAACCGTCACCCAAACACCAACCCACTCGTCGATTACGCCGCGTTTCGGATCATGGTCATCTTCATTGTCGATGTAGTCGGTCGCCCATATTCCGACCGCCGTCACGATAGCTATCAACGCGAAGAACCAAACAGAGTCGCCATCGCCACCAAACACCAAGACATCGAGTAGCCAGTACGCAATTAGAGCGGCAAACGTGCCCACAGTCGCAGGTGCGACGAATGGCCAGTTACCAGAGCCAAATCCAGTTGCTATCGTTTCTGCTACGAACGAAACAACAGGATTTTTTTGTGACCGAGAAGAAGTTGCCAATGCTGCTATCCCGTGTTCTTCAGACCAGCGGCAACGCCGTTGATCGACAATAGCAATGCTCGCTCAACGGAAGGATCGGTCTCTTCGGATGAACGACGGCGTGCCAGCAATGAAACCTGCAGATAGTTGAGAGGGTCGACATAATATTCGCGCACCGCTAGAGTTCGTTTCAGAACCGGCTGACGATCCAATAGATTTTCTTGCTCGGTTATTCGAAGCAGCTCCTGCAACGCCTTGTTTCGCTCTTCTTTGATGTCTTCAAATATGTGATGCAAGCTCGGATCTACAAGAGTTTCGACGTATCGACTCGCAATCTCCATGCTCGATTTCACAAGCGTCATTTCTACGTTAGAGATGAACGTACTGAAGAACGCCCACTCGTTGTACATCTCGGTGAGAACATCTCCCATTCCCGCCTCGTGAGCCTCGCAAAGCGCCTGTCCAACACCGTAGTAACCCGGAACAACCTGTCGACTCTGCATCCAACCGAACACCCACGGAATAGCCCGAAGATCGTCGATACTCCGCTTTCCATCTGCTGAAGCCCGGCGCGCAGGTCGTGATCCAATGTTCATTCCTGCAAGTTCTTCAACCGGCGTCGAATCCATAAAATAATCGACGAACCCTTCGGTCTCTATCAAGCTGCGATATTTCGCGTAAGCTCGTTCCGAAATCCAATCCATAGCGGCGAACCACTCTTCAAGTTTTTCGTCGGTATAACGTGGTTCATCATGGAGCAGAGTCGCCTCAATCACAGCGGCAACCGATAGCTCTAAGTGATTTCTAGCGAGTTCGGGGAGACCGTATTTGTCGGAAATCACCTCACCCTGTTCAGTGATTTTAATTCGACCATCTACGGTTGCGTATGGCTGGGCCATGATTGCGTCTTTGGTGGGTCCGCCACCACGACCTACTGTGCCACCTCGACCGTGAAACAGCCGAATCGCAACTCCGTGCTTTTGGGCAATCGTTCGCAGTTCGCGTTGAGCCTTGTAAAGCTCCCATTGCGACGTGGTAATTCCGCCGTCTTTGTTGGAATCGGAGTACCCGAGCATAACTTCAACGACTCCGCCTGAAGCCTCTACCAATGACTTGATCTCGGGAATCGACAGAAAGCTATCCATCACTTCGTGGCTACGTCGAAGGTCTTCAATCTCTTCAAATAAAGGAACTACCGAGATTCGTGAAATACCTTCTTCAGGAACCACAAGTCCTGCCTCTTTGGCGAGCACCAACACCGCGAGCAGATCGTCGATGTCGCGTGTCATCGCCACGATCCAGCTCTCGATGACTTGATTACCGTAGTCGTCTTGCGCCTGGCGAACCGTGTCGACCAGATCGAGCACTTCAGTGGTTGCAGGTGAGTACGAAGCGGCTCTGGAACTAAGAATTCGCTTGGAATTCAATTCCTCGATCAACCGTGCCGATCGTTCGTCCATCGACAGACTTCCAAATCCGCCTTCAATCGACTCCACCCGATCAATGAGTTCGTTCACAGCAGTACCGGTCACTTCGGCGTGCTGTCGAATATCCATGGTGGCGAGAGTCATACCGAATGCCGAGATTCGTTGCATCACACGTCGAACCTCGCCGTTCGCCGCTGCACCGCTCTGATTAGCTGCGAGCGAGTCGAGCATGAGTTCAAGATCAGCCAACAGCGACTCAACGTTTGAATAACTCGGCTTATCTTTGAGTGAACCTTCGGTCGCAGAAATACCGTTCAGCACTCGTTCGTAAATAAATGCGCATTTCAGGCGGTACGGCTCGTCGGCGTCGAGATTCCAAAACTCATCCCAAACTGATGGTAGTTCAGCGCGATCCTTTTCGAGAGATTCTTTGAGCTCTTCTGATATATCAACGATTCGAGTCGATTGGCTAAGCGTCTGTGCGAGAGTCTTAATTGCCGGGGCGAACATCTTCAATGCCCGCTCGTGCTGTAAATCGAGTATCTGATGAGTTAGTTCGTGGGTAACGTTCGGGTTTCCGTCACGATCGCCACCAACCCACGTTCCGAACTGCATCGATCTAGTAGTTGGAGTTCGATAAATTCCGAACGTCTCCAATTGATCGTCGAGCGCCTCTTCGACTTCAGCAATGGCGAACTTAAACATGTCCTCCATGTAGTACATGATGTTGCGAGCTTCGTCGGTCGGTGCCGGACGTTGGTGACGCAGTTCGTCAGTCTGAAGAATCTCCTCGACCACTTCGGACAATCGTCGATCGATTCGACGAGTTTCCGATTCCAACAGCCTTGGGTTCGATCGCTCGGTAAGCAGTTCACCAACCCGGCGTAGCTTGTTCAAAATCGAACGTCGTGCAGCTTCAGTTGGGTGTGCGGTGTAGACGGGTCGAACTTCCAGACGATTCACGACATCAGTGATCTCTTCTACCGAAATGTCGGCATCACGAATTCGATCAAACGCCTCTTTAAGCCACTCCCTACGCGCTCCAGCAACGCCCTTGAATTCGATTCGGTGGTGCTGCTCGGCTACGTTCGCAAGATGAAAATAACTGGTGAACGCTCGAACAGTACGGATAACCATCCAGAGCGACGACTCGTCGAGCTTCTTGAAAAGTTCGTCTCGTAGTTCAGGGTTAGGCGATTCTCGCAACGTTCGAGTCGAAGCACGAACGTACTCGACCATCTCGAAAATTTCTTCCCCCCAGAGGTTCCGTAATGTCTCGCCAAGCATGTCACCCATTCGACGAATATCTGCGCGCAGGTCGGCATCTTCACTGTCGAATTGGGTTAAGTCTTGTGTGCTCATGTTAGGAGTCGACCTCAGGAGTAAAAGTTTCTCTGATTCGGTTACAGCCAGGCCGAAGCCCAGCCAAGCGTCTGTTCGGTGTTGCCGCTCGGGCCGTACTCACAACCAACCCAACCGTCATACCCGATTTCATCAAGATACGGCAGGATATGGTTGTAGTTGATCTCGCCAGTGCCCGGTTCGTGTCGACCGGGGTTATCGGCGATCTGAATGTGTTTGATAGATGAAAGGTTTTCTTTCACTGTAAGCGACAGTTCACCTTGCATAATTTGCATGTGGTAAAAGTCGTACAGCAGCGCTAGGTTCGGATGATCTGCCTCGGCGATCGCTGCTAATCCACCCTTCGAGGTGTTTACGAAAAATCCCGGCTGGTCGCGTGTATTTATAGGTTCGACCAACGCAATTACGCCGACTTTTCCAAGCTCTTCAGCGGCATGACGAATGTTGTAGATAAACGTCTCGTGCGCTTCGTCGGGATCGACATCACCGATTGGCCCGCAACCGATGTTCACACCGATGCAACCGAGGCCTGAAGCGTACTTGGCAGCGAGCGCAGTTCGTTCTGCGTACAGATCTTTGCGATCAGCACGAAGAGCGATGTTGTTCACATTGCTGTCAGGATCGGCAACAGGAGAGTTGATTATTACGTGCTTTAGTGAATTTCGTTCGAGCCGCTCGACGATTTGGTCGATTTCGAGAGAGTACGGAGCCTGTAGTTCAACGCCCTTGAACCCTGCTCGCGCAGCAGCATCGTATCGATCAATGAGATCGTACTCGTTGAACATCCACTGCAAATTTGCTTCAAGCTTCGGCATTTACGATCCTTTCACGTTCCGATTTCGATACAAACCTGGCGTGCCCACTAATATTCCAGCCGAAACGAGTGCGCCCACTTCGACTAATCGATTTATACGAGCTGATTTGTACTAGAGGTACTTCGCAGCCCATTCGAGTCCGGCAACGGTGTCGCCAGCCGGAGCGTACTCACACCCAATCCAGCCTTCGTAGCCAAGTGAGTCGATGTGCGGCAACAGGAAGTCGTAATTGATCTCGCCAGTACCAGGTTCGTGTCGACCCGGATTGTCGGCAAGCTGGAAGTGACCGATAACATCGAGGTTCGCTTCAATCGCCCGAGTCACATCGCCTTCCATGATCTGCATGTGGTAGATGTCGTACTGAACTTTCACGTTGTCGGCACCAGTCGCCTCAACAGCGGCTCGGCTCTGGTTCGTGCGGAACACCGAGTAGCCAGGAATATCAATAGTGTTGATCGCTTCGAGCAGCACAGTGATGTCAGTACCATCGACGGCTTTTGAAGCAAACTTCATGTTGTCGATCAGCGTGTCGTGCATTTCAGTAGCGCTTACGCCGGAAACCGCTTTACCCGCAAGAACCGTCAGTCGCTCGCAATCCAGAACCTTCGCATATTCAACCGCGGTTCCAACGCCATCTTGGAACTCGCCGACGCGGCCTGGAAACACTGCACAACCACGGTCTCCAGCAGCCCAATCGCCAGCAGGAAAGTCGAATAGAACCTGAGTCAGGTCGTACTTGTCGAGCTTTTCTTTGATCTGCTCAGCCGGGTAGTCGTACGGAAATAGATACTCGACTCCCTTGAACCCGGCTTTTGCGGCCGCTTCGAATCGGTCGAGAAAGTCGAACTCATTGAACATCATCGAAAGGTTGGCGGCAAGCTTGGTCATTTGGCGAAGTTCTCCGTGCAGTCGTAACTAGTTACTAATTTCGTCTCTTCATTGTCGGGCGCTAAGAACACAGACTCGACGCCGGAGACACACAATCATACTTGGTGATTCACTCTTGTCGACGAGATACGCTCCGTAGCAGCGCACCGGGCAACCGACGTACACACTTCAGAGTTCGCCACGCACCCGCTCAATCTAGTAGTAGATTGCCGTTCCGACTCCGCCACCGGCTGCAATTCCATCGCCATTTATTGCAATCGAAAGAGGTGAAGCCAGCATTGTGACCACGTATGCGATGTCGGCAGCATCGATGATCGTGGCTGATAAATTGCCCTGAGCCAGCTTTTGTTCAACTTCCGCCTCGGTAATGCCCTCGGAAGCGGCACGCTTGGCGATAACGCCTTCGGTCGCCTCCGTGCGAGTCATTCCAGGATGAATAACGGTGACGTTTATGCCGTGCGTGCCGAGTTCGGCTGCGAGGTTTTTCGTCATCGCCGTTACTGCAACATTTCGCATCGATCCGATAACCGTTCCAGTGTTGCGAGATGCCATTCCTGAAATGTTGATGATCCGTCCCCAGCCCTGCTCGGTCATCAAAGGCGCAACTTCACGCGCACACCTCAAATAGCCCATAACTTTTACGTTCATCTGATCGTTGAACTCTTCGGTCGTGACCCCCGCGAGAGTAGGTACTGTGCTTTGTCCGCCGGGACGAGCTGCGCAGTTGACCAGAATATCGATGCCGCCAAGAACCGACTTGGCTTCGGCGATCAAATTGCGCACGCTGTCGTCTGACCCCGTATCGGCGACTACTCCAGTAACGGTCGAACCTGTCTCGTTCGTGAGTTCCTCGGCAGTCGCATCGAGCGCTTCCTTCCCACGAGCCGATATCACAACCGACACGCCCTCTTCCGCCAGAGTTCGCGCTATCGCCTTGCCAATTCCTCGGCTACCACCCGTAACCACCGCACGCTTACCTATAAGTTTGAGATCCATATCGTTGATTCCTATCTCGAAATGACGTTACCCAATCACACCCGGTCGTTGTTTCCAAAAATTCGTTTCGCCCTCGAAGGCACTTGCTAACTGAAGCAGTGCAATCTCGTCGCGAGGTCGACCCACCAGCTGCAATCCAACGGGCAAACCATCTTTTGTGAAGCCTGCCGGAACGGACATCGCAGGCAGGCCCGTTACCGACACGGTGTAGCACGGCCACATCCAGTCGAGATACGTTTCTGGCACTACACCATTGATATCGTTCGGGTACTCCAGATCGATAGAGAACGGCGGCACCGAAGTCACCGGCATTGCGAGGAATTCGTACTTGTCGAAGAAGCCCAAAAGCTGCTCCCACAATCGAGTTCGGAGTCGCTCTGCATGAGCAATGTCGATCGCCGATTGCTTCAGGCCTTGCTCGGCGTTCCATCGAACCGTTTCTTTTAGCTTTTCGGGATGATCTCGAAGGTGAGTTTCGTGCTTGATAGCGAAACTATAAGCCCGCAGCACTTGAAAAATTTCGTCGGTAGTTGAAAAGTCTGGCTCGTCATCATCCACGATCAAGCCCAGATCATCGAATACATGCTTTACCGACTCTGTGACCCGACTGTTTTCTGCGTCGATTGGTCGACCGCCAAGGTCTTTGCTCCACGCAATACGAACGTCTTTGAAATCTCGTCCGAGTGAACCGGCGTAGCCCGCACCCGACTCTCGAAGCGACAACGGCGAACGAGGGTCGTCACCCGCCATAACGCTGAGTTGAAGTGCAACATCGTCGACGGTACGACCCATCGGACCGTCTGTAGAAAGATTTAGCCAGCCTAGGTCGCCTCCAACCGAAGGAACTCGACCCGGACTGGGTCGAATGCCAACCACGTTCGACCACGCTGCGGGATTTCTCAAAGAACCACCCAAGTCTGAACCGGTCGCGAGAGTCGTCATTCCAGTCGCAAGAGCCACACCAGCCCCACCTGAGCTACCGCCACAGGTCTTGCTCACGTCGTACGGATTCTTGGTCGAACCGAACACAGCATTGAACGTCTGCGATCCAGCTCCGAACTCGGGAGTGTTCGACTTACCAATTACGATTGCGCCTGCTTTTTTCACCCGCTCAACGATCAATGCGTCTGACTCAGGCACGAAATCTTTGTATATCGGTGATCCCTGAGTCGTGAGAATCCCTTTGGTGTTCTGAAGATCTTTGATGGCGATCGGAAGGCCGTATAGAGGCCCCATATCTTCGCCAGCCATACGAGCCATATCTGCTTCGCACGCTTGTTCCAAAGCCGATTCAGCAACCATAGTGACCATTGCGTTGACCACCGGATTCACACGTTCGATTTGATCCAAATGAGCATTTACTAGCTCTTCGGACAATATATCGCCGTCAGCTATCAACTTCGCCTGCTCACGAGCAGTCTTAAACACCAACTCAGAACTCAAAGAACTATGTGCCAATGTCTACAACCCCCAATATCGCCAACAACAATAAGAAAACGTGCCACCGTTACCAAAACGACCCCCAATCGAAAAACGATTGGGGGTCGTTTTGGTAACTCTATTTACGAGAATTTGGGCAGCCAAGCGGCTACCACCAGGTCTTGCCTTCGATTTCCGATTGCTTGAACTTGAAATCTTCACCGTAAATTCCGGTTGAAAGGTATTTCCAACCGCCGTCAGCGAACATACAAACAATCTTGCCTTCACGGCCTTCTTTCGACCATTTCTGAGCGACTTTACGAGCCGTGGCGAACGTCGCTCCCGACGAAACACCGACAAAGTAACCGGCATCGGTCAGTAGACGTCGTGTCCAGTAGAACGCCTCTTCACCGTCGACAAGAATGCGACTGTCGAGCTTATCGAGGTCGAGGATGGGTGGAATAAATCCGTGTTCGATTGATCGCAAACCCTGCACTTTATCGTCGGGGTGCGGAGCCGTCGCAATAATCTCGATGTCGGGGTTGTGCTCACGTAGAGCCTTACCAACGCCCATAAGGGTGCCACCCGTACCAAGACCTGCAACGAACGCGTTGACGTCCGGCATATCACGGGCAATCTCAGGACCCGTCGTCTCGTAGTGAGCTCTCGGGTTGGCGAGGTTACCGTACTGGTACGGCATGTAATACGAAGGATTCTCTTCTGCCATCTGCTTAGCGACGAGAATCGACTCGTTCGTGCCTTTGTCCTTGTGCGACAGAATCACTTCTGCCCCGAACGCTTCTAGAAGATGAACTCGTTCAGGCGGAACGCTTGCAGGCATAACAACTTTTACGTTGTAACCCTTGATTCGCCCTATCATCGCCAAACCGAGTCCCGTGTTTCCGGAAGTGGGTTCGAGAATCGTGTCGCCTGGCTTTATCAGGCCTTCTTTTTCGGCGGTCTCAATAAGCGAACGAGCGGCACGATCTTTCACCGAACCAGTTGGGTTTACCGACTCGAGCTTGCCGTAGATTTTAATCTTGGGGTCTGGGCTCAGGATCGACACGTCGACCAACGGTGTGTTACCGATGGCTGAGAGTGCGTCTGTTTTCACCACTGTAAACGGTGCGACAAATGTTGAGGCCACGAAAATATCTTTCGTAAGTAAGTGATTTATTGACTAATTTCTAAGTGTTTCGACCTATGAGCTGTGCGTCACGAGAAAATCGAGACGCACAGCTCATAGGTGCGATTGTGGTCTTCCGACCAGAGGCGAAGAACCAACTAATTAGTCGGCCGACACCATCTGCTCTTCAACTGAAACTGGAGGAAGGATTCCGCAGAAAATCTCGTAATCGATCAATTCTGTGACTTCCGGGTTTGCTCCGCAAAGTTTGCAATCTGGGTTTTGGCGAATTTTGATCTCACGGAAGTCCATCGTCAAAGCGTCGATCAGAAGCATTCGGCCCGTAAGTGTTTCACCAACACCCATAACGAGCTTGATTACTTCTAACGCCTGAATCGAACCAACGAGTCCAGGGAGTGCGCCAATTACGCCGGCTTCTGAACAGTTGGGAACTTCACCCGGAGGTGGAGGATCGGGGAACATGCAACGGTAGCAACCACTACCCGGCTGATAAGTCGTCGCCTGTCCGTCGAATACCAAAATGGCGCCATCAACAAGCGGTTTGCCAGCCAAGAAGGATGCATCGTTTACAAGATATCGAGTTGCGAAGTTATCCGCCCCGTTTACGATGATGTCGTAGTTGGGGATGATGTCCATCGCGTTGTCGGAATTAATCGGTTCCTCGTGGAGGATTACGTTCGTTTCCGGGTTGTGTGCGTTGATCGTCTCTTTAGCCGAAATAACCTTCGGGCGCCCAACGTCTGCATCTGTGTGCAAAATTTGGCGCTGCAAGTTTGAAACATCGACGGTGTCGAAATCTACGATACCGAGCGTTCCAACTCCAGCCAGTGCAAGGTAAAGCGCAACAGGTGAGCCAAGCCCACCAGCACCTACGATAAGCACCTTCGAATCGATCAATTTTCGCTGGCCTACGCTGCCAACGCCGTCCATGATCAGGTGGCGACTGTATCGCTGAACCTGCCCGGGCGTGAGTGGCGTGAAGCCGTTGGTCTCTACCATGTCCCTCAATTTCCCTCTTACTATTTCCGATCGATACCGAAATAAACATTTTTCGTACACGTAAACCGAGATCAATCGGGGCAATGCCTATGAATTCTACTCCGCAGATCGACGCAAATCGCATCACATTTAAGATTTGGCGCGCCAATGCGGATGTTCAAGCAGCTAACTGAGAAGTTAGATTCAGTACGAACGATCTAGATGCAGCCTATTTCCGGCTTAGAACCTAGAAGTTCGTTTTTACTGGAGCCCCAGCCGCTGACATTGCCATCTGCTGGTCCTTCAACTCACTGATTCGTACTTTGCTCAAGTGCTCTAGCAGCATGGTCTCGACATCACTCCAGAGCTCGCGCTGCGAACAAGCCCCAGAGAGCCTACAGCCATCAGGTTCTTCGACACAGTCGACAGGAGCTAAAGAGTAATCAACCGAGCTCACAACGTCACTCACCGAAATATCTTCGGAGGGCTTTGCGAGCTTATGACCGCCCTGGGGACCTCTGCGAGATTCGATTAACCCAGATTTTTGTAACTCTGAGCAGATTCTCAACAAGTAAGGTTCAGGAATGTGCTGAGCACGACCGATATCGGAGGTGGAAGTGAATACCGAACCATCTTGTTGAGCGAGGTAAACAAGAGTGCGAACCCCGTAATCCACCTTCATCGGTACAAGCATGACTAGGTCTCCAGCAATCGATACAGAATACGAGGCAAAATGCCCGTACGCCGTGATAGGCCACATCCAACATGAGTTCAAATTGAGATCGAACTCTCGCGCATCTCAATCATATCACCGAGAAGACATTCCTGACCTAAACGGTCGACTTTTGGCGACGCGCCGTTCTCAGGAATAATTCGTAGTCACGAACTCAATACGAATCGACTACTTGGTGGTACGGTTAATAGCTGTGCAGACGAGGTTTCGTGCCTCAATGCCACTATTTATTGAACTGCAAACAACAGGAAAGACCGGTTTTCGGTCCCCGACTAGAAATGGGAGATTCTCGCAATGGCAGAAGCCTCGATAACACTCAGCGTAGATTTACGCACTGCTCTCGGTAAAAAGAACCGAGCGCTCCGACGCCAGGGAATTACTCCTGTTCACATCTACGGTCTTAACGAAGATTCAGAGTCGCTTCAAGCAAACGACCGAGAGCTTATATCTGTTCTACGAGCCGCAGGCCGAACTACACCAGTAACCCTTAAGGTTTCCGGCGGAAAAGAAACTATAACTATCGTTCGAGAGATTGCCCGACACGCAGTTTCCGGTGATGTTCAGCACGTTGACTTCCAACGAGTCGATGTCCAGCAGGAAGTTCAAACTCCAGTACCAGTCTCGCTGACGGGTCAGGAAGCAGCTCCTGGTACATCCGGTGGTGCAGGTGTTGTTACGCAGGGTTCGTTCGAAATTCTCGTTCGAGCAAAGCCATTCGATGTTCCGCACGAAATCGTTGTCGACTGCTCAGGCTTGATGAAAATCGATTCAGCAATTCTGGCTGGCGAAATCAAGTTGCCTGCCGGCGTAACGCTAGTTGGTCCAGCAGACGATCGAATCGCATGGATTCAGCCACCAAGAGTATCGGCTGACGATGATGCCGCTGCTGATGCTGCTGTTGCTGAAGGCGAAGACAGCGAAGACGCTGACGACGGAGACTCAGAAGAAACAGGAGACGGCTAAGAAGAGTAGCCACTCTTTATCGACGTTCGAATACTTCGAACCGAAATTACAAAAAACGCCACAGCCATTGGTTGCGGCGTTTTTTTATGCTCTCCAACATCAATGCTGAACCGGATTCCGAGTTCAACTCCTTGCACGAAATTCCATACGAACTTACTATTTACTCGCGAAGCGAGGCGATTCGTCTCGGCTTGCGCACTAAAAACTAAATACTCAAAGGCACAGGAGGCACGGATGGACACCATCCTCATAGCCGTCCTAGTAGCCCTAGTTATGGTTGTGATCGGAAGCGGAATAGGCTTCCAACTTCACAACATCCTTTCGGCAAAATCACAGCGAGCAGTTGAAGAAGCATCGGCGCAGCAAATGCGCAGGTCCAACGCTCGAAGTAAGGAGATTCTTCTAGAAGCTAAAGAGCAAGCGCTTCAAGTACGAAGTGATACAGAAGCAAAGCTCAGCGAGCAGAAGTTAGAAATACAACGCCAACAGAGTCGTCTCGAAGCACGAGAAGAAACTCTACAAAGCAGGACCGATTCGACAAAAGAACTCGAATCGGGCTTGAAGACTCAAAAGGATCAGATCGCCGTGGAAATCTCGGCGGCCGAAGATTTGAGACTTCAAGCCAGTGAAAGACTCGAAACTGTTTCGGGACTTTCATTAGCCGATGCAAGGCAACAGCTGCTCGATCAAGCTGAAGAAGATATCCAGTTCGAACTGGCACGCCGATACAGGGATGCCGAACTAGAGGCACAGGACGAAGCTGACGATAAAGCTCGCGTTATTCTCTCAGCGAGCATGCAACGACTCGCGGCTGAAGTGGTTTCAGAAGCTACAGTAACCAGCATTTCGTTGCCAAACGACGAAATGAAAGGTCGACTGATCGGACGAGAAGGCAGGAACATCAGAGCCATTGAAGCAGCTACCGGAGTCGATCTAATCATCGACGACGTACCTGAAGCAATCACGATTTCATGTTTCGACCCTATCCGACGCGAAGTCGCACGCATAGCTCTCGACAAGCTGATTCAAGACGGCAGGATTCATCCCGCACGCATCGAAGAGTCGGTAGAAAAAGCACGTACGGAAGTCGATGAAACGGTTCGTAAAGCCGGACAATCAGCCACTTTCGATGTCGATGTAAAAGGTCTGCATCCAGAACTGGTGAAACTTGTGGGTCGGCTGAAATATCGATATAGCTACGGCGAGAACGTGCTTCAGCACTCGGTTGAAGTCGGGCTTGTCGCGGGGATTCTAGCTTCTGAGATTGGGGCAGATTCCCAGATCGCCAAGACGGCAGGATTCTTGCACGACATCGGTAAAGCACTCACGCATGAAGTCGATGGGCCTCACGCTGAAATCGGTGCCGACATCGCAAAACGCTACGGTCAAAAAGATCGTGTAGTAACGGCTATTCGAGAACATCACGATCGTGAAATGACAACGGTCGAATCGTTCCTTGTTGCCGCTGCCGATGCGATTAGTGCAGCTCGACCTGGTGCAAGACACGACACGGTCGAAAACTACATCAAGAGACTCGAAGCGCTTGAAGAAGTCGCCAAGGGATTCGACGGTGTAGAACGTGTTTTCGCTATTCAAGCAGGACGTGAAGTTCGAGTTCTCGTCGACCCTGAAAACGTCGATGACATATCCGCTGCAACTCTCGCAAGAGACATCGTGGCAAAAATCGAAGAAACCCTCGCCTACCCCGGTCAAATCAAGGTAGTCGTAATCAGGGAGTCCCGATCGATCGAAGTCGCTCAGTAACGGCGCCTTGGTACTCGTCAAAAGCATGGAACGACCCAGCGATACTGTCGCTGGGTCGTTCCATTTAGAACTCCTACGATCAACACCAGCTTGAATTCGACGACTCATTCCCGCATTGTTGATTGTGCGTTCAGCGATCGACACCGTTATGAGCGCTAACGGTCGAACGAAACACTAGAAAGACTCGCATGCGTGTATTGATGATCGGTGATGTTGTGGGCAGTGGCGGGCGAAAAGCCGTTACGAGCCTGCTTAAGGATCTGAGATCCGAACTGAATATAGACTTTGTCACCCTTCAGGGCGAAAACCTCGCCGCTGGGATTGGACTCACCGTAGAAACTGTCACCGAAATGCTCGAAGCCGGTGCCGACGTAATTACAACCGGCAACCACGTTTGGGACAAACGAGAATTCATCGACCACCTCGATGATCCGTTCTTGCCTGTTCTGCGCCCACTCAACTACCCCACCGACAACCCAGGCCGCGGTGCAAGCGATGATTCAGGCCCTGTAGCCGTAATTAGCTTGATAGGGCGAGTGTGGGTCGGCGAGTTCGACTCACCGTTCGCCGTGATCGACGATCTACTCGCTGGTGGATTCGGACAAGGCAAGCCGATCGTGGTCGACTTCCACGCCGAAGCTACATCTGAAAAAGCAGCCCTAGCATGGCACCTCGATGGACGCGTAGCAGCGGTTGTCGGAACACACACCCACGTTCCAACCGCCGACTGTAAAGTCCTACCCGATGGCACAGGTTTCGTAACCGACCTAGGCATGGTTGGAGCAGTCGATTCGATACTCGGCGTCGAAGTTGAAGGCTCACTGGCTCGCTTCCTATCAGGCCGTCGTCAACGCATGCAGCCCGTCCGAAGCGGCCTGATCAATTTCAACTCGGTATTAATCGATATCGATGATTCGACAGGTCTCGCTACATCCGTAGAACGAGTCGACAGGCAAGTCGAAGTTTGAGCGATTCAACCGGTCAAAACGTTCAGGGAAGCCGTTACGACTCCAAGATGCCAGCGGTTCATCCAGAATGGCCCGTCGAAGTAGATCTTCATCTCCACACGACCGCATCCGATGGAACGCTGACGCCGACACAGCTCATCGAACAGATTTCATCAACAAACCTTCGAACTGTCGCCATCACCGATCACGACTCAACAGAGGGAGTCGCAGAGGCTATCGAAGCGGCGAACGCTTCCTCGAATCTCACCGTAATTCCAGGAATCGAGCTTGGTACCGAGAATGAAGATTCAGAGATTCACCTGCTCGGTTATTTCATAGATATTGACCATCCTGAGTTACAGAAAATTCTCGAACAATTCCGCTCCGAACGAGTCGATGCCGCCCGGGCGATGGTCGACAAACTCGAAGAGATAAAACGTCCAGTTTCATGGGAACGAATTGTAGAGATGGCGAGTGGATCTGTTGGGCGACCCCACATCGCAAGAGCCATGGTCGAAGCGGGTCACGTCGAAACTGTAGCCGAAGCGTTCGATCGATTTCTTGGAGAAAAAGGAGTAGCTCGGGTCACCCGACCAAAGCTTCACCCAGTCGATGCTCTCAAACTAATCCACTCCGTAGGTGGAATAGGGTCGATCGCTCATCCCAGCACCGTACGGAACCTGAAGCCACTCGTTGATGAATTAGTCGAAGCCGGGCTGGTCGGAATTGAGGTCTACGCCGAGAAGTACAACAACGACCGTCGTGATTCATACATCGATATTGCAACCCGGTACGATCTAGTGCCAACCGGCGGTACTGACTACCACGCTCTCGGGGCCAAGAACGAAACAATGCCCGGAACCAACGGACCTCCACCAAACACGGTCAAAGAATTAGTCGAACGGGCAATACAAAAACACGGGTCAAACGTTGGCAACCTTCCCGCGGAACTGACGTAGCCGCAATGCCCAGCATCGATGCAGCAGCAGCCGTAGTTATCGCCTATCTCATCGGGTCTATTCCGACGGCTTATCTAGTCGGAAAATACATCGGTGATGCCGACCTTACTGAAGTCGGATCGAAAAATATCGGAGCGTCGAACGCATACTCTCAACTTGGTTCACGCTGGGCCGGGTTCGTAGTCATCATCGATGTGTTCATAAAAGGCTCGATTCCAGTTTTCATCGCCTCAGATACTGTTCTTGGACTCGGGTTAGGCATTCAGGTGGCTGTCGGCATAGCGAGCGTGATAGGTCACGATTGGTCTGTCTTCCTCAAATTCCGTGGAGGACGTGGAATTGCGACAACTGAAGGGGCGATTATCGTACTCAGCTTGCCACTGGCGTTCGCATATCCAGCGCTACCCGCGTTGGCAGTTCTGGTGAGCCCTTGGAAGGATTCCGCAGTTTGGTGGCTAATTGCGACATTAGCTGTTCCAGTGTGGGTTCTACTCTTAGGCCTTCCCAACGAAATCATCTGGTTCTCGATAGCGCTAATCATTGTGACTTTATTGAAGCGGATGACATCCAACTCTTTGCGTGGTGCTGATGGAACGATTTCGGCAACGCTTCTTTGGAATCGCTTAGTCTTCGACCGAGACATCAAGAACCGTTCCGAGTGGGTCGGACAGTAGCAATTCACCAAAATACCCGCTGATGTCTCACAATAAATCACCACATTTTTTGGGTATCCTGTACCGCCTATGACAAACGACACCTTCGATAGCACCTGCCTACGCCACCCCGACACTGCTTCCAACCTCGGTTGCAGCCGGTGCGGCGATCTCATCTGTCCTCAGTGCATGGTGCAGTCGCCTGTAGGCGCCCGTTGTCCTGATTGCGCCAACATCGGACAAGCACCGATCTTTCGATCGACTCCTACGGAGTTTGCTTCAACAATCGTTCTTTCGCTGGTTGCAGCGATCGGTTTCGGTGTCGCATACGCAGTCGTCGTTTGGGTACTTTGGGTGCTACCGCTCGGCTTCATGATCGGCAACGTCGCCGCGTCGTTCATCATCGCACTCTCCGGTGCGCCCGTTGGCGATTTCGTCAGACGAGTAGGAAAAAACAAACTCGACGCTCGATTACGAATCGTCGCCGCTGTGACCATGCTGCTGATCTGGATGGTCGGCTTTACCGTCGGATCAGAGATGCTAGGCGTGTGGAACGGAGTGTTCCGCAACATCGTCGCCTATATAGGCTTGGGCGTAGGCATCTACGTCGCTATGAACCGCGTCAGGCCGTAGCGACCAAACCCGATTCTAAACGCTCGTCGGAATAATTCCGCCGCCACCTTCAGTGTTGTAGCGAATCGCCTCGTCAACCATGTCTGTCAACGTCAGCGTTGGAGCGTACCCAAAGTCATTCTTCGCAGCCGACAGATCGTATTCGTAGAACGTCGGATTCGTCGCCAAATCAACCGTTGAATACGGAATTCCCGTCTTCTCTGAGATGTAAGGAATCAGAACGTCCCACGTGAACGGTTCTTTAGATCCAAGCTGATACACGTTGCCGAACGTCGCCGGATTACCAACCGCCTGATCGTAGGCATGAACAAGATCACGAACTTCAACTTGGTGCTTCTTCCACGGTCGACCGTTCACATCACGTGCAACGATCAGTCTCGGACCACCATCGCTCTTGGCATTTTCAGATTGAAGAACTTCGTAGGTCGCCTTTCCTGCATCGTCGGTTCGGCCTTCGAACTGCTTCAAGAAATGACTCAGATGGAACTGGCCAAAGTTCAATATTTCGCCAGCTCCCCAGACGTTGGCGAAACGAATTATCGTTCCGCTAAGATCGTCCTGCGCTCGATATCGATTCAGCAGACTCTCGCAAAGCACCTTTGAATAGCCGTACCAATCGGTAGTCGATAGCGGCAACGAGTCCTCGGCAATCGGCTTTACGATTCCGCCTTCCGGGTACTTAAACATCGTGGCATCGGTGCTTGTGATAAGCACGTGCTTCAGCTGGTTGCCAAGATTTTTCGACGCTTCCAGAACATTGAATGTACCCTTCACGTTCGTATCGAAATACTGCTCGGGAGTAAAAGGACCACCTGCCTGAAACGCTGCACCAAGGTGAAGAATTACTTCCCGACCATCGACAGCAGCGTTCACGTCAGCCGAGCTCGCCAGATCGCCTTCAACGATCTCCGCACCGACAGCTTTCATCTTTTCTGCCTGTCGGTCGCCCGGCCATACGAATCCTCGAACATCGTGCCCGCGGTCGAGAAAGTTTTGGGCAATGTTTGCACCGACTCGACCCGTAATTCCCGTTATTAGAACCTTCATAGTTACGTTGAATTCCTAAATTAATTCGTAGACTAGTTGATTACGGTTTCGTGCTGCTTGTAAACGCGATCGTAAAGATCCTGATCGATACTCACGGCCAAACCTGGTGAATCAGGGACCGCGTATTTTCCATCTTCGAACACGTACTCAGCACCCTTATATAACTCGAAATCCAAGGTCGAATCCTCTGCGATGACGAACCTTGAAGTCGCTGCCCCGAACTGGATATCAGCCCGCAAGCCAAGATAGGCAGCATTGTAGTTGTGAGGAGCAATGAGCGTATCGACACCCGATTTTTCGATGTCTCTAGCTAGTACGTGGAACTGCCAAAATCCCATGTGAAGCATGTCTGGTTGAATCGCGTCGAGAAGACCCTCTTCCATGAGTTGCCAGTAGATTGTTTGGCGACCTTTATGGCTCTCGCCATCAACGATCATCGTCTTTGGCGTGTACTTGTCTCGCCATTCGTTCAGCTTGCGATAGTCAGCGATATTCTCGGTGACCATCTCTTCCATCCACAAAACATTCAGATCACCAATGCCTCGTACGAAGTCTTCAAGAAGATCCATTCGACCGTCGTAACCGTTATTGGCGTCAACAAGAATTTTGATGTCGTCGCCAACCGTCGCTCGCACCGACTCGACGACCTCGATGTCGCGACGTGTGCCAGCATGCGGCTCGAACCACTTTCCGGGTCGACCTAGTTTGAGCTTCACGGCTCTCCAGCCTTTTTCGACTGCCTCAGCGGCTTCGATCGCAACTGCGTTAGCACCTTCGGCAGGGTTCACCAAGTCTTGGAAATACAAACTTGAATCGTAGCCCTCGACCTTGTCTCGAACCTTGTCGCCAAGGAGGCTGTAGGCAGGTTGGCCTAGTGCCTGTCCGATCAGATCGAACAGAGCGACGTCTAGGAATCCATAGCGATCTATCAAATCCGACCAACGAGGATTAACGCTCGTCACTCGTCCGCCGGACACATTGAAGAATCCGGAAAGTTTCTTGCCGATAAGATCTTGAAAATCATTGACAAGGCCTTCAATCGAACCTTTGTTCATGGCGGGTCGAGCATTGCTCAATCCGGTCAATCCCGAATCGGTCGAAACCTGAAGCAACCACTCTCGCTGGTTGATTCCGTAGTTCTCCATCTTGGCGTTGCGACCAACGATTCGACCCTTACGGGGCGAACCAAAGTAGTTCTCAACCGGCGTAATCGTAATTTTATTGATGATGTGGCCATCGAGGCTTGAATTTGCCATCGTTACGCCTCCATCCTGTTCTCATGCTTGGCATGGGGGGCGTAACCGGCTTCGTCGATATCCGTTCCCAATCCGGGCCCCGTTGGTAGCGCATACGCTCCGTTTTTGAACTCGGGCAAGACAGTGAGATAGTGCGGAATGACTCGTTCGTCTTCAAGCGAAACGTAAGACTCGGAAGCTGCTCCCCAAACGATGCTGGCGTAGCTTCCGAACGATCCGTTGCCGAAGTTGTGTGGAATCGTTCGAACTCCGGTTCCTTCGAGCTGACGTTCGAGATCCATCCAGCCTAGATAGCCGTGCCCAACAATGTCGGGCTGGTAGCCATCGATAAGACCGCTATCGATCAAATCTTGGAACACCTCTGAGATCGGATCACGGTCGACTTCGCCACAAGTCAGTAGCGCCTTCGAGCTGTACTTGGCTAGCGATTCACGCATCGCCTTGTAGCCATCGACGTTGTGCGTAATCATCTCTTCGAACCAGAAAATATCCGCCGGTGTAACTTCCTTGATGAGTTGATCCAACAAATCAAGATGACCGTCGTAACCGAAATTCGCATCTACGTAGATTGTCACGTCAGGTCCGACGGCTTCGCGAGTACCAAGTACAACTTCGATATCGCGTCTCATGCCGTCTTCGGGCAACATCCACCTGCCGCCACGACCCAGCTTGATCTTGATCGCCCGCCAACCATCGGCAACAGCTCGAGCCGCTTCATCACCAACCTGCAAAGCCCCACGCGTTGGGTTTAAGAAATCTTGGAAATAGAGCGTTGTGTCGTAGGCAGGAACTGAATCGTGCTTCTTGCCGCCAAGGAGATCGATAGCGGACACACCGCGAATTTTTCCGACTAGATCGAACGCCAGAATGGTCATCCAGCCGTTATGCCTGTACCAGTGGTCCATGCCCGGTCCCGCGCCAGTTACGACACCTTCAGAAATCTCCAACAGCTGGTCGACTTCGCGTCCAAGCAGTGCGCCCTTTATGTACGCCAGCATGCTCTCGACGCTGCCTTCTCGCATCATGCGATTGGCGATGGAAATGCCCTCGGCACCGCTCGAACTCCTAGCACGCACGACCCATTCGAGCCGCTGCGTGCCAATGTTGTCGATATACGCGTTTTTACCGAGTTCTTTTCGATAGTTAGATGGGATCGGTGTTACCGATACCGATTCGATGATTTCTGACGACATAGATTCCTAACGTTCCTTGGTCAATCCAACACAAGCGCGGGCGCAGTCTACTCTCATAGTTCACCCTGAGTGGCTAAACCTGACCTCTACGTAATGCTCGACCTGATCGTGATCCGGCGTGCTCGCCATCCTTCACAGCGAACTTTCCGTTCACGATTACATGCGGCATGCCCGCCGGACCTATCCGAGAATTTTCGTACGTCGCACGGTCAATGACAGTGTCAGGATCGAACAACACTAGATCGGCGAAATAGCCTTCTTTGACCAGACCTCTATTGGCGATTCCGAACTTGGCAGCTGGCATATGCGTCATCTTGTAGATGGCGTTCTCAAGCGAGATAACACCCTCTTCACGAACGTACTTGCCGAGAACCCGTGGGTAGGTTCCCCATGCCCTTGGATGAGGCTTCGATCCACGGTCCAGACCGTCAGTGCCGATCATCGTCGACGAGTGCGCCATCACCATTCGCACATCGCCTTCGTCCATGCCGAATGCTGCGACCAGTATCGAGTCTGAATAATCGCTAAGCAGCTTGTTCGCTGCTTCTTCACCCGGTAGATCGAATTCATCGACGAAGCTTTGTAACGTGCGACCCTCATAATCTTCATGCCCTGGAACCGAACACAACAGCACTTCCGAAGGTTCCGACTTGCCCATGGCACCGCCTTCGCTGTCGTTGAATGTTCCGTTTTGAATCAGTGCGAACAACATTGTGCTGCGAGCGGTGTACGGATACTGATCGGCGGTTACGTCACGACCCTGAGCGATTGCTTCCTCGATCATCTCAAGCGACTGAGTGACCATGCCCCAGTTAGTTTTACCGACCGATTTGTGGTGAGAAATCTCTACAGCAGTCCCGCTCGCTTCACCGATGTGCAAGGTTTCCTGAACCGAATCAAGAAGTCCCGATCCCTCGTCCCGCATATGCGAAACGTAAAGCCCGCCGTGCTTACCAACCACCTTAGACAATGCGACGACTTCTTCAGTAGTGGCGTACCGCCCCGGTTCGTAGACCAGACCCGTCGACAATCCGACCGCCCCAGCCTCCATGCCTTCGGTCACGTTCGCCAACATCCCCGCCAGTTCCGAGTCGCTGGGCGGGCGATCGGCAACTCCACCCATCGCCTCTCGGCGCGCTGTGTGATGTCCGATTAGTGCGGCGACGTTCAGCGCAGGAGATGTTTTATCGACTTCTTCAAGATATCCGGCGTAGCCAGCCCAATCTGGAAGATCGGCACTGGGCTCGTTGATCGCCCTCATCTGAATCTTGCCAGCATCTGAGCCTGCCGCCCCGAATCCGCAGTTACCGACTATCACGGTTGTAATGCCCTGCAAGATGTTGTGGCGAACTTCAGGTTCGATCAGCACGTGAAAATCATCGTGCGAATGAACATCGATGAATCCAGGCGACAACACCAAGCCAGTAGCGTCCAATATTTTCGCCGATTCAGCTTCGATGTTTGGTGCAATTGAAACAATCCGATCACCGTCGATCGCTACATCGATAATCGTTCCTACAGAGCCGGAGCCATCGATGACGGTCGCACCTTTGATTATTAGATCGAGCAAGTTTCAGTTCACTTTCCAGTGGCTAAGGTTCAGTTCTGTCAGGCGCTCGATTAGATCGAACAATGAACGCCGATATCCGCTTGTTCCGTCGTTATAACTCCACAAAGAGCCCAACACAAACCGAATTGATCTTGTAACCGCATCAATTACGCGCTACCTTCTCGGCTAACGAACGATTTCAGCTTGAGTGCTTCTGCACTCGCCAACCTCTTCCTCAGCAAACGGATCACGCCAATATGCCAGCACCAACCAAGATCGAACGAGTCGAAACTATACTTTGGGATCGCTGGCTGCTGATTCGCATTTACTGCGAAGACGGAACTGTTGGGATTGGTGAGGGAGGCGTTCATGGCTGGCAGCGACCGACCAAGACGATGGTCGACACGATGGCGGAGTACCTCAAAGGTAAAAACCCCGACTACATCGAGCATCATTACCAGTGGCTCTATCGTTCATCGCACTTCATGGGATCGGTAGTTCAAGGTGCGCTTTCTGCGATCGACATCGCTCTTTGGGACATCAAGGGGAAGCGACTCGACGTACCGATTTATGACCTCATGGGCGGCAAGACTCGCGACAAAGTACGTTGTTACATGCACGTTGGTGGCGCAACCAAAGACGATCTCGTAGCGAGTGCTGTCGCCGCCGCCAAAGACGGTTTCACGGCGGTTAGATTTACACCGTTCGCTCCCGACTACTACCTGCACAAGTCGTACACAGAATGGGCAGACGAAGCGGTTGATCGAGTTGGGGCTGTGAAAGAAGCGGTCGGTGGGGACGTCGACATATGTGTCGAGATTCACCGACAGATGGCTCCAGCGGAAAGCATTTGGCTGGGTCGACGTCTTGAGCAGTTCAACCCGTTCTTCTACGAAGACCCAATGCTGCCCGATAGCCCAGCGCGAATGGCCGAAGTCGCCGATCACTGCAATATTCCAATCGCTACCGGCGAGCGTTTCACCACAATTTTCGAATACGAGCAGCTTCTCGAAGCAAACGCGGCATCGTACATACGACCTGATGTTTGTCTGTGCGGCGGACTTTCAGGATCGAAAAAAGTTGCAGCTATGGCTGAAGCGAAGCACGTGAAAGTAATTCCGCACAATCCGCTTTCGCCTGTGAGCACCGCTGCTTGTGTTCAGCTCGACGCCTGCATTCCGAATTTCGCTCTTCAGGAGTACACCGGCGAATCGGAGCCGCCTAAGAGCGATCTGCTGGTGACACCGCTAAAACTTGTCGATGGCTACCTCATCGTTCCTGAAGGACCCGGACTCGGCATTGAACTAAACGAAGCCGCACTCACTGGCCCAGAAAATCCAAAAGTACTCGACACCCCGATCGGCTTTGATGGCAGCGTTCAGGATCGGTAGTCACATCCCCACACCGCTGGGTGATGGTGTACTGCCAACGTGCCTGATTCGGGTCGGGCTAAACAAAAGATTCTGGAGCTAAATAGTGGTCAATATTCCTATCGCAATCGTCGGAGCAGGTGGCATGGGTGGCCGTCATTTGCGGGCGCTCGGAGCTCTTTACGAAAGCGGCATGGCGAACGTCGAACTTGTCGCCGTCTGCGACACCCGCGAAGAGAACGCAATTCACCTCGCCGACAAAGCTGAGGAAATGCTAGGAAGTCGACCCGATATCTTCACTTCGATGGAAGTAATGAACAAGAAGCGACCCGATATCGAAGCGGTCGACATCACGACCGATTCTGGCTCACATCACCTCGTCGCCGAGATGGCGTTTGATCTTGGCTACAACGTTCTTTGCGAGAAGCCACTTTCGCTAACAATTCGAGGCTGCAACCGGGTGATCGACGCCTGGAAACGTAGCGGCAAAGTTCTAAGCGTCGGTGAGCAAGAACGACGCGACCCGATGGTTCGCCTCAACAAGGCACTTCTCGATTCTGGTGCTATTGGCGACCCCTATAGTTTCCTGCTCGGATCGGCTCGCGGCGGTAACGACATCATCATTTGGCCGTGGCGCCACTACAAAAACATCGGCGGTATTTTCGTCGATGCTGGCGTTCATGCTGTCGATCAGATGATGTACTATCTCGGCGATATCGAAGAAGTCTACGCCGTATCGAAAATCTGGGAGCCGAAGCGATATAAAGGCGAAAAGATCGGCGTTGCAAACTTTTACGAACACTGGGCCAACGAAGTACCCGACGAAATCGACGCTACAGCCGAAGATATGGTCATTTCAACACTGAAATTCAAAAACGGTGCGGTCGGTCAATGGACCTCGTTCTGGGCTGCTCACGGCGAAACCACAGAGTACGCCATGATCTACGGCAGCAAGGGATCGATGGCGCCAGCCAAGCAGCGCCGAGGCGATCCGCTAAAGCTGACTATCGACGGTGTCGGAGAGGTTTCAGGCGACGCCGTTCTCGAACTAGTCCCTGATTTCCATTTGGACGAACTACCTGCCCGGCTTTTTGGTAGTGATCGACTTGGCTCTTATGACACGCCGTTCGAAGATGCCGACCGCTTCCTAGTGGCACTTGAGTACTACGAACTCGGACAATGCATCGCCGACGGGACGAAGCCAGAAGTAGACGCTTATGTCGGCAGAAAAGACCTCGCAGTTTGCAACGCAGCTCTCGAATCTTCGGTACTGGGTCGACCCGTTACTATCGAAGAAATCGAGAACGAAGAAACTGCCGAGTACGAAGCAAGCATCAACGCCCACTGGAATATTTAATCCTCGTAACCTGAGCACGAATCCCTAATAATCAACCATTTGCGGACCCTCCTCCCCACCCTGAAATGAAAACAATGAAAATTGCGAAGATTGAAACGTTTTTTGTAGCCCGGTACCTCGTCGTTAAAGTCACGACTGAAGATGGAACTGAAGGCATCGGCGAATCGTGCTACTGGTCGTATCCGAAAGCCGCCGAAGCGACTGTTCACGGCTTCGCCGACGCAATCATCGGCATGGACGCCGGTGACATCGAGCACATTTGGAGCTATCTCTGGCGGTACAACTCGGCGTTCCGTGGCAACAGCATCGGCGGTGCGATTAGCGCTATCGACATGGCGCTCTGGGACATCAAAGGCAAACGACTTCAGGCACCCGTCTGGGATTTACTTGGCGGCAAGGTTCGCCAAAAAATCCGTGGCATCGCACAAGGAATCGGCGGCAACACTCCCGAAGAGTGTGCAGTTGGTGCAAAGAAAGCTCTCGATCAAGGCTTCTCCGCTTTGAAGTTCACGCCAATGCCTAAAAACTGGGCTGAACTCACTTATACGAAGATGATCGGCCTAGCAGTCGAGATGGTCGAAGCCGTTCGAGAAACCGTTGGCTGGGATTTCGATATTGGAATTGAGATTCACAGAAACATGCAGCCGCACGAAGCGATCGTGTTCTGTGACGAAGTCGCCAAACTAAGGCCATACTTCATAGAAGACCCGATCGTTCCCGACTCCGTCGTGGCAATGGGAGATGTCGCAGCAAAAATGCGATTGCCGCTTGCCGTTGGTGAACGCAACATGGGCATTTGGGAGTTCCGAGAGTACGCCCAGCTGGCAAAACCGGCGTTCTTCAAGCCCGACATCGCTGTGGCTGGCGGAATTACCGGTGTTAAGAAGATCGCAACGATTGCCGAAGCTCATCACATAAAGATCTGTCCACACAATTTCCAGGGCCCCATCGCAACCGCCGCATGTATTGCCATTGGCACGGCGTCGCCTTCTTGGGACGTTCAGGAATCGGTGCAAGAGGAAATACCGCCACGTCGTGACATGACCGACGTGATTATCAAGCTAGAAAACGGCTGGTACACGCCTTCCGAGAAGCCCGGACTCGGAGTCATCTTCAACGAAGACGCCCCAGCAATGCACCCGTTCGACCCAGCTCTAGTAGCACCACCCATCCGAGAAGACGGAAGCGTGGCGCTGAAGTAGGCGGCGTCTCATGTTGAAATAACCCCCTCTCACCAGTGGGAGAGGGTTGGGGTGAGGGTGAAATCGCCAAGCGGAATAATACCCACGCCCCGCAGATCAGTCGCTCGCCTAAATTCGCGCCTTCACAAAGTTCCAGATTTCCTCAGGCTTCATACGCCCGAGCTGGGTTGTCGCGTACATAGATGCCGCTACCGTCCCGTCGGGCCTGATAACGAACTCGCAAGGCTGAACCATGGCTTTGCCCTGCCGTTCACCAACCCACGCACCTAGCTTCTCAACTATTTCGACTGGAACACTGTGTGCTATCGGGAACGAAAGATCGTGATTGGCATGAGTTTCAGCCGTATCGGAATCACCATCGGTATTGCCAGCAACGATTTTAATATCGAACTCTTG
Organism: Chloroflexota bacterium; assembly: GCA_027618835.1. Classification (GTDB taxonomy): domain Bacteria; phylum Chloroflexota; class Dehalococcoidia; order Lucifugimonadales; family Lucifugimonadaceae; genus Lucifugimonas. Next base: position 16,988 of record JAQCHZ010000021.1, on the reverse strand, counting down.
AAGTCGTTCGAACCATTCTTCCACCTCAGCTAACTGCCGAGTGCAGTATGGTCACCAACCACCGCGGTAGAACAGAACGTACGTCCAATGCCCAGCGACGTCGCCCGGAAGCGAAACCGAACCGCCACCAGCAATATCTAGTTCAATGTCCGGAAATTGATCATCCGGTACAAGCATTTCCATTCGGTTTCTCCCACAAGTAGATAAGTAGATTTGATCCACGTCGACGCTATCAGATGCAAGACTTTTCCGGAAGGATGCTAGGAGTGCCCTACTCAGCCCGACCGAAGTCGTCTTCTACTCGGACGATGTCGTCTTCGCCAAGATAGTCGCCGGTCTGGATCTCGATGATCTCTAGCGGCTCGACCGAAGAGATGTTCTCGATTCGGTGGTGCACATTGCGAGCGACGAAAATCGATTCGCCACGACCCAGCGTGTGCTGCTCTTCGCCAACAGTCACCCGAGCCGTTCCACGTGCGACAACCCAAGTTTCGTCACGGTGTCGATGCCACTGAAGCGAAAGTCGCTTTTCGGACGTCACCGTCAGTCGCTTCGTCTGAAAACCGGGACCGCTAGTCAGAATCTCGTACGAACCCCACGGTCGAGTCTCACGTTTTTTCTTCGTAGCAGTTTCGAACTTCACTTCTGAACTAATGTCTGGTGAATTAGATTCCGAATTATCCGGCACGCGAGAATCTCCGACTGGTTGGCAATATCCAAAGGAATAAAAAGATGATCTAGCAATTCTATTGCCAAAGCGACTCTAGGTCACGAATGGAATCCGTCAATCACGAAGTAGTCGGGCCAAAGCGTACGAGTATCCGAGAGCACCAATCAAAACGCCTAAACCAGCGTCGAAGGCGGGGGGAAGAATCACACGTTTCTTAGCTTCGTAAAGGTGAACTTCGCCCACCACTTCGTCCTGAACGGTTCCTTTTAGCTCGAACTTAGAGTGTTGAGCTACTCGAACGGCAGCGAAGTTCTTTGGGTGGATCGTCATACGAAGTGACTTCACACCCACTTGGGCCAATATCCAATCGACCACAGCCTTGGTCGCCTCTTTGGTGTAGCCCTTGTTCTCTTGATACTCGTAGATCGAGAAAGCAATTCCAACAGCGCCAGTGTCACCTGGTGGACCACTAACGCCTACCGTACCCAACACTTTTCGAGATTCTTTTTCTAAGAACATCCAGCCCCACCAGCCCACTTGCGACGTCTCGTAGCGCAATCGCTGTGAAATGGCCGTGAGATAGTCATCCATCATCATCGGTGGCAATCGGAACGGATCAGGGAATAGGAGTCGAGATTCCGTTCGGAGCAACGCGGGATCGCCCACGATCATCCCCTCCGCAGTCTAAATCGACGCTCTAAGAACGCCCAGTATGACCAATTCGCAAACGCAGTCACAGGCACAAATCAACGATGCAAGATCGCAAGCCCAACATTCTTTTCATTCTCACCGACCAGCAGCGTCGAGATTCGATGCGAGCTTACGGCAATGAATGGATCAAAACCCCAAACCTCGGCAAGCTTGCCGATAAGAGCTTCGTATTCGAAAACGCATACGTCACGCAGCCGGTCTGCACTCCTGCCCGAGCATCGATCATGACTGGCCTGTACCCGTACGCAACTGGGCTGCAACGAAACAATATTCCGTTGTCACGAGATATTCCGACGATTGGCAACATGATCGACGACGAGTACTACAACGCCCACATGGGCAAGTGGCACTTGGGCGATGACATGACGGCTCAGCACGGTTTCGATACTTGGGAAGCCGTAGAAGATTTCCAACGAGTGCGCATCACTCGCAAGGAATATCGATATCAGGAAGCTCCTTACAACCAGTGGCTGCGTGACCACGGAGTTGAACCTCCATCTATGTCGATGTCTTACGAAGGCTGGGTGGGAGTCGCTGAGCTCACCGAAGAGCAGACCCAGACCGGATTCTTAGGACACAAGGCATCTGAGTTCATCAGGGAGTTCCCTGAAGGCGATCACACCGATCAGCCTTGGATACTATACGTGAACTTTTTCGAGCCGCACCCACCGTATACCGGACCGTTGAACGATCTTTACGACCCCAACGAAATTGACGTTGGTCCCGGATTTCGCGTTCGCCCGGATTCAGGATCACTCGTAAATCGATTGAGATCTGACTACTACATGGGCGGAGGAAACAATCCGGTGGGCTAAGCCGGTGGTGACGTTCATGACACGACTAACGAAGAAGGCTTCCGCAAGCTGCGCGCTCAGTATTTCGCCAACGTGACGCTGGTCGATACGCAACTCGGAAAAATATTCGAGTCGCTCGAAGAAAGCGGACAGGCCGACAATACGATCATCGTATTCACGAGCGAGCATGGCGAGATGGCTGGCGATCACGGCATGCTCGAAAAACGATCTTTGCACGAAGAGGCGTCGAACGTACCGTTCCTTATGTACGTCCCTTGGCTGAGTAATGACCAACAAACACGTATCGCAGGTTCCGTTGGACAAGTCGACCTTGTACCTACGCTTCTAGATCTTTCAGGTAGCGAAATTCCTGATCACATCGAAGGAAAATCGCTACGTTCAGTGCTTCGTGGTGAAGAAGACCTTTCAGACAACGACGTATTCATCCAGTGGAACGGAATGGGCGATCGCAATCTCGGATCTCCTGATATCAACCGAATGGTTTCGATTCCGTGGCGTGGTGTAGTTACCGGAGATCGCTGGAACCTGAACTTGTCGCCCGGTGATCAATGCGAGCTATACGACCTGAATTCAGATCCTGCTGAACTCAATAACTTATTCAACAAGACGGAGCACAAAGACCGAATCCGCCAAATGGCGGCTCGAATAAGGATTTGGCAAGACGAAACTCGTGACGACATGGCGCTACCGACTGTATAGCTGCTCCTGTCCAAACTCTCTCTCCAAGTGGGAGATGGCTGGGGTGAGGGTGAAATCGTGAACCGTGGACTAAGAATCTTCACAGCCACTCAGCCAGCCACTCGCAACATGATCATGAGCCCCGTCGAAGGGTCGTTCCCGGCACTCAACGACAGTTCAAGCTAGCGACCCGATCGCCGCCCGCTCAAATGCCAGCATGCTCCGCTTGGTTTCGATTCCGCCAGCGAATCCCGTTAGATCACCCGAAGCACCAATAACGCGATGGCACGGCAATATAATCGATATCGGATTCCTACCAATTGCTGCTCCAACCGCACGAACCGCTTTCGGTCGACCGATTCGCATTGCCAGCTCGCCGTAGGTCGAGGTTTCGCCAAGCTGAATCGATGCTAGTCCGAGCCACACTTCCTGCTGGAACGCAGTCCCTCTCAAATCGAACGTGAGATCGAACTCGGTGCGGCCACCAGCTAAATACTCTTCGACCTGAAGATATGCGGCTGAAAGCACCGAATGATCGACATCAGCAACCAACTCAGAAGGCAGAGGCACCCGAGATGTCGAGTCATCTGGCCAAATCAACGCCCGCAGACCAACATCGGTCGCAATCAACGTCAGTTTGCCGAACTGGCTGTCCACAGTGGTGGAGTAGTGTCGATCATCGGTCATATCGCGTGTTCTCTTTCTCAAGCTACCAATTAGTTCGTCCACATTAGCTGGGATGACCTGAAATCTCCAAACGCTAATTACACACACGCGTAACCACGCACTGGCAGGTGTGGAGTTAACACGTAGAGGAACAATTCACCCTGAAACAGGAAAATTCCGACGCTGAATATATGAGCAGACTAATCGCTGTACCGGCCGCAGCAACGACACTAATCATCCTTCTACTTTTGATGATCCAAGTCGTTTGGAATTTCTAGCGACTCGAAAGAATCGCTATCCAAAAAGCGCCGCTAGCTAAACAATCACCACGTTTGGCTGTTCGGAAACCGAGGGGTCGACCGACGCCCAGTATCGGTCGAATACGTCTCGAGTCTCTTGGTAGCTCTCTGCACCAAAAAGTTCGACTCTGAATGTGCGTACCCGATCTCGGCCACCTGCGTACCAAGACAAGTGTCGCTGCATCTGAATCAGCCCGACTTTTTCAGGGAAGTGATCCATAATCAGCGGCATGTGACGATCAATGACCCGCGACTGGTACTCATATTTACCAGCTGGCGAAAGATTTTCAAACGACTCGTCGAATACCCATGGCTTGCCCATGGCTCCTCGACCGATCATCACCGACTCAACGCCGGTTTCAGCTGCCATACGTCTTGCATCCGACATCGACTTCACGTCACCGTTTCCGGTGACAGGTATGTTCACAGCATCAACGACCTGCGAAATCATGTCCCACTTCGATAGACCTGAGAATTGCTGAGAACGAGTTCGAGGGTGAACTGTAATCGCATCCACGCCGACGTCTTCCGCCATCTTAGCGACTTCAACTGCATTGAGATGCATTTCGTCCCATCCGCTACGAATCTTGATCGTGAATGGAATCGTCAGTACAGCACGCATCGCCTCGAGGATTTTGGCGGTCTTCTCGACATCTTTCATCATCGCTGAACCGCGACCAGTTTTTGTGATCTTCTGAACAGGGCAACCCATGTTGAGGTCGATGATGTCAGCGCCTTGATCCTGCAACCACTGCGCACCCGGAACTAGCGTTTCGGCGTTTGATCCTAGGATCTGAAGAGCGATCGGTTTCTCTTCGGGAAGGTACTTTGCAATGTCGTATCGGGTCTTCGTGTTCTTCCGAGTCAGACCAGTTGCGTCGATCTCTTCGCTGGTCGTAAGCGCGCTTCCGCACTCGCGAGCGACCGTGCGGTACGCAGCGTTAGAAATTCCAGCCATCGGGGCCAGTCTCGCCAGCCCTTTTACTTCAACATTGCCAATAAACATATATTGAGTATACGAATTGAATGGATCGAATGGCGTTAATCGGCGATTAAACGAACGTGTACGTGTCACCTAGTATCCGGTGTCTCCGGGTTCGGGCCAATCGAATATGACGTATTCGCTGTAGGCGTAGCCATCTTCGAAATAGATCCCCACGTTCAGCGAATATCTTCCACCGACGATTAATGGCACGTCTCGCAGCACCGCTGTATCGACATCCCAGTTGAACACGTTTGATATGAACACTTCAGGGGTGTCTTCCAGTTGGAAGATCATAGCCTGGTAGTGCATGTATTTGGAAGCTTCGGCAGGCGGATACCATTTCACGACGATGTCACGACCGTCACGCTTCCATTCAACTTCGGTCGGATAAGAAACTACGCCTGAATCGTATGGTATTACCTGCTCGTAAACGAGTTCTGCGCCCTGTGAGTAGCTGAACACGTAGTCGCCTTTTGCGGGTAAATCACCGTCTGCAGGACCGTATAAAACCCAGCGGCGAGTTATCTCCCCAGAGAATTCGTTCGTGTTGAAGTCCTTTTCAAGCTCAATGACACCACCGGACGGAGTTGTGACCGCAACGGAAGTCATATCCGACAGGAAGCAATGATCTGTGTGTGATGACGCCTCGCCGCAATTGACCTTGTATTCCCAACTCTGGATGTTCGGAGCATGCTGTGACCATACCTGTGGCCAGATTCCATGAGTTTTGTCGCCGTGATCTCGTCCCGGCAATTGGCCATCAAACTCCGGAATATCCGCTTAATCGCCACTGGCTGCCGGTTGAGAGGAATCTTCTACCGGCGGATCAGCGGCGAAATCGTTTTGGGATTCGTCCACCGGATTCAGATCATTCGACTGGCCTCCGACGCGAGGATCATCTCGATAACCGTCGTTGCTTGCGGTGCAAGCAACGACCAGAAGCATCGTTAGTGCTGACGCTAGCATGATCAAATATTTCGCGTGATTCCGTAATGAGAACATCTTCAAACCACAGTGCATCCTGCCAGAATCCGAATCGGCAGATTCCGTATTGCAACGTCCAACCATCGAACAATGTCGTAGATTGTTGTAAGACGACTGAATCGAAAGGGCAATATCGGCAATCACAGTGCCCGCTGACGCCGACGCCACGATCTACGACGCAGTGATGATCTACTGTCAGCCGTTCCAGGTAGTGTTCACGACGGCACCGCTGAATTAATCAATATCGAAACAATCTCAGCTGGCAGCTCCCGCTGGTTCGGGATTTTCACTGGGCGTTTCAGACATGATGATCTGCTCTTCACGCTCCGACATCAGGTGGGCTGTGATCGCCTGCATCGACTCAATGTGAACGTGAGCATTCGCCCCAAGTACAACCGAAAGTCGTGACATCGTCTGTGCTGAATCTGCCTCTACCAGCACCACGAAGTCGTACTGACCCAAAGTCGCGTATCGAGAGAGCAATCGAGCACCAGGAACATGAATGCTGTCGCACGCCTCAGCAAATGCATCGGGATTTTCTACGCACGCCTGAAGTCCTTCATCGGTCAGGTTAGCTAGAAGGAAGAACAGCATTAAATAGGCTCCAGAAGTTCAGTTGCAAGGCGTTTCTCGAATTATCGGTTGCGACAGACCATATCTCAGATTCAACTTCACTTCAGCGGGTTACGTTGAAATTGAGTTAGGTGTCGCTAGTGAAACAACAAAAATACGTGCAAACTGACCGGTAATTTCGGGGCAACAATACCAATAACGAACTAGAACGGAAACGTCGATGTCAAAGCCAAATATCGTACTTATAAACTGCGATGATCTGGGATATGGCGACCTGGGAGTGTACGGGTCGACAATCAACAAGACTCCTGCACTCGACAAGATGGCAGCCGAGGGCGTGATGTTCACCGATTTCTACGTTGCCTCAGGTGTTTGCTCGCCTTCCCGAGGAGCGTTGCTCACAGGTTGCTACCCGCAGCGGATTGGTTTTGGCGAATTCGACGGCTTCCGAGTGCTATTCCCGGGTGACGGAATTGGACTAAACCCCGACGAAACGACGATCGCAGGCGCACTCAAAGACGCTGGCTACTCGACCAAAATCATTGGAAAGTGGCACTGCGGCGATCAGGAAGAGTTCCTACCCACCAACCACGGTTTCGATAGCTATTTTGGTCTGCCCTACAGCAACGACATGGGTCGTCAGGTTGAGGATCCGACCATCGATGATCACGATCGAAAAGAGCAGCTTCGTAAACGACCACCTTTGCCACTCATTCGAGACGAAGAAGTCATTCAGGAACAGCCTGATCTCCGCGCCTTAACCGAGCGCTACGCAGAAGAAGCAGTTCGATTCATTCGTGGAAATTCGGAAAATCCTTTCTTCCTCTATTTCGCCCACATGTACGTTCACCTTCCGCTATACGCACCGGAAAACCTCGTGAATGAATCCGAAAATGGCGACTATGGCGCATGTGTTGCCGGAGTCGACTGGGTCGCTCGGGTGCTGTTTGATGAACTCAAACGACGTGGTCTAGACGACAACACTCTCGTTATCTTCACAAGCGACAACGGCTCTCGTCTGGACGATCAGGGTGGCAGCAATGGCGAACTTCGCGGCAAGAAAGGTACTACTTGGGAAGGCGGTCAACGCGTACCGTGCATCATGCGATGGCCCGGCAAGATTCCAGCAGGAGAAGTCCGAAACGGACTTATGTCATCTATCGATTTCTTCCCGACTATCGCCGGACTAACCGGCGCTCAAGTTCCGCAAGATCGAACTACTGACGGGGTCGACGTGTCACCGCTAATGTTCGAAACGAATCCAACTGAATCGCCTCGTAGCGAGTTCTTCTACTACGAGGGAAATACTCTTGAGGCAGTGAGAGACGGCAAGTGGAAGTTACACGTTCACAAGGGCGATGAAGAGATCAACGAGCTATACGATCTCGAATCCGACAAGGGTGAAACGGTAAACGTGTTCAATAGCCACCCTGATATCGTTGCTCGCCTTACAGGGCTCATTGAAGAGTGCCGCATCGACCTTGGTGACAAAGTGAACGGAATCGAAGGAAACGACGTCCGGCCTGCTGGTCGAGTCTCCAACCCCGACACCCTCACTCACTATGATCCAGAGCACCCCTACATCTACGCTGAATACGACAAAGCCGAACGCGGGTAGAGGGTTACAGGCGAGTTTCATGTCCAAATCAATCGCTCAAGTTGCCGATCTGGTAGATGATCTAGAAGTCATCGCAAAGTACGAGGAATACCACCGCAAAGCGTGGCCGGAAGTACGAGAAAAACAAAAGGCGATTGGCATAGAACGGATGGAAATTTTCCGTACTGGAAATCACCTATTCATGTACATAACGGCGCCCGATGATTTCGACTTCGAAAACGATTTCAACGGATTCAAACCGACTCCACGAAATCAGGAATGGCAAGACATCATGTCGACGCTGCTACAAAAGGTTCCAGAGGCGAACGACGGCGAATTGTGGCGTCGAATACCAGCCGTTTTCGATTCAGAATGGTCTGAATAACCCAACTAGGTTCATTGCTCGGCTCACAACAATTGGAATTCATTGAACTGAAACAATCACTTAATAGTTTGTTAACACATGCGAACAAATACATGTATTATAATTCATGTATCGAACTTCACTGTTTCTGCAACGTGAGTAGTGACCTTGGCCGACGCAACAACAACCTGGACCTTCCTAACGAACCATTCGCATGTCTTGTTGGCAATCTCGAAAACTCCGGGCATCAAAGTCCGTGAGATTTCCGATCTTGTCGGCGTGACTGAACGAGCGGTTCTCAGGATCATCAGCGAATTGAACGACGCCGGGTTTATCAGCATCGAAAAGATCGGCCGAGAGAATCGCTACTCGGTTACTTCCGATATTCCACTGCGCCACCCCTTGGAGCAGCACCGCACGGTAAGCGAACTACTCGAAATGCTCTCGGCGGATGGTCCAAATGACAACTATTGAAACACCGCTCGCCTTGCCAGAACACACCCCATCAGTAACGAAAGCAACGAAAATGCAATTCATGGTTGAACTCACACATAGCCCTGAGACCTGTATATCTTCTCCCGGTTCGAGCGATCGTGAGCACCATGCCGAGCTGCTAGGCGAGATCCAACAAATTGCCTACAAGCACGGAGTCGACATAGTGAACGGTTGGGCGTTCCCGATTGGTCACAAGCTTTGGTACGTGGTTAGCGCGAGAGATGCACAAGACGTCACTGACACGTTCTTCTCGACCGACGTGCACCGATGGAACACGGTGCAGATTCACCCGGTGCTCGATCACAACGCATTCAAAGCCAAGGTTCTTGACGAAATTACTGGTCGAGTAGAAATCTCAGTCTAGTCAGTCCGAACGCTAGCCGTTCGTCTTTTTCCACACTTCGTACTCAGCTCGAGCCTCATTTGTCATCGGGTAGTACTTGCGAAGATCGCCACCCTCGGCGAGTTTGATCCTCACAAACACTTCCCACTCCGCATGTTCGCCGCCAACTTCTGCCAGCTGCTCGGCGAGTTGAGCCGGAACGACCACCGCACCATCGTCGTCAGCAATGATGATGTCGCCCGGCATTACCAACGTTCCAGCACAATCGATCGGCACGTTGTAGGCGTACGGGAACTGCACCGTCTGAGTGTGTGGATACGGCGTAACACCCTTCATCCACATACCCAAACCGAGTTCTTTGGAGTCGCCGTAGTCACGAATAGCTCCGTCGATCACGATACCGAGTCCGCCCTTGCCTTTGAGGTAAGTCAGCATCATTTCGCCGAACACACCACTGCTGATTTCGCCTCGTCCGTCGACGACTATGATGTCGCCAGACTGAACGTGATACAGCGCGTGCCGGTGAACTTGCGATTCTGGATCGCGGTATTCACCCTCCGGAAACTGATCTTCCCTTTTTGGCATGTATTGGAGCGTGATCGCGGGGCCCACAACGCTCTTCCCCGGAACGAAAGATGTCAGACCGTCTATGACAGCGGCCTTGATTCCAAGTTTGCGAAGTTCGCCTGAAGCCGTGGCGCTCCCAATACCTTCAAGTCGCTTGATCAAGTCCTTTGAAGGTCGTTCAATATCGATTTTAGGAATGGGAGTCTTGATAATCATCGGCAGCGGCTTTCACGTTGTAACAAGGTGCAATGTAAGTACGCATCGCACTTTAATCCGTTCCCAACTTATTGGACGACTATTTCCACGAGCCAACTACTCGAACGACCCGTCACTCATACTGCCCCCTGGTCGAGCGAAATTGCTGCCCAAACTGGAATAAGTCGCAGGTAAATGCAAGAACGTGGAGTACGTGTGTATCAACCACGAAACGGGTCCACGGAAGAAATATCGATCTGCCTCGGCAACTTGGTCGATCTCCTTCTTGTATATTTTGGTAGTACCTTTTGTCAGGTGGAATTTAAGCACGACGGTATCTTCGAAAACCTCGTGAATGATGAGAGCATCCTCGCCAGCCGCTTGGTAGACCTCAAACCTGTGAAGTCCTTCTTCAATCGAATGGGCATCAGTCCCAACGCGCTGCCACCAGTATTTGAGCTCGTCCAACCGAGACGAATCACTCGGCTTGCAAATCCACTTCGCAGTGACGTTGATCGCCGTTTCCTGATCAGGTCGCTTGTAATCGTCTCTTACGTACCCAAAGAGATACTCACCGAACACCGCAGATACATGCTTCGCCGAGATGGCATCCCGAACCGCTTGTGAAATATTCGCACCACGAACCAAATGCGTGTCCGGCTTTGCAACTTTCAGCAACGCACCCATATGTTGGGTTGCTGTAGTCGAGAAATAGTTAATCAGAGCTTCATCATTTTCGAAAACATGATGGACGAGGACGGAATCTTCGCCGACCGCATGATTGATTTCTGTCGACAAAACTCCGGGCGCAGCCTGGGCTCCCGCATGGATATCTTCCCACTCTTTCAGCATTTCTTTTGCTTCAGCTGACTTTCTGAACAGTCCGCCTTTTTTCGTCGGGATCCATTTCCCAGTGATGCTGATCTCTGTATTGATCTTGCTCGGTTCTGATAGGAAATCAGGCATCGGTTCAGTCGGTGTAGTCATGTTCTTTCTATCGCGTCATCTGTTCGTCGTGCACATGGAATTTCACCAATCAATCATCCGGAGCAAGTTCACCGGTTGATTTATCTACTGATTGGTACAATAATAAACCAACAACACAACGTCAAGCATTTATGTACCGTTCAGTATGAAATCTAAAGAATCTTCCGGAAAACGTGCCCGAGGTCGACCCGTATTGTTCGATCGAGACAATGTTCTTGATGCAGCAGTATTGGTTTTCTGGGAGAAAGGGTACGACGGCTCATCACTCGACAATCTCACAGAGGCGATGGGTATAAAGCGCCCGAGTTTGTACGCCGCGTTCGGTAATAAACGTGGACTATTCGAAGCCGCTATCGAAAGGTACGCGTCAACGCGCGGTGGCCTTGAGTTTGGAGTGTTGCAACACGACAACGAACCGCGCCAAGTTGTTTCAGATTTTTTCAAAATGAGCATTAGTTGCGCAACTGAGGAGGGCAAACCTCGTGGCTGCATGATTGCAAATGTCGCGACTGGCGCTGCTGAGAACGATGAGCTGCTTCGTACCAAGCTTGCGAATATGTTCGATCAAACTGACGAGGGTATTGCACGCAGATTCCGTGCCGATGAAGAATCAGGTCGCCTGCCTGAAGGGCTCGACCCCGACACTCTGGCGCAGATGGTTCACTCGGTCATCCACAGCATCAAGACTCGCGCACGAGCAGGTGCAACCGGAGAACAGCTATCAGAAATTGCAGGCAGTTTCGTTGAGATGTTCTTTTCGAAGAAATAAGACGTTCAGTCTCATTGGTCCAGAAGTTGCATGCTGAACAGGGGTTTACCAAGATTGTCAGTTCTGGTGAGCAGCGATGAGCAAAGGAACAAATCTTGGCGAAATTACATGTGCTGGGATCGGGTGGACCTAGACCAATAAAGGCTCGATTTGGTTCCTCGCACGTCGTTGATGTGGGCGGCAGGAACATCAAGTTAGATTGTGGTCCTGCTACTACCTACAAGATGGCGCAAATGGATCTGCACCCGCTCGACATCGACTATCTGTTCTTCACTCACCACCACTTCGACCACGATGTCGACTACCCGTGCTTCATGATGACGCGCTGGGACGAAAGCGTAGGCAAAGAAAGTCCATTGCATGCCTTCGGACCCAACAACACAGAGTCGATTACAGAAAGGCTCGTAGGGGAAGAATGTGCCTTTGCATACGACATCAACGCTCGCACCAACCACCCTCTGAGCAAATCGACGTACGAGCTTCGAGGCGGCGTACTTCCTAGATCCAGGATGAACGTAATAGCACGTGATGTTGGACTGGGAACGACTTCGAAGTCACCGCCGCACCTGCTGAACATGTTGAGCCGTATCACGACTCGCTGGCGTATCGGCTAGACACATCCGAGGGATCGATCGTTTTTACTGGTGATACCGAACCATGTGAAAGAGTCGTCGACTTAGCTCGTGGTGCCGATGCTCTCGTGTCCATGTGCGGAAACTTCCAATCGGTGTACGACGCCCGCGTCGGTGATATTGGTCAGACTGGCACGCTCGGAGCAGCCGAAATGGCGGCCGAAGCAGGTGTGAAAGAACTATTTTCAGTTCACGTCGGGTCCGATTTATCAGCACCCTAAAACCGTGAACGTGGAATCGCCGAGGTGAAATCCGTTTTTGATGGCCAAGTTACTTTGACCGACGAACTAGAAACGTACGACTGGCAAAAACACGACCACAGCCACGACAATCCGATCGCCGGTCCCAAAGCGCACCCGCACATTCATCGTCATTAGCTAACGGCTAATCGATCTGACCAATCGGGTCGTTTCGATGATCTGCCAAATGACCTCGCATAGTATCGAGAAGCGCCACAGTTGCTCTTACGTAGCTCACACGATCGGAGAGCAAATGCTTGCCAGCCACCCGCGCTCGTCGTTCGAGATCTGCATGAGCAGCGTTGACTTTATCGTGACCCGGCTCACCCGGCACACCAAGTGACGACGCCATGTCGTTTTGCCCAAAAGTTATGCAGTGTATTCCCGGCACTGAAACGATATCGTCCAAATTATCGATGCTCTTCTGACTCTCGAGCTGGGCGATCACAAACATGTTTTCGTTGGCATCGGCTATATAGCCCTTGTTGCCGCCGAACTTGTCGTTCATCGTTGGCAAATAATCGTAGTAGTGCCCTCGACCCGGCCCCCAAGATCGCTTTCCTGCTGGTGTGTAGTAGCAGGAATCCGACAGAGTTTGGGCCTGCTCGCCGCTTTCAACTCCCGGTCCTTGAATCCCTTGCACTCCACGCGCCAAATACTGCTTGATGGGGACGGGATCAACCGAAGGAACACGAGCTGTAACAGTCATCCCGGCAGCGTTGGCAACACGGCAAATTTCGTCTATTTCTGAAAGATCGAAATGCCCTTGTTCTCCGTCGAGATCTACCCCGTCCATGCCTGCGTTATAGGCAAGCTCAACCAGCTCTGTCGAAGGAAAGTGCATCTGCAAAAAGTGCGCTTTTCGACCTTCATTGTTCGCCGCGAAAATACGGTTGATTGGCAAGCCGGTTCTCCTAATATTCCTGTTGATCGTGCGGCAACGGAGTATAGCGTCGTTCCAAGGACGACACCAACACGCTGAGCACTAAATAAATTGGTGCTAGAACTTGATTGAAGCGCCGAATCCGCACTAGCAATCAGCGATTAGCACCTAACCAGTAACGTCCTGTCCCACAGGTCCCATGTAAGCAAAATCGAGCGAAGCCTGTCGGTACTGTTTAGGCCAGTTTTCGGACTCACCGTCCAATTGTGCTTGGGCATACAAAGGCCAGTATGGGTTCCGCATTATTTCTCGTCCGATGAATATGGCATCGGCCTGACCAGCCTGAAGAATATCCTCAGCCTGCTGCGCATCGGTTATGAGCCCGACCGCTCCGGTCATAATTCCTGCTTGATTCCGAATCGCGTCAGCGAAAGGAACTTGGTAGCCCGGTGTTGGATCCAACACCTGATTTGGATTATTTCCACCAGCGGAAGCATCGACGAGATCCACTCCGGCGTCTTTCATCCATTTCGCAAGCTGAACAGAGTCGTCTATATTCCAACCGCCTTCAACCCATTCTGAAGATGAGATTCTCACAATCAATGGAGCAGACTCCGGGATGGCCTTCCGAATCGCCGTGATAGTTTCGAGTGCAAATCGGCAGCGATTTTCCAGCGAACCACCATATTCATCGGTCCGCTGATTCGAGATTGGTGACATGAACGAACTAGCTAGATAGCCGTGAGCAAAATGCAGTTCAACTACTTCGAATCCGGCTTCAAGTGAGTAGAGGGCGCCATCTACGAACTGCTGAGTGGTTTCAGCGATCTCTTGTTTGGTCAGTTCTTTTGGTACGCCATACGATTCGTCGAACTGAATTGAACTAGGGCCAACAATCTGCCATCCGCCTTCACTCTCATTCAAATTTCGTTTCGGCGTGTCCCCAGGCGTCGTATAGGAAGCCTTTCGACCGCCGTGAGCGATCTGGATCGCCGGGACAGAACCTTGATCCGAAATGAACTGTGTGATCGGACGCCATGCATCGACGTGTGCGTCAGACCAAATACCTGGGCAGCTCGGGGTGAGCCTGCCGATGGGAGTCACCGCGGTTGCTTCGGCCATAACAAGTCCTGCGCCGCCCACCGCCTTCGAACCTAGATGCACCATGTGCCAAGGCGTAGCGAGGCCATCGGCTTCGCACGAGTACTCGCACATTGGAGAATAGAAGACACGGTTTGTGATGGTGACCCCTCGAAGTTCGATGGGGGTGAATAGCTTGCTAATTTCGAGGGCTCCTAGGTTAGGTCACGACTTGCTGGCTCTTACTATCGAGACGTTTTACAAGTATTACAACTAGTGCAGTAATGCGAAAGGATCGATGAATGCGAGTTGTGGTTGTTGGTGGAACAGCTCGCGTCGGCACCTGCCTCGTGCCTAGATCGATCTCAGCCCAAATCACAGCGATTGAACAGGGTGCAAGCAGTTATCTGCCGTAATTCGAATCATGTTCGTGCCGATGTTTCACCAATTGCATCTAGTCGTTTTTTTGCTTCCTCATAAACGTCGTGAGCAAGAGAACCCTTACTTGCGGTGGCGACGTTCCGGGCGAGGTGATCGTGATTAAGTGTCCCAACAATCGTCGTGTGCATTCCCGGATGACTCAGGGTGAATCTCAAGAGAAAGTCAGTAGGAGTCTCACCTTCGTCAATGAGATCGTTGAGTCCAGCTTTTTCAAACGTCTCCCACGGATCGGGCTGCGGAACACCTGACTGGCTAGGTTCGCCTTTTGCCACGCCGCCCCGAATGACATTTCCTATTCCGGCGTTCGCTGCATTCGCAATTATGTCTTCGTGTCTACGCTCGAGCGCTGAGTAAGGTATTTGAAGAACCTCGAAAACACCCATATCGATCTGCCCAGGCAAATTTGGCAGAGTTCCAGATATTCCTACGTGACGGATCTTGCCTTGATCTTTGAGCTCCAAAAGGGTGTCGATTGCGCCATCCTCTTCGAGAGTTTCATGCGATGGGCTTCCATGGAACTGTACGACGTCGAGATACTCGGTTTTCATCCGTCTAAGGCTCTCTTCGATACCGGAGATGATGTTCTCTCTAGTGTAAATATGCGGTTGCGGACCCGAAGGAACCGTTGGTCCGTTGACAAGGCATCCGCATTTTGAAGCGAGTATGAATTCATCTCTGCGGTTAGAAATGAACTGTCCAATGAACCCTTCGCTCAACCCATAATCAATAGATGTATCTATGTAATTAATCCCTGAGTCGAGCACAGCGTTGAGGATAGCGTCAGCCTCGGCCGATGTCACATCACGCCCTCTGGGAACGCCTCGAATCTACATGGCACCGTACCCTAGCCGAGTTACCTCGATGTTGGTACTGCCAAGCACAGTAGTTGGTAAACCGCTGCCCATGAGTAATGCTCCTTGATTCTGATAAGTCGTAAACGATATCGATAATTTGAAGAGTTGTTTAGTTCTCTTGTGACGGCAACTGCCTATTCGAAGGTAGCCACTGGGCCAGCAAGCGAGGGCGACCTCACTTTGAGATTAGGTCGTTACAACCGACAGCCTGCAGTATCAGCCCATGAGCGCAAATTATCTACCGGAATCATCAACCTAACGAAACCTGGAGCGGAAGACGAGAATTGAACCCGCTACCCTTTGCTTGGGAATTAAATCAACCCTTCCCCAGACAGTCCCTGATGCACCATTCGCGCAGTTGGATTCGTACTGGAAGCCGTTAGAAACTGCCCCACACTGCCTCAGGCTGTTTCAGAGCGTCCGTTACAACAAATTTACAACAAACAGCCTCAATCTCTGGGCATATCGTTGATCGGGTTACCTCTTGCGTCATGGTCACCAATGACGATGGTGAAGTCGCCGATGCCCGGAGCCTGTGCAGCTGCATTCACTGTCGGCTTCCCGAAGCCTCGGTCTGCAAGCCACGTAGCAGCGTCCATGCGCTCCTTGTTGGAAGCGTTCTCGTCACGGAACACGCTTAGAACGAAGTCGGTCAGCTCGCTACCGTCTGAGGTACGTTCCTGAATGTAGTTGTGGAAGCCCACGGGACGACCGCCAGGATTACCGCTTTGTCCTGCTAGGAAGCGACCTGTTCCGTCCCTGTTATGAGGTGGGTTGGTTTGCATACGCATCAATTCATCCAGCTCAGGTCAACAGCCTCAGACAACCTGACTCGTCTTGCACCTTTGTGCAGACTAATTCCGTGCTCTACCTACGCCTGAAGTACGGTGAGCAGAACGTGTTTGAACAGTGGGCTACCTTGAGGCCAATGGGATTATATCGTTCGGAAACTGAAGATCGTTGAAGGGTGTCCCCGATCGTTCGTTGAAACGTCTATCGCAGTCCCCACAATAGAAAGTCCGGTAACCCAGTGAGGTCCGATGTTGTCTCTTGGATACGGACGTAGACAGGCAGTGTGGGCAGACCATAAATAGATCTCCTCAGGAAATGAGGAATGATGCTATTCTGCCCCGACACTGAGTTCTAACAGAACCATGCGGA
>JAQCHZ010000020.1 GCA_027618835.1 Chloroflexota bacterium | reverse complement strand
CTCCTGTTTCTAGAGACATTATGATGCCTCACTCAGGCAGCGATTCCACTTATCCCACTGTGCAGATTTCCGGGACCACCTCTGTAGATCATCCGCTCGTGTCGCCTCCGAGTCGCTGAGAGCTGCGCCCATGTAGGGGCTCGCCTGCATGAGCAGCACTGGCAGGGTTATTTCCGCAAGTACGGCGTCTGGATTCCACGATTCCGAGATCTGGCCGTCGCCCGGGAACGACCATGCTTCTGGATCGACTTTTGTGACTGTGATCGCCCATTTCGCGATCGCTTTGTTCGAAAGTGAAGTGTTTATTTTCCTGAGTTCGATCGCAGTGTCAGCAACGCTCAGGTTTTTCATCCGAATTTGGTAAATGGTCTGAAACTGAGAAGTTTTCTCGACATACAACGGCGGATCTTCAAGTACTGCCGCTGCAACGAGGTCTGGCGTGACCGCACAGACACCCGCTGCCGTGACAGCACCTAGCGAATGGCCGACTAAGAAGGCAGGCCCTCCCACGACATTTCGGAGGAACTCGACGATCTCGATTGGGTAGTCGATGAACCGGTATTTATTGGGAGTTCTTCCCGAGTCGCCGTGTCCGCGCAGATCGACTGCGTATACGTGCCAATCTTTGGCGAAATCGTCGATCACCGCCGCCCAGCGTGAGCCGATACCGTGGATCAACACCAATGGCGGTCCGTTGTCAGGACCTTCTGCGTAGTTCACTTCGATAGTGCTGGCGGCGAATTTCTTTTCTGGGTAATTGGTCATGTGGTTCGACTGGGTGAGGGTGATTACGAGGGGAGATTAGCAGAAATAGGAGTGAATGAACGAGTGGTGGAGCTTGTCATCTTTGTCATTGCGAGGAGTGAAGAATGGACGACGTGGCAATCAGTGATCACTGGCAACGCTGTCGTCGCTGTTGGGAGTTGTTTTCTACGAGCTGATGTTAGGCAAGTACCCATGTTGCCTAACATCGTTAGCCGCGTTGCTTTGATCGCTGATTGCCATGTCGCCTCAGGGCAGGCTTCTCGCAATGACAGGTTGTTCGTGGTTGGGCGGGTCGTTCGATGGTGTCGAATCGGCGTTAGATCCTGAAAATGAATTCAGGATGACAGGGGTGTGTCGTTGACAACGGTTGCCTGAATCGTTGACGGTTGTTTGTCGTCGACAGCTGAGTATCGTCGAAGGGCTGTTAAGCGCGGTAGTCGCTCGGAGCCTTATTCAGCCCAGAAGCGTTTTGTTGCTCGGATGAAGTCGTGGTTTCGGGCGATGTGTGGGGAGTGACCGACTTTTGACCATGTGAGAAGTCGAGAGTCGGGAATGAGTCCGATTATCCGTTCGGATTCTTCCTCAGACAAGATTCCGCCTTTGTCGGCAGCGCCGGCAATAATCAAAGTGGGGCACTTGATTGAAGAGAACATATCATCGAACGTTTCTATGTCTTCAGTTCGGTTGAAAGGGCCTTCTTCTAGCGCAGGATCCATTTGGAACCACATCTTCGCGATGCGATTGATGCTGTCTTCAGAAACGCCGTCGTATTGTTCTGCAACCGCTTGAATCAGATCGTTCGGCGTTGCAGCATCACGTATCTGTTGCGCTCTGCGACCGCGCTCCTCGGGTAGTCGCTGTCGCTCCTTCCTGCGTGCTTCGGAGTTGGCTCCTGAATATGGATCGACCAATACAGCCTTCGAAACCAGTTCGTGATGTTGAGCCGCAACAGCAGCCGTGACCCAACCGCCAAATGAATGACCGATCAAGTAAACAGGGCCGTCAGTGAGACGCGGGATCAAGTCGGCAATGTCGTCGACCGAAGTCTGTCGACTTGATCCTTTGCCGTACCGCCCACTTCGGCCCATGCCGCGTAGATCGACAGCGAAAAGCTTGAACTCCTCCGCCAATTTGTCGACCACACGTCCCCATGTGTTCCAGTTCGATCCATAGCCGTGAACTAAAACAAGCACCGGGGATTCTGGCAACGACGCGTCCCATTCAGCCACGTTCAGTGCGATTTTTCCGGTATGAACGTATCGTTCGGTAAACGACATGAGAAAAGGGATGGCCCGGCTTAGCCGAGCACTTCCTTCATCTTGGCACCGATCAATGCTGGCGATTCGACAACGTGAACACCAGCGGCTTCAAGCGCCTTGTTCTTCTCGGAAGCGAGCGCAGCCTTGCCGGTGATGATTGCTCCGGCGTGACCCATGCGCTTGCCAGCAGGAGCAGAGTTACCTGCGATTGCAGCAACAACGGGCTTGGTTACGTGTTCCTTGATGTAGTCGGCAGCGAGCTGTTCTCGAATTCCGCCAATTTCGCCAATAAGCACGATTGCTTCAGTTTCGTCGTCGGCTTGGAATAGCTCGAGAACGTCCGTGAATGTCGTGCCGTGAACTGGGTCGCCACCGATGCCAACACAGGTCGATTGACCCATGCCGTGCTGCACAAGCTGAGCGATTGCTTCGTAAGTGAGCGTGCCAGATCGAGATACGACGCCGACGTTTCCTGGCTGAACAATGTTGCCCGGAACGATCCCGACTTTGGCTTTAGATGCTGGGCTTAGTACGCCGGGGCAGTTCGACCCGATGAGCCGAGTGGGCTTGTCCTTGATGTACGCCATGACCTTGACCATGTCGAGCACTGGAACGCCTTCGGTGATGCAGACAACGAGTTCTAGACCAGCGTCGACTTGTTCGATGATTGCGTCCATTGCGAACGGCGCAGGAACGAAGATCACTCCGGTGTTTGCACCGGTCTCTTCAACAGCTTTTGCGACGGTTGAGAAGTATGGAACTTCGTCTTCAAATTTCTGTCCGTCTCGGCCAGGGTGAACAGCGGCGACCATGTTTGTGCCGTATTCACGTGTTCGGTTAGCCTGGAAGCTACCGTCACGACCAAGACCCTGAACGAGGAGTCGTGTGTTCTCTCCAACAAGAATAGCCATTAGTTGGATTCTCCAAGTTCTAGTAATTTCGCTTTTAACACTTCGGCCGCTCCAGCGAGATCGGGAGCACCAATGATGTTTAGTCCTGAGTCGGCGAGGATTTTTATTCCCTCTTCAGCGTTCGTACCTCGCATCGCTACCACCATCGGTACTGATGCGTTGGTTTCCTTGGCTGCTGCAACAATTCCCTGGGCGACAATGTCGGAACGAGCGATACCTGCAAATAGGTTCACGAGGATTATCTCGACATCGTCATCAGCAATGATGATCTTGAATGCTTCTTCGATTCGGGCCTGATCGGCAGAACCGCCGATGTCGAGGAAGTTGGCAGGGTCGGCGCCGGCTGCCTTAGTGATATCCATTGTTGCCATCGCAAGGCCTGCACCGTTGACCATGCAACCGACTCGTCCGCCTTCAAGCTTTACGTAGGCGAGATCGGCTTTGTCTGCGCGTTGTTCGAGCGGGTCTTGCTGGTTCGGGTCACGTAATGCCGCAAGGTCGGGATGACGGAACAGTGCATCGTCTTCGATGTTGATCTTGGCGTCTAGTGCGAAGACTTGGTCATCTTCGGTGATTACAAGCGGATTGATCTCGACAAGCGAGCAGTCGTTTTCGACGAACACGTTGTAGAGATCGGTGATGAGCTTGGTTGTCGCTCGAACGGACTTGGCAGGGACGCCGAGTGCGAGTGCAATGTCACGGGCGTGGTATGTGGTGAGTCCGATTAGAGGGTCACCTGCGACACGGAAGATTTTCTCAGGAGTTGATTCCGCAACTTCCTCGATATCCATCCCGCCTTCAGTGCTTGCCATCACGAGCGGAGCACCAATAACGCCATCGATCA
Source organism: Chloroflexota bacterium (assembly GCA_027618835.1). GTDB lineage: Bacteria > Chloroflexota > Dehalococcoidia > Lucifugimonadales > Lucifugimonadaceae > Lucifugimonas. Next base: position 40,379 of record JAQCHZ010000020.1, on the reverse strand, counting down.
CGATCGATATATATAGCTCGTCTTTGATGTCGAGAGTTTCAGCGATCATGACTTTTTCAACGGGTACACCGGATGCGCCAGTCTGGTTCGTTACTAGCCGAGTGCCGAGTAGCGATGCGGCTACTTCTTCAGCTTCCTCAGGTGAGTTGACGAGCTTAACGCCGCCGACCTTGCCTCGACCGCCTGCGTGGACTTGAGCTTTTACTACTACGCGTCCGCCGATTCTTAAAGCGATTTCTTTCGCTTCTGCGGCTGTCGATGCCACCTCTGCCTTCGGAGTTGGAACTCCGAATTTATCGAGGATTGCTTTCGCTTGATACTCGTGGATATTCACGAACGATTACTCGGTTCTGATTGCTAGCGACCCCGCATGTGTTGCTTGAAATGGCTTGTGCGGGCGGTCATTGTTTTTCTAGACCGCAAATCATCGTACCGAGGGTGATGGTCAGTGTCTACGAAATACGTAGCTAGCGAGGGTTCGCATTGGCGATTGAAACAAAGATTAAACAAAGCGAGCCCGCAAAATTGCGAGCTCGAATTGAAATTATTCGATTCAACGTTCGGAGTTAAGCCCCGTCGGAAACAAGCGTTATGCGGCTGGTTCTTGATACCGAGCGTTCTCTGATAAACCGATTCGGGCAGTTAGGGTGCCAAGATCGCTCTTAAAAGTTACGAGAATCTGCTTTGGAACTGTTGAGGTCAGCGTCGAGCCACGTGGTTCGATGATGACCGGAGGGCTGATGTCGCAAGTGTAGCCGTTCGCCGCAAGCTCTGTTGCCGCGTTTCCGGTAATCACATTTGCTATTTCACCGAGTGCTGAAAGTGCCATGGGATCGCGAGCATCCATATCTTCGCCGATCATACGTTTCACGACTTCTGACGATACTTCGTCGCTGAAACCGTAAAGAACGTTACCTTGTGATTTTCCGCTGACACCGATGATTGCCGTGATGTCGTCAGTTGTGTACTGGTATGACACAACCTCTGCACCGGCGATTTCTAGTGGTGTCCCAAATTCCTTCTGCCACACCATTTGGGCGGGACCGAGGAATGGGTTAACAAACTCTTGCCGCATGAGTCATAACCTTGATCTTATTGGAGATTGGATTTGTCAGCCCTGCTTAGGGCGAACCATTGACGAAGTTGTGTGATCGACTCACAGTTGCTCCGTTCGATGTTGTTCAATGTAGAACCACTTTGATTCACAAACATCAGTAAAAGTACCTAGTAAGCACAGTGGGATAGTGCTGGCATGCGTTAGGTGCTGATTATTTTAGGAAATAGGAGTGGTGAATTCGAGCTTGGCTGCGGGTGCAAGCCTAAGAATCGTTTGGCAGCACGGGCGCTATATTTCTGGCAACTACTGCCATCAGCGCGGAGATATCGGCGAGCCTAGGAGGTTTGCTCAACACTCCAACAACGCGTGTTGAGATCGTATCGACATCAATCCGGCTGTCGGCCCAACCGGTCATGAGAATTACTTCAGTCTCAGGAGATTCGATTTCGATGAAATCTGCCAGTATCCTACCGTTGAGTACGGGCATTTCGATGTCGGATACAACAACGTCGAACGGTTTACCCGATTTGTATCGTTGTTGTATCCGACATCGATGCTTCTGGGTCGCCCGGAGCTACTTCCACTGCGCGACCTTCTGATGTCAGCATCTCTTGGACAACCATTCGTAACATGGGCTCGTCATCGACGACCAGAATCTTGAGTTTCGGGCTATCGGTCCGTTCTGATGAAATTTTGGGTTTGCTAACCGTAATCGACGTCGCCAGGGGAAAGACCAACCTGGCGATAGTTCCTTTTTCCTTGCTAGGAAGTATGGATATCGTGCCAGAATGACGTTTCATTACCTGCTGAACCATTGGCAGTCCCAAGCCTGTGCCTCGGTTTCCTTTGGTAGTGAAGAACGGCTCTAGGGCTCCCTGGGCAGTATCTGAGTTCATTCCAGAACCCTCGTTCGAGATTTCTACTACTACCGTTTCTGGATCCACCGTGCCACCATTCCCGCTTTGTTCAGGTTCTGTGTAACCGGTGAAAACGATTCTTCCACCGTCGGGCATGGCGTCGACAGCGTTCAGAACTAAGTTCGTCAGGGCTTCACGAATTTCGGTGTCGCTACCGGGTACTTGTGGCAACACTCGAGCGAAGTCGGTTGAGACGCGTATCTCAGCTCCGTCGGGCGATTCATCGCGCCATTTTGGTCGGGTAAGTTCAATCGTTTCGCGAACCATCTGCCTGATGTCGACTGGTTCGAAAGTGATGCCATCGGCTTCACGATCACTATAGATCAGACGCATTCGCTCAACGATTCTGGAAATGTCGAGAGCAGCTAGCCTGATTAACTGAAGTAGCTTTCTGGAGTGATCATCGATATTGCTACGGTTTTGCAGCAGCATGTCGGAAAATCCGACGACTGGCGATAAAGCATTGTTGGTGTCGTGCGTGATTCCGCTTGTCATCTGCCCGAGCGCTCTTAATCTATCTTGGCGCATTGCCCGTTGTTGAGTTTCGACAAGCTCGACGGTCATCACTCGCAGGTCGTCTACTAACCGAGCGCCGTAAATCGCCTGGGCAACTGCCGCTCCGACAGCCGTCATGAGCTCGACCTCAGCCGAACCGAGAGAAGCATGCTCATGGCGTGCCACGATGATGGCTCCGTAAGTTTCGCCATTTGCAGCAAGATTATGTCCGATAACGGAATACAGTCCTGCTGCTGCGAATCGGTAGGTGAAGTCGTCGAGGTGTCCACCAGTCTCTGAAAGGTTGTGAACACCCTCGTCGGAGCCGGGGGTGAGTATCTGAGAATCGAATGCCTTCGAACCAACAGGAATCGGTTCAAGCGAGTGTTCGCCTGAAGTGGTTACCACAGTGAAATCACCGCTGGTTGGTTCGAGGATCAATCCAACTACGTGGTCGGCCGGAAGCAATTCGGCGAGCCGCGAAGTCGCAGTTTCCATGATCGACTGGACATCGTGCATCTCAACTACAGCTGTTGTGATCGCATTTAGCGTTGTGATTCTGGCAAGCCGCATCAATGATTCTGATGCTGCTCGCTGTTCAGTTACATCCCGAAGAATCACCAGCCTGCCGTTAGACCCGTTTCGGCTGGTGACCTCCGACAGGTTCAGCCACTGTAGGTTCGTAGGTCAATGAGTCAGCACCAATATGGCTATCGAATATCACATCTTGCATAGCGGCGGATGGTATTCCTGTACACAGTTCATGATCTGCCAAATTAACCGGAAGTACGTTGCAGAGATGCCTACCTACTAGGTGCCCTTCAAAAATTGCTACGAGCCGTTCCGCCGCGGGGTTCGCGTCGATGATGTGACCAGCGGGATCGAGCACGAACATCGCGTCAGGAACTCTCTCTATGAGGATATCGAGAGCAACGGGAACCAAATCGAACAGCTTCAGTCGAAGATAGCCATAGACGATGATCACGCCTGACGCTGCGAACGACATCGGCGTCGGGTCAAAATTACCCAGCGGGTTAAGTTGGCTAAGAAAAGAAGATTTGCTGCAAGAGGAATGGTGCCTGCGACGATGGTCGCAATCATTTGGTTCCGGAGCATCGATGATTCGGTAAATGTGGGGTACAAGAGAAATACGAATCCGGTGACGAAAGCCGTATACGAGTAGATCCACGAAACCCGGAACCAGACACCACGATCGAATATCACCGATACGCTGCCCGCTTCACCAACCACATGAGCGTCGCCACATTAAGTTGTGTGAGCTGTTCGCCGCAGTGAGGATGATAGTTATCGCGTGAATCACGAGCACAATGAGGAGAAAACGAATGGAGACAGTCCGAATTCGACCTGTAAGGCGTGCTGCCGTAATAAATCAGAAAACCAGAACAGTTGTGATTCCGACGTATTCGAGCGGAACCAGAAGTAGTTTGTCGTCGATATCTTCGAGACGCACCTCGATACCGTAACCACCCGACCAATATGGCGGGGGCGATCATTAGCCATGCCACCGAAGCCGCACCGAGTGCCTGCCTACGACCACATGAACGCTGTCATGATGAGCGCGATCACAGCTCCGACAAATGTGGCGTAAGCTACGAACGAAGATGTTTCGAATAGTGCCATGTTGAAGTTGATTACCAGATCAACGTGAGACCGTTGCAGGGATGCCCCGACGTCATTGAATGCAGCAGTTTGCTTAAAAGCTTCCAACAGCCAACTATTTTGATAAAGGCTGTCGATTCATGCTGACACGATATAAATAGACGACATCAAGCTGTTGGTCACTCCAGCGATTAATTGGCGAATAACTGCAAGTGTTGTCCGCGGTCGGCATGTTAGCTGAAGTGAATACATACTGCTGAACAAGTTCATGACGCTCAGAGCGTAACGATACTCCCCCGGATCGGGGGAGCTAGAGGGGGAGACTGCCCCGCACGACCAAGTCACGCTAGTGACGCCCGGAGCCTGACGACCGCGACTAACGCCCCGCAAAAAAAATGGCGGAGGGGACAGGATTCGAACCTGCGATGACGTTACCGCCATACTTGTTTTCAAGACAAGCGCATTCAACCGCTCTGCCACCCCTCCGCAGGGGACCGTCTGGGGTTTCGGAGTGAAACCGCACAGACATAAGCTAATTCTAATAGTAACTACCGACAATCTGAAACGGCGAAACGCTACAAAATCCTCAGTGATCTGAACTGGATAGGCGTTTTCCGGCGGTAGATAGTGTAGTTAGAGCGCTGAATGCTGCCTTTGACATCGGAATATTCTTGCCACCGGTAAAACGACTCAGTTGAAGGAGTAACCATGAAACAGCTTCTTGAAATGTCTGGAATGTTGACTGTGCTTATTGGCATCGTCGTGGCACTCATAGGTATTGTCGTTTTGATAGCGAGCGAGTGTTCTTGGCAGCTAACCGCCGCCGGATACGTTAGGGGCTACTCGGTGTGGCGATGCTTGGTTGGGTTGCGTTGCGGGACAGACTGCGTGCCAGAAAAACCGACGATCTCGATGACGTTGGGTTTAACTAGTAGAGCCGCCACACATGGTTACGTTTGGCAGTTTGAGCAGAAGTACGCCGTTCTACCGCCGAGTTTCAGTGTGGCAAGCGGAATTTCGCAACGAGGGCAGAACGAGCCCGGTTTCCGATGTAGCTGCATCCTATCGTCGTAGGCATCGACGATGTAAGGCCGGCCTCGATCGTCTGGGTGGCTCACGATGTATTCGAGAGCGTGTTCAAGTGATATTCGAATCGCCGCGAATAATTTTTCGAGCTCAGTTTTCGAGATATCGCTTACACGTCGAGCCGGCGAAATTTCGACTCGGTGAAGCGATTCATCGGCGTAGATATTGCCTATCCCGGCGACGACAGTTTGGTTCAGCAGTAACGTCTTGATTCGCGCAGTTATACCATCCATTAATTGGGTGAAGTGATTGACGGTGAACGCTGGGTCAAGAGCGTCAGGTCCTAATCCCGCAAAGGCGTGATCAAGGGAACCGAAATGTTGAACTCTTGCCCAACGCCGTGGATCGACCAGTGCGATTCGCAGATCGCCGTGATCGTCAGTGAGATCGAATTGTGCTCTGGTGAATCTGGGCGAAAGCTCGTCACGATCGAGTACGTGCACTTGGCCGGTCATTCCCATATGGAAGCCCAAGACCGAATCATCGAATACCATCGCAAGCTGCTTGCCGCGTCGTTCGATGCTGCTAACCGTTTGATCGATCGCTTGATTTGACCCAACGATAGTTCCCGTACCGTGCGCACTTTCAGGCTTGTCTTCAAGCTCGACTTTTACGAACTTTTTTCCGACCACGCCCTCTCGAACGAGATACCGGCGCAACGATTCAACTTCAGGTAGTTCGGGCATGTTTGGATGTCTGCACGGGTCTCAACCCACCGAATCCATGTCGCCCCAGGTTGGGCCGGTTTTGGCTTCTACTAAGAGTGGTACGGCGAGATCCATAGCGGCGGGCATCATGGTTGTGACCATCATCTGCATTTCCATCAGTTCGCCGGGGGCTATCTCGAAGATCAGTTCGTCGTGAACTTGAATCGCCATCTTCGATTGAATTTTCTGCCTCTTCATTTCGTTTGAAATGTTAATCATCGCCAGCTTGATCACGTCCGCAGCCGTTCCCTGAATAGGCATATTCACTGACACCCGCTCAGCTGCAGCGCGATGTCCCGGGTGACCAGCGTTGATATCAGGAAGATATCGTCTGCGCCCCGTGATCGTCTGGGCATATCCAGTGTCACGTGCCGACTGCTTCACCTGCTCAATGTAATCACGAATACCCGGGTACTTGCCGAAGTACAGGTCGATAAATTCCTGACCCTGTTGCCGAGTTAGATCAGTCTGGCGTGCCACGCCGACCGGACCCAGTCCGTAGATCACTCCAAAGTTCAATATCTTGGCGATTCGGCGTTGGTCAGGATTTACCTCTTCAACTCCGTATACCGCTCGGGCGGTCGCAGCATGAATGTCTTCGCCCTTGTGGAAGGCTTCGAGAAGTCCAGACTCTTGCGATAAATGCGCCAGAATTCTCAGTTCGATCTGCGAGTAGTCGGCGGCGAGATACTGCCAGCCGTGCGATGAATCGGCAATGAATGCTTTGCGCACACGGCGTCCGAGCTCAGTACGAACCGGAATGTTCTGAACGTTGGGATCGTTACTGGAGAGTCGGCCCGTTGCCGAACCGACTTGGTTGAAACTAGTGTGAACTCGTTGCGTTTGCGGGTTCACCAAAAGCGGCAGAGCGTCGACGTAAGTCGACTTTAGCTTGCTGAGTTCTCGGAACTTCAGAACAGCGTCGGCGATTTGGTACACACGGTCGTCTAGCCCGCTAGTCTCGTTGATTTTCTCAAGAGCTTCGGCGTCCATCGAATAACCAGTTTTGGTTTTTCGAGTCTTTGGCGCTCCCAATTCATCGATCAATAAAGCAGCCAATTGCTGGTTCGACGCCAAATTGAGCTCTCGTCCGCCAACAATGGCGGTCGCCGTCTGTTTGATCAGCTCGACATCGGCGCCAAGTTGCTCCGACATCTCGGCAAGGGCTGTTTTGTCGATCATCATGCCGTTCCGTTGCATTTCGATAATTACTGGAATCAGCGGCAGTTCGATTTCTTCGTTTACATAGCGAGCTTCGTGCTCGTCGATTTCAGGCTCGAAATGCTCGTACAACCGCCAAGTGAAATCGGCGTCAGCGGCCGCGTATGGACCTGCCAGTTCGATAGGTACCGCCGCCATAGTTATCTGCTTTTTGCCGACTCCGATGAGAGTTTTTATCTCGGTCATTTCCGATTGGAACAACTCAAGCGCAAGCGGCTTCAAGCCGATAGCACGCTTACCGCACAAAGCTGCTGCGATCATCGTGTCGAACGACAAATTATTGACAGTGATTCCGGCGGTTGCCAAAACCATCATGTCGTAGTTGGCGTTGTGGGCGATCTTCTTTATTGAATCGTCTTCAAATAGAGGTCGTAGTGCTGCGAGACCTTCTTCGAACGGCACTTGGTCGCCTTCGTTGTGACCGACGGCTACGTACCACGCGTGTTCGGACTTGATTGAGAACGAAAGGCCAACAAGGTCGGACGTCATTGAGTTAAGGCCAGTCGTTTCAGTGTCGAAAGCGAACTCTCTCTTTGTTCGCAGGGCATCGATCATCGTGTTCAACCCAGCCAAGTCGGTAACGATTTCGTAGTCGCCGAGTGGTTTGGCCGGTTCGGGATCTACCAGAGCTTCGACCGGTGGAGCCTCGCCCATCATGTCGATCTGACCGTTCGCTGCGACCGACGAAGCTTCGTTTGGCTCCCATCCCGGTGCTGTTTCAACTTCAGACGCTGAAGTTCCAGGAACTGAACTTTCGACTCCAGATTTCGGGAGTCGATTCGCAACGAGACGCATCTCGTAGCTCATTAATGTCTTGATAACCGCTTCGCGATCGAAGTCGCCGAACTTTGATTTTGCTTCGTCGAACTCGACTGGTACATCACGAACGATTGTCGTTAGAACCAATGCAGTAGCGGCTGTTTCGCGATGTTCTTCAAGGAGGTTCATAGTGCGCTTGGCACCGCGTAAACCTTTGATTTTTCCAACTTCTTCGAGCTGGCTGAATAGAGAAGGGAAGTGACCGAGCTTGGTTAGCACCGCACGAGCTGATTTCTTTCCAACGCCCGGTACGCCTGGGATGTTGTCGGATGGATCGCCTTCGAGAGCTTTGATCTCGGCGACATAGTCGGGACCCAAACCGTCGTACTTCTCGGCAACGCCCGCCGGGTCGTACGTCCGCATATCACCAAAACCGGTGTACATCAGTAACGAGGTCTTCTCATCGACCAACTGTAATTGGTCGGCATCACCAGTGAGAATCAATGTTTTGACTCCCTGCTCAGACGCCTGCTTTGATAGCGTTCCGATTAGATCGTCTGCTTCAAATCCGTCGTATTCGTACACCGGTACGCCCATTGGTTCGAGAATCTCTTTGAGAATAGGGATTTGCTCGTGAAGGGCGGGGTCAACTTCTTTGCGCTGTGCCTTATACGCCGGGAACATCTCCTTGCGGAACGTAGATGCCTTCGTGTCAAAAGTGACAGCGATATGAGTCGGGTTCTGCTCACGAATCACCTTTAGAAACATCGACATGAACCCACTAGCACCGGTCGTGTTCTGCCCCGACGCAGTAATCAAATGATCGCGCATGGCGAACCACGCCCGGAACACGATCGCGTGTCCGTCGATAAGGAGGAACAGTTTGTCGTCAGATGTAGCTTTGGAATTGGTCATTTGAAGCTGGTTTTAGCCCGGTAGGATCGATGAAATTGGTAGGTGAGCGGATTATAGCTTCCGTCGCTCCATCGCAACGAGACGAATCGGACTTCATTGGTTTTTGTTTCATCAACTATGTCGTGTTCGTCTTATCGTCAGGGTTATGTACCCAGATATTGACATGCCTAGCAAGCCGATATATCGTGTAGCTAGGTATCGACGATAAAGCGAACTATTCGCTGTTATTGCAGAGAAAAATGACCACATCAACAAAGCCGACAAATGATCTATCTAGCATCGACTACTGGCAGTCGCTCAATCGCAAAAGCCTATTGAGATTTTTCATGTTGCAGCAGCTGAGTAGTGGGCCGATGCACGGATATGAAATCGGCACTCGAATCGCACTTTGCTGTGATGCCCGACCAACCGACGCCATGATATATCCGATGTTGAAGGAGTTAGAGACTGGTGGTTACGTAGAGCTGGAAACGGTCGTGGTGAACGGTAGAAAGCGGAAGAACTATTCGCTTTCGGCGCTAGGTGTGCTGGCTTACCGAGCTTCGGCTCAGGCATGGTCGAACGTACTTACGCAACTTGAAACTGCGGTAAAGGAGGCAGGTGTGGAAACGGCCTGCCGTACGACAATGGTGATTGATTCCAGTATTTTGGGAGCGCAAGTAGATGACAACTAACAAACCCTTTGGAACGTTGACCCCAATCAGCGAAGAAGCTGCATGCTGTGGCGACGATTGCTGCGGTGATTCTGGATCGTCGGAAATCACCCACGAACAGCTTGAAACTATCACTGCTGCAGTTCAGTACCAGTACGGATCGCTCGCATCGAACGCCGCTGAGCGTGCAGCCGACAGCACAAGAGTGAAGGCTACTGACAAGTTTTACTCAGAAGATCAGCGAGATGCGCTGCCGGACGAAGCCGCAGGTGCGTCGGCTGGTTGCGGAAATCCAGTTGGGATTGCCGATGCTCAGCTTGGCGAAACCGTTCTTGATCTAGGGTCAGGGGGTGGGATCGACTGCTTCCTCGCCGCCAAAGAAGTTGGGCCAGACGGCTATGTGATCGGAATTGATATGACGCCTCGGATGCTGGAGCTTGCTCAGAAGAATGCTGAGAAACTTGGCACTGAGAATGTCGTTTTCAAACTTGGGCATATTGAATCGATCCCGCAGGCCGACAATACCGTCGATCTGGTCATTTCAAACTGTGTGATCGCTCTATCTGAACAAAAAGGCCGAGTGTTCTCGGAAATTTACCGAATTCTGAAACCCGGTGGTCGCTTTGTTATTTCCGACATGGTTACTTCTGAGGCGTTGCCTGCCGTCGTGCAGAAATCGGCAACAGAATGGGTCGCTTGTGTCGGCGGTGCGGCGGTTATGAGCGAGTATTTGAAACTTGTGGAGTCGACAGGATTTTCGACGATTGAAGTAGTGAAAGAAGAGAGAAGTCGACCTGAGGCCATCGATTGGCAGCAGAATTTGATCAACTTGACGCTTCGCGCTAGCAAACCGTCTTAGTCTCACTCCACGCCAAAATTTTGGCGCACAACGCTTTCACTAGTCACCAGTCATGCTAATTAATCCTTGGGTTAGAAATTACGAGAAAGACGACCACGCAGCGCTGGGTCGCGTTCGTGAATGGGCTGTGAACAAGCTTGGCAGCAACGTCGACTACGGATTCGGCTACGGCACATGGGTGTTCATCGGCAACGAAACCGTCATCAAGATCGACCCTGAAGTTGGACGTTCCGAGCGTTTCAGCCATGAGCTCGCTGCGACTAAGTTGGACATACCGGGAATCGCCACTCCTCATGTGCTTGAAACGGGTGCGTTAGAGGGCAGGGCGTGGGTGATTCTGAACCGGCTCGAAGGTTCGAGCGGTTACAACGTTTGGCCAGGTTTAGATCAAGCGGGTCGAATCAAGTTGACGGGTCAATTGGCGACCGCTCTCGGCCACATGCAGCAGTTTCAGCCTGACGAAGGCATGCTGCACGCTGAAACTCAGGACTGGGCAGCGCACATAAGGAAGTCGTTCAACCGTGCGCTTCGCACCGTCGATGCCGTGGTGCCGGGCCGGGTGCTTACGACCTCTCAGGCAGCATTTGCGCAGTGGGCAGAGGCTCTGACAGATCGCCCTCGTGTGTTGTGTCACGGCGACTTATGGTTAGGAAATATTTTGGTCGGCAGCGATGGCAGCCTGTCGGGAATTCTCGATTTCGATCGAATGGCCTTGGCTCCCGCCGACTACGAACTCGACATGTTGCTTAGGTTCTGGCGATACCCGTGGAATTTCGTTCCTGAGCAGTTGGAAGAAACTTACGACGATCCGCTGGATATCGAGCTAATGAAGCCGTTCGTCGAACTGTGTCAGGGCGATTTGAGCGACGACGCACTATCGGCTCGGCTCAGCGCTCTGGAATTGATTTACCGCTTGAATCTCGTGAATCGCTTTGGCTGGAACGATGAATCGGCCGAAATGTTCGAGACGGTTCTAGGCGGCGATTGGGCTGCTGGTCTGGTTTAGCGGGCTTAGGGCGCATTCTCTCTTCTAATTCCTTCTTCCTAGGAGAGAAGGTTAGGTTGAGGGGGTATGTAAATCGTTTACTGGCATAGATATGCGAGCCAGCAACCCATCCCAACACCGGCGTTCCTCCTCCCAAATGGAGAGACCCTTACGACTGGCACAGCCGAGTTCTCGGCAAACATTCCAATCTCTTAAAACGCGCCATTGGCACCTTCTTCTCTGGACAAACTGCAAAAACCGAACCATAGTGTGCCGAGCAAGTAAGCCAGTTCTGACCAGCAGCAGGAGATGTCGTAATGAAAGCCGTTGTATACAAAGAGCCGTTCAAGGTTGCTGTCGAGACGGTTCCAGACCCTCAGATTCTTCATCCGAACGATGCGATCGTGCAAATCACCTCATCGTGCATCTGCGGATCCGATCTACACATGTACGAAGGTCGTACGGCAGCACAGCCCGGCATTGTGTTTGGTCACGAGAATATGGGCGTGATCGTGGAAGTTGGACCGGCCGTTAAAACTCGCAAAGTCGGCGACCGAGTAGTCATGCCATTCAACGTGGCGTGTGGGTTCTGCAAGAACTGTCTCGGCGGCTACACCGGATATTGCACAACGGTAAATCCCGGATTCGCCGGTGGTGCCTACGGATACGTTTCTATGGGACCTTGGGTCGGAGGTCAAGCGGAACTGATGCAGGTTCCGTTCGCTGATTTTAACTGTTTGGTGTTACCTGAAGGCACCGACCATGAAGCCGATTTTGCGTTGCTTGCCGATATCTTCCCAACCGGTTACCACGGCACAGAACTCGCAGGAGTGACGCCGGGGGAAAGTGTCGCAGTGTTCGGATGTGGACCTGTCGGACTCATGGCTTCATATAGTGCAATTTTACGAGGAGCGTCGCAGGTCTTCGCCGTTGATCACGTTCAAGCGCGACTCGACAAGGCTGCTGAAATCGGTGCGATTCCGATTAACTACGACGTGGCGAATCCGGTCGAACAGATCAAAGCGCACTTGGGTGGTGAGGGAGTCGACAAGGGAATCGATGCTGTGGGCTATCAGGCGACCGCTGCTGGTTCTTCGGCCGTTGGGGGCGAACAGGACGAGGTGCCGAACATCGTTCTCAATCAGCTAATAGATGTTGTTGCTCCGACCGGTGCGCTTGGCATCCCAGGGTTGTACGTACCTTCCGATCCAGGAGGAGTAGACGAGCGTGCCAAGAAAGGCGCACTGTCGATCAATTTTGGTCAACTGTTCGAGAAGGGCATTCGTCTCGGAACTGGACAGTGCAACGTGAAGCAATACAACGCCAACTTGCGAGATCTAATCATCTCCGGACGGGCTCTACCGAGCTTCGTCGTATCGCATGAGGTGTCGCTCGATGAAGCGCCTGATGCCTACCAGAAGTTCGACCAGCGAGTTGACGGCTACACCAAGGTGATTTTGCATCCGTAATCAAGCGAGTGCCAGTACTTAGTAAACGCTTAGTAAAAAGGAATTGCCGATATGACACGACAATGGGGTGCGGGTGACTATCGATACGAGCTAGTTGAAAACTGGCCGCAGGTTACCGTCAATGGAGTAGCCGCCGATGTGGCGGGCGATTCCGACGGGCGCATATATACGGTCGTTCGCGACCCTAAGGCCGATGGAACGTTCAACGACATCACTCCGGCAACGGGGCACATGCTTGTGTTCGATCGAGACGGGGCGTTGCTCGATACTCGACTCACTGGCGAATTTTCTTCGCCACATGGTCTGTGGATCAACGGCGACGACGAGATTTTTCACGCCGATTGTGGGCACCACACGGTAACCAAGTACTCAACCACTGGTGAAGTGCTGATGACGATTGGCACCAAGGGTGAACGTGGTGCGCCGGGTGCGCCGTTCAACATGTGCACGCGTGCCACGCAATCACGCTCTGGAGATATTTTCGTTTCTGACGGTTATGGCCAAAACCGAGTGCATCGCTACAGCTCTGATGGTGAACACATTTTGTCGTTCGGATCGGGTGATCCAGTGTTTCTGCAAGGCTGGCTAGGCGAGGAAGTTACCGGCACGTCTGCGACCGGACCCGGTGAGTTCAACTTGCCCCACCATGTTTTAGTTGACGATGACGACAACGTGTATGTGATGGATCGAACGAACAATCGGTGTCAGATATTCGATCTGGAAGGAAACTACTTGCGTGAATGGTCGGACGTGACCGGCGCGAACGATGCGGTGATCGATAGCCACGGTGTGATGCACATCGTTGGTCACGCCGGTGTGGAACTACGTTCGCTGGACGGCACGCTGCTGGGTCGCTGGGGTGAGAAGGGCGAAGGTGCAGGTCACTTCACGAACTCACCTCACGGTGTGTATATCGATAGCGAAGAGTCGATATACATTGCTGAAGTTGGCGGAAACAATCGATTGCAGAAGTTCGCCCGGGTTTAGCGAGGGGCGAAGAAACAACGCAGCCCTGCGTCGCTTTTTGAGAGCGAGCGCAGGGCTGAGTGGTTGATTCTTTTGTTAGTGCCGGGTGTGCATTCGCACTTGGGCACTTTTCGAATTATCTGGCTCAAATGCCAGTTGTCGACTTCGCTTTAGACACGCCCTACCTGTCGTCCCTCGACTGGCTCAGGATGACATAAATGGATTAGGGCTTGTTAAAAACTAGGCTGCTGAATTACGAATCAGAACTAGTCGGCGACGTTTGCTGTTGGGCGGGCGTCGAGGAGGTCGATACCACCTCGGACCTGACCAAGCGTGTCGGCGATTCGTTCTTCGAGCGTGAACAACACCTCTCGAGCGTAGTTGTCTGCGCCCTTGCGACGTGAGTCAGCTGAAATTTCAGCCTCGTTCAAGATTCCGTTTACACGGCCTTCAGCATCGTCGATCAACTTGCCAGCGCGCTTCTGTGCGTCGGCTTCGATCTCAGTTGCCTGCTCGTTAGCCACGCGGATGATCTCAGTGTCCTGGATCATCGTTCGGGCTTCTTCTTCCGAAGTCGAAAGCAGTGTGTTCGACTGCTCTTCGGCGAGCTGACGAATCGTTGTTGCTTCTTCATCGGCGTAAGCGCGAATTCGGCGGGCTTCTAGTTCAGCCTGCTTGATGATCGCGTCTTTCTGGCGAACGACGCCCTCGGCTTCGTTCAACTGTTCTGGCATCTCACCTTTCATCTCATCGATGACGGCTGTGATTTTGTCCAGATTTACGAGCGTTCGAGCTGTTCCGGGTACTCGACCTTTGACGATCATCGCCTCTAGGTCTTCGAGCTGTGACATAAGTGTCATTTCTATCTCCATGCGTGTCGACTGACGCGTGCTATTAACTATTGCTTGCTTTTCGTTTTTCGAGCCTCTCAACCAGAGGGCCCCAAACGTTTTTAGGAACTAGGTCCGACACATCGGCGCCGAGTGCCGCTACTTCCTTCACTCTCGATGAACTCAGGATCTGATACTGCAATGCGCTGAAAAGACAAACGGTTTCGACGTCTTCAGCCATCCTGCGGTTCATTAGTGCCATTTCACTTTCGTACTCAAAATCACTCGTGATCCGTAAACCACGAATGATTACCGTTGCTCCGATTTCGCGGGCAGCGTTGACTGTTAGGCCTGAGTACGCCTTCACCGAAACGTTGGGCAGGTGTGCCACTGCATCGGAGAACATTTTTATCCGCTCATCGACGTCGAACATGGTTCGTTTCGATGAGACTTCGACAACACCAACCGTCAAATGTTCGACGGTATGTGATGCCCTTTCGACAATATCCACGTGCCCATTGGTTACCGGATCAAACGTGCCGGGATAGATTGCACGAACCATCTATTCGCCCTCCGGGTTCGTTATTTGGGTTGGGGTGGTTTGAGATTTGTATACCGAAATTGCGGTGTCGCCGTAGACTCGGTGAGTAGACAACGATAGTCCGGGAAGCGAATCGGGGAGATCGGTCATCTTCGAATGTTCGAGAAATGCGATGGCGTTAGGGGCCATTAGGTGTGCCTTATGGACAAGTTCGAATATAGATTCAAACTCGACGAGATCATAGGGAGGGTCGGCAAAAATCAGGTCGAACTCACCCTTCAGTCTTCCGACTGCGTTGAGTGCGCTTCCTTTTTGTACCGAGCCTTGTATTGCCAATTTGTGTCGTTCCAGAGCCTTTTTTATATCTTCGCACCGACGACCGTTTTGCTCAATAAACGTTGCGCTTGTTGCGCCCCGTTGTAGAGCTTCGATCCCCAGTGCTCCCGTTCCTGCGTAAATATCAAGCACCCGCAAACCGTGAGGTCCGGCAGGTCCGAGCATCGAAAAAATAGCGGATCTAACCTTGGAAGTTGTCGGCCTGAGGCCGGAACCAGTATTTCGACGGAACTGTGAAGATCCTCTTCGATTGTTGCTCATCGCACTATCGATCCGCACTTGAGACCCCTGAATTTCTCTGGGTGTCCGAAAAGCCATTACGCGAAATGGGACAGAATCGATTATTCATGGAAGTCTCCATTCTTAACCATCGTGGGTTTTTACAGGTTTCGGCGGATTTACACGGAAGCGGTGTCGGGGATGGACGAATCGATGGTCATTACGTTGGTTGCGAATCACAGGCAGTTCGATAGCTGGCTTAGAATGAATTGCTGCAAAGTTGGCATGCGGATAGTCGTCTCGCCAATCAGCATCAGATGAGAGCAGTTCCGCATCGTAAAAACCTGCGGAGCAATACGAGTGACAGCAGGTAATTTCTGCGCCGGAAAATATGACCAACCAAGACCAACAAGAACAGGCAGAATCGTTACCAGATTCTTTGAATGACGCCGATGTGGCGGCAGGCGAGCGAAAACTCATTGAAGATCGTCTCGCCAAAACAGCTCAGATTCGAGCAAAGGGCATCGATCCATACCCGGCACGTTTTGATCGAACGCACACATCTGTTGAGGCAACAAAGCTGTTCAAGTACGCTGAAGTCATCGCGAACAACGGCGTCGGAGACGATGTCGAACACCCTCGAACCGAAACCATTCGGATTGCAGGCCGCGTTATGGCTCGGCGCGGCATGGGTAAGGCTGCATTCATCGATCTGAAAGACGGCTACGGTTCGATTCAGGCGTTCGCCCGCCAGAACACGATGGGCGACGACGAGTACGAAATTTTGGGCCTGTTGGATATCGGCGACATCATCGGTGTCGAAGGTTCGGTTATACGAACTCGCCGCGGTGAAGTGAGCGTTGAGGCTGCGAAAGTTACAGTTCTCACTAAAGCTATTCGTCCGTTGCCCGACAAGTGGCATGGTCTACAGGATCAGGAAATTCGATTTCGCCAGCGCTATCTCGATCTGATTTCTAACGACAAGGCGATGAAGAACGCACTGCTGCGTTCAAAGATCGTTCAGTCGATGCGAGCGTTCATGCACGGTGCCGGGTTCATCGAAGTAGAAACTCCGATTCTGGTACCTGTGGCTGGTGGCGCTCAGGCGACTCCGTTCGAGACTCACCACAACCAGCTTGACCGTGATTTGTATCTAAGAATCGCAACAGAGCTTTATCTTAAAAAATTGATCGTCGGTGGCATCGAACGAGTATTCGAAATCGGTCGACTGTTCCGAAACGAAGGGCTCGATCACGATCACAACCCAGAGTTCACGACCATCGAGAGCTATCAGGCGTACGCCGATTACAACGATGTGATGGAGATGGTCGAGAAGCTTGTCTCGACTATCGCTCAGGAAACGACTGGATCGATGGTTTTGCCCGAAGTTGAGGGTGTTCGACCCGAAATCGACCTAACTCCTCCGTGGCCTCGACTCGACCTACGTGAAGAGATCAAAAACCGAACTGGCATAGATTTCGTTGTGACAAGAGACACTGAGTCGCTGTCCTTGGCGATGCGGGAGCGTGGAATTCACGTCGAAGCTGGATCAGCGTGGGGGCGTTTGCTCGACAAAGTTATTTCCTCGGAAGTTGAACCTCATCTTGTGCAGCCTCATTTCTTGGTCGACTACCCGGTCGAAATGTCTCCGCTCGCAAAGCGTAAGCCTGACTCTGACGAGATCGTCGAGAGATTTGAAGGCTTCGTTATGGGAACCGAACTTTGTAATGCCTTTACCGAATTGAATGATCCGGTCGACCAGCGTGACCGATTCGAGCAGCAAGAGAAGATGCGTTTGGAGTTCGGCGACGATGAAGCTGACCGATTAGATGAAGACTTCCTCGTTGCTATCGAGCACGGTATGCCGCCAACGGGCGGGCTTGGACTGGGAATCGATCGCCTGACGATGTTGATCGCAGGGGAAGAGTCGATCCGAGAAATATTGCTATTCCCTGCTATGCGTAACACGTGATCTAATCGTTACTGAATCGTTTCGAATTTACTAATTGAGCTTGAGTAAAAAATGCTTTCACTGGAACAGATAGTCCGAGATCCTGAAAAATTTCGAGCCGCATTGGTTCGCCGCGGAGAAGACCCGCCTATCGACAGGATTATCGACCTCGACTCTCGACGAAAAGAGTTGATTCAGGAAGCCGACGTCGATCGTGCGAACCGGAATAAGGTGAGCAAGGCTATTGGTGACGAGAAGCGAAAGCCAACGCCAGAAGAGATCGCAGAAATGCGAGAGACTGGCGACCGCATCAAATCCGTTGAGGCAGAATTGGCGACCGTTCTCGAAGAACTGAACGCCACTCTGTTGCCGATTCCTAACACGCCGCTGGACGATGTTCCGGACGGACTCGATGAAGAATCGAACATCGTAATTCGCACATCGGAAGGTCCTACCGAGACACATGGCAACGCACACTGGGACGTCGCAACCGAGTTGGACATTCTTGATCTCGAAGCCGGTGCGAGCATCGCAGGCGCACGTTTCTATGTGTTGAAGGGCAAGGGCGCCAGGCTCCAACGAGCGTTAGCTTCTTGGATGCTCGATATTCAAACCGAAGTCCACGGCTACACAGAGATCGACCCACCGCTATTAGTTCGCGGCGAGACAATGACCGGATCTGGGAACTTACCTAAGTTCAAAGACAATCTTTACCGCGACGATGAATCGGACCTGTGGCTCGTGCCTACCGCCGAAGTCGCACTGAACGGATTGCATCAGGGCAAGATAATCGAGCCTGACAAACTCCCACTGAAGTACGTTGCACAGACTCCTAGCTTCCGTAAAGAGCACACGTCGGCAGGACGAGACGTTCGCGGAATCAAGCGGGTTCATCAGTTCGAAAAAGTCGAAATGTTCCGCTATGTCGATCCTGAAACTTCTGACGAAATGTTGGAAGAGATGGTCGGTGAAGCCGAATCGCTATGCGCTCGACTTGGGTTGACCCACCGAGTGCTGCAGCTTTGTGCCGGTGACATCGGATTCCAGTCGGCTAAAACCTACGACATCGAAGTCTGGTCGCCCGGCTGTGCCGAGTGGCTTGAAGTTAGCTCGATTTCTACTTGCACCGATTTCCAAACTCGACGAAACGGCACTCGGTATCGTCCAGAGGTTGGAGCTTCGACGAAGTTGCCGCACACTCTGAACGGATCGGGATTGGCACTGCCTCGTATTTGGATTGCAGTTATCGAGAATGGCCTACAAGCTGACGGATCGATCGTTATTCCTGATGTGCTGGTTCCGTACACGGGCTGGGATCGTATCGAAGCGAACTAACTACGGACGTTTTGCGCACAAAGTAATTTGTCTCAACTCGAAAGGGTGATCTATGAAGTACCGTAAGCTCGGAAGCACTGGACTAGAAATATCCGAAGTCATCTTTGGCGGTGGGGCTGTTGGCGGAATTCTGATCAATGCGGACGATGACACTCGACGCAAGGCAATCTGCATAGCTTTGGGTGCCGGTATTAACTGGATTGACACCGCTGCTAGTTACGGCAACGGAGCATCCGAATCTGCAATCGGGTGGCTGATGAAAGAACTGCCTGAATCGGATCGTCCGTACATCTCGACCAAAACTGCGTTTGACCGCGCTACCGGCGACTTCGTTGGACAAGCCGAGCGAGCGCTTACGGCGAGTCTTGAGCGATTGCAGATGGGAAGTGTCGATCTCTACCAAGTTCACAATCGTATTGCGGGCTCCCCAGGCGCCTTCCCGAACGCTATAACTCCAGGGGACCTGCTGGATGAAAACGGAATCGCAAATGCTATGCAGGCGATGGTTGATAAAGGCTTGACTCGCCACATTGGATTTACCAGCACAGGCGAATCAGATGCTCTCCATGAAGTTATTAGCAGCCAGCGTTTCCAGTGCGCACAGATTTATTACAACCTTTTGAACCCGTCTGCCGGTCGAGACATGCAGCCGAACTGGTCGGCATATGACCACAAAAACATCATTGCCGCGTGCGCCGCCAATGACATTGGGGTGATGGTGATTCGTGTGCTCGCTGCCGGTGTTATTGCAACCGATATTCGCACTGGCAAAGAGGGTGGGGTTGCACTAGATAACGATGTCGCTTCAGATGTTGAGCGGATGAACAACGTCCTTACGCTATTGAAACCTGAACATGGGAAACGTGCTCAGGTTGCCGTTCGTTATGCGCTGCGCAACTCAGGTGTGTCCGGTGTTGAGGTTGGGATGGCAGAAATCGAGCATCTCGAACTAGCTTTAGAGGCCGCTGAAATGGGTCCACTTCCCGACGATCTTCTGGCGGAACTCGATGCGCTTGCCGACGCCAACTTCGGGATTAATTAGTCGGCTATCGCTTCGTTGTTGATCCTCGTTCGTGGGCCGGCTACTGGGCTTAGCGAGACCGGTCATCCGGCCAACGAAATCGTTCAGGCGTCCCTACGGACGAATGTCGAGCGAGTAGTTCGTTGGCAACGTCGATTGGCGGTTCGTTGCGCTGACGATGACCACTACGAGATCATCGTCACCGACATTCTCGACAGTCAAGATTCCTGCACCGTTCGAATTGACAGGGACCTGATAAACAACCGGATCGCCAACGTCTTTTTCGTGGACTACCTGAACTAGATACTGTGTCGGGATGGTCTCTTCGATTCTGACGAATCCGTTGGCGTTCCAGTCGGCAGATGTCGATGTGTTGTCAGTCCAGTCGAGTTCAGGAATTTCAAAATCGTCGAAGCAAGCACCTTGGGAGAATACGGCGTCATCGGTGATGTATTCAAACCTAAGCAATACCTGTTCACCGGCGTATTCAGATAGATCGACAGAATCCTGAACCCATCCGAGGCTTGTGCCAGTTAGTCCAGCGCCATAACCGTTGCCGTTCGGATTGAAATTGATGGCACGCTCGGTGTCGAGAATGTCCCACGTACTGCCGTCGTCGTTCGACACCACCACATAGGCATAGTCCCAAAACTCTTCGATGTGGTAACTGACCCAAAACGTTAAGGATGCTGAATTGACCGACCTAAGATCGACATTTCGAGTCAACGTTGAGTCGATCGAATCGCCTTGATTCGACCACCAGCATGTGTCGCCAGAGTGCGGAGCTTCGCTCAGTAGTGACGTCGTTGCCTCGCCCTTAAATTCGACAGTCATTCTGCCCGAACCGCTCGAAGTCACAACATAGTTGGCACCGTAGGACTTTACCGATCCTGAGAGTGAATCGGGAGCGCGTTTGTAAACATTTCGTACGGGTGGAACGAAGTGGTCCTCATATGCGTAAGGTCCTTCGCTTGCACTGAGATAGTTGGCAACGAGCCAATCGGCGTACACATCGTCGGCTGTTGCATCGAACCCGCGTTCTGCGAGAGTGAGATCCACAGACTCAATCCCGTCAGCCTGATGCTGGGCAATTGCCGCGAGCATTTCATTGCCACCGTAGTGGGCGGAAAGGAATGCAAAGAACAGATTTGCTGCTCCGTAGTTTGCAGCTGGAACAGAAATATCTTGTGCCCATGCAGTAAGCGAAGTTGCTGGCGCTCGAACGAACGCCGATGCTGCCGATCTGGCAAATCCTGCGATCTCCGCAGCCACTTCAGATAGACCCTCGTTGACCCACGAATCTTCACTGTTGTCCGTCGCAAAGTGAATAGCGTGCTGCAACTCGTGAGCGATCACACTTAGGTATTCGGTGCCGGAAAGATTGAGCCTGTCGGCCGACATGTAGAGGGCTTCACGCTGGTTTGAGTGGGAACGGATTTCTTTAGGGTAGGAGTCGGCAGCCGAGAAATATCCAGCAACTCCTGATGCTAAAACCGCTGTATAAACGACCATTCGATCATCGCCATCGATCCCGGGCGTTAAGGGCGTTCCAAAAACTTGAGTAACGGCGGGCCAAACGTCGGATTCGAAATTACTTGCGACCTCTTCGATATCGGATGGGTCCGGTTCATAGCCGGTTTCGAATACCCAGTAAGCGTGTTCTGAGATATGTGAAACCGTGCCGTTTACTGTCACGCTCCCGGCGTCCCTCGACACCCAGAAATTTAAGTTGTCGCCAACTAAGAGAGGTTCGGATGCGACGACTGTTTTCGAATCGGTGTAGCCGGGGACGAGTCTCTTACCCAGTTCTTGTAGATCGCGATCGGGGGGGGCAGGAATGATCGGTTCGGGCTGCGCTGGAATGAACTCAGGTGTGGCGGTCGGGACTCTGGTTGGATACGGAGTTCGGGTAGGGGTTGGCTGTTCCGTGGCTGTGGGTGCAGTAGCCGAGGTTGCCGTCGGAGAGATTTGAGTCGGTTGAGATTGGTCGACGGGTTTTGGTGTCGAGATTGGTTCTGGGGTTTGAATTTCGGTGGTTGGTGATGGAGATATTTCTGGAGTGACGGTTGCAACTTCAGACGCCTCTGTGGGTAGCGACACGGCAGTTGCCGATTGTGAAGTTGCAGTCGCTTCCTCTGTTGGGCTGCCATCAATTACGGGAGTGCTGCATCCAATTACAACAGCGAGCAATGCGATTATGCCGACCACGTTTAGGGGCTTTAGCAATGTGATCCGCAGACGGTTGAATTCTGAAATTTCCAGCATCACTTTGATGCTGGGTTGTCGCCATTATTTGTGACGTTGAATTTGTTCATGGCGTTGTCTATATCACCGCTGACGATCATCGTAATAGCGTCGGCAGCTCGCTCTGCTGCGGTTTTGACCAAGTCTCTGGTATTAGGGTCGAATGTGCCCAAAACATGATCGACCTGTACCGCCGACGATTCTGGGTTTCCTACGCCTATTCGGACTCTCGGAAAATCGTTCGTGCCGAGTGTAGAGATGATCGATTTCAGGCCATTGTGACCACCCGGACCTCCCTGCTTTCGTATACGTACAGATCCGGGCTTAAGGTTTATATCGTCGGTGACGATCAGTATTTTGTCGGGAATAGTTCCGAACCGATTCGCCAAGTAGCTGAGAGCCGTACCTGAGCGGTTCATGAACGTTCTCGGATAGGCGAGAACAACTGGCGATCCACCGAGTTCGACTTCGGCGAATCGTACTTCCTTGCGCTTTCGATTCAGTTCGGCATTTGAGCGTTTGACGAGTTCGTCTAAACACCACCATCCGACGTTGTGCCGAGTGTTTTTGTACTCAGGGCCAGGATTACCCAAGCCGACAACCAGCCACGGAGGGCATTCAGAGCCGCCACCGTTACCGCTAGGAAAGAGCTTATTTAAGAGTGAGGAGACGTCCAATCGTCGATATTCCCGCTTGATCCACTTGGTTTGCCAAACAATTCGTTTAGAAAGGATATGACCTTATCGTCGAGAACGTTTGCCAGGTCAGACAAATCTCCAGCAGAATTGAGCCGGAATAGGCTCACGAGGCTGTCAGATTCTGGCGAACGTGACCACAGATAACTTCTCCCGCATTTGCTGTTGATTGCCAGGAGGTTAGAGAAATGGTTCAGGAATCCAGCTCCGGTTGAACCGGAATTTCTCCATTTTCCATAAACGCTATGAACTCTGACTCCCCGATCACGTGTACATCGAGACGTTGAGCCTTGTCGAGTTTCGATCCAGCTTCGGCACCTGCAACCAGATAGTTCGTTTTCTTGGTTACCGATCCTGTGGCTTTTCCACCCAGCGACTTAATTCGGTTTTGCGCTTCAGATCGTGACATAGTCTCCAACCGACCTGTAACTACGAATCTCACTCCGTTGGCGGGGTGATCGGCTGAAGGCTCGGGAGTGTCGTCGATTGGATTGACGCCGAGTTCGATGAGATCGTCGATGAGCTGGCGGTTTTGTTCGACAGAGAAATAGTCGATTAGCGTTGAGGCGACAATCGGTCCGATACCGTTGATCGCCAATAGCTCTTCCTCGGTTGCGTCTTTCACACCTGTAAGGCTATGGAACCGGCGTGACAACCATTCAGCGCTCTCGGAACCGATGCCGGGAATTCCAAGTGCGAACAGCAGCTTGGAAAGTAACGGCGAGCGCGCGGCTTCGATCGCTTTGAGCAGATTGTCGACCCGTGTTTCGCCCATCTTTTCGAGGTCGAGCAGGTCTTCTCTTCGCTCGTGTAGTCGGTAAAGATCGGCGATATTCGACACAAATCCAAGACGAGGAAGATCTTGCGAAACTCGCTCGCCAAGACCTTCGATGTCCAATGCCACGCGTGAGGCGAAATGCTCCAAAAGTCTCTCGAATTGAGCAGGGCAGGCGCCGTTTACACACCGAGTGACGGCTTCGTCTTCGATCTGCACGGTTTCGGTGCCACAGGAAGGGCAGGTGCCAGGAAATTCGTACGGCTGAGAGGCCTCGGGTCGTTGGTTTTTTGCCGCAACTTCCACAACCTGCGGAATGACATCGCCTGCTCGCTGAATAACGACTCGGTCGCCTTCACGGAAATCTTTTCTGGCGATTTCGTCTTTGTTGTGGAGCGTTGCACGTCCGACGGTAGCGCCACCAACGATGACCGGTTCGAGTTCCGCCCAGGGAGTCAGCGCGCCCGTTCGACCTACATTCACATGAATCGCTTTGAGGGTTGTTTCGGCTTGCTCAGCAGGGAACTTATAGGCGATGGCCCAACGGGGATCACGACCTACAAAGCCAAGTCGTCTTTGTAGAGATAACGAGTCAATCTTGATTACCACACCATCGATGCCGTAATCGAGAGATTCGCGCACTTCACCGGCATCGGCGATCGCTGCCATAACTTCTTCAACGGTATTCGCTTTACGAGTCCATTCGTTCTTGCGTCCGCCCCATTCGTTTATCGCTTGAAGAGTGTCCCAGTGACTTGAAGGCGATTCAGCACCTTCGAGATAGCCTAAGGCGTAAAAGAACATGTCGAGCGGGCGTTTAGCCGTTTCGGTCGAATCGAGCTGTCTTAGCGATCCAGAAGCCGAATTGCGAGGATTTACGTAGGCTGAAAGTCCTGCCGCTTCTCGTTCGATATTCAGCGTTGCGAATTTGGAGTTTGGTAGAAATACCTCGCCGCGCAGTTCGATAACTGGTGGAATTTCTTCTGGTGGTCCTTCGAGTTTCAAAGGCACGCTACGAATCGTGCGAACGTTCGCCGTGACATCCTCCCCTCGTTCGCCGTCGCCACGAGTAGCCGCTCGTTCCATCACGCCGTCACGATAAGTAATCGCGAGGGCGAGTCCGTCGATCTTTAGCTCGCATACCATCGGTGCACTTTCGAGTTCAAGGAAATCGAGCGCCCGTTTATACCAAGCCCTAAAACCCTCTTCGCCGAACACGTTTCCGAGACTCAGCATTGGAACCGGATGAACGACCTCATCGAACCCGGCCGCGGGCGGTGCACCTACACGCTGAGTCGGAGAATCAGGAGTCTTTAGGTCGGGATGTGCTTCTTCGAGAGCCAGTAATTCCTGCATTCGGGCATCCCACTCTGCGTCGTCGAGTTCGGGAGCGTTTTCGATGTAGTACAGGCGGTTGGCACGATTTATTTCTGCACGCAGCTGCTCGGCGCGTTGTGTCGCCTTTTCTGGCGTCGAAGCATCGGAACCGAACTGCATTTGTAGGGGAGAATTGTTGTTTGGCACAGGAGAATGTTCAGCGCACACGGCTTGAATTAAAGCGTTGGGTGATTCGGTGAGAATTACACTCGAAAAGTGGTGTGACGAGTATAACAACGCCCCACACGGCCAACTCGACTTTGAATTTACTAACTATTTACGGCATTACTCGGGCAGGTCAGGCTGATCAGATAGTGCCGAGGTCTATACTTTCTCGTCTAAACGCATCGATTATCACGGATTCGCAGCCTAATTTCGTAATCAGCTATGGCAGATATTCAACCTTTCAGGGCAGTTCGATACAACCCAGAAGTCGCACGCGACGTGAGTCTTCACGTATGTCCGCCGTTCGACGTGATAACCCCGCAGCTCCAACAAGAGCTGTACGATCGCTCGCCGTACAACATTGTGCGACTCGAGCTGGCGCGCCGTGGACTCGCGAATGATCCATACGAGAAGGCGGCCGAAACCGCTCAGGATTGGACCGACTCTGGTGTGTTGAAGCACGAAGAGACACCTTCGATTTATGTGACCGAAGAAGAGTTCGAGTACCAAGGGCAAACGGTACTTCGCCGAGGATTTGTAGCAGCCGTTCGGCTTGAAGACTACGATCAGAAGGTCGTGCTTCCGCATGAAGGAACTCGCGCAGTGTGGGTTGCCGACCGTGTGAAGCTGATGGCGGCCGCTCAGTCGAACTACAGCCCGTTACTGTCGATTTTCAGAGACGATCTTCGTTCCAGCGTTGGAAATATTATTCGTGCGATTGCTGGTGGAGTACCTACTGCAGTTTTCACTCCGCCGGACATGCCCCAGTTGAGGTTGTGGAGAGTGTCTGACGCGGGGACTATTGGCGTACTTCAGGCAGCGCTAAAAGATGCCGACATATTTATTGCCGATGGTCATCATCGCTACGAGGCGGCACTGCGATATCGCAGCAGTGTTCGCGCTGAACGAGAAGTTGAACACGACGAATCGATCAACTTCCGAATAATGCTGCTGGTTTCTTTCGACGAGCCAGGACTTATTACCCGTGGCTACCATCGCCTCATCGAGTCGGCGACCGACGACGAATTTGCTGCGATCATTAGTTCAGTCGAAAAGACATGCGATCTTGAGGACTGGACTCCTAGCGAGGGGCTTTCGACTGCCGATCAGATCGAAGAGTTCTCAGTTGCGCTTGGCGAACGTGAAAATAGCGAAGTTACTTTCGGTTTGTTCTCGAAAGAGCCGGGCAAGTTCCATATCGCTCGAATGAAATCACCTCCTCCTGCTGAGAATGCTCTTGAGAACTCCGAGTACTCGCGCTTGCATTCGCACATCCTCAGGCCTGCAATTGCCGAGGAACGTGAAGAGAGCGTAATAAGTCCGCATCACGATGCTGGACTAATCGCTCGCCAGATTGAAAGCGGCGCTGCTCGAATGGCGTTCATCATGCGACCCGTGCCGCTATATGAGTTTGTCTCCATCGTTACACGAGGGTGGCGTTTGCCCGCTAAGGCAACGAACTTCTACCCTAAACCGCCAGCCGGTGCCGTGATTCAAAAGTTCGGCGATCAGCTCTAAGCTGCGCCTGAACTAAGCGATTCTTTAATCACCGAAAGCACTTCAGCGACGGTGGGACGATTGCCCGGTTCGGTGGCGATGAGCCGTGCTATCAGTGCGCCGTGGGCGTCGAACACAAAGCTGGCAGGACTGGCCATCCCATCGTTATCCAGATCAAATACCTGCCAATCGCTTGCTACGACATTTAACGGATCGGCTATGAGCGGGAAGTCGAGTACCAGTTGATCACGCATCTCGATAACTCTGGTCGGCTGATCGGAAACTACCACCACGACCTCAGCCCCTAGGTCATCGAATTCTGAAATTTGCGATTGAATGAGACGTATCTGAGAGATGTCGAGATCATCGGTCGTGGTTGGAACGAACAGCAGGTAAACGGGTGTGACGCCAAGCAGGTCTTCGAGTCGGATATTTTCGCCGTCAATCGTCGAAACCGAGAACACTGGCGCTATCGGGAGCGATTCGGTGTCACTTGGGACCGTGCCGCTTTCGCTCGATATCTCGACCGTAGCGGAGAGATCTTCGGCGGCTGGGCTGGGGACTGGCGACGGTGTTGAATCGAAGATTGGCGAACTCGAACAGGCTGCTATGGCGAAAAGCGCGATCAGGATCACGATTATGGAGAGTGTTCGGATATTCACGCCCATGAGTCTAGCCGAGCTTTTCGACCTGCTCGATGATTTCTTCTGCCTCAACCTGATGAGTGTAGTTCAATCCAACGCTCTGCCACGCGATCTCACCGTTCGTGTCGATAAGGAAAACCGAGGCTGAAGCGAGCCCGTCGCCGAACAAGTTGAACACGCCGTAATGTTCGGGGATGATCGGGTCGAGCGCGGTAAATAGAATCGTAAACTCGTAGCCTTGGGCAGCGGCTAGCGCAGCTGGTCCGTCGAGATTGTCGGTACTGATGGCGAGTACTTGAACACCTCTCGCGTCGAATTCAGCCTGAGATCGTTGCAACTTCCCGAGTTGCCTTCTGCAAAATGTTCACCAGTACGCTCGGTAGAAAACGACGACAACTGGCTTTTCGCCTCGGAACTGAGAGAGGGTGTATTCAGAGCCCTGAATCGATGGCAGTGTGAAGTCTGGAGCGGTGCTGGTGACAGGACAGGGCGTGTTTGACGAGCGGCGGTTCGGTGGGCTCTGCGGTTGGGTCTTCGACCACCGGTGCGGCCGTTGGGGTCGGCTCACTTACACGGGAACGTTCGCTTCTGAGGAACCATCGCATGCAGCAGTCAAAGCGAAAATTGCTGCGATCAGAAAGATCGCAATTAATGTCCGATTATTTTTCGACAGTGATGCACGTATTACAGTCGTTCAACCTTGCCGACATTCGTTTTGGAATGCCAGCTATATAGAAAAGCGCAGCCGAATCGACTGCGCTTTTCACGAATTCTCTCGATTAGATGCAACCGTCATGTTGAACGGTTACTAACTAACTTACGAAGTCATCGACTTGAGGGTTTCTTCCGCTGCCTTCAAAGCCTCATCGATGTGAGCCTTTTCGACCCAACCCATGTGACCAACTCGGAAGATCTTGCCAACAAGCGACTTCTGACCGCCGCCGAGAATCACGTTGTAGTCCTTGTTCACTTTTGCCAAGAACGCCTTGCCATCGAGACCTTCCGGCAATCGGATCGCAGTAACGGTGTTCGAAGCGAACTTGGGGTCTGGCAATAGTTCGAGTCCGAGTGCCTTCGCACCGTCACGAGTGTACTGCGCTATTTCGTGGTGACGTCCGAATACGTTTTCGATTCCCTCGTCGACCATCGACTGCAACGCCACTTCGAGCGTGAACATCGCAGGCAGGCAAGGAGTAAACGGCGGCTGGCCGATTTTGAGATAGTCGTCGTACTGCTTGATATCGAGGTAGTACTTCGGAGTGGTCGAAGTGGCGTGAGCCTTCCAAGCTTTCTCCGAGAAAGTAACCATCGAGATTCCAGGAGGTGAAATCCAGCTCTTCTGTGATGCGGTGGCAACCACGTCGATGCCCCACGCGTCGACTGCGATTGGAACGCCGCCAGCGCTCGATACAGCGTCGACGAGGATGAGGGCGTCAGATTCTTCGTGAATGACCTTACAGAGGTCTTCCAGCGGGTTGGAGACGCCCGTTGAGCTTTCGTTGTGTGTGAAGATCACTGCCTTCACATCGCTCATGCCTTTAAGGGTATCTCGAACCTTGTCGAGATCGGCGGCTTGCCCGAGATAGAACGAAATGCGTGTGGTGTCGGCACCGTACGCCTCGGCGATTTCAGCAAATCGCTCGCCAAAGACACCAATGATGATCGATAGAACTTTGTCGCCCGGTGAAATCGTGTTCACCACAGCGGTTTCCATCGCACCAGTTCCCGACGATGTGATGAAGTACACATCGTTTTTAGTCATGAAAACCGTTTTCAAGTTCTTCGTCATGCGATCGAGCATGTCGGCGTACTCGGGGCCTCGGTGATTAATCATCTGCGATCCGGCGATTGCGAGGACGTCGTCGGGAAGCGGTACTGGGCCGGGGATTCGAAGATTTGGCTGGTTCTGGCTGCTCACCGGAGTGCTCGTTTCATACGGAATATGACTGGAAATGTTTCTAAGTTTCGGTCGTTACCGTGATTGTTTTTGCAAACGATCGATGGACGACTCGGAAGAATTCTAACTCTCACCATGTAAAACGGCTGTAAATTTCACGCGAGAAGTTGGTGAGCCTGAGAGGGGTTGGGTGGCAACCTCCTAAATCTCATCAGCTAGTTTTTTCGTCGTAACTGCAGAATGTGACCAAACTTGTCATTGCGAGAAGCCTGCCCTGAGGCGACGTGGCAATCAACGACATATACAACGCGGCTTACGATTCAGACATCTCGGGGCATTTGCGGAAATCAGCTCATCGTTGATAACGTCAAAATCGCCGATAGCGTTGCCCGTGATCACTGATTGCCACGTCATTCTTTTTTCATTCCTCGCAATGACAGAGAGACAGAAACCTACTCAGCCAGTTTCACCAACGAGTAGTTCTTACGACCTCGCCTAATGACCAGTAGGCGGCCTTCTATTAGGTCGTTCACTCCGACCGTTCGCCCAGCATCGGTGATCTGTTCGCCGTTGAGGTACATGCCGCCTTGATCGATGGTGCGCTTTACGTCACCACCGGATTTGCCGGATCCCGCCGATACAGCCAGTTCAGAAAAGCGGATGCCCGCGCCTGAAAGCTGATCTCGATTCACTTCGGTTACTGAAGAACCTTCGAGAACGTCTTCCATTTGATCGGCCGACAATCCAGAAATATCTCCACCGAAGAACGCCTGTGTCACTTTCAGGGCCTGATCGAATCCGCTCTGACCGTGAATCGTTCGCGTCACTTCTTCAGCCAGCGCTTTTTGGGCCGCTCGCTTATGAGGTTCTTCGACTACAGCTTCTGCGAGTCCGCCGATTTGGACTTGGTTCAGCATGGTGAACAGCTTCACGTAGGGAACAGCGTCTGCATCGGCTACGTTCAAGAAAAACTGGTACAACTTGTAAGGGGAAGTCTGCTTAGGATCGAGCGTCGGCGCTCCACCTATCGACTTGCCGAACTTTTCTCCATTGGCATTCACTACCAGCGGGTAAGCAATTCCGTGCGCACGAGGGCGTCCTTCGGAGTCGGCTCCATGAATTCGTCGAATCAGATCGACTCCACCAAGAATGTTGCCCCACTGGTCGCTACCACCGGCTTGGAAGCCGACGTTGTCGCGATCGTAGAGAGTCAGGAAGTCGTACGCCTGAAGCAGCTGATAGCTGAACTCAGTGAACGAAATTCCACTGTCTCGACTGAATCGATCTTTCACGGAATCACGACTCATCATCGTGTTCACGGTGAAGTGTTTTCCTACGTCACGAAGGAACGATAGAAGATCGGTCGTGCGAAGCCAGTCGGCGTTGTTGACGACCTGAGCTGGATTGGATTTTGCATTGAAATCCAAAAAGGGCTCCAGTTGCGCACGAATCGCCTCGACGTTGTAGTCGATATCAGCGACCGAAAGAAGCGTACGTTCGTCGGCACGACCTGATGGGTCGCCGATCATGCCGGTACCACCGCCAACTAGGGCTACTGGCGTGTGACCGTACTGTTGGAGTCGGACGAGCCCCATGACGGGGACAAGGTTGCCGATATGGAGGCTACTAGCAGTGGGGTCGAAGCCGTTGTAGCAGGTGATCTTCTCAGTTGCGAGAGTGTGCGCTGCGCCGGGGGTGGCGTCGAACAGCGCACCTCGCCATTCGAGGTCTTCAGCTACGTTTTCAAATTCTGTGTTGGTTGTCATTGGATTGTTCTTTTAGAACCCGTCGGCAGGTTCGAGGATCTTGGTGCGAAGTTGAGCTAGAGATTTCCGAGTATTTCGCGGGTCTGCTCAACGTCTTTATTCATTTGTTCGATAAGTAGCTCGACTGTTTCGAAAGCGACCTCAGCTCTGAGTCGTTGAACGAACTCAAGGCGAAGTCGCTTGGTATAGAGATCCCCGTCAAAGTCTAGAAGGAATGCCTCGATAGTGCGACCGCCGTCCGTTTCGAACGTGGGGCGCACGCCGATGCTGGTGGCAGCGTGATGCATCTCGCCATCAACCTCGACTAACGTTGCGTAGATCCCGTTATCTGGAACGGTGACGGCAAATTCAGGTTCGATGTTTGCTGTAGGGAAGCCGATTTCTCGTCCACGCTTCTCACCGTCGGCAACCACTCCCGGAATTGAGTAGTTCCGACCCAGCATTTTTGCAGCAAGTTCGCAGTTGCCACTGACGATTGCGATTCTAATAACCGAGCTTGAAACGGCTTCGCCATCGACGACAATCGTCGGAACGCCGAGAAATTCGATATCGGTGTGAGTGTCGGAGGAAGAGAGTTGCTCAACACCGGCGCGGTCGGAACCGATCATTGCGCCCGGGCCGAGAATCAGCGATACGAGGCCGATTCGTTCCTGCAATGCGCCAACAAAATCGTCGGACGACAGCTGCTGAATCGCCGCTGTGAAGTTGAGTTCGACCACATGGTCGATACCGATTGCTTTCAAAATATCTCGGCGAGTTTCAAAATCGCTGAGGTAAGTGACCTGGTTACTCGGCTTGATAAACGCCCGAGGCTGCTCTCGGAACACAAAGGCAACCGATTTTGCGCCGCGCTTAGCCGCTTCATCTTGAACTCGTTTTAGGAGTGTTTGATGCCCAAGATGAACTCCGTCGAAGGTACCGATAGTCGCAACTGTCGGACCTTCAATAACGTCTATGGAAGCGAACAGATCGGAAATCGACATGATCGTCCGTTGCAGATAATAGCGGCTCGATGAAACCTAACCGCCAATCTCAACTTTCTAGCTAAGGGTTGCGTGTGCCTCGTGAAGCAACTCTTCGGTAGTCGCCCAGTTGATGCAAGCATCAGTGATCGAGACACCGTACTTCAAATCGGCAGGATCGCCCAGCGACTGGTTGCCCTCGTTTAGGTGGCTTTCCAGCATGAGGCCAATTACACCCTTGTTGCCTTCGGTGCGTTGACGAATAGCATCACGGAACACGATCGGTTGTCGGTTGTGATCCTTGTTGCTGTTAGCGTGCGAGCAGTCGATTACAACGTTTGGTCGAAGACCTACGCCTTCTAGCAGGCTCGAAGCCTTCGCCACGGTTTCGTCGTCGTAGTTAGGGCCTGTTGAGCCACCACGAAGAATGAGGTGCTGTGCCTTGTTGCCGGTGGTTTTGACCACGGAAGCACGACCATCGAGGTCGATACCGAGAAATGAGTGTGGTGAACGAGCAGCCATCATTGCATCGACAGCGATCTGAAGACTTCCGCCTGTGCCGTTCTTGTAGCCGATTGGCATTGAGAGTCCGCTCGCCATCTGTCGGTGAGTCTGGCTCTCGGTTGTGCGAGCACCGATGGCACCCCACGAAATGAGATCAGCGAGGTACTGAGGAGTGAATGGATCGAGGAACTCGGTTCCTGCTGGCAGTCCGAGCTTCAGCACTTCGATAAGGAACGCACGTGCACGAGTAAGACCGTCCTGCATGTCGAACGTGCCGTCGAGATTAGGGTCGTTGATGAGCCCTTTCCAACCGACGGTGGTACGGGGCTTTTCGAAGTACACCCGCATTACGACAAGAATCTTGTCTTTTACTTCTTCAGCGATAACTGCGAGTTTCTTGGCGTACTCGAGTCCAGCTTTTTCATCGTGAATCGAGCAAGGTCCAACGAGCATGACCATGCGGTCGTCTCTGCCTTGTTCGATGTCTTCGATAGCTGAACGTGCTTCGGTAACAACTTTCGCAATTTCAGGAGTGATTGGCTGCGATTCGATGAATGATCGTGGCGAACTGAGCGGCTGAAGATCGGTGATTCGGATGTTTGACGTAGACATTGTCGAATTAGGTTTCTATAGAACTACAAGGTGAAAGAAAATAACGGTGTTCGTGATTCGCTCGGTCAGACCGGCTCAGTTGCATGCTGAGGGAGGGAGAGCTTTGGGAATCCAGGGGGACTGCGGACGGTCGGGCAGAACTAGTTGCTATATGAACGTCCGTGCGTAAACAGCCCGCCGGTATAGCTATAGCTAAGATACTCGGCACTGTACGAAGTTGAACGCGAGAAGAAGAAACCTGCCGAGCGGAAACCGCTGGGGCGTGAGAATGAGTTTGTCTGTGTGGTGCGTTCTGACATGTCTTTTAAGAGGTCGTCGTTGAAAGATCAGGGCGAAGTTTAGCAGCATCTTTTAAATAAGCGTGCCGTATTTCGTTCTGAGCCTTGTCGGTATTCCAGAATATAAGTATACGTATGCACTGAGTTAATGCGCCGGGTCGAGCCATCTCGTGTCCACACATAAGCGGAGCGTCATTCCATCCGAATCGTTCGCGTGCTGCAACAGCCGGGAACTCGGCGACGAGATCGGGGCTTGTAGTGAACTGAACCGCGGCAACATCGTCTTGATCGATTTTGTTTTCGTCGATCAAAACCGATAGCAGCTGTTCAGTTGCTGCAAGAACGTGTTCAGCCGACGTTCCGTCGGTGGTTATTGCGCCTTTGACGCCTCGAACCTTCGTAGCCAATCTATTTACTGTCCTGAGAATTAGAAATTTGTGTTCAAATAATCTGGCAATTCCGTTTTTGAGATTACCAGTGATTCTGGCGACCTAGTTTGCCACGACTTTCCGTGGCGTGCCGGGTACGAGCGATCTGATATACGCACCAACTCGGTCGGCTGCCCCTGCCGGATCGCCATCTGCCAAGGCCTTGATCACCTGACTGCCAATGACTGCTCCATCGGATATTTTCGCCACTTCTGCAACGTGATCTGCATTAGAAATCCCGAATCCAATCGCAATTGGTAGATCCGTGAACTTTCGAACATTCAGGACGAGACCTTCAACGCGTGACGACATTTTCGCCCGCGCTCCGGTTACTCCCAGTACAGAAATACAGTAAACGAAGCCCTTGGCGCGTTTGCACGCGTATTCGATTGCGTGATCGGTCGATGTGATGGCGATGAGCGGGATCAATGCGATGCCAGATTGGTCGCAAGCATCCTGAAGCGGTCCCGCTTCGGCCGCAGGAAGATCGGCAGCGATAATTCCGTCGAGGTCAACTGCGACTCCTGCAGCACAGTACTCATCGAGCCCCATGTTGAGGATCGTGTTGTAGTACCCCATGAAGACGATTGGTACATCAATTCCGGCAGCACGAATTTCTTTGACAGCTTTGAAACAAAAATCAGGAGTTACCCCGTTTTGCAGGGCTCGATGTCCTGAAGCTTGAATCGTTAACCCGTCGCCGAGTGGGTCACTGAAAGGCACGCCTAGCTCAACTACATCTGCACCGGCGTCGACCAGAGACCGAACGATCTCAGTGGTTTGCCCCAGTTCAGGGAATCCAACGGTGACATAAGGAACGAGCGCGATTCGACCTTCGGCCTTTGCCTTATCGAACGCTTCTCGAATTCTGTCGGTTGCCATGTGGATGCGTAGTTCCTTATTTGATCGCAGGATGATTCTGCGAGAGCGATAAACGGCTAGGGTACTTGATCGAGTTTCCGATCAACTGACCGTGACGTACTTTGCAATAAGTACTGCAACAGTATTGTGCAGTCCGTGCGCAAACATTGCTGGCCAAATCGAACCGGTTTTAAGGTACATCCAGCCGAGCACTAAGCCCAATGCGAAAGTCGGAACGATGGCACCTGGGTCGATATGGAACAGTCCAAATACTACCGATGAGATCACCAATGCCCAAATGATTCCGAACTTTTTCACCAATCCGGGCAGCACAAAGCCCCTGAAGAAAATCTCCTCAGCCATCGGGCCAAGAATCCCTACCAAGATGATCGTGGCGACAATATTGCCGTCGGCTTCGTCGAGAGCTTTTTTAGCGGTGTCAGGCGGAACAAGTGAATCGACACCGAACCAGACGAGGGCCTGTACCCAGAACATCAACCCGCTGAGTCCTACGATCCACATCGCAACAGCGAATAGGTACGGTTTGAAGCCTGACGTTTTGACGAATCCGAGGGATGAGAACGGATCACGGAATCGAAGTACAGAGAAGGCAATGCCAGTTGCAGCAAAGACCCCGGACATCGCTGTGGCAGCGATGATCCCAACAGGTAAGCCCACAAATATCGCCGATCCATCCCCAGCATCAGTCGCAAGTAGATAGCTGAGAGCTGTGATGCCAACTCCGACTCCAAGCGCAGCAACCATCGGCCAAAGAGGCGATTTGAACACCCTTATCAAAATCAACGCGAGCGCTGCAGACAGTAGACCGAGGTAGTAGCCAGTTGGCGATGTGACGGAGGTGTCGAACCCAGCATCGGTTCCAAATGCGCCGCTTAGACTGAGTATCGAAACAACCACGAGCATCGTTACCGTCGCGGCCACGACTACATCCCAGACGTCCCAGCTGACGGAAGGAATCGTGATGCTTCGCCACTGTTCGTTAGATGTTGGAGACGGCGGGGCTGGGATTGGTGGTTCTATCAAGTTGAGGTGGCTGTAAGGATCGTTCGTTCAATTAGGCGGGCGGTGCTATGCCCATGTTACGTCGCCAGATAGCGTCGGACTCAGCGGCTTCGATGCGAACACAGCGTACTCACGTTTTGAATCGCCAATGGTCGTGAACTCACCGTGACCCGGAAGTACAGCAGTGGTTTCTGGAAGTACGAAGATGTGTGATTCGAGCGAAGAAATCATTTGCACTAAAGCTTCATGAGATTTCGACCTGCCTGGGCCACCCGGGAACAGCGTGTCGCCAGTGAAGACGTGAGAATGTTCTCCAGATGCTAAAGATCCTTCCGATTCAAGCACGAAGCACGTCGATCCTGATGTATGACCCGGCGTGTGGAGCGCCCGCAGAGCGATATCGCCTATGAGAATCGACACGTCGGTAGTCACATCTGTCGTCACCTGTGCCGACGCGGGAAGTGACTCTCGATCGCCAGATCCGATACCGGTTGGGGCAGGGAGTGTTGCGACTACTTCTTCGTAGCCTTCGACGTGGTCCTGGTGCCCGTGTGTGATCAGGATCGTTTCAACTGCTGTTTCGCTCGCAGCCGATATTAATTCGTTAGGGTCTGCCGGGGTGTCGATAATCACCGAGCTACCCGTGCGGGCACAGGTGATTAGAAATGCGTTATTCGAGAATCCTGACACGAAGCTGTCTATCGACCAGAATTTGCCGGTGAATACGTTGCTCATTTACTGCTCAATGTCCTTGTTAGATATTTTTACGAATCTGCCTAAAAAGAAACGACGCACTAAGCGCCGTTTCAATGTTTCTATTTAATTCCGCAAGATACGTATTAGGTAGCTTGTGGCTCTGGGTCGTAAGCTCCGCCAAGTTCTCCCTCAACCTGATCGGTTGGGGCTGTGGGTTCGCTTGGTTGCACCGGGTCATCAGTCGCCAATGGGCTTGCCAATAGCGGGTCTTTACCATCAATGATCGCAACGAACTGTTCA
This sequence comes from Chloroflexota bacterium, assembly GCA_027618835.1. Taxonomy (GTDB): domain Bacteria; phylum Chloroflexota; class Dehalococcoidia; order Lucifugimonadales; family Lucifugimonadaceae; genus Lucifugimonas. The sequence continues at coordinate 3,713 of JAQCHZ010000020.1, read as the reverse complement.
GAGTCGATCGTCTCGTGTTCCAATAGGAATTGGGCGATGCTTTCAAGTTCATCGTCGTGTTCGCTGAGAAGGCTATTAGCGCGCTCTTCACCTTCACGTAGAAGTCGGTTGATCTCATCATCTATGATGCTTTCAGTCTTCAGCGAGTAGTCTCGCTCTTCCGACATCTCACGACCAAGGAAAACTGCACCACCCTGTCGCTTACCGAACGATCGTTTCGACAGTTTATTGCTCATACCCAGTCGCATAATCATCTCACGAGCGATTGCGGTTGCCTGCTCGAAGTCGTTCGAAGCACCAGTTGTTACATCGCCAACTTTGAGAACTTCGGCTGCTCGGCCACCCATCGCCGATGCGATTTGGGCTTCGAGCTGGTCTTGCGAGGCGTATGACTTATCTTCCTGCTGCCAACGTGTGAATCCACCGGCTTGGCCCCGAGCAATGATCGAGATTTTTCCAATTGGTGAACCACCGGGCATAAGGTGCGCTACAAGAGCGTGCCCAGCCTCGTGGTAAGCAGTGATCTTGCGATCCTTTTCGCTGATGACCTTGCTCTTTCGGGCTGGTCCCATCGAAACACGGTCGATCGCTTCTGTCAGATTGTCGTAGTTGATGAGCTTCTGATTATCACGGGCTGCAAGTAGAGCGCCTTCGTTAATCAGGTTGGCAAGATCGGCACCAGAGAATCCCGGTGTTTGCTTTGCGATGTCAGCCAGATCAATGCCCTTTTCAAAAGGCTTGCCTTTGGCGTGCACATCGAGAATTGCCGTACGTCCACGGATGTCTGGATTGTCGAGCATTACTCGGCGGTCGAAACGGCCCGGTCGAAGTAGTGCAGGATCGAGAATATCTGGGCGGTTTGTTGCAGCGATAACGATAACGTTAGTTGTTGAATCGAAGCCGTCCATTTCGACAAGCATCTGATTCAGCGTCTGCTCACGTTCATCATGACCGCCACCTACACCGGCGCCACGGTGTCGGCCAACTGCATCGATTTCGTCTATGAAGATGATGCAAGGGGCGTGTCGTCGAGCCTGCTCGAATAGGTCACGCACGCGAGAAGCACCAACACCAACGAACATCTCAACGAACTCAGAACCTGAGATCGAGAAGAACGGTACTCCGGCTTCACCGGCTACTGCTCGAGCGACAAGAGTTTTACCTGTTCCGGGAGGTCCTACTAAGAGCACACCGGCTGGGATTTTCGCGCCGAGGGCTTGGAATCGTTCTGGATATTTGAGGAATTCGACAACTTCTTCGAGTTCTTCTTTAGCCTCGGGCACACCTGCAACGTCGAAGAATGTGACGGTTGCTTTGGTGCCAATGAACATTTTGGCTTTGCTCTTACCGAAGCCCATATGCTGGTTATTGCTGCCCTGCGCCTGTCGCATCATGAACAGCAAAATTCCACCGAACAGGATGAGCGGTAAGAAACCTATAAGGAGGCCGAAGATGCCGCCGAAGCCGCCACCTTGATTGACCTTGAGAGAATAATTAGCGCTCGGCACTTCGGCGTCGAGTAGCAGTTGAGCTAGGCTCGATCCTTCTTCTTTAACCGATGTGAAGGTGTTCAGGCCATCTGTAATCGTGATCGAATCGCCTTGTACATCTATATCTAGCGAGGCTGATCCACTACTGTTTTTCGCCAACTCGACTACTTCGTTAATGCCGATTTCTTGTGAGCCACTCGCGGGCTGATCGACAAACATGAAGAATATGGTGATCACTGCGAAGATGATAACGAGGTAGACGAGACTATTCTTCATCCAGCGGTTGTTCATTTGTCCTGGCGTCCTATCGATAACTACTAAGTCGGTGTATTCGAGTGAAGTTTGTTCATCCGTCGTATCGATTGGATGTAATTCCAACCGATACGGTACAAGCTACGTTTTCAAGACAATGTTTGGAGTTCAATCTCTTGCAATTCCAACAGTTTATAATCGTAACATAGCGACGGTTTCGCGCCGCATTGGAGTTGTCCCGTAATACGTGTGGTAACCACGTAAAGATTTCTACTCGTTTTGAATTGAGTATCGGGCGCAAGATTGGTATATTGGAAGTTCGACCAATTCGACATTGGGAAGAAGCGCGCGCCGACGAAGTGTTTTAAGGGGTGTGTTTTGATGGAATTATTCCGTTCAATGTCATAGGGAGTGCGAACATAGCAAAAGAATTTAGAGTGAATCGCCGAATTCGAGCCGATGAGGTTCGAGTAATTCGTGGCGAGGATTCTTCGGTCTCGACAGTGATGGCCATTCGTGACGCACTAGAGATGGCAGAGGATGAGGGTCTAGATCTGGTTGAGGTTGGTCCTAACCAAAGCCCGCCTGTGTGCCGATTACTTGATTATGGTCGTTTCAAATTTATTCAAGGTAAGAAGCAACGAGAGGCTCGAAAAGTCTCACGTAGCGCGAGTAAGCAAAAAGAAGTAAGACTCAGCCCTGTGATGTCGGATAACGACATCGAAACGAAAATCAAGATGACTAAGAACCTTCTTGGCGAAGGTGCGAAGGTCAGAGTATTTGTGCGATTCCGCGGTAGGCAACACGCCCACCCTGAAATCGCAATGAAGGTGTTACGTAAGGTCGCTGAAGGTGTTGCGACTGTTGCGAAGCTGGAGAAACCGCCTGGAATGGAAGGTCGAGTGCTTAGCATTCTGCTCGCTCCATCGGCTGTGGCTAAAGAACGAGAGCGACAAGAAAAATCAACACCGGTTACTGCCGCTGCTCCGGCAGCAAATGGCACCCCAACAGATGGGGCCGCCGCAGTAGAAGAATAGGTTCAGGCATTAATCGCCTGAACATAAGAATTGAGAACGGAAACTACCTGATATGCCGAAGATGAAGACCCATAAGGGCGCCAAGAAGCGGTTCCACATTAGTGGTACTGGCAAGGTGCTGCGGTCAAAGGGTCCGAAGAGTCACTTCCGCCGACGCAAGGCCAACCGAGTTAAACGGTTGTTCGGCGGCAAGGTTGCGCTCGACTCAAAGACGTTCTCAAAGACAATCAAGCAGGCCATTAGCGCTCTTCACTAGACGCTAACTGCAATAAAAATACAAACCATTATCTGAATTCATTGTTGGGGCTACATCGGATGCTCCGCAATTGATCGCCAAGGAGACTTACATTGGCCAGGGTTAAAGCCGGTAAAACTACAAGACGACGGCATAAAGCTGTCCTAAAAGCGACACGTGGACATCGAGCAGCACGTAGCAATCGCTTCCGCGTCGCTCGAGAGTCACTGACTCACGCACAGGCATATTCAACGGCTCACCGCCGATTGAAGAAGCGTACGAACCGGTCTTTGCAGATCGTTCGAATCAACGCTGCTGCACGTGCACTTGGAATCAACTACGCAAGCCTGATTCATGGCATGGCGTTAGCTGGCATCGAGCTTGACCGCAAGTCACTCGCTGAACTAGCGATCCGAGAGCCAGAAGACTTCACTCAAGTCGTAAAATTGGCTCAAGCAGCACTTTCTGCTTAGTCTGGTTAGACCGTCGGCGATTCTGCTTCAGTGGAATCATCGTCACTTAAAACCGAAGACTGATTTGAACTTTGGGGCGCACTTAGGTGCGCCCCAAAGAATTTAACCAATCTCTTAATATAGGCCGTAGGTTCAGCACGGAACGACCCAGTGTGACCAGAGGTGGTTCCGGTTGTCTGGACAGTGTTCCCGGTTTTATAAGTGGAATCACTGCATCATGCTTTAG
>JAQCHZ010000007.1 GCA_027618835.1 Chloroflexota bacterium | reverse complement strand
CGAAGCATCCGATATATCGATTTCACCTACGCTAAATCGCTTGAACCCACCACCGGTGCCTGAGATTCCCACAGGGATTTGTAGTTCAGGATTGTTCTTCCTGAACTCCTCTGCAACCGCCTGACTCACCGGGAAAACTGTTGATGAACCATCGATTGTGATTTCGCCCTTGAAGCCGGATGAGGCAACGTCGGCCCGCTGGGTGGCGGTAGCGACACTCGAAGCCCCGTCGGCCCGCTGGGTGGCGGTAGCGACACTCGAAGCCCCGACGGCCCGCTGGGTGGCGGTGGCGACACTCGAAGCCCCGACGGAGGATGTCGGAATAGCTTCCTCGTCGCCACCGCACGCAGCGACGATGGCAAATACCATCAGTGCTGAAATAACCAGCGATAACTTTGAATATTTCCTAATTTCTTTCTTTAACACGTCTGTAAGAGCTCCTTGGCTCTGATCGCAAATTATTGAAATTGCTCACAAGCGGCAGTTAAATCTCCCGCTGCGATTACAGCCTCGCAGAGTCAGTTTATGAACCGATTAATCAATGAGTCCCCACGGTTAATATCTGGTTAAAGCTGGCACGAAGGAATGGTTTGCCCTAGCTCATTGATTCATCAAATATCGGGAGCGAAATCACACCGATAAGGCAAACAGTGCCTACCATCAGAATGATTGTCTTTGAGCTAAACCTGGGTTTGAGGTTGAATCACGGGGAGCGTCATATGGCTGAGAAGCTGCTCGACCTTGTCGTAAATTACGTCTCTAAGGCGGCGAATCTCCTCTACACCCATGTGCGATGGATCCGGCAATTCCCAATCAACAGCATGGCGGTATCGGATAGCTGGACACCGATCTGAGCCGATATCGCACCCCATAGTCACGATTTGATCCGTTCCCAGTACCATTTCGTCAGTGACGAGGTTCGGGATCTGTAGTGAAATATCAATTCCACGTTCCGCCATTACAAAAGCCACAAGCGGCAGGACCGTTGTTGCCGGATCTGTTCCAGCACTTCTCGCTGAGAGGTCGATTCTTCGCCTCTCAGCTAAATGGTTAAACCATGCTTCTGCCATTTGGCTTCGACCAGAGTTGTGGACACAGACGAACAGCACATTTGGAATCAATTCCACTCCCCCTTGTCGACATGCCAATCAATTTCTTCGCTCGCTTGATCTTGAATCAGTAAGTTGGCACTATCCATGGTGATTACGCCTGTGGTGCCGTTTACCCCGACAACCGAACCACCCAATAGATGACTCAGACTGTCAGCAACTCCAAAAATGGCGGGGACGCCTTGCTCACGTGCAATCGTACCCAGCGCTGACAGCGGCCCTCCGATCGAGCTCACCAGGCCACCGACTATCGGCAACGCGCTTGTCCAATCTGGAGATGCGGTAGGTACGACGATCACATCCCCAAGTTGGACTTGTGCCAATTCTGATGTGTGTTTCAAAAAGCGCACTGGCCCGGGTGTGACTCCCGGGGATACAGGCGATCCGTGTGTGCGCCCTAATGACTGCGCAGATTTTAGTGTGCTCATCAGTCTGTTGGGAATCCGTCGAGCTGTTCTCGCCTTACATAAAAGCGCTCATCGAGTAACAGAGCTTGTTCGAATTCCTCTGAAATAAGCAGTCCTGAATCCAATGCGTGCTCAATTCGCTGAATGGCCGCTCGTAATATGTTCTTCACTTCATCTCTCCAAAAATTATGTATCGATCTAACGGGTTCAAATTGCCCTGACTGGGAATATTCAAAACCGCTATCTAATTTTCGAGTTGATGTGTTAACGAAGTTCAACTGACCGCAAGAAACAATGAAAACTTAACTTGCTGACAGCGTTAGCCCCTCATTCGGCGCGCTCTGGCCGCTCTGTCAGGATTTCTCTGGAGATACGATCCGGTCCATGCGATAACCAACACCTCGCATGGTTTTCAAATAATCAGGATTCGTCGGATCTTGCTCGATCTTCTTTCGAAGCCATCTGATGTGAACGTCAACGGTGCGAGTGTTACCGGAATAGTCGATACCCCACACGCTGTGGAGCAACTGGTCCCTGGTAAATACCCGGCCTTCGTTTGTGGCTAAATACACTAGGAGCTCGAATTCCCGGAAAGAAGTCTCGATCGGAATATCGAAAATCTTCACTTCTCTCGATGCACGATCAATCGTCAGATCTCCAAAGTCAATGACATCTTCGTTTGCGTGTTCAGGACTTTCAGCAAGCGAAGCCATCCGACTTATCTGATTTTCAATCCTCGCAAGCAGCTCCGACATACTGAACGGTTTAGTTACGTAATCGTCTGCTCCCGAATCTAATCCTTCAATCAAATTCGCTTCAGAATCGAGAGCGGTCAGCATGAGTATTGGAACGATCGAGCCGCTGCGGCGTAGGGTCTTGCAAACTTCTACCCCGTTCACGCCCGGAATCATCAAATCCAGCAAAACCAGATCAGGAGGTTGTTTCAAGACCGCTTCGAGCGCAACGCTACCGTCCGCAACAGCGACGACCTCATAACCAGAGGCGACAAGGTTGTACCTCAGATTCTCACGAAGCGTTCGATCATCTTCAACGACGAGAATTCGGCGTGTTGACACTAACTTCACTACCTTGACCAGTTTTGGTCATGCATCTAATTAATCTCAGTATCCTCAAACTCCAAGCTTGACCCTGCGACGTAATCTAATTGTTAAGGACAGGTTATCTCGTTGTTAAATCCGACCAACTTTCATTTTCACAATCACAAAATACCGGATGTCCACTAGACGCGTCGGGCGTGCAACTGTTAAGAACTCTAGGACAAACGCCAAGGCACCTCATGAGCGATTCTGGGTGGTATTGCAAAAACCATCGTGTATCTGAACGAAAATATCATTCAGTGTGTTCACCGAGGAATTCGACTCTCCCGGTTCTGTCAGAACTCAGCGTCGGGGGCAGAATAGCATCGTTCCTCATTCACTGAGGAGATCTTGTTCATGGCCTGTCCGCATTGCCTATCTACACCCGTATCCAAGAGGAAAATTCGAACCTCGCTTGGCTACCGGACTTTCTACTGCGGAGACTGTGATCGGCGTTTCAACGAACTTTCAGGTTCGGCTTTCAACGATCTTCAGTTCCCGAACGATATTGTCTTACTCGCTGTTTTCTGGCGTCTGAGATATAAGCTCGGATTCCGTGATTTTGCGGAACTACTTCTTCAAGGTGGATACGAAGTCAGTTACGAAACGATACGGATTTGGGAGTTCAGGCTTGCACCGCTGGTCAGCGAGAATCTTCGTGCTAAACGTCGAGGTACAGTGACCTGCACATGATGCGAGGTCGGTGGGGCAAATACTCAAATCACCCTCACTTGCCTAAGTACCTAACCTACCCCATTTATATAGATAGACACGGTTCCAATACCCTCTCCGGGATACCCCCCCCGTCGGGGTAAGGAGCGGCATAAGAACGGCCCTGATTCCTGTGCTTCTGCGGATCACACAGCCCTCGTAGCGAGGCATGAGCAGTAGGGTCTCTTTTCCCAAGTTTGAAGATGAGAGATCTGGGTCACAACTGTTGTCGAGCACCTATGCGGAATTGTTTGCAAGTGAAGCGTTGCTGTCACGTTGCTGTCAAACAAAGAAAAAGCCCCAGATTTCTCTGGAGCTTCCTCAGTTTGAATTGAGATGGAGGCGACGGGCGGATTCGAACCGCCGAATAGAGGTTTTGCAGTCAGGACAAGACATGAACAAATCTCCTCACTAATGAAGAATGATCCTATTCTGCTCGACACTGAGTTCTGACAGAGCTGAGTTTGGTGGGCCCTATGAGAATCGAACGCACGACCTGCGGATTAAAAGACTGCGTACGCCGGGAACTATGTGGACGAGTCAATATTTCCGGGGTGGAACTGACTCAAGTCATGTGCTCAAGATGAGCTAGGCGCGAGTTTGGTGGGCCCTGTGGGGATCGAACCCACGACCTGCGGATTAAAAGTCCGATGCTCTACCGCTGAGCTAAAGGCCCTTCAAACTCGACTAATAAGGTTACGACAGCATTGGCATAATAGGGAGTGTAAAAACGGCCTACTGTTCTTTCGTTTGCAAAGTTAGTTACTTAACCGTCATCTGCTCACACTAAAGTCTCTCCATACCGCTAATATGGCGCACATCGCAAAACAATAGATTCATGCCTTCACCATATCGGCATGATTTCGGAGGCCCCGGTGACGACTTCAGATGCAGCAGTTCGAAATTACGATCTCCTACTTAAAGGCGGACGAGTAATCGACCCAGCCAACAACATCGATGGCAATTTCGATGTTGCGACGTCTGGAGGACACATTGCTCTAGTCGCCAAAGACATCTCCCCTGCCCTCGCAAGAACCGTCGCCGACGTTTCCGGGCTGGTAGTTACTCCCGGCCTAGTCGACTTACACGCACATTTTTATGGCTACGGCGGAGCGATTTTACCCGATGCTCACTGTTTGCCGGAAGGCACGACGACGGCTGTCGACGCTGGCGGAGCGGGACACCTAACCTTCGACGATTTCAATGAGCAAGTAATTGCTCCGGCTACGACAAACGTTTTTGCGTTGTTGAACATTGCTGGAGAAGGAATGGTCGGGGAACCTGAGCAAGACCTTGAAGGAATGGATGCCGAACTAACTGCCTCCAAAATTGCCCAACGTCCTGATGTGATCGTAGGAGTAAAAGTTGCTCACTACATGGGACCAGGTTGGGAACCGTTAGACCGAGGCATTCAGGCGGCCGAAGACGCAGGCGTTTACTTAATGGTCGATCAGTCTCCGATCCCCACCCGTCCGATGGGCGAAATGATGCTGGAGCACCTACGACCGGGCGACATGGTTACTCACTGTTACGCGCTCAGTAAGCCGATGACAGATATCAACGACAAGGTGAAGCAGTACTTCTTTGACGCCCGCGAGCGCGGCGTGAAATTCGACGTTGGACACGGTGGCGGCAGTTTTTCGTTCCGCATTGCAAAAGCTGCTGTCGATCAGGGATTCTTGCCTGACACTATTTCAACGGACATGCACAGCAATAGCATTACAGCGAACCTTGCGACTATGCCAGAGACGATGTCGAAACTTCTTGCACTTGGAATGGATCTACCAACCATCGTAAAACAGTCGACCTGGGATCCTGCTCAAGCGATAGGTCATCCGGAACTCGGAAATCTCGGTCAAACAGTTCCAGCCGATATTGCTGTACTTGATATTACAGAAGGCAATTTTGGTCTAGTCGACAACGGCACGAGTCATCGAGTTTTCAAGACGAACAAACGAATCGTCTGTGAAATGACCGTGAAGAACGGGCAGGTCGTGTGGGATAAGAACGGTCGGTCACGCGACGACTGGTCTTCAACACCACCAACGAATCCTATGATCTAAACAGGGTTTTCATCTGATATGCCAAACTCGAAATACGATGTGATTGTTGTTGGAGCGGGATCTGCAGGGGCAGCTCTCGCTACACGACTTTCGGAGGATGCAGACCGCAATATTCTCCTTATCGAAGCAGGTCACGATTACCCAAATATCGATGAACTTCCAGACGAAATCAGGCAAGGTCACGCCACAGGTACGGACATGACGATCGATCCTGATGGTGAGCACAATTGGGGGTTCACCGGGAAGGCGACCTCGCTCCACATCGACATGATGGTTCCTCGCGGCAAAATCACCGGTGGGACGAGCGCGATTAACGGCCAAGTGTACTTACGCGCCATCCCCGAAGATTTCGACTCATGGGTCGAGGCGGGGAACGACGAATGGTCGTACGACAAAATACTTCCGTACATGAACAAGCTCGAGAACGACCTCGATATTTTCGATCAGTACCACGGAAATGATGGACCGATCATCATCCGTCGTTATAAAACTGATGAACTTGTTGACGATCAAGCCGCATTCATCGAAGCGGTTACGGACGCCGGATTTGCGAAGACCGATGATCACAATCATCCGGCTTCTAGCGGCGTTGGTCCTTTGCCCTTGAACAATCCTGATGGGATTCGGTGGAGCACTGCAATGGGCTACCTGACGATGTCGAGAGATCGTCCGAACCTCACCATCAGCGCCGACAGTCACACCACACGAGTATTGATCAAAGATAAAAAAGCGGTCGGAATTGAATATGAGAAAAATGGCGAACTGAAACAAGCGTTTGCCGATGAAGTGGTTTTGAGCGCAGGACCAATCGGATCGCCGCATCTGTTGATGCTTTCTGGGTTAGGTCGTAGAGAACAGCTCGAAGCAGTCGGCATCGAAGTGATTGCTGACATGCGAGGCGTTGGGCAGAACCTACGCGATCATCCTTCGGCTCATGTTCGATGGCGCGCCGAAGACGATTTCCCGATGCCAGATGTCGAAGTTGGGCCACAAAAAGTTGCGTTGCGCTACACGGCTCGTGACTCAGAATTCCGTAACGATATGATCGCCGTAATGCGTTGGGATTCGACTAATCGCGAGTTCCTGATGAGCGTGGGTCTGTATTTGGCGAAGGCATCAGGGGAGATGCGGTTGGTCTCCAGCGACTCGCATGTGCAACCCGAACTCGATTACCACCTTCTCGATCATCCGTACGATCTCGAACGGATGCGGGCCGGTGTTCGCATGCACCTAGAATTCGGTGAACACTCTGCTTACAAGGGCATTCTCAAAGAGGTGATCGATCCGCTTCCTGCGGATCTCGAATCAGACCAAACGCTCGACAACTGGCTGCTTCGGAGTGCAGCTACGATGCACCACATATCTTGCACGGCGAGGATGGGTGACGAATCGGATCCGATGGCGGTAGTTGATCAATATGGGCGCGTTCACGGTATTGAAGGCTTGCGGGTCTGTGATCTTTCGATCATGCCTGACTGCCCCCGGGCGAATACCAACTCGCCAGCGATGACCATTGGCGAGCGCATAGCCGACTTTATGAAGTCTGAGTGAGTCGCAAGTCGAATTGAATTACGACTCGCTGAGGCTCCGTAAAAGCCAACGCTAGCTATAAAGCTGAAACTGGTTCATCGGCCAGTAAACCGACCACGCTCGACCCACAAGCGCATCGCCAGTAACAAAACCCCAGTTTCGGGAATCGACCGACACCCGTCGGTTATCGCCAAGCACGAAATACTCTCCGTCTGGCACCTGCACTGGGTAATCGTCATGTCGACGAGCTGTCGTAACATCGACCCAAGCGGTCTTTTCGCCGTTTACGTAGACAGAACTGCCGTCGAGGTCGATCCAGTCGCCCGGAACACCAATGATTCGTTTAACGAAATCGGTATCAGAGCCGGTCGGTGGATGAAATACAACGATATCGCCGCGCTTCGGCCCGCCGAACAAGTAGCTGTCATCACCAAACAGGCTGAACGGCGATTGGGTGTAGACAAATCGATTTACCAGCAATCGCTCATCCTGAACCAGCGTAGGCTCCATCGACGAACCTTCGATTAAGAAGCTCTGAGTCGTTGCTTGCAGCGCAAGAAAAATCACCACAGCTGTGATGATCGTCTCACCAGTATCCCGAAGCGCTGAGCGCATTTGTCACCTTTGTCGCGTGACCAAAAATACGGTCACCCAAAATCGAATCCTAGAACTATAAATCGCTCTAATATGAATATAACAAGGTGGTTACCAGTTGCACGTAATCACCGAGTGACGTTTTGAAGCTTGAATGCCGATTTATTGGGTGGCGAGTAGCATTGAGCCGATGAGGCATCTGACTTAATTTCAAAATGACCAGTTTCGACGAACAGCGACTAATACAACTAACCCGTGACGGCGACTACGACGCGTTCAATCGCTTAGTAGTCGAGTACCAAAACGCGGTGTTCGCTGTTGTTCTTCGTATGGTCAGAAATCGAGCCGCTGCGGAAGATATTACGCAGGACACTTTCATTTCTGCATTTCGCAAGATTTCTTCGTATCGAGGTGGGATATTCCGCGCTTGGCTTTTCCGTATAGCGAAGAACGCATCGTTGGACTACCTGAGGAAGATCGCACGCTGGGGTGAAACCTCGATAGACGAAGACATCGTCTACTTTTCAGAAACGGTCAAAGACGACTCGCAAGATCCCGTAGCTGATGCATTGAATGCCGAGCTGGCACGTCTTATCGAACATTGCATGGGCGGCCTTTCCGACGATCATCGATACGCAATGGTGATGATCGATGTTGAGGGCTACCAATACGACGAAGCAGCCGACTCGATTGGTGTTTCGATAGGCACCGTGAAATCTCGGTTAAACCGAGCCAGAGCACGAATGCGCGACTGTGTTCAGCAAGATCGGGAACTTTTACCAGCCTCAATGCGTCTATAAGACAAGGAGAACTAAAAAAGAGTGTTTCGTAAGTTTCTAAATCGACTTATAGGCCGTAAAGATTTGAGCATCGACGCAGTAAATGCGTTCGTCGAAGGTAACGCGTCATCCGACGAGATTCAGCTCGTTGAAAACCTGATGCACGACAATGCTTCGCTCGAAAAGGACCTTTCCACTCAACAGGCGTTGCGGTCGGTACTTGGCAGAATCGAAAAGATCGAAGCCCCACGTTCATTCGCAGTCACGCCTGAAATGGTTGCAGCGGCCGCAGGTCAAGACTCGCTGTTGTCACGAGTTGCTGATTTATTTGCGCCACAACAACGCCTAGCGCTTGCGCCGGCGGCTATCGCAGTCATTGCCGCGGTTGGTGTTGCACTGCTGACAATTGGTGATGTGACCGGCGTCGTCGATCAATCTAGTTCAAGTCGAAGTGAATCATTCTCGACTGCCGAGATTTTTGAATCGGCAACTAGTGGTGGAGCTTCGAGTCCTGGGGCAGCTGGAGCACCCGGTAATCCCGGAGACCCGGGTTCGAGTGCTGACATGTTTACTACCGAAAAAGCATCTTCTTCAGCAGCAGCCACGGCGGTGGGTGCAGGCGTTCCAGAATCTGCTAGCACTGGCGACTCGGTCGCACCAGAAGCGGCAGAAGCTCCGGTCGCAGGGCTCGTAGATTCGAGCGCGGGTTCGGAAGAACCAGAGCTGCCCAGCATCATGCTAGAAGCGCCCACTAACGCCATAAGCCCGGACGCCGATGATTCAGATTCGACAGTCTTCGGGTCATACGATGAAGATTCGTCAGTTACACAGGCACAACTTGAATCGAGAGAATTCCACACCGATGCCGGTGTCTTGCCAGGAGATGGTTCGAGTTCGATTGAATCTGAAACCGAGTTTGCTTACGCACAAGACACTACGTTCGAACTGGTTCCTTCGAACAACGGAATTTCACTTCCGCTCTGGCAGCTGCAAGCCTCGCTCGTCGCATTGGCAATCGCCGCTATCGGCGCATGGGCAGGCCTTCGCCGAACCCGCGGCGAGTAACTTCGGCTCGGGGTAACAGACGTTGCCCCGGACTGACGCGCAACAACGGTCGACTTTCCGAGTGCAGCCAAGGAATCTGGGCTGAGTCTGGCTTCCGGAGTCGATGGTTATGCTCCATCGCCAAGCACACTGCCCCACCGAAGTTCCCTCCACTTCGCTATCGCTACGGTCGGGATGTTGGGTCCATTCGCTCGACACCTATGACACTGGTTTAACACTCACAAAAACCAGGTCATCACGTATTCGTCAGAACTCAATGGAACAAATCTCAGCTATTCGTCGTCTCTACTTATACCAACGACAATTCAAACGTGGGTTGGTCAAGAAACAGTTCAAAGGGTTCAGGACACACAAGCGTGCTGTTGAACCACAGATAAGTAACTAGAAGGATTTTGTTATGAGTAATGTAAAGATCAGAAAGCCCGCAACATGGTTGCTCGTGGCTGCCCTCGCAGTGTTCTCACTCGCAGCAGTCGCATGCGCCGATACATCTGCCGACGAAAAGATCGCAAGCAACGATGACACGCCAGCAATCGGAGCTCCCTCCGGTGTTATTGGCAACATTAGCTCAGGCGGTTCTCAAGGCTCATCGACTGGCAGCAGTCAGGCAATCACCCCTGACTACGATTCATCTTTGATCGAGCCATACCCAATCGGTGCACCAGTCGGATACGGCCAATCTTCGGTATTCAATTCGTCATTCGGTACGACTAACACTGGTATCTGGGTGACCGGACAGGGAACAATCGAGATTCCAGCCGACGTCGCACAGGTTTCGATCGGTGTTGAGTCTCGTGAGACCACCGTTTCCGCAGCACGCCAGAAAGCTGCCGATGCTATGGAAAGTGTGCTGGACGCCATCAAAGACAACGGCGTGTCGGAAGACGATATTGTGACTACGAACTTCAACATTTACCCACAGACGATTTGGGTTGAGGTATCTGACTCACTGGGTCGACACAGCGAGCCACGCATCACGGGTTACACTGTTAGTAATACCGTTCAGGTGACGGTTCGTGACATCGACAACCTGAGCCCAGTGGTCGACACCGCAGCTTCAGCTGGCGGCGACTTGATCAGAATCAACTCGATTCAGTTCACTGTCGACGACTCTTCGGCATACGGCGAAGTAATTCGCCAGCACGCAGCTGCCGACGCTCTTGCTAAGGCAGACGTCTACGCTCGGGCAATGGGTGTAACGCTCGGACCTTTGGTTTACCTGACAGAAATTAGCAGCTCAGTACCAATGTCATACGGCGCACCTATGGCCGAAATGACAGCGATGGACGGTGCATTCAAGTCGACGCCGATCTCTTCGGGTGACGTGAACCTTTCAGTAAATATTCAAGCAGTATTCGCAATCGGCGGATAAGCGTTCGACTAAACCAATAAAGGGCGGATTCCTCATCGAAGGGATCCGCCCTTTATTATTTAACTTGTGTTGAGCGGTGTCCGCAGTGTTCCGTCAGCGCATACAATCTCGTTGTCGTCAGTGTCTATTGGTTACTGGTGAATCGCAGTGTGTAAGTTTTATCACAGCATTTACGAAGGAAATTCGCATGGTCCTGAGCGACCGATCGATAAGGGAAGCCGTCGAAGCTGGGCATATTGGCATAGAGCCATATTCCGACCGTGACGTCCAGCCCGCTAGTGTCGATTTTCATCTTGCGAACACGATATTAGTATTTCGAAATTCGACCCTCCCTTACATCGATCTGCGTAAGGACGTTCCGAATCTGACAGATGAAGTAATCATCAAAGACGACGAGCCGTTCATACTGCACCCGGGCGAATTCGTGCTGGGCAGCACACTTGAAAAATTGACCCTGCCGAACAACTTAGTTGCTCGGATCGAAGGTAAAAGCTCACTGGGTCGACTCGGCCTAATGATTCACTCGACAGCCGGCTTTATCGATCCGGGGTGGTCTGGCAATCTCACGCTCGAACTTGCGAACGTCTCGCGACTTCCAATCACTCTGTACTTTGGAATGCGCATTGGCCAGATTTCATTCCAGCAGATGACTACCGAAGTAGATCGTCCATACGGATCAAAGGAACTCAGTAGTCGTTACCAAGGCCAAGAATCACCGACTGCCAGCCGAGCACATCTCGATTTCGATAACCACATCAAGCGTTCCTAGATACCACTGAGGCTCAGCCATCGGTACTCCACTCGATAGAGCGCTAGATTTCGCCGAACAGGCTATGGGAGGCGTTGCGCCCCGCCCCGCGGTCGGCGCCGTTGTCGTTCAGAACGGCCGAATCATTGGCGAAGGCACGACCGAGCTACGACCAGGTCGGCACGCCGAGCCGATCGCACTTGCAGAAGCCGGTGAATACGCGAAAGGCGCAACTCTTTACTGCTCGTTAGAGCCGCATGCGTTTCAAGGCGTAGCTCCGCCCTGCACCGAAGCAATCATTACAGCTGGTATCTCCAAAGTCGTTTCGCCGCTTGAAGATCCAAACCCGAGTGTTTCGGGAAACGGGTTTAGACAGCTAAAGGCTGCTGGAATCGAGGTAGTTAGAGAGGCATCTGACGAACAGATTAAGCGAGCCGAATTTCTAATAGAGGGTTTTCGTCACCATCTTAAAACACAACGTCCGCTTGTCACCCTAAAACTCGCGATGAGTCTCGATGGCAAGATCGCAACTCGCACCGGCGAATCACAATGGATAACGAGCGACGCTTCACGCGCCCGAGTTCACGAAATGCGACGACAAACCGATGCGCTGGTGACAGGTATTGGCACGGTACTGGCTGATAAGCCAAGACTGACCGCACGAGATTCCGATGGCAATCCAACCGGCCGACCTTTGCTGCGGGTAGTTGTCGATTCACATGGCAGGATGCCTTCGGATGCACCACTAATCAACGAACCGGGCGAAATCCTTTGGATCGTTGGTGAAGGTGTCGATGCGAAACCGCCAGCTCCGAATGTATCGATCTTGAAATCCGCTCAGATCAAATCGAAAATTGATCTGACTGCTATCGTGGACGAACTCGGATCTAGAGGACTCCACAACGTGATGGTCGAAGCTGGGGCAGGACTCGCCGGAGCGTTCGTCGAGAATGGTCTAGTCGATAAGGTCGCTATGTTCATCGCACCGAAGATCATCGGTGGAACCGAAGCGCCCGGACCGCTCGCCGGACTCGGAATATCAGCAATCAACGATGCTCTCGTACTAGAAAACATCACCCATACGGTCATCGACGGCGATATTCTTATCGAAGGCTTCGTTTCAAAGTCGAATTAACGCACTCGTCGTGTTCGATTCATAAAAACCGCTGACAGGCGAAATCTAGCAATGTTTTCAGGAATTATCGAAGAAGTGGGAACCGTCGAATCTTTCGACGGTGAAACCCTCGTTGTTCGAGCCAATCAAGTGCTCGACGATCTAAAAATTTCCGAGTCGATCATGGTCGCTGGTGCCTGTCTTACCGTCACAGCGCTTTCCGAAACCGACTCCACGTTCACAGTCGAGACCGTCCCTGAAACGCTAGTCCGAACCAACTTTGACGATTTGAAACCAAACAGCAAGGTTAACCTCGAAAGATCGCTCCGATACGGCGACCGGGTCGGCGGGCACATGGTGCAGGGTCACGTCGACGGTGTTGGTAGGATTCGTTCTGTTATCGAAGACGGCAATTCGAGAATTTTCGTCATCGAGGCTGCAGAGAATATAATTGAAAATATCGTTGAGAAAGGCTTCATCACCATTGATGGAACCAGCCTCACGGTGGTCGATCGCAACGTCGATAGCTTTAGCATTGCAATTATCCCGTTCACGTTCGATCACACGACAATGAACGAACGCCCAGAGGGATCGAAAGTGAACCTCGAAGCAGATGTCACAGCTAAGTACGTGGCGAAACTGGTAGAGCCGTACCTGAATAATCTTCCCAAGTAGTAATCATCGTTGAATAAGCTTCCACAAAATATGACGATAAATCCGCACATTCCCGATTCAGTCGACGCTCGTGCCATCGAGTCGGTTGAACGGGCGATCGAACAGATCAAAAATGGTGGGATCGTGATCCTCGTCGACGACGAAGACCGCGAGAACGAAGGCGACATGGTGATGGCGGCTCAGGACGCCACGCCGCAGAACATCACTATGATGGCGAACGAAGCGCGAGGGCTCATTTGCACTCCGATGACCGGAGAGGATCTTGATCGTCTCGGACTCCCAATGCAAGTGCAGAAAAACACCGCAGAACACGGTACTGCGTTCACGGTAACTGTCGATTCGAAATTCGGGATTACGACCGGTATTTCATCTGCCGATAGGGCGCACACGATTCAGTTGCTTTCCGATGAAGAATCGACAGCGGCGAACTTTGTGCGACCGGGTCACGTGTTCCCGCTTCGCTATGAAGAAGGTGGGGTGCTAGTGCGAGCTGGTCACACCGAAGGATCAGTTGATCTTGTTCGATTGGCAGGCAAGCACCCTGCGGCCGTTATCTGCGAAATTTTGAATGACGACGGCACTATGGCGCGCCGAACTCAGTTGGAAGAAACAGCTGAGAAGCACGACTTCCCTATCGTTACTATTGCCGACGTTATCGCATACCGCATGAGCCACGAGAAGCTCGTTGAGCGTGCCGCGGAAGCCCGTCTACCAACTGCGCACGGCGTGTTCAAGGCGATTGCTTACAAGAGCTTCGTCGACCCTTCGGAACACATCGCTGTTTACATGGGCGACATCGACGATTCCGAGCCGGTTTTGGTTCGGGTCGAGTCGGAATGCCTCACCGGCCACGTTTTTGGCAGCACCCGCTGCGACTGCGGCGATCAGGTGAACATGGCACTGAAACTTATTGCGGCTGAGGGTCGTGGTGTTTTGGTTTATATGCGGCAAGAAGGTCGAGGTATTGGGCTTTTGAACAAGCTCAAGGCTTACGAGCTTCAAGACCAAGGGCTAGACACAGTCGAAGCGAACTTGCGACTCGGCTTTCCGATGGATCTGCGTCGCTATGGCGTCGGTGCTCAAATATTGAATGACCTCGGAGTTCGACGCTTCAAGCTGCTTACGAACAACCCCAAAAAGGTCATCGGACTCGAAGGGTTCGGACTTGAGATGGTCGAGCAGCTTCCATTGGAAGCACCGATCAACGACGAGAATCGGTTCTACATGCAGACAAAGGTCGACAAGATGGGACATGATCTCGAAGTAAATCCGTCTGAGTCAATCGTCAACAAATCGAACAAAGAGCCCAACGATTAATGTCACCTCGTAAAATCGAACAAAATCTGGATGGAAAAGGGCTCGGAATCGCAGTCGTTGCGGCGCGTTTCAACGATTACATCACTGACCAAATGACAGCTTTGGTTTTGACCCGTCTTGCCGAGCTTGGTGTCGCATCAGACGATACTGTAGTTGCACGAGCACCGGGAGCATTTGAAATACCGCTGATCGCTCGAAGACTCGCGGAGCGCGGCGATATCGACGCCGTGATCTGCATAGGAGCGGTAATCCGTGGCGATACCGATCACTACGAGTTCGTTGCACGTGCAGTGACCGAGGGCATCGCCCGAGCAGGTAACGATTCAGGCAAGCCAGTAATTTTCGGCGTGCTAACAACTGACAACACTGAAGATGCCGTCGTTCGGATCGGTCACGCAAGCGGCTATGCTGACGCTGCGGTCGAAATGGTCAACACGATGCGTCAGATTCACGAGCTGGCATAGGGTTTTCTGCCTCCCCCCCCCCGTCTCAGCCAGCTAAGGCTAGATGTCGACGACTTCGTCGTCACAATCTGAACCAATCGATTTCCCGAGTGCAGCCGAAGAATCTGGAGTTGGGGTCGCGTTGGCTTAGACGGTCGTTAGTCATTCTCATTCACCAAGCACATAGCCAGTTTCGTTCGTCGTTATCAATCGCCGAGCACGCCCGCCCTACCGAAGATCCCTCCACTCCGATTTCGCTGTGGTCGGGATGTAGGCTAATTAACGCCACTTATCGCTTCGTGATTTCCCGACTCACCTGCTAATCTTCAGCCATGTCTGGCGAGCCAATTACTTCCGATAAAGAGCGAGTGATCTTTCATGTCGATCTCGACGCGTTTTACGTTGAGGCCGAGCGTCAGAACGACCCCTCACTAGTTGGCAAACCTGTCGTAATTGGCGGGATTGGTCCACGCGATGTTGTAGCCACAGCTTCATATGAGGCCCGCAAATTTGGAGTTCATTCTGCGATGGCTACCGCAGTGGCTCGTCGGCTCTGCCCACAAGCCATATACATGCGTGGCAATCACGATTTGTACCGCACTGTTTCCAAAAAGTTCATGAATATTCTTCGGGAATATTCACCGAACGTCGTCCCAGTAAGCGTTGACGAGGCGTACCTGGACATGACCGGGACAGAACGGCTTTATGGCGAACCGCTAGACGCTGCTGATCAGATTCGCAAAGCAGTGCGAGATCAACTTGGACTCCCAACTTCGATAGGTATCGGCTCCAGCAAACTTGTGGCGAAAGTTTCGACCGAACACGCCAAGCCAGACGGCATATTTCAAGTTCGCCAGCAAGAGGCCGAATCGTTCTTCGCTCCCCAACCAGTTCGGAATCTCCCCGGTATAGGTCCCAAAGCCGGCGAAGCGTTGGCGAAACTCAAGATTTCTACCCTAGGACAACTCGCCGTCGCACCGCTGGGGCCGTTACGGCGTGCGTTGGGCCCGAACCACGCTGACTACGTTCAACGACGGGCTAGAGGGATCGACAACGCTCCGCTGAAAGAACGAGTGAAAGCGAAGTCGATTAGTGCAGAAACTACGTTCGAGACTGATGTTTCACGTCGCTCTGGGCTTGAAAAGGTGCTGAAGAAGCTGAGTGAACGAGTTGGCACGAGACTGCGAAAGTCGGGGATGCGAGCGAAGGGTGCGAGCATCAAATTACGATATGGCGATTTTTCTACGATCACTCGACAGCGGACTTTCGCTGCACCCAACGATGGCGATCAACTGATCTATGACACGGCTCATGCACTGTTGGTCACTGCTATGCGAGCGAGAGGTGACGCCATTCGCCTGCTCGGAATATCGGTTACTGGACTCGGTGAGCAGGCGGCACAGCTTTCGCTTCTGGATCAGAATCCGATGGGCGATTCGGACACCAGTGAAGCTCTCGACACGATTCGCGAACGCTTCGGTAGCGAAGCGATTAGCCGGGGCTCGGTTTAGGTTGCCCTTCGTTCCCGATTGGAACAACCACCTTCCCGAGTGCCGCCGAGGGATCTGGGGCCGGGGTCGCGTAGGTCGTACATTAGAAAGCAATCGCCGAGCACGCCCCCTACCGAAGATCCCTCCACTCCGCTGCCGCTACGGTCGGGATGTCGAGCATCGCAATCTTGCTGCAGGTAGTGAGAAAACAACAACGTCTCCAAGAATCTTTCTTGGAGACGTTGTTCAAATTCGAAAAGCCACGATTTCTTACGGATTCGAAAGTAAGCCTGCTTCTTTCGCTGCTGCCATGACGATCGGTCGCTGCTCGTCGGTTAGATCCATCACTGGCGGAATCGGTCGACCGCAGTCGATTCCAAGTCGCTCCGAGAGAATCATCTTGGTTACGCCGGCGGGAGCGCCAAACATTCGCACTACGTCAACTATCTTCTTTGCGCCGTCTTGCAATCTCTGAGCGGTCGGCAGATCGCCACGTTCCCATGCGTCGTGCAGTTCGGTGTAGTGCCAAGGTGCAACCGACAAAGGAGCATCGACAGTTCCCACCGCTCCCATAGTCAGCGCCGGCAGCGGAATCGCTCCGTTGCCGGAGAAACATTTGAGTCCCATATCGGCGAAAGCTCGGATGTTGCCGAACGTGACAGCTGAATGTTTCAGACCAATTACTGAAGGGACCTGCTCGACCACTTTTTCCATGAGTTCTGGAGTGAACTCAACTTGAGTTAGTTGCGGGAGGTTGTAGACGAAAAACGGCAATCCGTCTGCTGCATCTGCGACCCGCTTGTAGTGGTCGATCGTCATCTGGTCGTCGCCCTTGAAGAAGAACGGTGGCACGCAGCAAATAGCGTCATTTCCAGAATCTTTGGCAGCCTTCGCACCTTTGGCAGCACTTTCGGTGCTCACCGCACCGACATGCATGATCGAAAGACCTCTGCCAGAAATCGTTTCACCAGCGATGCGTGCGGTCGTCGCTCGCTGCTGCTCGCTCATCACCGGACCTTCGCCCGTTGAACCTGCAACCCAGAACCCACCCACTCCGTGAGCTAGGTTGTCTTCGAAAATTGCTCGAAGTGCATCTTCGTTGATTCGTCCATCGGAATGAACAGGCGTCGGGTTCGCTGGGAACACGCCCTTCCATTCGAGACCTTTGCCAGATGCTTTCGCTCGTTCAGCAGCAGTTGCAATCGTCGCCATTTAGAAACCTCCAGAGGATGTACCTCTATTACGTGAAGGCGTCAGTCTAGCGTTTAATACTTCGAAGATGTTGGCTTGTTGCAGGTTGAGATGCTGATCAAACGAGCTTGGTTTTATCCGAATTTGTAAGAAGTTCACGAAAGATAAGGAGATTCGCAGAATTTTGGCTTGCTTTTATTAGGCACAACAGAATCACCTTGCTACTATTAAACACTGTTCGCAGATGCCGATTCGTCTAGCGGTAAGACACCAGACTCTGAATCTGGTAACCCAGGTTCGATCCCTGGATCGGCAGCCACGGGGCCCCATCGTCTAGTGGCCCAGGACACGGCCCTCTCAAGGCTGAAACAGGGGTTCAAATCCCCTTGGGGCTACCATCAAGTAGCAATATGAAGCGGCTAGTACATGTACTAGCCGCTTTTTGTTATCGGTGAACTCAACTATCGGCGCACAATTGTAGTCAGATGCCAGAGGTCAGAGGATTGAAGAGTTGACTACAACGATTCACCTCTCCATTTAAGGAGCGCGGTTTGGTTCGTCGACATGGCGGGCGAGTAGACAGGGCATTCGATGATGCTCCTAAACGCCCAATCGCACGAAAAACGCTGATTCGAGTGGCGAAGCTTTACCGTCCTTATCGCTCCGCGCTCATAACCGTTGCGATCCTGATCTTTATATCGGCGACGTTGATGATCGCAACACCTCTACTTATCCGTCAGATCATCGACGTGACAATACCCAACTCCGATAGCACTAGCCTGTACTGGCTCACGGGTTGGATGATCGGGGTAGCGGCTGCAAGTGGTGCGATTTCTTACGGCACTAGTTATCTAAATATGCTAACGGGTCTTACGGTGATGGAGGACCTGCGACTCACCGTTTACGGTCACCTCCAGAAGTTGCCTCTTTCGTTCTTCACTTCGACTCGTACAGGTGATCTTCAGACCCGCATTTCCAGTGACGTATCCAGCACACAGATGCTGCTCACTGATACTCTTGGCGTGCTGTTATCGAACTCGGTTGTTGTAATTTCTGCGGTGATTGCGATGCTGGTGATCTCGTGGCAACTGTCGATAGTTGCCTTGGTCACCCTTCCGATATTTACGTTCGCTATGTTCAAGGTTGGTAAACGACGTCGCGAACTCACACGGCGCACGCAGAAGTCGCTATCAGAACTGACATCTCGAACGGGCGAGACGCTTTCTGTTTCTGGTGTAATGCTTTCGAAGACGTTCGGACGCGAAGCCGATCAGTTCGAATCGTTCAAACAGAACAGCACTGAACTGACCACGCTTAGCCTGCGACAAGCGATGACGGGCCAGCGTTTTTCGGTGCTGATGCAGACGTTCTTCACGATGACTCCCGCAATAATCTGGCTCATCGGTGGTTACTTCATCATCGAAGCTGACAGTTCCATTTCAATGGGTGACATCGTTGCGTTCACTGCCATTCAAGCGCGCTTACTGTTCCCGATGGCGGGCCTGTTTATGCGAGGGGTAGAGATATCTAGCTCGATCGCATTGTTCGATCGAATTTTCGAGTATCTCGATATCGATCCGAAGATCAAAGACCCTGCCCACCCAGTGCCTGTCGACCCTGCGAATTTCAAGGGCGAGATCGTATACAGCAGTGTTGGCTTTAGGTACTCCGAGATTGCCATTGGCGATAAGAAAACGTCACCCAAGGACCAAGCAGCGCCGTTCACGCTGAACGACATTAGTTTCTCCGTGCCAAGTGGCGGACTTACAGCTTTGGTCGGACCCAGCGGCGCCGGTAAAACATCGGTCGGTTATCTGCTAGCGCGGCTATATGACGCCGATAGCGGCTCGGTGTCTATCGATGGGATCGACGTGAAGGACATGGCGCAGGCCGATCTCTCAAAGCTCATCGGCGTTGTGTCCCAAGATTCGTTTATGTTCCACGATACGATTCGAGAGAATCTAGTGTTCGGTAAGTCGGAAGCCACCGAAGCTGAGATGATCGATGCAACAATGGCAGCACAGATTTACGAGTTGATCGATGGCCTTCCAGATAGGTTCGAGACTGTGGTCGGAGAACGCGGATATCGATTGTCGGGCGGAGAACGCCAGCGGCTGGCAATTGCTCGCGTGATTCTCGCCAACCCTCGTATCCTACTGCTTGATGAAGCCACCAGTTCGCTCGACACGCTTTCTGAGCGAATGATTCAGCAGGCGCTAACCCGTCTCCGTCAGGGTCGCACGACCGTGGCAATCGCCCACCGTTTATCTACAGTCATCGCTGCTGACCAAATCTTGGTGATGGAGCAAGGCAAAATCTCTGACAGAGGCACGAACGAAGAGCTTCTGGAACGATCGTCGCTTTACAGGCGGCTCTACGAAGAGCAGTTCACAGCAATTCCCTCGCTCTCGTAATACGGTGCACATATGCTCGGTTAATTTTCCGAGTGCAGCCAAGGGATCCGGTGGGGTCGCGTTGACCATCGGGGATTCATCACCGCAATCACCGCACCACCGAAGACCCCCCCACTTCGCTATCTCGGAGTTTACCCCGATGAAGATCGTGGGTAGGGATGTTGATAGTTTCTTTTCCGCTCAGCAGGTGTACATTCTCGGCGTAAGACAACCAACAAGTGGAGAACGATTTTATGGCACCCGGCAACGCACACAAACAGCCCCTCCGCCCCGTCATGGCGTTGAGGCCGCCCAACGACATCATGTTCGAGGAATCGTTCTGGGATGAACTAGCTAACGTCGGCGTAAAAGAGATTGCCCTTCAGTGGCTGTGCCTGCTCGACGATCAGGCACCCGAAGACGAAGGCAACGTCTATCCCCAGCCCGAAGACGGTCACCCCCGTGGCTTGTCAGCGATGGGTGGTGAACGAGTTAGCCTAGTTCCAACAGCAGCGTTCAATCCAACACCTGAATACTACGACGGCCTTTCATGGCAGCCGCCCACGATGCCCGATCATCTCGCAGCGCAATCTGAAAAGTTGGCAGCGGCGCTAGATATGGGGCGCTCCAAGGGTTTCACGATCTACGCGGTGGACGACAAAGGATATTTTCTCCACGGTGGATTCGGATCGGGAAAGCTCGATCTAACTAAGCACACGCCCAGCTTCACCGATCCGAGCATGCCCGCGATGACCGTTGCACGTGCACGAGATACGGCGAAGCACTTTCCGCAGGTCACCGGTCTGCTTTTGGATGGTCCTGACTTCAAATGGGAGATTCAGCCGGGTCACCGCGACGACCTTTGGGTCGAGCCAATCGACACGCCGGAAAATCGAGCGTTCGCGACAAATAACGGAATGGATTTCCAAAAAGTCCTCGACGGTCGCGAACACTTCAAAGAATTCCTGCACGGGTTTAATCAGGAATACGCTCGCAAGTTCATATCAAAGGCGCCCGGTGCGCTGGCGAGTCATGATTGGTGGCGAGATCACCCCAAGTTCAACGACTGGTACTCGTTCAAGCAGGCTGTGGTCGAATGGAGCGTGAGCAGCTCGTATCGTGGAGTGAAAGAGCACCTTCCTGACTTACAGGTAGGTAACTCATCTCGCTTACCATTCGCCGAACCGCTGACGGGTCACAACACGGTCAAGAAGCAGAAATACATCGATTTTCAGCAGCCCAAGCAGTATTGGTGGTCAGGAGGCGTTGCCGGTTTCCGAGGAACCATCGTGAACTGGGTCGATACGCTCGTGGATTGGAATGACGGTCTCGATCAAGATTTAGCTTCGGAGTTGTTCGGTGCGATGTTCGACTATCCACTGGCCGCTTCGTATCCAATCAGCGATTACAACTCGGAAGCGACCGACGAGTGGTTCACGACAGCGGTTCGTGATCAAACGGCGAAGATGATCGCCAACAGCGGTGGACAAGAGCGATATATGCCGTGGGTTGGACTCGAGCATTTTGGATCGAATTGGTTGACGGCAAGTGAGTTAGATCGAATGCTAGCGGAGATGCAATCTCAGGGAGCGACGCGATATTGCTACTTTATCTACAACTCGATGAAGCCCGAGATTTGGGATGTGATTCGGAAGTACAGTCGCGCGTAAATCGATTGAAAGAAAATATTTAATGCCTGAATTTGCTTGTACCAAACCACTTTCGATCAAAATATCCCTTCCGAGTGGATCCGTCGATGTAGTCGCTGAAGAACGTGACAACGTCAACGTTTCTGTCACCCCGCTCGGAAGCAGTCGGCAGGATCGGGAAGCAGCGGAAGCTACTTCTGTGATTCTCAACGGAGACGAACTAACGATCGAGCCACCAAAGGGCAACAGCTATTTGAGAAGTAGCGTTCAACTCAAGATTGAAGTACAGACGCCGATCGATAGTGACATACGCGTTAGCGTTGCATCCGCTACGGTCAAATGCACCGGGCGGTACGGGAACGCGACTGTGAACTCTACTTCGGGCGATTTGGAGATCGGCGATGCCATTGGAAACGTCAGAATTCAGACAGCCAGTGCAAATACTCGGATCAACGATGTCGGCAGTGACCTGCGCCTTACGTCAGCATCCGGTGACTTTTACGTCGGTGTCGTAAAAGGGTCGGCGAGACTCAGAACTGCCAGCGGGGACATTGAAATCGCAGAGGTTCACACAGACGCTCGATCGAAGTCTTCATCCGGGAATTTAAAGATCGGGATTGCTCACCGTGGCGTGATATCCGCCAATGCCGGTTCCGGAATGGTTAGCGTTGGAGCTGATCCAAACACGGGCGTTTGGTTGGATCTAGATTCGAAGTCTGGAAACGTCTCAAGTGATCTCGATTCTTCGAGAGACCAATCGGAATCAGCGGATCTAACGATTCAAGTTCGCACTATGAGCGGAGACATCGATATTGTTCGCACTCGGGAAAATCCAGCAGCCTAGACCTAACTAATCGGAGGTCGCTTGTCGGCCCACGGTCGAGCTTCCTCTAAGGCAGCTGAGGCGGCGAGAACGCTCACTTCGTCCTTCATGTCGCCGACGATTTGAAGTCCGATTGGCAGGCCTTCTGACGAGAAGCCAGCGGGAGCCGAAGCACCAGGATTTCCAGTGAGGTTGAACAGATAGGTAAACGGCGTGAAACCCCACAGCCGGTGCGGAACTTGCTTGCCGCCAATAACGTCAGGCTCGTTGCCAATATCAAAGGCAGGGACAGCCAATGATGGCGAAAGTAGCAGATCGTACTTACCGAAGTAGCCGTTGACGTACTTTCGGTAGGCACCGATGTTGCTAAAGATGTTCCACATGCGCTCGGCCGAAAGCGTGTCGGCACGATCCATGTACTCACCGAAGTAGTCGGTCATGTCTTCACGGTGATTGTCGAAATCTTCCCGCGCGGCGTCGAGACCCTTGATCGTGAAGTAGTCGAAGAATGTCCAAAATACGTCTTCATAATCAGCTGGATTGAAGTCGACTGTTTCGACGATAGCGCCCGCATCTTCGAACGTTTTCGCCGCGCTTTCGGCGACCTTCACTACTTCAGGGTCGACTGGATTACCGCCCATGTCGGGTGTCCAGCCGATCTTCATTCCTTTGACGCCTTTGGTTAGGGCACCAACATAGTCGGGAACGCCGTCGGTGATCATGTCGTACTCGCCGCGAGGATCGTAGCCTGAGAATATTGTCAGTGCTTCAGCGGCGTCTCGCACTGTGCGAGTGAGCGGCCCCGACGTGGCGTTGTTCATTATGTTGTGACCAGCGTTGCGGGTCGGACTCGCCGCGCGTGCCACCCTGCCCTGCGTAGCTTTTATTCCGTAAACACCCGCAAAGGCAGCTGGAATTCTTATCGACCCTCCGCCATCGCCGCCGGGCGCAAAGCTCGTGAGACCGGAAGCCACGGCTGCCGATGCTCCCCCTGAAGACCCGCCGGGAGTTTTGTCGGGGTTCCACGGATTTCTAGCCGGAGGGCCTAATCGATTTTCTGTTGTCCCTGCGAAACCGTTTTCGGGAGTATTCGTCTTGCCTGTAATGATTCCGCCTGCCGCTTTAACTCGAGACAGCGGAATCGAATCGAACTCGGCGATATTGTCCTTATAAGTGAGCGAACCGTGGGTCCAGATGACGCCCTTCATAGGCTCGGTGTCCTTGTAAGGAACGGGGATGCCATGAAGTGGACCAAGCTCGTCACCACGCATCACCGCGGCTTCAGATTCCTGAGCGGCGTCCATTGCCATGTCGGAAATCCGAGTGATGAAAATTCCGAGTTTAGGATCGAGTTCGTCGGCTCGTCTCAAATGAGATTCAGTGAGTTCTACCGGCGAAATCTCTTTCGAGCCGATCATCTCTCGCAGCTTGTAAGTTGGCGTGAATCCGAGTTCTCGATCTGAGGTCATGATGTTCTATTCGCCCTTCATGGCAGCGATAAAGAGTTCAGTTGGCTCTGCAGGCAGCGTTTCGGTTTCGATGGTTCCTCGTGCGCCTAGGTCGACTGCGAGTCGACTCATATGGGCATTGTCGGGAGCTTCGATTAGGGTTGCGAAGTCGTATCGACCTAACAGGGCGTATTGCGACACAACGCTGCAGCCTTGCTCTTCAATTTCCAGATTTACCTGAGTGATTCGGTCGGGATCATGCTTGATCCGATCACGTCCACGCTCGGTCAGTTTTGAAAGCATTAGGTAGTACGGCAAATTTGACTCCCCGTTAGTTGCTGGTTCTGGATGGCGAATCTGGTCGTTGCGATTACGCTTTTCACAGCGGCTGGAACACGACGATTACTCCATTTTCGATCCGACGAATCGCGAAAGAGCTCTAGCTGTAGGGTCGGTTCGTACATTTACGATAGCCGGAACACCCGAAGCGAAAGCACGTTCGAACGCTGGCTTGAGATCTTTAGGATCCTCAACTAGCTCGCCATGCCCACCAAGTGCCTCGGCGACTTTGTCGAATCGAGTGAATCCAAGCTCACGACCAGGCTTGCGAATACCTTCGACTCGAGCTGTCCAACCTTCGTTGTTCGAAACGACGATGACGATCGGCAGGTTGTGTCGAACGGCAGTGTCGAAATCTTGAATATTCATTCCAAGCGATCCATCTCCGTGAAGGGCCACGACCTGCTTGTCTGGCTTAGCGATCTTGGCACCGAGTGCGTAAGGAAGGCCCACACCCATGCAGCCTGAAGGCCCCGAATTTAGGCGGTGACCCGGTACGTAAGTCGGCATCGACTGCCGACCAAAGTGAAGAATTTCGTTGCCATCGACTGCCAGAATGGAGTCTCGATCCATCACTTCACGAAGCTCTTTGCAGAGTCGTAATGGGTGAATCGGCTGTTGATCGGAGTTTTCGAGAGGCGCAACACGCTCTCTGCGAGATAGATCAGCTTCACGAAGTTTATCGATCCACTTGGATTTTGCCTTAGATTCAAATCCGATACGGTCCGCTTCGTCTACAAGTTGCTGAAGAACAGCCTTTGCGTCGCCTTCGATTCCAACATCGACCGAGCGGTTGTGTCCTAGTTCAGAACCGTGAATATCGATTTGGATGATCTTAGACTCGGCCGCAATGCGCTGCCCAAAAGTCATCATCCAGTTCATTCGTGTTCCAACAACCAGAACTACATCTGCCCCTCTGAACGCACCTGAACGCGCCGCCGGGAACGACATTTCGTGGTCGTCGGGGAGTAAGCCTCGTGACATAGGTGACGTGTAAAACGGAATGCCCATTCGTTCGACAAGTAGTCGAAGTTCGTCGTAGGCCTGCGACCACCAGACTCCTCCGCCAGCGAACACCATCGGGCTGCTTGCTTCGGAAAGCATTTTCACGGCTTGCTTGATCAGATCGGGATCACCTGCGGGTCGAGCTCGTCCCGATGCGCGGGACGGCACAACAGCGTCCGATTCTTCGACCTTGCGGTAGAGAACATCTTCGTTGCAGTCGATGTAAACAGGGCCCGGTCGGCCGGTGGTCGCTATACGGAAAGCGGTCGATATGTGCTCGGGGTAGCGTGCGGGATCGGTTGGTCGCATCACAGCTTTTGATATCGGCTCGAAGATGCCAACCTGGTCGACTTCTTGAAAGCCACCACGACCAAAATCTTCGATAGGTCCAGCCCCGCCGAGAGTAATCATCGGAGCGCCGTCTACCCATGCCGTGTACTGACCCGTCAGCAGGTTCAACGTGCCGGGTCCGGATGCAGCAGTAGTGACGCCTGGCTTGCCGGTGACACGGGCGTATGCGTGGGCGGCCATCGAAGCGGCTTGCTCGTGACGGAAGTCGATCGTCTTAATTCCCATATCTTCGGAATTATTGATGATCTCGTAGTTGGGTCCGCCCATCAGATAGAAGAGGTGTTCAACCCCTTCTTCCTTCAGCGTGCGGGCCAGTAGGTAACTGCCATCTACTTCCATATAGTTCTCGATAACTCCGTTTGTGTAAATGATCCAACCAAGTTGGATTTAATTTTGGATTCAGAATACGCCTGTAGACGCACTTCGTTATGGGGTTTTAGCGATTTAGACGAGCCGACTTTAGTCTATCGCTTTCTTCTGACGGTGAATCTGCCAGCCTGGCCAGCACTCCCTTTGGCGAAGTTCCAGCCAGTTTCGCTGCTTCTGCGATTAGGATCGCACCACCAACAAAATCGTCCTTCGAAATGAATTCTGGCTCAACTCCGGTTTCGCCCCGGTTGTGCCATGCGCCAAGTGGGAACGCCGTGCCCGTGACCTTGTAGCCAAACGCTTTGAAAGCTGAAGCCTCGCAGCCGCCAGCGTTCATGAGTTGGCGTTGAATCTTGAAATCGGGATTTGCAGATTTGATTTTGTGAACAGCCTGTCCCAGATACGCCTCGGCTTCATAGTCGAACGTCGCTGCTCGATCGCCAGTGCGTATCACGACACCTTCGCCGATTTCTGCACCGGGAAGCACAGAGCTTGTCTCGACAGAAACAATGATCGTGTTTTTGGGGAGCAATTCGTTTTCAGCAGCTAGACGGGCGCCAATTAATCCGGTTTCTTCGGCACGAGTGAACAGGCCGTAAACGTTGCCATCAGTTGATGTATTTACGATCGATTCTAGTGCGGCGAGGATTGCCGCGCAGCCAGCCAGATCGTCGGCAGCGCGCATTTTGATTAGGCCATCCTCTATCGAGAAATCAGGTAGGTCAGGAATGACTGGACGTGGGAGATCGCCGAGGTTTATTTCTGCATCCGCCAGTTCCGCATATACGGTGTCGGTACCTAGCCAGCCGGCAACTTCTCGAGATTTAGGAAAATCACCTTCTGCCGGTTCAGCTCCGGTCACCGTGGCTTCGATTCGCTCACCGTTCTCCCCGATAACCAAAACTCGGGTTCCTTCACGACCCGCAGCGATCCCGACTCCGCCAAGTGTTTTCAGCGTTAGCTTTGAGCCTTCTTGAGCAACAACTTCGTAGCCAGGATGATCGGTGTGAGCGACAAACGCTATTCCGGGTGTGGCTGGATCGTTCCCGAGTTTTGTAGCGAGAACGTTGCCCCACTCATCGATCGACACCTCTAAACCGCCTTTTCTGGCATGTTCCGCCAAATATTCGGCAGGTCCGTCTTCCCAATAGGAAGTGGCGGTGAACTCGCCGAGGTCAGAGAGAATTTCGATAGCGGCAGATTCGATCTGCCCGAAGTCGGAGTTAGTGCCAGAGTCAGAGCCGTTGGTCATGAACGATAAACCAGAGAACGATGAAGTTTTGTTGAATCAGTACTTTGCTGCGAAAAGCATACGCGTTGAAATGTCGGTAAGCGTCACACTAATCGTCGCCCACGTTTTACAATGCCCGAGTTCGCAACGACCGACCTTTTGAATATCCTGAATTGAGATCGAATCAATATGCCTGAAGTGCTCGTATTTTCTGGTCCCGCCCTCCCCTTGTTAGACATGGCGAACGAAATGAAACCAGGTGACTGGAATCTAAACGTTTGCACAACAGAATCGACCGATGAGGAGATTGCGGAAGCAGCTGAAATCGCAGATTTCATTCTGGTGTTCGGCCACGGTGTTTCTGATGAGACACTTCGGCTTGCGAAGAAAGCGAAGCTAGTTCAACTTTGCTCTGCCGGTTTCGATGGCGTGAATCTTGGGCTCGCTGGTGAGATGGGCATTCCAGTCGCCAACAATGGTGGTGCGAACGCAATTCCAGTTGCCGAGTTTGCCATCACACTCGCTCTATCGACGATTCGCCACCTTCCTGTGTCCCATTCTGACACCAGCGCCGGAGACTGGATGCGACCTGAAGTGGATGGACGTGATTCGCACGAACTATTCGGCGCAACCGTTGGAATCGTTGGTGCAGGTCGTATCGGAAGCAACGTCGCTGGAATGCTTCGAGGATTTGAGACAACAACGCTCTACACTGACAAGATTCGAAGCGAAAAGGCGGAGGGCTACGGAGCGACGAGGGTCGAACTCGATGAGTTACTAGAACGATCCGATATCGTCACTCTTCACACCCCTCTCGACAACAGCACTCGTGCTTTGATTAGCGAGCGTGAATTCAAGCTAATGAAGAAGACTGCTGTTCTGATAAATACTTGCCGAGGTCCGGTTGTGGACGAGATAGCATTGCAGCACGCGCTCGAAGACGGCGAAATATGGGGTGCCGGATTAGACGTGTTCGAGCAAGAACCCGTAGATCCGGGTAATCCCCTGCTCACGATGGATAACGTTGTAGTTGCTCCGCATATTGCGGGTAAGAGTTACGAAAGTTATCCGCGAAGAGTACGATTTGCCTTCGACAATATGAAACGAGTTTGGGATGGCACCACTGCGCAAAGCATCGTCAAACCCGAATAACGAAAAACTAATTCAACCAACCAGTAAAACGAGAACGTACACAGACCTATGAGCCCAGACGGAAAAGATATTCGAGTTCTATATTTGGGGCCTAAGAGCCGACCCGGCGTTCACTCGTCGGACATTGAGCAACAGAGCAAGGCAGCCAAAGAAATGGGCGCTGAGTTCGTTGTTTACGCTGGTGACAGTGATGGCGAGTTGATCGAAGCGTTGAAAGATGCCGATGTCGCTATGAGTCAGGGTCACGGCATCGACCCCAGCTTGTTCGTTCACATGGGTAACAACGGGCGATGCAAGGGATTAGTTTCGTTCGGACACGGCTACGATGGCATGGACTTGAGTTCTGCCGTTGAAAACGGTGTAGTTCTCGCCAACACTGCTTCGTTCGGAACTGAAGAAGTTAGTAACCAGACGATGATGCACTTCCTCGTTTGCTCACGAAAATTTGTACTGCACGACAAGCTGGTAAAGAACGGCACTTGGACTCGAGAGCACCTTGCTCCCATGGGTCACATCGCTGGTCAGACATTCGGCATCATCGGACTTGGTGACATCGGTCGAACGGTAGCTCGAAAGGCTCAGGCTTTCGGCATGAAAGTAATTGGTTACGATCCGTTCGTTTCCTCGTGGGATGCCAAGGAATACGGCGTGGAGATGGTTGGCACTCCTCAGGAAATCGCCAAGCGATCTGACTACGTTTCGCCACACACCTATCTAACCCCAAAGACTCACCACATGGTTGGTGCTGAGTTCTTTGACCTAATGAAGCCAACTGCTTACCTGATCAACTGCTCACGTGGACCTGTGGTCGATGAGAAAGCGCTGATAGAGGCACTCCAGCAGGGCAAGATCGCTGGCGCTGGACTCGACGTGTTCGAGAAGGAACCTGTAGATCCGAACAACGAATTGCTCAAGATGGACAACGTATCTGTCACGAACCACTACGCCTCCTACAGTGAAGTAGCGTGGGGTCGGGCGAACACACAGCTCGGCGAAGAGGCGATGCGAATCGCACTAGGCTACTGGCCAATGTCGCTAATCAACCCAGACGTCCGAAGCACTGTAGAGCCACGCAACTGGGCAGTTAACTGGGAGGTCATGCTCGCCGAGCAAGGCAAGTAATGAGCGTTTTTCAAACGTTTTTCTTTGGGGGTCTGTAACTCGAAGTTTGGGTCCCACTGATTTAACATTTTTTGGAGTAATAAAAATGGCAAAGTATAGAGTTGTTGTGCTCGGGCCGGTTACTGACGACCCCCTGCATCACGAGCGAGCCGAGATGGCCGGTCTAGATGTGGAATTCGTTCAGGAAGCACCGCAGTCTGAGGGCGAAGCGATCGAAGCAGTTCGAGGCGCAGACGCAATCATGATGCAAGGTGGCTGGGGTACTGAACAAGTGATTCGAGCGGCAGACGCGGCCAAGGTTTTGGCTGTCTATTCGCACGGATTCAACCACATAGACGTAGACGCTGCGACCGATATGGGCATCATCGTGACCAACGGTGCTGGCATGTGTGCCGAAGAGGTTTCCAACCAGGCCGTAACGATGACGCTGGCCCTCAACCGTCACACGGTGCAATCAACTCTCCAATTGCGAGAAGGCCGATGGGACGCCGCAGAGTTTTCACCTATTGAGCCAATCGATGAACAGACTCTCGGAATCGTCGGCTTCGGAAATATCGGACGACAGGTCGCACGGAAGCTTGGTCAGGGATGGCGCATGGAAACTCTCGTCTACGATCCATACGTACAGCCGTGGATCATCAACGAATATGGTGTGGAGCAGGTCTTCGAACTCAACGACCTATTCGAACGATCTGACTATGTCGTTGTAGTGGTTCCATTGAATGCAGAAACGTTCCACATGATCGGCAAAGAGCAGTTTGATGTGATGAAGGAATCTGCTTACTACATCAACGTTTGCCGTGGTTCGGTAAACGATGAGCCAGCATTGATCGAAGCTCTACAACAGGGCAAGATACGTGGCGCCGGGCTAGATGTCTTCGAACAAGAGCCGGTAGATCCGAACAATCCTCTACTCCAAATGGAGAACGTAATCACCGCACCACACTCAGCAGGCCAATCAACTCGTTCGGCATGGCTATCGCGCCAGCGTGCCTCGCAGCAGGTCGCAGCGGTTCTTAGAGGCGAATGGCCGAGCGCTGGTCAGAACCCTGAAGTTACTTCGAAGCTAGATGAGCAGAAGCGAATGCCAGGAACGGCAGGGCACATCAACGGTCACGGCGACTAGGCTTCGGGAACAAACGAAATTTTGAGTCGGCGGGGTTTTGGCTCCGCCGACTTTGTTTAAGAAGAAATATGAGCAACAAACTCCGTATCGCAACCCTCGGTATCCACCACGAGACAAACACGTTCGCCAGTAAACCCACAACCATGGACAGCTTCAAGGTTTCGGGGATGCAGACCTACGCAGTGCAGCGAGGTCAACAGTACTACGATATGCACGAGCTATCACAGACATCTATGGCCGGGTTCATTCAGGCTTCGAAACGACTCGATTTCGAGCTTACCCCGCTGATATTTGCAGCCACAGACCCTGGCGGGACGATCAGCAAAGAAGTGTTCGACAAGCTCGGC
This sequence comes from Chloroflexota bacterium, assembly GCA_027618835.1. Lineage (GTDB taxonomy): Bacteria > Chloroflexota > Dehalococcoidia > Lucifugimonadales > Lucifugimonadaceae > Lucifugimonas. Next base: position 99,454 of record JAQCHZ010000007.1, on the reverse strand, counting down.
GGAGAAGCGTTAGACATGCTTCGTGAGCAGGGTCCGTTCGATGGAGTTTTGCTTAATCAAATGGGAGCTGCCGTCTCGGAAGAATATCCTGACATGGACGGCGAGTTGGCTCGACGAGTGCGCGAAATCGTTGGTACTGACGTGCCGGTCGCCATGACCCTCGATCTCCACGCGAACGTTTCGCAGCAGATGGCTGACGAGACAGACGCATTGGTCATCTACAAAACCAACCCGCACACCGACGCCGTGCCACGAGCGCACGACGCTTGTGATCTTGTCGTGCGTATGGCTACTGAGAATTGGCGACCTGCCAAGTGGCTCGAAATGCCTCCCATGGTCGTTGGAATTTTCCAGCATGACACGCGCGACATGCCGATGAAAGCAGTTATTGACGATCTAGAAACTGTGCTTGCTCATCCGGGAATCGTTGGCGGTTCGATTGGTGAGGGGTATCCGTGGTCGGACGTATATGAGAACGGACTTGCCTGCTACGTGCTGCACGAAAGTTCGGTTGATGAAGCGAAGAAGGCTGCACGGTGGATAGCGGATCGCGCATGGGCAAATCGAAAAGAGCTATATGAACCGGTTGGACCTACAGCTTCAGAAGCAGTTGAATATGCGTTGAAACGGGCAACGGCGAAATCTGAAGATTCAGGGCCCATCGTGTTACTTGACGTTGGAGACAACATCGGAGCGGGAAGTTCAGGCGACAGCACTTTTCTACTTGCTGAAGCCGTAAAGCAGGGGGCATCTTCTTGGCTTCAAACAGTGCGTGACACGGAAGCTATTGCAGCCTGTTTAGAAGCCGGTATTGGCGAAAATGTAACCATAGATGTAGGTGGCAAGACCGATTCGCTGCATGGAGAGCCGGTCCGGCTGAACGGTCGGGTCACCCGCATCTCAGACGGTCGATTCGAAGATAGCGGCACGGTTCACGCTGGTTGGAGATTTTTCGACGGTGGCACGACGGTGGTGATCGAAACGAAAGAAGGCCCAACGGTAGCGCTGGTTACAACTCGAGTTGGAAATATGAGTCGAGAGCAGTTCTACTCGCTCGGGTACCGACCCGACGACTTCGACATTGTGGTCGCCAAGGGAGTGGTTTCTCCACGACCTGCGTATCAGCCAATAGCGAGTGAGATGATCACTGTAAACACGTCCGGAGCTACTTCAGCCGATATGTCGACCTTCGACTACAAACGAGTTCGCAAATCGTTATATCCGTTAGATATGGAAGCTACGTACACACGCAGCGACTAGCGAGTTGTGGGGATCGCGTATTCCATCTCTACCCGTCCGCCGAAGGTCTTTCCAATGCGGTTTGCGGAGTTTACCCCGATGAAAATCGGGGGTCGAGACGCCTGGCAGAATCGCTGCCAAGAACTAAAACTACTTGCCGTTTTCGACGATCGCAGCGACAGGTCCCCAGCCGTTCAACCACGGCTCGTTACTGGCATATTCGAAGAGCGCTCGAACTTCGTCAGCCGACATGCTGATTCGCCAAACAACTCGGCGCGTTTCTTTTTCCTCGATAGTCAACCGAATAGATTCATCAATCTCGATACGGTACTCAACACCTTTATATAGGTGCTCGGCTTTATCTCTATCGACACCGAGTTCGCGAACCGAAAACGTGTGCTTCGTTTCCTGATCCCACGCGAGTCGACATCGGTTGAGGCCCATCTGAAAATCGCTGGCTTTGTACCAGGTCTCCATATCGGCACGACCGAATATGTACGGCAAGCGATGATCGGGATCAGGAAGTAGCCATTCATACCGGCTTAGGCTGACTTTCAGACCGGTCACAGAGTCTCCGGTATGTCGAAGGCTGAGTTGCTTTACGATTCCATCTTCGAAATGGGTTACGTCGATTGAATTCTCACCGAGCCCCCACTCCTGCTCTCGCCAAACACTAGATGCGACACCGTCCTTCAGGATTATCTTGTGATGCAGGAATCGAAATTCGTCATCTTCAGTAACGTGACGAATATCGAGAGATCCTGTTATGTCTCTTCCAAATTTCGTGTTCCGAAGTGGGATCGTTGCGCGATCGTAATAGGTATCTAACAGAGCTTCGACGGACATATTTTTCACAGACTCGAATTTATCTACGGTGGATAACTGGTTGGTCTAGAACAAAACGACCCGAGCGAGTTTACCCGTAAGCTAGGTCGCACGGTTGTACGGTCGTTAGGGTTAAATCAGATTACGGTACCAATTCTGGCCTTGCTTGAACAGGTCGACTACTTCGTTGCGCTGTGCATCGGTATAGAAGCGACCTTTGGTCTTCACCCAGTTGATTCCCTCGCCAATTTGATCGGCGTAGAATTTCGCTGATTCGACGCTGGCTTCGGACTGTGCGCCGGTGCCTCTTATGTAAATCGGGCTTGTGTGCGCCCAGATCGGCTGATTGAACGAATCACGAGAACCTGAACCCAGTCGAGCACCGATCCACCCGTCGGATTCGGCAATTAGATCGACTTCGACGTGACCGGTATTCGCACCTTCAGGGAAATCTCGCCTCGCAACCACTTTTCCGTTGAGAACGATTTCGACCCGCTCGACGGCATGATGCGAGTTCCAATTGGCGTGAACAGGAATACGTGCGCGTTTATCGACTTGAATCGTTGCACCCGGCTCTTGTCCGGCGACCGATAAGAACAATGCGGGTCCGTTCGTAATGAACGTTTTACCGGTACGAATCCCGTCGAGCCATGATTCGTAAGAGAATCCGCCGTTGGTCTGCGAGTAAACACGATTGGCAGAACTTACGAACCAGTCAGAGCCGGTCGACACTGGCATTTTGATTCCGGTATTGAGCATGTGGTACCAGTAGAGATATTCAATATCGGTCCAGAACGGATCGAACAGATTCATGGCATGCACCTTGCCGAGCGCTGCCGCGACCGGAGCTTCCATACCTTGTCCGTTGTGGCACCAGATAACGAGTCCGTCTTGGTCGTTCGCCTGATCGCAGGCATAGCTGAGCGGCGGATAATCGGGATCGAACTGGTCGATGATGAGCCCACGACTAATCGGGTCGACTTGATTACGAATGTTGAGCAACATCACGTGGCCATAACCAATCTTGAACGGGTCAGAGGGATCGTGATTATGGCGGGTTTCTTCACCGCTTTGAACGTGGTGATGCGTGTCGGTGTATTCGGTGAGAACTCCCGGCGGGTACTTGTTTGTTGCGTAGTCGAGATCCCAACGTTTAAGAATCGACACGGCGGTCATTCGCAGGTCTTCAACCCGCGAGTCGTATGCGAGCCGACGGTCGGGATCAGTTTCCTTTTCGTCGTAATGAATATGGGTGTTGCCGGGGTGCCAGCCTCGATCGGGAAGATCGGACCAACGCTCAAGTTGGATATCGACCGACGAATCGGAAGAGCCATCGACTTCGATAGTCCCTTCCCACGGCGTGAATTCGGTTCCACGCTCGACGAGTACTCGGTGGTAGCCGCGAGTGGTGTCGAGAGAGAACTGACCATTGCTGTAAAAGAACGGTTCGCCCGAGCCGACTTTCCACATGGCGTCGACGGGTGCAACGTTTTCGCCGTTCGGAGCGAGAACTTGTACTCGCGCTTGAACGATTTCACCTGTTGCAGCGTCTCTGATTTCACCTGTGATCTTGGGCATGATGTTCCTTGTCGGACTCGAAATAATCGACCGCAGCGACTTTAGTTCTCGAGCTTAGGATGCTTTTTGAGCCTTCGTTGATTCGTGATCGTGCTACGTTAGCCGCAACGCGAATATTCAGCAACAAGCTCAGAAGACGTCATTCGGCTTCTGATTTGGAGAAACTAACGATGGGAACAGATTACGAAGGCGTAGTAGCCGCTATCGACGATGTAGTCGAAGGACCGATTCCACCTCGGGTCGATGCATCGATGGGACCGGGAATGATGCACATCGAAGTAGATAAAGTAGTCGCCGAGATGGGTCCTCCGCCCTGGTCAAAGCTGCTCATCGAAGATGAACGAAACTTAGGCACGCTTATCGCTTCCATGCCGGGTCAAGGCAATCACGCTCATTGGCACAGCAATTTCGACGAGTGGTGGTGCGTTATGGCGGGCAAGCTTCGGTGGGAGTTGACCGGCGGCAAGATCATTCACGCTAAAAAAGGCGATATCGTCTGGATTCCCCGTGGCACTGTTCACCACATCGTTACTGAGGGCGACGAGATGAGTTTGCGATTCGCAGTCGCTATGCCACCCGCAATTCACGTTTGGCAGGAAGAGTGCGAGAACTGCGATGTAACGTGGGAAGCCCGTAAGCCGTAAGCCTCGACTACGGGCCCAGGGCACGAGCGACTAGGCGACTTCTCACAATGCGGACGTTCTGTCATTGCGGGCATATTACTCAAAAATGTGTGCTTTACTTGGGCTTAAAGTAGAAGTACCAGGCCAAGTAATTGAGTCGTTTACGCGGGCTGAGACCGCGGTGCTGACGGTAGTGAGATTTCAGGCGAGAGAAGTACCCTTCCAGACCGTTGGTTGTGGTCGGTATATGCGGGTCGTCGATGTAGTGAAACATGTCCGGCAGGGCACGTAGAAGCATGCTGCGGGCACGTTTTATATCGCTGAAAACCCGACCGGTTTCTTTGCGGGCTGTTATCTCGGTACCGTACCGATCCTCCCAGGTGGCGACGAGGCTTAGAAATGCTTCTCGATCAGCAGGAGTATCGATCCTGCTGACGCTGAGGAAGATCTGTCGCAGCTGACGAGCGTAGGCCGTTTTGGGAGAGTTTTTGCACCATGACAACCCCTGTCGTTGGATGTGAACTAGACAGCGCTGGACGGGTGTATTTGGCCAAAGTTCTTTGAGAACCTTGATCACTTGCGGGTTGCCGTCCACAGTGAAACTGAGAGGGGATAAGCCTTTGCAGACCATTGGCTCAAAGAACGCCCGTAACTGCGGTGCCGAGTTCTCCTGAACATCGAACTGCCCCCGCACTACCCGTTGGGTCTGCCCGTTCATTAGGACTACGATGCTGTGAGGACGGTGAAGGAATGTACCGTCGAAAAGAATGTGCTGAGCAGCTTGGGGCTCAAGAGCCATCGTCGGGGGCGGCTGGGCGAGGAAGCTATCGTTTAGGCGGCGTAACCAGAGTTGGCTGTGTCCGCTTTGCTGAACCAGTTGACGTAGCGAGTATCCCTCAACTATCCACCGCCGGAACCCAGGCCATCTCACGCATACGACGGGCTTCGGGATTTCGCCAACTAAACGAACGCTTGCAGGTATGACACAACCACTGCTGGCGACCGTTCGAGTAGTGGCCATTTCGCTTGGCTACATCCCCGCACTGCGGGCAGTGTTTTTTGGGGACATAACACCCTGATCTCTAAACCGGTTTATAGATTGCAACCACACCTTACGTTTGAGCCAAACTGAAAAGCTGTCGACAAAAGCACACATTTTGGATCACTATGCCCGCAATGACAAGGTTGGGCGAACTGGGACATGCAAAGTCCGAATTACGCGCCCATTGCCCGAGCGATAACCACGCCAATGCCGGCGATCAGGCAGTAGGCGATAAACGGTCGGAGTGATCCGTTCTTTAGCAACTTGATAAATCCGGCTATCACAAAGTAAGCAGTGATAGCCGAGATTCCCGCTCCTAGAGCGGCTGCACCAAGATTGATTTCGGCGGCGGAATCGAGAGCATCCTTGGCAACAAGAACACCCGCACCAGCGATTGCGGGAGTCGCCAGCAACATTGAAAATCTTGCAGCTGACTCTCTGGATAATCCAACCGCCATCCCAGTAACCATCGTCACACCTGAGCGTGAAATACCTGGGAGAGCAGCAAGAACCTGAATCAGACCAATAGTGAAGCTCTGCTGAACTCTGAGCGAGTCCATTCCGATTGTCTTCTTGTGGACATATTTACCGAATAGTTCTCCGACAATAAGAGCAAATGCGGTCGCAATCAGCAGCCAGCCGACCGCTGTAGGATCACGAAAATCGTTCTCTAGTGAATCTTTGATGAACGGAGCAATCACGACCAATGGAACAGTTCCAGCGACGATCAACACCGCTAATGTCCTCGATCTAACTATTCCGCCTGAGTCGTCGATTTCGACCGGCCCGTTACCCGTCAGCCCAGTCATCATCTGAATCCACTCGCGCCGGAAGTAGACCAACACCGCAACAAGCGTGCCAACGTGGACGGCGGCGTCAAAGAACAAGCCCTGATCGGGCCAGTTGAACAGCCATGATCCCAAGATCAAGTGTCCACTGCTGCTTATCGGCAGAAATTCTGTGATGCCCTGCACAATTGCGAGGACGATTATCTGGATGAATGACATGGCTTCTTGAAGTTTGAACGTTTCGAAAATTTCATGCCACACATTCACACAACCACTATCTGGCTTGTTAACCTTTGGTCGTCTTTCCATCAGTCGGATTCGATAATGGAAAACATCAAAATATTTCGCACTCCATAACAACGAGACTAAAAATGGCATCCGCGGTCGTAATAACCCGAATCGAAACGCTACGAAACCCCGAGTACCCGATGATCGTGTGGGCAAAGGTTTACAGCTCAGATGGCTATGTTGGGCTTGGAGAAACTTCGTTCTCTCCTGACGCGATCGAAGCATATATTCACGGAGATATCGCACCCTACTTGCTCGGTAAAGACCCAGACCAACTCGATTTGCACTGGGACACTCTTGGTCGACGGATGAAGGTGAACCGTGGTCGCAGCGTTGATGCATCGTCGGTTTCAGCGATCGATATGGCGCTTTGGGATTTGTACGCCAGACGTAATAATCAACCTCTGTATCAAGTGCTAGGTGGACTAGCCCGAGAGAAGATACGGGTCTACAACACCTGCGCTGGATACTCGTACGGAGTGAAGGTCAGCGGCGGGTGGTCACCGGGTCAAATCGACTACCGACCTGAGCAGCCCTACGAGGATTACCACGCCTTCATGACCGATGCTGGTGCGCTTGCCGATAGTTTGATGTCGGAAGGCTTCACAGCTATGAAGATCTGGCCATTCGACAAATATTCAGTCGAATCAAACGGACAGTTCATCCACGCCACCGATCTTGAAGAAGGCACCGAGCCGTTCAGGAAGATTCGAGAAGCAGTCGGCAACAAGATGGACGTCATGGTCGAAATGCACAGCCTGTGGAATCTTTCCTCGGCTAAGCGAATCGCAAAGTCGGTCGAGCCACATAGTCCTTTCTGGTTTGAAGACCCAGTGCCGATGGACAACATCGACACCCTCGCCGAGTTCCGCAAGTCGACCGATATTGCAACGACAGCCAGTGAAACTGTAGCGACCCGATGGGCGTTCCGAGAGATGTTCGAAAAGCAAGCGATGACCATCTGCATGCTCGATATTTCGTGGGTCGGTGGTATCTCCGAGGCGAAGCGAATCGCTTCAATGGCGCACGCCTACCACATGCCAGTCGCACCTCATGACTGTGTGGGTCCGGTGACTCTAATGTTCAGCGTTCACCTCTCTTTGAACGCACCGAATGCTCTGATTCAAGAGACTGTTCGTGCGTACAACAACACCTGGTACAAAGAGATTGTTGACCAGTTGCCAAGAATCGAAAACGGCTATGCGTACCCGCCTGTGGGCGATGGCGCCGGAACGAACCTGTTGGATTCGTTCTTGGAAGACCCGAAGACCACAACGATCGGCAGTGATCTGTAAATCGTTTGGGAATATCTTTATTCAAAGTGCTGACCCATAGTGGTCAGCACTTTTTGGTTAATTACCACCAAAGATCATCCGGCACTATCCGTATATGATCTGACCGCAGAACTAGGCGTGTAAGGCTGGAGAATCCCGAATGGCACTAGACGAATATCAATCAGTAAATCGAGATAACCGGGATGCCCGAGTTCCGATTCATTTGGGTTCTGACGAGTACAAGATTCAGAAGTTCGTCGATGATCCGAAGCACATCAGCGATGTGGTTCAGTTCGATCTCGACCGTAATGAATTGGGCGATGTAGCTGGCAAATCGTTGCTGCACTTGCAGTGCCACATTGGCCACGACACGCTAAGTTGGGCTCGGCGAGGAGCCGACGTTACGGGTGTCGATTTCTCGGAGCCAGCGATCGAAGCTTGTAAAAACTTGAGTGCGAAGTCGGGTACGCCGGGCGAGATCTTGGTCGCAGATGTATACGATTCGCCGCAGGTCTTGCCAGACAGGCAGTTCGACATTGTGTACACCGGCGTCGGTGCCATTTGCTGATTACCCGGTATCAAGCGCTGGGCAGAAGTCGTTGCCGGATTCCTAAAACCGGGCGGGACGTTCTACATTCTTGAAGGTCACCCAATGATGTGGGCGGTTTCCGATGAAGACCACGGCGACAATATCGTGCTCGATTGGCCATATTTCGAATCGGCGGGACCGCAACCCTACGAGGAAAGTACGTCATACGCCGGTACCGGCACGATCGAACACACCAAAATGTACAACTTCACGCACGAACTCGGCGAGACGATTGATGCGCTGATTCAAGCTGGACTCGTGATTGATTTTGTTCATGAGCACAAGGTTGTTCACTGGCAAGCTTTTCCGATGATGGTTACAGCGGGCAAAGGGCTTTGGAAAATGCCCGATGGCAAAGAGGATTATCTCCCACTGATGCAGTCGATCAAAGCGCATAAGCCGGAATAATATTCCTCGAACGCCCCGCACACTGTCTGCTCGCGCTACACTGCTGCCGCACGCCGATTACGTAGTTAGTAAGCGAGATACCTCATGCCACACAAAGTCGCCGATACGATCTTCCAGTTCAACGCTCCCGGTCCTAAGCCGAACGGACTTCAGGCTGCCGACGATGGTCTGTGGATCATCGATCAGGGCGACGACCATATTTACAAGGTTGATTGGGCGACCGGTGACGTGCTGGTCGATCTTCCGACCGACACCGAGAAGTCGAGCGGAATAACAATTGGTGGCGGCTACATTTGGGTCGCTTCGACCTACAGTTGCGAGATCTACAAGCTAGATATGGACACCGGAAAGACCATCGAGGTCTACCCTTCTCCCGGCGCTGGTATCAACGCAACTCGTGAACATCTCGACGAAGCGGCTGGTCGCAAGTCGGAGCCCACTGGCGATCATGGTCTTGAGTGGAAAGACGGCAATCTGTACGTCGCCTCACCTCCTTCGCAGTTCGTCCACGTGATCGACACTTCGAACTTCCAAGAAATCCACCGAATGAAAGCTCCCGGATTCCGGGTGCACGGCATTGCTTGGGCTGAAGAAGAAGGTCACGTTTGGATCGCCGATACTGCTTTCGGAGTTGTTAGCCGACATCGACTCGATGACGGCCGTTGCTTCGACGCATTCAGGGTGCTCGACCCAATTCAGGTTCACGGCATGACCATTAAGGACAACCATCTTTGGTACGCAGATGATCGCGGCGCTATCGGCTTCCTCGACGTTGGCATGGAGCCAACTTTCTAATCTTGCCTGTTGGGTCTACAACCATCACCAGCTATCCTTAGCTGGCTATAACTTGAACAAGTAAGCGCCCGTATTTGTAACTTCAGATACGGGCGTTGTTTTCGAACTAACCACACCCCTCTTATCGAGAAAGTCGCAACCGAACCATGTCCACTGTTTTCGTAACCGGAGCAACCGGTCGCGCAGGCCAATTCATCGTCAGTGATCTATTAGAAAACGGCTATAACGTGGTCGGAGTTGATCAAAATTCGCCCACAGACACAAGGCAACAGCGAGTTCCGGGTTACACGTTCAAGTTTGTGGATGTAACTGATTTCGGTCAGGTTCTTTCAGCAATGAAAAATTGCGACGCCGTGATTCACATGGCTGCGATTACGAACCCGATCATCGCTCCTGAACACGAAGTGTTCCGAGTCAATATGACTGGCAACTGGAACGTTCTTGAGGCATCCGAGGTTCATCGCATCAGCAAGGTTGTTCTAGCTTCTTCGGTGAACGCAGTCGGTGCGGTCTTCTCAAAGGGGATTACTCCTCGACCGTATTTCCCTATGGATGAAGAACACCCGACGTTTGCGGAAGATGCTTACTCGCAAGGCAAGTGGATTGGCGAGCAGATGGGTGATGCGTTTGTGCGTCGTCGTCCCGGTGAAGTTCAGATCGCATCAATGAGGTTCCATGGTTTGATGGACAGAGAACGTCAGGCTGCTCTCAACGCTGCAGACGAGCGTCACGGAGCCTATAGCACCAACGCTATGCACTTCTGGGGTTGGACAGATTTCGCAGAGGCAGCACGAGCTTGTGTGTTGGCAATTGAGGTGGACTTCGGTGGACACGAAGCATTCTTCATCAATAGCGAAGATACTTCTGCCGACGAGCCAACAGAAGAATTGATCAAGAAAGTCTACCCGGAAGCCGAAATTCGATCGCCAATGCCCGGCAACACGTCTGCAATTTCGGTCGAAAAGGCAAAAAGGCTTCTAGGTTGGCAGCCAAAAGCCACGTGGCGTGACGCTTAATCGAGCTCAATGATATCGATTACTACGATAAACTTTTCTGCGATCATCAAATAGAAAAACGGTCTCATGAATTGCGACACCAAGAAAACAAACAGAGTCTAATTAGTTGACCTCACCTTCCCATCCAGTCCCGAAGCACCGAGCCGCTCGCAAAGTTCTAACCGTATTGGGTCCGATCGAACCCGCAAAAGTCGGGATTACGACTACTCACGAACACCTCTTGATCGACTTCAGTGTTGTTTTCACAGAGCCAAAAGAGGCTTCTGATCGCAAGTTGATGGACGAGAAGGTATCGCTAGAAAACCTCGGCTGGGTTCGCTACAACTGGACGAGCAACCGCGACAACCTTCAGCTACTCGATGAGGATGTTGCCACTTGGGAAGCACAGCAATATTTCAATGCAGGCGGCAGCACGATTGTCGATGTGACGTCGGTTGGGCTTGCCCGTGACCCAAAGGCGCTGGCTCGCATTTCACGTGCGACCGGCCTAAACGTTGTGATGGGCGCGGGAAACTACGTCCACATGACGCACGCTCCCGAGCTGAATGATTTAACTGTTGAACAGATCGCAGGTCAGATCATCCACGATATCGACCAGGGTGTCGGCGATACCGGTATTCGATCGGGAATCATTGGCGAAATCGGCTGTTCCAACCCGTGGCACGAATCCGAGAAGAAAGTTCTCGAAGCAGCTGTGATCGCACAGCGAGAAACAGGCGCCCCGCTACTCATTCACCCGGGCCGCAGCGAACGTGCACCGCTTGAAATACTGGAAGCAGTCGATAAGTGGGGCGGAAACGTAAGCCGTACCGTGATGGGTCACGTCGAACGCACGGTTTACGACCGAGGAATATTGAACGAACTTATCGCGACTGGTGCTTATCTCAACTTCGATCTGTTCGGTCACGACTCATCTTTCTACCCACTTGCTCCCGAATCGCACATGCCTGCTGATCACGAGCGCATAGAGATGATCGAGCATATGGTGTCGGAAGGTAAGCGCGGCAAAATATTGGTCGCTCACGACGTTTGCTCGAAGCACCGTCTGAAGACATACGGCGGTCACGGCTACGATCACATCCTCACTCGGGTCGTCCCGCGAATGCGTGCTCGTGGCATGAGCGAAGAGGTTGTTCGACTTATCCTCGTCGACAACCCGACTCGAATGCTGACGTTCGACTAGGCCCGTTTAGTTCCGTTCAAATCTGTCAATTTCACGCTATTGGTCGCAAAGAAGCCCATTCGGCGCGCCATCTGAGCTTGTGGCGCATCACATACTCAATGCACAAACTGTAAATAAGTTTGCACGGTGAAATTGGGTAAATATCTATGAATCAGATCATTAGATCTGGGGACAGCGCAAAAATTACTTTGGTGCTGTTGAGTCGACGGTTTAGTATTCTGGCGATCAGCGGGATTACGCTGATTGTTGTGGCGTGTGGTGGATCAGGCAACGATGTTGTGCTGTCGGTAGCTACCGAGCAGCCGGATAGTGATCCTGTCGTCGCAGCAGCAACGACGCCAGTACCAACGAACTTCTGCACCTGAACCAACTCCGAACCCGACAGCTGATCCGACCGCTTCGCCCGAACCTACTTCCGAATCAGAGTTCAGCGAACTATTGAGTGACGACGCCGAAAAGTCTCGAGCTCAATGACTCAAAACGATCTGGGGATGGGAAACGAATCTAGCAGAACGAACGATTCCGCTCATTGCTTGAAATCGTTCTACCCAAAGATAGAATCGCACCGGTAGACGCACCAACGTTCGTGCCCGTCGCCGATGCGCCGACATACATGGAGCCGCGGGAGCCGGTAGTCGCTCTGATCGTCGACGGCGATGCACGGGCGTATCCGTTGGCAATTCTGATGTGGCACGAAATAGTGAACGACACGGTGGGCGGAGTTCCAGTCACGGTTACGTTCTGCCCTCTTTGCAATACAGGAATCACGTTCGCACGGATGGTCGGCGATCAAGAGCTTACGTTCGGAACTTCAGGCATGTTGCGCAATTCCGACCTAGTGATGTGGGATCGTCAGACGCAGAGTTTCTGGCAAAAGATCACAGGCGAGGTATTGGCTGGAGATTTTGCCGCAAACGAAACCGTACTTGAGCAACTGCCATCGTCGATCATGGCGTGGGAGACCTTCGTTTCGGCTTATCCAAACGGCCAATTGCTTGAGCGGCGAAGTCAATGAATATGGATCGCCTGTTCGCGCTTACGATAGCCCACCGTACGCCGGCTACGACGATGTCGACGAGCCGCCGTTCTTATTTCGAGGCGCAACAGATAATCGCCTGATCGTCACTTCGAGAGTTCTGACTATCGACGGTGAGAATCCCGTGGCTTATCCGTTCACTTTCCTGAAGGAGTCACCGGTCGTCAATGACACGGTGAGCAACGAAGACATCGTGGCGCTGTTCGACGATGGAACGTTCTCAGCATTTAATGATCGTTCTGACAGCCATCAGACTTCCGGTTCGGTAGCGGTGCTCTCACGAACGGTAGACGGCAAATCGCTGATTTTTGAAGCTACAGACTCAGGAATCACGGACGTGGAGAATGGATCACATTGGAATCTTGCAGGCATCGCTGTGAGCGGAGAACTTATAGGCACACAGCTATCGCCGGTGGTTCACGCTAATCATTTTTGGTTTGCGTGGGCGGTTTTCAAGCCAGCAACCGAAATTCGAGCTTCGCTAGCTGACCTTGCCGGTTAGTCATCGAGCCAGTTGGCTACTGGGTACGAGGTAACTAATGAACGATAGCGGCGTTCGCATCGAGTTCGGCAATTAATACTTCAGCACGTGCGATTATCGTAGGCAATTTGGGATCCTGAGACAACGAAATCGCCTCTTCGAGATCAGCGCGAGCTAGTTCAGGTTCAACTTCGGCCGAGATATACAGCTGTGCCCTATCGAGATATAGAGCCGCCTGAGCTGGTGCCAGTTCAATCGCCTTGTTGAAATCTTCCAGTGCCGGGTTTCCTGCGGCAAGAACATCGCGGTAGAACCTTCCGCGCCACCACCAAGTCGAGGCATCGTCGGGATCGGTCACAACCGCTAGATCGAACCAAGCGAGTGCCGTTTCGTGGTCACCTCTATTAGATTCTACTCGACCCAGAACCAGATGGGCAGCAACTGATTCTTCGTCGAGTTCGTACGCTCTTCGAGCATCGCGCTCAGCGCCATCGATATCGTCTGTCGCCATCCGAGTAAGACTGCGATTGGCATAGGCGACCGAAAGATTTGGTTTGAGCTCAATGGCACGGTCGAAGTCGAGCATCGCCTCTTCGTACTTGCCTTGAAGCATAAACGCCTGACCTCGGCCGTCCCAGCCACGAGCGAATCCCGGCTCTAGCTCAACAACGGTTGTGAACGTGCGTTCGGCGTCTACGTATTCGCCTCGACCTAACGAGTTGTAGCCCTGAAGGTAGAAATTGACGCTCTCAGATTCAGGAACTTCTGTTCCTTTCGGTTCAGGAGCTGGTGTGACGGTTGCTCGAGCACGAGCGGTCGCGAGAGGCACGTCGGTCGCCAAAGGTTCGAGTGTCGACTCAATGACTTCTGTTGCGGGCGAAGCTTCGAGCGCATCTGCCAAATCGGCGTTTGCAGCTGAACAAGCGATTGCGAGCAGAGCTATTAGGCTGATCAAGAGGATATATATAGGGCGACGGTTCAACATGCGTTCAATTATCGGTACTTATTGGTTGTGATGCTTTGGCATCTCTGGCACAGATACGTCGAAACTGCGCTGTGAGGTTTCCCTATCAAGCGGCAGAAAGCTCGCCAACAAGAATCTCTACGGCAAGACGCTCGTCGATTTCACCCTGCTTGATAGCGAGGTCTGCTGCCAGCAAGCTCCTTAGGATATTTGCGAGATGATCGGTGCCGAAACTGTGCGATTGCCGCATCGTTTTATCGAGAGCGTATCGATTCGTCAGCCCAATTCGCTTTCCCAGTTCTTCAGACTGCACGCCTTGCTGCTGAAGTTCTATCGTGAGAATCAGCAGGCGTACTTGTCGTGCCAACATCGACAGGATGCTCTGAACGCTCGATCCACCAGATAACAGCGAGTAGAGCAGCTTCATCGCCACAGCGGGTCGGCGTTCCAGCACAGCGTCGACGGCAGCGAAAATATTGGCTTCCCGAGCGTCGGGAACCATGAGGTCGACGTCTTCCGACGTGACTTCTCGGTCTCCGGCGTAGAGGGCTAATTTCTTGATTTCTTGATCGAGTAAACGAGTATCCGAACCGGCAAGCCAAGCGATACGGGCGACTGCATCTCGATTGGTTTCGGCGCCGTAGAACGCGAACCGATCTCGAACCCAGATTTCAAGTTCAGGTCGGCGCATCGTTCGATACTGCTGAATCCGGGCGCTCGGACCAACCGACTTAAGAGCCAGTCCATTGTCACGAAGGCTTACTTCTTCAACAAAAACGAGTTCTGTAGTGGCAGGAATCTCGCTGAGTTTGGCAGTGAGTTCACGCCATTCATTGCCCAGAGACTTGTCGCGCTTCTGCATTCGACCCAACACGCCGTAGACGATCACGACTCGACGATCGGCCATGAATGGAACGAACTGTGCGGCTCCAATAACGTCGTTCAGCTTGAATCCACGGCCTTCAAACACGGTGGTGTTCGGGTCGCGTACTTCAGCAGGTCCGGCCGATTCACGAATTTTCACAAGGGCTTCCGACCTTGCGTATTCGTCTTCTCCGTGCAGCACTCTGATCATGAGATTTGCGATTTCCTGAGAATGAGATGATTGGCTGACGCGATAGACGAATCAGTAGATACACTTTCTAACATGTTCAGACTCTTGGCGATACGCTCGGTTGTCCTTCCATTCCTAAAATTGGTGTGGAGACTGCTGCTCGACAGGCGCGTACCTGTTTTCACGAAAACTATCCCGTTCTTGGCGGTTGTCTACATAATTTCACCATACGACTTCATCGCCGATTGGCGACCCGTACTCGGGCAGTTCGACGATTTGATCGTCACGGTTATTCTGTTTCTCTTGTTTATCGCGGCATCACCGAGACACGTTGTACTCGACCAGACTATTGGGCGAAAACTACGAAAAATGCAAGACGAGCAGGGATTAGACGGTCAGAACCCGTTCGATTTCGGTAATCCCCAGAACCCGAATCAGGAAGAATCGGAAGACGGCAAAACCGTCGATGCTGAATTCAGATATGTTGACGATGAAGAAATTGAAGACGGTGAAGAAGAAAAATAGCCGAGAAATTGCTCTGTTCCGGCGTTACGATTAACAGTCGGTGCGGTTGAAACACCAACCACGCCCTTTCTCAACACACAAGACTGGCCAGTACTAACGACTTATGAAGATCGGCATCCTCGGTCTGCCCGCTAGCGGCAAGACCACGATATTTAACTCACTGACCCGCGGTAAAGCTGACGTTGGTGGCTTCGGCGCTACTCGTTCAGCAAACATTGGCGTTGCCCACGTTCCTGATGAACGCGTCGACATCCTCACCAAGATGTTCAAGTCTAAGAAGACGATTTACGCCGAAGTTCAATACGTCGACCTTCCGGGTAGCAGTTCCGGTGAACTGTTCGAAGGCGAAGCGATGGCTCAACTTCAGCAGGTCGACGCTATATTGCACGTGGCTCGAGCGTTCGAGGATGGATCGGTTCCGCACCTCGAAGGTACTGTCGACTACAAACGTGACATCGAAAAAGTAGCGTTCGACATAATGTTCGCCGACATTGCGTTGATTGAACGTCGCGTCGACCGCCTAACCGGAAGTCTCAAGACTATGAAGGTTGCTGATCGCGATGAAGCGACCAAGAACATCGACACTCTCAAGCGAATACAGGCTGATCTAGAAAACGGCATCGCTATTCGAGATCGTGATCTTGAGCCTTCAGAAATCAAAGCAATGTCCGACACCTTCACCCTGAGCAGCCTCCCACTACTGGTCGCCCTCAACATTGGTGAAGACGATATCGCCAACACCCAAGCACTTGAGAAAGAGCTGGATGGTCTGTTGGAGGGTCGTTTGACCGGAGGAGCCGCTATATGCGGAAGCCTCGAAGCCGAACTTGTCGGCATGTCAGAAGAGGAAGAAACCGAGATGCGAGCTGGCCTCGACGCTGGCGAGCCCGGACTTTCTCGAATGATCAAGGTGTCTTACAAAGTTCTTGGCCTAAACTCGTTCCTAACCGTAGGTGAAGACGAAACCCGAGCTTGGACTGTCAAGATCGGTGCGCTGGCTCCAAAGGCGGCAGCTGTTATTCACTCCGACATCGAGCGTGGGTTTATTCGCGCCGAAACTGTCGCCTACAAAGATTTCATTGAAGCCGGAACTATGGCCGAAGCGCGCAACCGAGGGCAATTCCGCCAAGAAGGTCGCGAGTACGTCGTGCAAGACGGCGATATTTTGAATTTCTTGTTCTCGGTCTAAATCCATTCTCACGAATCTGAAGTACTAGTAAAAGGAAGATCATGGCTGCTGAAGAATTAGGCAACGTTGGTAAAGCGCCTGCAGGCGATATTTTGACAAGCCGCAAGGTGTACATCGTGACGCTGGTTCAACCCTCGCCGGGTGCGCCCGCAGGTTTTGAAGAGCTTTACAACGCCTACTGGGCGGCAGTTGAACAGCAAGTTTCGCAGCTCGAGGCGAAAGCCGGAGTTGTTATGCGAATCTTCGCCGAAGGCGTGATTGGCCGAGGTGACGACGCCATGCTGATGGTTCAGCAGTCGAACCCCGCCGCACATAGTTTCGCTCAGCGTCGTATTTCTGCCGGAGCGGTGTTTGAAGAACTCGAAGACACCGATTTGTTCGGTCAAGTAATCGACTGGGGTCGATGCTTACAGAGCGGCCTAATCAACCGAAACGTTGCCGACACGATTCAGGCTCATTACACAGAAGCAGCCGACAAGCGAATCGCTCATATGGAACAGCGACTCTCGCAAGGCATTCTCGAATCAGAAGCAGCCGTTCTGCTAACTGGCGATCAGAACATTGCATTGCCTGACGGCGTTGAACGATTCATCGTTTCGCCCCCAGAACTAGATGAACTGAGTCGATGGGTAGAGGAAGCAAACAAGGCTATTCAACAGCAGATGGCTGAAGAACAGGCTCGTGCTGCTGCAGGCGAGCCACCAAGCGCTCCAGGGCCTGCCTATCAGGCTAACAGCGGTTCAAGACTCTGGACTCCAGGCTCGTAGCCTAGCCAGAGTGTTCTGAATACTACCGCTCCAACGGAGAATGAATGCCAAATCTGGCGCAGATTCAACACAATCCACCGAACTACAGTTCCGGAATCGGGCTGTATCTCCATGTGCCGTTCTGCCAGACCAAGTGCCCGTATTGCGACTTCAACACATACTCCGGGATCGAAGATCAGATCTCCGGTTATGTGGTGTCGCTCCAGGACGAGTTGAGAGGTTGGGGAAACCTACTTTCTCAACCTCCCGTAAAAACAATCTTCCTTGGAGGCGGAACCCCTTCGTATCTGCCCACCAGTGATCTCGAAGACGTACAGAAAACGATTCGGTCTTCGTTCAAAGTTTCTTCGACTGCTGAAATCACCATGGAGTGCAATCCTGGCGATGTAACTTCGGAGAAAGCTGCCAATTGGCTGGCGTCGGGCGTGAATCGCATCTCAATGGGTGTCCAAAGCTTCGATGACGGATTATTGTCGCTGCTAGGCCGTAGGCATACTGCGCTCGAAGCGAAGCAAGCGTTTCGCACTTTACGGGAGGCAGGTTTCCGAAATCAATCAATCGATTTGATTTATGGATTGCCGTATCAGTCGACCGATCAATGGTCACACACGCTCGACGAAGCTATTGGGCTTGATCCAGATCACATATCTCTCTACTCACTGCAAATCGAAAAGGGCACACCACTCGCTGTAGACGTCGCCATCGGAAAAACGCCGATTCCCGACGATGATCTTGCAGCCGATATGTACGAAGAAGCTCAGCGTCGATTAGCTGAAAACGGCTTCACTCAGTACGAAATATCAAACTGGTCGAAACCCAAATTAGAGTCGCAGCACAATCTCCTGTACTGGCTCAACGAACCGTATTTAGGAGTAGGCCCTGGCGCCCATTCTTGGATTGCGGGTCAGCGATTCGCAAACCTGAAATCACCTCGTCGCTATGTGTCAGTCGTCGGCAAAAACTACGAAAAGGTTGGACCTGATCCAGTTGCATCAATGCGAAGCCCGGCTGGGCCTGTCGAAGACGTCGACATCACAACGCCAGCGATCGACGTGGCAGAAACGATGATGATGGGCATGCGCCTGAATCAGGGTGTGACTCACAAGCGGTTCGAGAAGCGATTTGGCATTGGGGTGAATATTGTCTTCCCTGATGAAGTGAAACGTCTCTTGAATTTGGGTTTGGTCGAAGTAACCGACGATGCCCTGATGCTGAGCGAGCGTGGACGATTGTTAGGCAACGAAGTCTTCGCTGAATTCATCGGCGATGGCGATGACGAAGACTGAGCTTAGCGATTAAAACTTTGCCCGGGTAATCGGTGCCGATTGGTCGCATCTGGAGCGTGGTGCATCTAATATTCGACACGCATCGATTCCAGAAAATATTAATCGACCTGCTTTGGATTCCCAGAGCTACGGTCACAGCGAAACGAAGGTCTCTCAGGTTGTTTGTTGTTGGCACAGCAGGACACGTCGATCACGGCAAGTCGACGCTGATTCAGGCGTTGACCGGTATGGACCCGGATCGACTGAGCGAAGAGAAAACGCGCGGTATGACTATCGAGCTTGGATTCACTTGGCTTGAGTTACCTTCTGGAAACGAGATAAGCATCGTTGACGTGCCCGGACACGAGCGTTTCATCAAAAACATGCTGATGGGTGCGGGTGGCGTCGATGTGGCTCTGCTGATCGTCGCTGCCGATGAAGGAGTGATGCCGCAAACCCGCGAGCATGTGGCCATTCTTGATCTGCTTGGAATCGATACCGGCATTGTCGTGATGACGAAGAAAGATTTGGTCGATCAGGACTGGCTTGATCTAATCACGCTCGATGTTCTGGAATCGCTTGAAGGAACTTCGCTTGCCAACGCTGAGGTCGTAGCGGTTTCGGCAGAAAATGGCGAAGGTCTCGATGAACTTAAGGCTACCCTCGACAAGCTGATATCCGAACTGCCCGCTCATGAAAACACAGGTAATCCGCGATTGCCTGTCGACCGGTCGTTCACGATCACAGGATTCGGTGCGGTTGTGACCGGCACGCTCACTGATGGTTCGCTCAAGACGGGGCAAGAAGTCGAGATTCTTCCTTCAGGTCGCAAGGCTCGAATACGCAGTCTTCAAGTGCATGAAGAATCGCTGGACCAAGTTGGTCCGGGTACTCGACTCGCAGTAAATCTTAGCGGAATAGATCACGCAGATATTCAGCGTGGCGATCTAGTAACCAGCACTAACTGGCTTGAGCCTTCGACTGCGTTCGACGCAACATTCAGGGTTCTCCCAGATGCGCCTAGGTCCGTTAGGCACAATCACAAAGTGACGCTATTCGCTGGTACCCGAGAGGTACCGGCGACTATTCGTGTGCTGGAAGGAAGCGAGATAGCACCGGGTTCGATCGGTTGGGTTCAACTACGAACTCAAGAAAGAATTCCCGTGGTACGAGGCGATTCGTTTGTCGTAAGAGATACAGAGAACACTCTTGGCGGCGGGCAGGTTTTGGTGCCGAACGCACCGCGCCGGAAACGGAACGACACAGACACGATTTCACCACTTGAAACGATTGCTAGTGGTTCGAGCGAGGACGTTGCGTTCAATGCGCTTATCGGCATAGAACCAGCTACTTCCGCTCAGTTGGCTGGCGCCACAGGAACCAACATTGCTGACAGCCGGTCCGCCGTTGACATGCTCGAATCTGAAGGACGCGTGATAAGACTCGGTGCCGATCTTGACTACGTTATTTCGACAAGCGGTTGGCAAAGAATCGTCGATACTGCTTCGAACACGTTGGCCCAGTTCCATATTTCGTATCCGCTTCGACAAGGAATGCCTCTCCAGGACTTTCGAGGTCAGATCAAGCTGAAAACGGCTCCGTTCGGTGCGGTCTTGTATTCGATGATCGCGGATGGTTTGTGTTCGACCAACGAAGGGTCAATTGGCATCCCGTCACACACACCATCGCTTTCGACCGCGGCTAAAGCCGAAGCCAAGGAATATCTCAGCCTTATATCGACCGACCGGTACAGTCCGTCGACCGAACGCCCTATCGATATCGAACTTCTCCAGTTTCTATCCGAACGGGGTGACGTAGTTAGATTCAGCGGAGATATTGTTTATCCGTCGGATGCCTACGTCGAGATGGAGACGAAAATCTTAGATGCCGGATCTGACGGCAGTGAAATTACTATCACGGGTGTGCGTGAACTATTCGGTACTAGCCGCAAGTACACGCTAGCCGTTTTGGAACACATGGATTCCAAGGGCTTAACTCGTCGAACCGGGGATTCTCGGTTCGTTCGATAACGAGTTGCAAATCGAGTGAGGCGACTGCGAAATGATAGAGCAGTGCAGTGCTTAGTTGAGAACTAGAGGAAGCGTGAACATGCAGCGGCTTCCTTCGCGGACGGTGCTCTCGGCTCAGATTCGACCGCCCTGTGCTTCGACAAATCCTTTGGCTTTCGACAGACCAAGACCCGAGCCGCTCACTCTCGAAATTCTGGCGGTCTTACTTCGGTAGAAGTTCTCGAAAACGGCTTCTAGCTTGTTCTGTTCAATTCCGGGGCCTTTGTCAGCGATCTCAACCCGAACTTCATGTTCGTCAACCGATACAGTAACTGTAGTTTCGGTTTATTTATCAGCGTATTTGGCTGCGTTGTTCAAGAGGTTGATCATCACCTGCAAGATGCGTTCTCTGTCGGCATCGACGAAAGCTGGTTTGGCAAGGTGAACAGTATTTACTGTGATTCCGCTATCCGCAAAGTTCGGTTCGGTTATCTCGACCGCTGACACGACCATATCGTCGACATCACATCTGTCGATCTGAAGACTAAATCGACCAGCTTCCAACATAGAAACCACGTTGAGATCGTCGACCATTCTCGAAAGCCTATCCACCGTAGACTTCAAGTTGTTTACGAGTCGTGCTGGTCGTTCAGCTCACCAGCGTCGCCCTCTCCCAACATGTCGGTGTACATTTTCATGCTCGTAAGAGGCGTTCGTAGTTCGTGCGAAACCGTCGACACAAACTCTCTGCGCTCGATTTGTCCAGCCTCTCGCTCACGTAGATCACGCATGAAGACGTTTACAGAAACAATGACATTTTCAGCGTTCCGCACAGGAACAAGTTGGATGTCCACTGGAAAAGAATCAACTGATTCATCTGGCGTGAGCGAAATTTCGGCCTGCCAACCGCCCATGACGTCGGCCTGTGTAGACCTGAGTTTCTGATCACATCTGAGATTTATTCGGAAATAAAACCTGTTAGGTCAATGCCAATCCCAGACGACTGTTCGTCGAGATTGAGCATTCTGAGCCCAGCCGGATTGATGTAACTCGAAATACCTTCAAGGTCGCACATAGCTACGAGATCAAGAGTTGTCTCAACAGTAGCAGCAAGCGATCTGACTTTTTCGAGCAACTTTAGCGATTTGATCAAGCAGCGCCAAGTGCGATTTGTTATAAGAGCCGCCTTCTCGCGAACTTATAGAAATGAACCCGATAACCGCATCCCGAACACGTAAGGGCGAGCGCATGTTCGACAGTAAATTGCCTTGCTGCAGCTTCTCACGCTCGATCTCGGTGACTCATGACGACACGATCGAGAGCGACGATAGAAGTCGTGATTCAGATAAAACCCCGGCCGATAGGTCACTGATATTCAGAGAATCCCCGGCTCTAATTCATTCAACATCGACGCCACTGACATAGGACAAAAACAGAGACTCGTTCTCATCGTTCGCCATTGCAATTACTCCTCTATCAACAGGAATCAACTCACAAATATTCTTGAACATGCTCTCGTATAGACCAGCTTCATCCAGCGCCACATTGGCATCACGGCCTATCTGCACGAGTATCTCTCTTGACGAGCGATACGGCTCATCTCTGCGTGCAATCGAGCGTTGGCGAGAGCTCCGGAAATCTGCGCACCAATTCGTTCAGCTGTTTCCACATGCTCATGGGTATAGGCGTTTTCTTCAGTGCTTGTTGTAGCGAGAAGACCAACAACTTCATCATGGTGAATCAATGGAGTCGACATTGCGGAGCGAACGCCCGTCTCGAGTAGCGATTCGATTCCGGGGTACTCCGAGCGCATATCCTCAAGAAGTTCTGTGTCGAGTACCAAGACAAATCTCGCAAGTTGATTCGCATCGGTGAAGCTCGACATAGGAATCACTAACCTCTGTTCGAATCCCGGCATCAACGTTCCCATAATGTGTTCGAATGTGACCGAATCGCTAGCTACATCGGCAACAATAATTGCAGCAGCTTCAACAGGAATAAGTCGTTTTACTTGCTCAATTAGTTGTTCGTAAATAAGCCCAATGTCTAATGACGAGGAAACCAGTCGATCGATTTCAGCCAGAACGGTTCTTTCATCGACGGCAACTTTAATCTCGTTCTGCAGTCGCCGGGCTTCGACTACAAGTTCTCTATCAGCCTTCGCACCAAGCTCACGGATCACGCTATTCGGCATTCGGCATTCGCTGCATGTTGTCGGAATTGAACAGGTCGATAATGCCCAACGCCATCAGATCTTCTTGATTTGCCTGATCAGCCTTGATAACCCAAAATATGGGAATTTTTGGAACGTGTTGATTGACCAGATTGACGATCTTGGGCACAGAGGGAATCGACTTGCGAGCGTCAATAAATACGAAGTCCCATTCGCCGTCGATAATTCGATGTTCAAATCGTTCGATATTGGCGGCAGATTCATTACGAATCGAAAATCCAGCATCGGTCATAAAACGAGCGATGTGAACCCGTTCTTTTAGGTCGAACGACAGCATGCGCAATTCAATGCGTTCAAGTTTTTTTTACAGTTGTCTCGTCGCCGAGATTAGTACTCGTCATTCATGTTCCCCAGAATCTCGAAACTACGTTCTCATATCGAAGAAACCAAATACTGACCAATAAGTAAGGAACCGGTGTGGGTGCATACGGAACCGTGTAAAGCCTAAGTTACCCGAACTCGCAACAGGTATATCGTTTCACCGGTAGTCGCTGTGCGGACCACTGGAGATGGTTCAGACATGTTCGTTGACGCTGACTCAACCGGTGCAGTTCCATCGACAAGGGATTCCGTGAGAATTCGCCCGTCCATGTGACTCGGTACCGATATGCCAAGCAAATCCAGCACTGTAGGAGCTACGTCTATATTGCCACTAGGAATTTGAGAGTGGACCCCAGAGAGAAAAGATGGCTCACTGGCAATTAGCGTGTTGTGCAGTTCAGCAGGGCTGCTACCACCGTGCGACCCGGCTCCGACGACACCACCAGTAGGGCACCTGAACGTTCCAACGGAGCCGGTTGACCCGTTTCGATAGACCGCATCGATACAACCACATCAGGCGATCTGGGACCTTCCAGTCCGAAATCGCTGATACTAGCAAATTTAGGTTTCGCCACGGCAGTGATGTCAGTGGCAATTGCACCAACCCACTCTTGAGCGTCTAACCAGTCGATAAGGTCATTTGCCAATTGATTGTTCTTAGTTGGCAGATATAGCAAAACCGAACCGCCATTTTCGGCGACAACTACTGATCGCTCACCTTGATCGGGACCGAAACCCGCCATTGCAAGCTCTGCGTGCACGTCGACGACTGAATCGATCGTCGAATAGCCGTGGTCTGAAACAACAAATACGTCGGGTTCTTCGCCACTATCTGAGATTGATTCAAACAATCTTCCGAGGTTCGCATCGGCGAGCGAGTACATCTGTTGAGCTTCAGGGCTGTCGATACCGTAGGCATGTTGTGACGTATCAGGCTCAGGAAACCACACGAGAAGTACATCCGGATTTAGTTCACCGAGTGCGTATTCGATCGCCACTTCGGCCGTGCGTTCAACTAGCGCGGCTGCCGGCGCTTCCTTTTTTGGCCATCCACCAAACTTTTCGGTGATTATCGAGTGGTGCTCAGGTGGGTTCGTGAATTCCAGATGAATTATCACGTCGCAATATTTCCCAGCGTTTGGGTGTTGAACGAATGCATTGCCGCTCGTACCACCGACCACTGAGACCCACTTCAGATTTTTCTGACTAATAAGCTCGCCAAGAGTTGGGACGAACAGTAACCCGCCGTCGGTCAAATTATTGATCTCGGGGAGTTTGGGAATAAGGGCGTCAACCACTCCAGTTGACGAGTAATCACGGTAGACCGATTTGTTTGCGGTGAGACCGTGCTTGCCGGGTGTTACCCCGGTTACCAAACTCGCGGAATTAGCGCGAGTAACAGTAGGAAATACTGCGTGATTGTGCTCGAATCGCACACCTTTGTCGGCTAGTTCGCTAACAACCGGCATGAGTTCGGGAGAAACCTGCGACCGCTGAAGTCCGTCGAACGCAGCGATAACAATTTTCGGCATCAGCCGAGTCCCATTTCGTCGAGTTGCGAGTCACTAAAACCGAAGTAGTGCGCAACCTCATGCTTCACAGTATTTGTGACTTGAAGTTCGAGCTCTTCCTGAGTGTGCGACATGTGCTCGATCGGATTTTGGAAGATCGTAATAACGTCTGGCAGAGGCGGTACATAACTACCTCGCTCAGTGAGCGGTACACCTTCGTAAAGACCGTAGAGAATGTCGGTGGGTTGCAGGTCGTTTTCAGCCATCTGAGCTGGAGTAGCGCTGCCGCCAACGATAATGCTGACGTTTTCCATTTTCATAAGGAACTTCCCCGGCAACGACATGATCGCGTCCCGCACAAGATCTTCGAAAATTTCAGTGCTCACGTGGATCGGCATGCTACCCGGCGCCCACCTGAGACCGAATGGCTTTCAATCGATCGAGGTTCGGCTTGTCGGGACCGCTCTTACCGGTGCCTGGCACTTCTAAGTAGAACGGCACACGTTTGAATGCTTCATGAGACATGATTGTTGTGAAGCCTGCAGTTCCGATTAGGCCGTCTCCGATGTTCTCGTGACGGTCGACCGAAGATCCTAGTTCTCGCCTCGAATCGTTGGCGTGAACTGCTTTGAGCAGCCCGATACCGATCTCTTTATCGAACTCGTCGATTGCAACGTTAAGGGTGTCGGTGACGGCGATGTTGTATCCAGCAGCGAACACGTGCTGAGTGTCGAGACAAACAGCAACTCGGTCGTTTCCGATTGCCTTTATCAACGTACCGAGTTCAGCGAATGAAGAGCCAATGTGGTCGCCAGCGCCAGCACTGGTTTCAAGCATCAGAAGCGAGTCGCCCGGTTCACTGTCGAGGACTTTGCGAACCGAGGCTGCGAACTGGTCGATGATCGCTTCAAATCCCTGACCGCGGTGGCTTGCAGGGTGAAAAATAACGCCGAGCGCACTAAGCCTATTTGCGGCTGCAATATCTGCTCGAAGCGCGGTTTCTGATTTTGCTAAAAGTTCAGGATCGGCTGACCCGAGAGCTACGAGATATTTTCCGTGTAGGACGGTTGGACCCATCATGGTCCGTTTCATCTCGGCGGTGTACTTCTCTACTATTTCGTCGGCAACAGGTTTCGCCGACCACATTCGTGGTGACGAAGCGAATATCTGGAAGCATTCTGCTCCAATTTCTTCGGCTCTCGCTATGGCTTTATTTGCCCCGCCAGCAGCGGATACGTGCGCGCCTATCAGCATTCTAAACCGTTCCTTTTTTTGAACACAAAGGCGTCCAACTACCGCACCCGCCCCGGGGCATGGTAGTCGAATAATCTTGTGGGTGCGACTTCTAACTAAGAGTTAAGAGTTTGTAGCAGCGGCTTTGCGCCACGGAAGGAACGATCGACGTTCCCAAAGTACGAGAACCTGAGCAGCTACGAACATCGAACTGTAAGTTCCTACGAGAACTCCGAGAAGTAGCACGATGAGGAAGTCTCGCAATGATGCACCTCCGAACAAAAGCATCGCTAGGATCACAGTGACCGTGGTAATGCTGGTGCCCAACGAACGAGTGATCGATTCGTTGATCGATATATTCACCGTGCTTCTGAATTCCCTGCCGGGAGCCAGAGTTACGTTCTCACGAATTCGATCAAAGATCACGATAGTGTCGTTCACGGAGTAACCGATCACGGTAAGAATGCCCACGATGAAGATCGCGTTGACTTCAGCGCTGATTGCCAGCCCGAGGACAGCGAATACACCTAGCACGATCACAACGTCGTGTACAAGAGCAACAACCGCTGCGAAGGCGTACTTGTATGAACTGGGCACCGATCGGAATGCGTACATGATGTAGATCATTACGAAGATTGCGGCAATAACAACGGCCGTAATCGCGTTTTGAACTGTGTCTTCAGCAACGGAAGCACCGACTGTCGAAGTATCGAGAACATGTGCTCCCTGATCAAGTTTCAGGACTTCAGTGTTCACGTCGTCTAGGCCAGTTACGCCGAGATCGTCAGTACGAATGAAGTACTGATTATCTCCAAGTGCCTGAACAATTGCTTCAGGGTGGCCCGAATCAATCAAAGCACCGGTAACGTCTGCAGCTAAAGTTTCGCTGTCGGAGAACTGGTAAGTGGTGGTACTACCCGACGTGAAGTCGATACCCAATTTCAAGCCTGGAGTTGCGAGCACTACAACCGAAAGTGCAACAAGCACCATCGAAATAGTGAGTAAGATTCGGCGCTTTCCTACGATGTCCATTAGGAGTTACCTCCAGCCACTGAGTCGCTGGTATTGCTTTGATCACGCACAGGTACGAACAGGTTCGGGTTGTTACCCAGTCCCGTCGTTGCGAGCAATCGAAGCAACAAGCGGCTGGCGAAGAATGCGGTGAACATGCTCAATAGCACACCAATTGCGAGTGTCAGAGCAAAACCCTGCATAACGCTAGTGCTGAAACGGTCACCGAACCAGAAGAGAACAATAGCTACGATGATCGTCGACATATTTCCATCTCTAATCGATGGCCATGCGCGATCAAACCCGGCGGTGATGGCAGCCAAAAGGCTCCTGCCAGATCGTAGTTCTTCCTTAGTACGCTCTGCGATCAGAACGTTCGCATCCACTGCGAAACCTAGCGATAGGATGACTGCGGCAGCACCTGAAAGTGTCAGGGTTACAGGAATCATCTTGAATATGCCGAGCAGCATGATTGTGTATGCGACAAGGGCGATTGCAGCTACGAGGCCAGGAATCTTGTAGTAAGCGATCATGAAGATAAGGATCAGGGTAAGTCCAATTCCACCGGCGATAAGGCTCTTCTGTAGAGAGTCTTTACCGAGCACGGCGTCGACGTTTCGTTCCTGAATGAGTTCAAGTTCGACAGGCAGTGCACCCGACCGGAGCTGAATTGCGATTGTGCGCACACGCTCCGTTGTGAAGCTACCACCCTCGATGATCGCTCGACCACCTGAGATACCACCGTCGCTCACACCAGGGGCAACAAGTTCTTCACCGTCGAGGTAAATCGCCAAACGGTCGCCCTGTCGGGAAACTCGGTCGGTTACTTCGAAGAATGCGTCTGCGCCCTTATCGTTGAAAACGAGAGTAACGATTGGTCGGGGTATTGCTCCCCCAGAAATCTCTGGAAATGCATCATCAAGATCGGCAGGATCGATTTCCGTTGCCGTCTCGGTGAAGTAGGCAGGGTTAGTACATCGTTCCGAAGCCCACTCTTCAGGGGATAACCCATCTGGTGGCCAAGGAATGTCGCCCGAAGGAGCGAGGGCATCGCCACACTCCCTGTAAAGGAACTCAAGTTTTGCTGTAGAACCGATAACGGCCTTAGCTTCCTGAACTCCGCCACCCTCAATCCACTGAGTGAGTGTGCCCTTGCTTGAAGTGAACTGAACACGTCCTATTGCACGAAGGGCGTTAAGGATCCGTTGGTCTTCACCAAGAATCGGGTTACCGTCATCGTCAGTCGAAGTTATATCGAGACCGTACATTAGAACTGAGAAGAGACCTTCAGCACCATCTACTTGGTCTACGTCAGCATCTGAACGACCTACCGAAGCGAAGGCGGCCTGAACCTCTTCAAGAGTAGGAAGAGTTTCGATATCATCAGTCGGAACAGGGTCGACTGCAGTGTCGTCGCTGATTACTGGAGGAGCGACCTGCGGAACCACGAATCCAACCTGAAGTGCAACTGGGTACTGAGCAATAACTGCGTCACGCCATGCGTCGGCTTCGTTCGAAATTACAACATTGCCAGCGGCGTCGAGAACTTCTGCCTGGATATCGTCGAGTTGTACCGTGAGAGAACCATTGTCGTTCTCTTTCACTGATGCATCTGGCCGACCAAGTTCGTTCTGAAAGAACCCTTCGAGCGTCTCTGCGCCAACAGTATTGGCGCCGAAGTTCAAAGTAATTGATGCGCCGGTTTGGCCCGGAATCTGAACCAAAACTTTGTTGGCTACAGAATCAACACCGCCACCGAGGAGTTGAACGCTAGCTTCACTCACACCAAACTCGTTGACACGCTTGTCGATGATGTTTCGTACACCTTCCATGTCCTCACGAGTGGGCTCTCTGCCATCTTCGGGAACGACTTCGTAAACGAGATGCGTTCCACCCTCCAGATCGAGTCCGAGAGTCAAGCCCAGCGGGCTGTCTCCACCACGGGTGAAACCGAGGACACTAACTTCGGAAATTGCCAATACAACAACTGAAGTGACAACCAATATTGCAATGAGGACTAGGCCTCTGAATCTACTCAAAAGTTTCAGACTCTTACGCGAAACGCGCCGCACAGGCGGCGTGTCTATGTGATTTATCCTGACGTTGATTCACCGATCTGGTGCCGTCAGCATCTTGCTAGCACGAACTTCCGATACCGCCGTGTCAAAAATGACTCAAACTGCAGCATCGATCAAAACTTATATTTGCTGGTTCACTCCGTGGCATAGCCCCGGATGAATTCAGGCAAGGAAAAAGTATAGCACCGGCCTAACGTAAATTCGCTTCGGGATTAGGGCCACGTTTTAGGCTTATTTTGCTGTTTTAGGATTCCCGAATAAGCCAATTAATGCGAATGCTCGGAATCGAGAATTACGCCACCGTCTAAGTGGGGATCGTCCGATTCAACGTGATCGTGCGTGTGATCAGTGCTTTTTGGTGCATCGATGACGAGCCCGGCTAGGCGTAAGTCGTACTGCATCTGATCGACTGACGAATCCGAATACAGATCGCTGAATTTAATAGTGGCGTGAACTACTTCGATGTCGGATTCTTCAGGTTCAGCATCCTCGTCGCTGTGGTCGGCGTGTACTTCGACCTCGACGTCGTGCATGTGCGGTTCGTCTTCTTCCATGTGACTACCAGCGGCTGCGAGTTTTTCGTGAGCGAGAAGGTGGTCGACGTAGAGAACCCCGTTAAGGTGGTCGATTTCGTGTTCAAGTGCCTGGGCAAACAGATCTTCGGTCGTGATCTTCATTTTCGATCCGTTCTCGTCGAGCCACCGTGCTTTGACAGTGACCGATCGAGTGACCATTCCTTCGTACCCGGGGAACGAAAGGCATCCTTCGATGACTTCTCGTTCACCTTCGGTCTCCCGAATCTCCGGGTTTACAAGAACGAACGCATCTTCATCGCCGGGGAGATGAAGTGTGACCACTCGTTGAAGTGCGCCAACTTGGTTGGCTGCGAGACCTACGCCCCCAGCCGAATCCATGGTTTCAATCATGTCGGCTGCAAGTTCTTTTACCTTGTCGTCGACGCGGCGAACTACCCTGCACTTCTTGCGCAGAATCGGATCCGGGAACACCCTGATTCGCCTAATTGACACTTTTAATCCTTATTCGATGCGTTCGTTGTAATTTCGTTCTGAGAGTTCGTTGAGTCGCTTTTATTAACGCCTGACTAAGCAGGATCGATATCGACTGCCCACAGCGATCCACTCGGAACCAACTCTAGAAGTCTCTCAGGATGCGACCCCTTGAGCAAGATTTGCCATCGGTACATATTCCGCATTTTTACTGGGTACCCGGGCGTAGGGCCAATGACTTCAATGCCGGTTTCACCGTGGGCCTCTCTGGCATCCGATAGAGCAGCCGCCATTCGATCGGCTTCGGCTTGAGCGACTTCGGCGTTACCTGCTGAGTGCATCAATTTAACTAGACGGGTGAACGGTGGATTCGCCTGTGCTGCTCGTAGGCGTATCTCGGTGTCGTAGAACATTTCGTAGTCTTGATCGGCGGCAGCGAGAATCGCGTAATGACCAGGATTGAACGTCTGAATCACAGCTCGACCGTCCCAAGCTCCCCTGCCACTTCTGCCAACAACCTGAGCTAGAACCTGAAATGCGCGCTCTCCTGCCCTGAAATCAGGAACAGCAAGACCAGTGTCGGCAGAGATAACCCCAACCAGCGTAACGCTAGGAATATCGAGCCCTTTTGCGACCATCTGGGTACCGACCAGAACACCCGCTTTGCTATCGAGGAATTCGTCCATAATCCGCTGGTGGTCTGCGGCTGTTTTGGCACTGTCCGAATCCCAGCGAATCACTTCCACTTTAGGAAAGTATTGGTTCACAGCCTCAACTGCCATTTGCGTGCCAGGTGACGACCGATGCATCTGTTTCCCACCGCATGTCGGGCACTTCGTTCCTGCGCTAACTGT
This sequence comes from Chloroflexota bacterium, assembly GCA_027618835.1. Lineage (GTDB taxonomy): Bacteria > Chloroflexota > Dehalococcoidia > Lucifugimonadales > Lucifugimonadaceae > Lucifugimonas. The sequence continues at coordinate 68,268 of JAQCHZ010000007.1, read as the reverse complement.
ATAGCTGCAATAGTGGCAAACGAGCTTACCGTTTTGTGCCCGTGAATCGTCAGAATTACGATGGAAAGTTAATGCCGTGTCGCATCGTTTGCATTGACGAACCTGCCCGCAGTCCTTGCACTGAATGAACGATGCGGAACCACGTCGATTCAGAAAAAGAATCGCTTTCCCACCGACGTGGAGGGCGTCTCGCATTGAATCGATTAGCTTGCGACTGAGCATCTCGAAATGCCCGTCGGATCGCTCGTCTCGCATGTCGACGATGTCGACTTTCGCCATCGAAGGAGTAGTGCTCGTAGCTGGTGCATTTCCAGCGTTATTTTCGGCGCTCCGAGCAGAGCCGACACGCTCAGGGAGTGTGAGTAATTGATAGCGACCAGCTTTGGCAGCTCGGTAGCTGGCAACGTCAGGTGTTGCACTTCCGAGGACGAGAGTTGCGCCGGTCTCTTCGGATATTCGTTCAGCGACTGCCCGAGCGTGATATCGAGGTGTTTGATCGCCCTGTTTATAGGTCCACTCATGTTCTTCATCAATGACGATAAGACCCGGGTTCTCGATAGGTGCAAATATGGCGCTTCGAGATCCAAGAACAATCGTGAAATCACCGTTTTTGACGCGCCACCATTGGTCGTAGCGCTGTCCTATCGTCAGGCCTGAATGAAGTATCCCAACCTTGCCGGGAAAACGTGATGCGATTCGCCTAAGCGTTTGCGGTGTGAGGGCGATTTCAGGCACAAGGAATATCGCCTTTTTACCGGCCGCAATGCACGCTTCGATTGCTTGTAGATAGACCTCGGTTTTACCGGAGCCGGTGACTCCGTGAAGGAGGAATTGACGGTCACCCGGATTCGATGAGGGCTGAGCGGCGAGGATCTGCGCAACAATTTGATCGATTGCGTCTTTTTGCAGTTCGGTCGGCGAATGGGCAAATTCTTGCTGAAAGAAGTAGTCGGCGAGCGGGTCACGGTCACGCCTAATTTTCCGTGTACTGAGCAATTTTTCGCCGAATGCCCATTTAACGGCAGTAGTGCCGAATTGCTCGTTAAGCGCTGACTTGGTCTGGGCAACTTTCCCAGTTAGAAACCATTCGAGCAGTTCAGCACGCTTGTAAGACCGTGTTTCGGCTTGCTCCGACATGAGACTTTGGGCCTCAGTTTCAGACACAGCGAGTTCGATTCGATTTGAGTAGACCGCCGATACCCGCGGTCTCTCCCATTCAGATTCAGCGTGAAAGATTCGCTGTCGAACTAGCCGGTCGACTATTTGGCTGCCGCCTAAACCCAATCTTCTGGCAACTCGCGACTTAGGTGCTCGGTCGTTTTCCATGACGTAGCCGACTGCCGCTTGTTCGCGATTCGAAAGCTCTCTATCGATTACTCCGGGCGAAAGCCAAGTTCGCAGTCGAGACGATGCACCGGGCGGAAGTAATAGCGAACATGCTGTGAACAATGTGGTTCGGTAGTACTCGGCTACCCATCTGGCTACCCGAATGAGATGTTCAGCGACGAAAGGACCGTCGACGGTACGGGCGGTGATGGGTCGAATCTTGTCGAGTTCGGTTTCAGCTGTACCGGTGATTCCGAAAACCACCCCTTGAACAGTCCGAGGACCGAATGGAACCCACACCAAGTCGCCAACCACCACGGTCAAAGTTTCAGGAATCGAATAGGTAAACGTGCGCGAGTGCTCGTCAGGAAAATCGACAGCTACTTCGGCGAATTGCACTTACTACCTGCTCCGGGATCTTTGATCGGCTGAATCGAACGAACGCTTCTGGCAATTTACTGCTCAGGCGTACCGAGATCAAACTACGCTGACACACAGAAATAAAAAACCCTCTCCCGTTTCGGGGAGAGGGTTTTCAAATTCAATATCGACACTTGATGTCGAAATGAGGCTATCGACGTTCCTTGATTCTGGCCTTCTTGCCAGTGAGACCACGGAGGTAGTAGAGGCGTGAGCGTCGTACCTTTCCTCGTCGGTCCACTTTGACCGAGTCAACGTTTGGTGAGTGGAACGGAATGATTCGTTCTACACCCACGCCGTACGAAACTCGGCGAACCATGAACGTGTCACCAGGGAGAGGGCTCCGTTCAACTCGGTGCTTGCCAGAAATAACAGCGCCCTGGAAAGCCTGAACACGGTGTCGGTCCCCTTCCACAATGCGGAGGTTAACCGTGACAGTGTCACCAGGTTGGAAGTCTTCGATATGGTCAAGCGTTTTTCGCTCGATCAGTGATGCGGCGTCCATGTCAAAATTCTTTCGTCGCGAAAAGACGCCCAGAGGCGTCGATGTGTTTCAGTGCAGAGCGTTAAGTCTACAACCGAAAACCGTGTTCCAGCAATACCGCTAATCGCTATTTTTCGCCCGTCAGTGTCCGAGAACATCGACTGTTGAATTGATCATTCGTTTGTTGGCCAGTCGTTCAGCAAGTCGGGGCGGCGCTCTTCCGTACGGCGCAACGCCTGTGTCCGCCGCCATGCTTCGACTTTGGCGTGGTCGCCGCTTAGAAGAATTTTCGGCACTTCTAGCCCCTGAAACTTGGCGGGTCGAGTGTAGACCGGACCTTCCAACAGCGAGTCGGAGCCGGGAGCGAACGAATCGTGCTTCGACGAATCATCGTCGCCAAGAACACCCGGAATAAGGCGGGCTATGGCGTCGGTCACGGCCATCGCCGGTATTTCGCCTCCAGTTAGAACGAAATCTCCAATAGATATCTCTTCATCGACTCGTAGTTCGATGAAGCGTTCGTCGACTCCCTCGTAGTGCCCGCAGACGATAGTTATGGCGTCAAGCTCCGAGAGTTCCTGAACTCGTCGATGTGCGAGAGGAGTGCCTTGGGCCGACATCAGAACGACGTGAGGTTTGGGCAAGCCAGCTTCCACAGATTGTGCGGCTATCGAATCCACGGCATCGACTAGCGGACCTGCCTGAAGCACCATGCCTGCACCGCCGCCGAACGGAGGTTCATCGACCGTGCCTCGTTCATCGCGTGCGAAATCGCGTAGCTGAACGATATTGAGATCAATTTTTCCGTTTTCAACTGCGCGTCCAATAACGCTCGTCCCTAAGGGGCCGTCGAACATTTCGGGGAACAGAGTTACTATCGATATTTTCATGAAAGTTGATCGTGCTCGCTGGATATATCACCTAAGACTAACGCCGCACGTGTGCGTGTGTGCGAACGCGGCGGGAGTTTAGGGGTTAGACGATGATGATCGAGCTCGCTGTTATCGAGGGTGATCGATTGGCATTGCAGCTTTCGCGAGCTGTCTAAATCGGATGATCGCCCGCTTGACGATCTTGAAGCACCTCTACTCCATGCTCGATTACTGGCAACACAACGCTTAAATTATCTCGAACGCCGCAGGTGCTTCCCGGTAGATTAATGATTAACGTCGAACCTCGTGCTCCAGTGACGGCACGTGAAATCATCGCCATCTTTGTGACCTTTAGGGACTCTGCCCGCATAGCTTCTGCCATACCGGGAATTTCAAGATCTATCAATCCACGCGTCACTTCTGGCATCACATCACGTGAGGACAACCCGGTGCCTCCGGTCGTCAAAATAACGTCGACTTTTCCTGAGTCGCACCACGCCTTTATTTGGGTCGAAAGCTGGTCGATATCGTCGGGCAGCATGACCCTGTTTACCACTTTGTGACCTGCGCCACCCATGATCTCTACTATGGCGTCGCCGCTGGTATCGACCCGTTTCCCTGCGGAACCAGTGTCGCTACTTGTTAGCACTGCGTAGGTGACTATTTCGGTTTCTCCGTCTCGGCGCACATCTTTTTCTATGACCACAAGTGACCTGAGTACGAAAGCACCAATGAACTCAGCTTTGAACTTGGAGTACCAACGTACTAGCGGGTCAATGCGGATGCTAGCACGCCAAAGAGTACGTTCGTCACATCATTTTTTCGCAAAAACTGTATGCAGAACGTATTGTCGTAGAGAGTGGTTATCTGGCACAATTTGGGATGTATTGGGGCAGAAAGGGGCACAATTGATTTGACATCCTACTGCCCACTATCAAGAGAACTTCTTTACCAGAATGATTTTCGCCGGCGAATATGAGCACCGAATCGACCCTCAAGGCAGGGTCGCTATTCCTGCTCGGTTCAAATTGGCGTTTCTCGACGGCATCGTCCTTGGAAGGGCTTACGACAATTGCGTTGTCGCCTACACCCCGGAAGAGTGGGAACGAGCCGCCAGCGATATTTCTCAACAGCCTGCCACATCGGCAAGCGCCCGCAAGCTGGCACGGCTCACATTCTCTGGTGCATTCACCGGAACGCTCGATCGTAGTGGTCGAGTCGTAGTTCCTGTTCAGCTTCGTGAGTATGCCGGTTTGGGTGAAGACGTAGTCATTGTCGGTACCGGCAGATTTATCGAGATTTGGTCAACAGCAGCATGGGCGGAAGAACGCCGAGTGCTCGATACCGAAGCCACTGATATTGCAGAAGCTGCTCCCGCTGTTCAGCCACGACCTGAGCAAACTCAGATCGTCGTTCGACAGTTTGAAGCGGGGACGGAAGAGTGATTCTCATGGGATTAGAACTTCACCACGAACCAGTAATGATCCCGGAGATCATGCAGGCACTAAACGTCCAGCCTGGTGGTCGCTATATCGACGGAACTCTCGGTGAAGGTGGGCACTCGCGTGAAATCCTTCGTGCAGCTGATCCCGGTGGACAGGTTCTCGGTCTCGACGCTGACGCCGAGGCAATCACGGTCGCAACCGAGCGTCTCGCCGAGTACGGCGAATCGTTCAGGGCGGTAAACGTCAACTTCCGAGACGTTCGAGCTACCGCCCTTCAATATGAATTTGTTCCAGTGCACGGTGTGCTTTTCGATTTAGGTGTGTCATCGCTACAGCTCGACCGTGAATCACGCGGTTTCAGCTTCCGACGTGCAGACCCGCTCGACATGCGATTCAGTTTCGATCAGCAGATCACTGCCGCCGACATCGTGAATCGTTACGCCGAATCGGAACTCGCCGACATTATTTTCCATTTAGGTGAAGATCGAGCCGCTCGACGAATCGCTCGTGCGATCGTACGAAGTCGCCCGATCTTAACGTCACTCGAGCTTGCCGAGGTTATCGAGAAAGTTAACCCACGTCGTGGGAAGCGCACCCACCCTGCAACCCAAACGTTCCAGGCAATTCGTATCGCTGTAAACGACGAGCTCTCGGCTTTGGAGACGGCGCTCGAACAGGCAGTTTCGCTGCTCGGTCAGGGTGGTCGGATGGCGGTCATTTCTTATCACTCACTCGAAGATCGCATCGTCAAGAATTTCGTTCGCAAGCAAGCATCCGATTGCATATGCCCTCCCGGAACTCCGGTCTGCCGCTGCGACCATTTGGCGACATTGAAGGTAATTACCCGTCGCCCCCTGATACCGACCGATGCAGAGACCGCTTCAAACCCACGTGCACGTAGTGCCAAGTTACGGGTGGCTGAGCGAATATGAGCAACATCTTTATTTTCAATAAGCAACGCCTTTACCGGCGAGCACGCTCGGCGATTTCACAAGGAACGGCAGCCATAGCCGAACCACCAGATACGACGCGGCCCCTCCGTTAAATAATCAGAACTCTCCATCCCCCTACCCGAATAAACATCCCGCCCAGGAGACAATCATGTCGCAAGACAATTTCAGAGTAGCTATAGATATCGGCACCACTAAGGTGTGCACGATCATCGTTCGAAAACGCGCCGATCACCGCGTAGAAGTTTGCGGAATTAGCACCGTGCCTTGTAACGGTATGCGCAAAGGAATCGTCGCCGAATCGGCTTCCGTTACCGCCGCAATCAAAGCGTCTGTCGAAGCTGCCGCAGCTGATGCAGGGGTCCAAGTAAACGCCGTTTACGCAGGACTCACCGGCAGTCACATCGAGTCGAAGAATCGTTGGGCAAACGTTCCACGACCTGAAGGCATGCGTGCTGTGACAGATCTTGATATTTCTGCCGCAAAGAAGGCAGCCGGTGCGATCGATCTTTCCGATGACCGCCGGCTTCTTCACGTTATTCCACGTAGCTACGCCCTCGATGGACTTCACGGTGTGCAAAACCCACTGGGAATGCACACCGGCGAACTTCACGTTGAAAGCCACGTAATTACCGGTTCGATTTCAAAAATCACTGAACTTCACAAAGCCGTATCCGACGCCGGAGTTCGAGTTTCTTCAATGGTGGTTGAACCGCTAGCGAGCGCCGATGCAGTACTGACTGCCGACGAACGCGAAGAAGGCGCTGTGTTAGTCGACGTTGGTGGCGGAACTTCCGACATCGCTGTTTACTACGATGGATCGGTCGTTCACACGGCAGTTATACCCGTTGGTGGATTCCAGTTCTCAAACGACCTCAGCATCGCATTTGCAATCGACTTCGAGTCAGCTGAACGGTTGAAGATCGAACACGGCACGGCGGCACCTGAACTTGCTGGGTTGAAAGAAGAGATCACTCTTCACCCAACGACGATGAAGCAGCCACTCATCATTTCTAAGCGTGAGATTGGCCAGGTTCTTAAAGAACGTACATCTGAACTGTTCCGCATGATCCAGCTCAAGCTTGAAGAGCCACACCTTGCCGACATCCCAACCGATCGAATCGTGTTCACGGGTGGCGGAGCTAAGCTCGACGGATTCTTGAACATCGCTAAATACATTTTCCAGCGAAAAGTTCGACTCGCATCACCTCGGGGTCTCGACGGAATGCCAGAAGGCACCAACGACCCTGCCTACTCAGCGGCTGTGGGAATTGCTCTTTGGGGCATGCGCAACCTTCCTGCCGAAAACCACGTGGGAGAACGAAAGATCTCTCACACATCTGAAGATTCGGGAACTGCAACTTCAGCCAGTAATGAAGCGACGGGCGCACTGTCGATGATCCGTGGCTGGTTGCCAAAACGGGAGAAGGAGACTGCTGGCACGTAGAAATCGTGCGGACAGATCCTCTAATCGGGCGCTAACAAAACTTACAACGCCGCTCACAAGAGCGGCGCCCCAAACCCCAACATCCGCGGTTGCTAATTTCACCCGAAAAGTGAACAAGTAATCCCCAGGAGAACAAAAACAATGGTCGACCAGACGAAAACCCCAATCGAAGGAAACATCGGATCAGCAACGATTAAAGTCGTTGGTGTGGGTGGTGGCGGATCAAACGCCGTCTCACGCATGTACCGAGACCGTATCCCTGAAGTTGAGTACATCACGGTAAACACCGACGCTCAGGCACTCACACGTTCTGATGTCCCGATTCGTATTCGAGTCGGTGACCGCACAGCCCGTGGACTTGGCGTCGGCGGAGACCCTTCGAAGGGTCGAGAATGTCACGAAGAAGATCGTGATGAAATCAAGCGAGCGCTCGAAGGTGCCGACCTTGTATTCATCGCAGCAGGCATGGGTGGCGGAACAGGAACAGGTGGATCGCCAGTTGTTGCTGAAATAGCCCAGGAGCTCGGAGCACTGACAGTTGGTGTAGTAACCAAGCCGTTCAACTTCGAAGGCGCACGACGACGACGACAGGCTGAAGAAGGCATCAAGGCTCTTTCTGAAGTAGTCGACACACTTATCGTTATTCCAAACGACCGACTTCTGATCATGTCGACCGAGAATCTCTCGATGGACATGGCATTCCGCATGGCTGACGATGTTCTTCGTCAGGGTGTGCAGTCGATTGCTGAATTGATCTTGGTGCCAGGTGAAATCAACCTCGACTTCGCCGACGTCAAAGCGATCATGTCGAATGCTGGTCCTGCATGGATGGCTATCGGTCATGGTCATGGCGAAGACCGAGCAATCATGGCTGCAGAAGCTGCTATTGACAGTCCGCTGTTGGAAGTATCGATTGCTGGCGCACGTGGTGTGATCTTCAACGTTACCGGCGGTACTGATCTGACTCTTCAGGAAGTACAGCAGGCATCGGAAGTCGTATCAAACATGGTCGACCCTGATTGCAACATCATCTTCGGTATGGTCACCGACCCCAAGATGGAAAACGAAGTGAAGATGACGATCATCGCAACTGGCTTCCCAGGAGCACAGGCATCGGCACAAAAAGAGGCGGCCATAACAGCTGCTCTCAGCGATGTGCTTGGCGACGAAGAAGCGCTTGATCTTCCTCCGTTCCTACGATATCACCGTTCGGCTCGCCGACGCTCAACTCGTGAGTTGGCTGCAAGAGATTAGAACTTTTGTAAGAAAACCACTCTTCAAATAGCTCTGCTCGATAGTGTTCTTCGGAAGGCAATCAAGTACGAGTCAAAATAAGACCCCGAGAGAACCGACCTTCTCTCGGGGTCTTTTTATTTAGATGAAATTGCCCTACCCGATCTACTCAGGTCGCTTGCCTGTCACAGCTTCCAGCATTGCCTGAATGTAACCCTGAGCGAAAATCCTTGAGCGGTATCCGCCCCAGTTCCCTGGGAACGCTGTGTCGCCAACTATCTCCGGACAATGGTCGTCCATGAACACGCCTTCGTATCCGGCTGCAGCGTAGGTTTCCATCGCCCGTTTCATATCGACATAGCCGGTGTTGATGAACTCTTCATTGAAAGATGGCAACGTCGAAGACACATTGCGGAAGTGGACGTACAGCACTTTGTCGCGTTCGGCGAAGTACTTGATCATGTCGTAGATGCCGCCATCCTTGGCATCTTCCATTTCGGAGAACGTTCCCTGGCAGAACTCGATTCCGTTGTGAGGACTATCAACGATCGAAGTAAGGCGCTTGTATGCATCGAAACTGCCAAGAAGACGAGATACACCGCCCAGCTCGGGCACAGGCGGGTCATCAGGGTGAATACCAAGTCGAATCCCAGCTGCTTCGGCAACCGGCGTAATCGCCTTGATCCAGTATTCTAGACACTCCCACATGTTTTCCGCTGAAGTGTCGTATTCATCCAATAGCTCTTGAGTTTCGTCCGAGATATCCAGGATCGAACTCTGATCGCCAGCAGCGCTATCCCACGCTGTAACGTCGGTACCGCCACGAATTTGGGTTCCGCCCGAGCGCCAAACGGAGTTGGGCATCCAGTTGTAGGCAAGAATTGGAATTCCGGCTCGGCCCATGTCGGTTATTTCAGCAGCGAGCAGTTCGATGAGTTCATCACGCTTCGGACCACCGAAGGAAACGTCGTAGAACTTGGGGTTTGAAATGAAACCGTTTTCGCAAGCAGCGATGGTGAGCCCGTACGATTCGAGTCGTTCTCGCAACGCCACGTAATCATCGTAGGTGTTGCGTTCTTTGCCATGCGGTACGTCGCTTGCCGGAAGTACATCGACGCCGGGGCCGCCGTAGAAAATAATATTTTTCACACCAAGCTGCAAAGAAGTTTCTAATACTTCGTCGGTGGCGATTCTAATTGCCCAAGCATTCTTCATCCCGTCATGCCCCACTGCTTCTATTAGGTTGATCGATTTGAACATGCGATCGTCGTTCACTAGCGATGAAACACTGATAGATCGCGGATCTGCATCAAATATTACGTCGTTATTTTTAGTCGAGACCGGACAAGTGGCTCAATTCCCAACAAACAGGGAAACGGATTTCATGAACTGGCGCCCTGCAGTAACGACGAAAACCGTCGCTCACTTCGTGCGATTTATCACAATCCAATCGAATCAATTTTGGCAGTTGAAGCATCCAATTTCTGAGTAGAAGTGAACAAATCCTGCTGACACCGAGGATTGACAGCACCTCTATGCCTAGTGGTAGGGTGCATTACACACCACTAAATGTGGGGCTTGGCTGTGTCCGCAGTCGCTAAAGTGGCGTGTTCAACAATTCGTTTTACACCCTGCTCCGTCAACTGGATTTTTAATCGCAAGATTTCAGCCACACGGATCTATTCTTTCGCGGCTCTTCGGAACTACTTAACAAGGCACGTTTCAGGCAATGCAGTGTCCCTTCTGCGGAAACAACGAATCACGCGTAATCGACTCGCGTGAAGCGCCCGATGGCGTGCGACGCAGGCGTGAGTGCATAAGGTGTGAACTACGGTTCACCACTTACGAACGTGTGCATTCATTGCCGTTGATGATCGCCAAGCGGGATGGCCGCCGTGAAGCGTTCTCACCCGACAAGCTGGAGCGGTCGTTACAGACAGCTTGTGCCAAGAGGCCCTTGGAGGTCGGCGCCATTTCGAAGATGGTTGTTGATATAGAAAACGAGTTGCACAAACTCTCGAAAGCTGAAGTGGAAGGGAGAGTTCTCGGAGAAATGTGCGTAGAGCGTCTGAAAGTTCTTGATCGAGTCGCCTATATAAGGTTCGCCTCGGTATATCGAGATTTCCAAGACGTCGATTCCTTTACGAAAGAGGTAGAGGCACTGAGCGATCCTGAACCGGAAGGTACTGGGTCAAAAAGCCAGTTACGGCTGATAGATGATGATGTCCCCCGGCTGGCTCAAAGAGGCCGCCGCCGGAGGGCAAAACAGAGCTAATCCCGCTGCTTAAGTACTCGGGGTTGATCGGCGTCAGTTACAGCAGGACTGCCGGGCTGGCGACTACGACATAACCACACAAAGCGCATGAAAAGAAGATAAATGACAACTACGCAGGACACACACATGAGCACGACCGGCACTACCCCAACAGAAGAATTCACACCAGCGGTGATTTCAGACAACGCACGTGTGGTTCTGGACAAACGCTATTTGCAAAAGAACGATGCTGGGGAGATTATCGAAGATCCAGAAGGCATGTTCCGCCGAGTCGCTAAGGCTCTCGCTGCGCCAGAGTTCAAGTACGAGAAGACTCCAGACGAAGTCGCTGCGATTGAAGAGAGCTTCTTCCAGATGATGGCAAGCTTGGAGTACCTTCCTAACTCGCCAACGATGATGAATGCTGGCACAGGTGCTGGAACTCTTTCAGCTTGTTTCGTACTTCCGCTTACCGACAGCATGGAAGGCATCATGGGCGCAGCTCACGATGCTGCAATGGTTCAGAAATTCGGTGGCGGAACTGGCTTCGCACTTTCAGCGCTACGCCCTACCGGTACAAGCATCGCAACGACTCACGGCAGGGCATGTGGACCTATCCAGGTTCTGCGACATCTTTCTTCGGTTTCAACTCTGGTAACTCAGGGTGGCAAACGTGACGGTGCGAACATGGCGGTGTTGGATGTTCATCACCCAGATATTCTCGAATTCATCGACTGCAAGCAGGTTGAAGGTGAAATCCACAACTTCAACATCTCTGTCGGCGCATCTGACGAGTTCATGCAGGCCGTAAAGGACGACACAACGTACGCATTGCGTGCGCTGCGAGACCCTTCCGATCTTGATAGTGGAATGGTTGAGGTTGAACGGCTCAAGGCTCGTGACGTCTTCAGCAAGATCGTCTACGGTGCGTGGAGAAACGGTGAGCCGGGAATGATCTTCTTAGACGAAGTAAACCGGAACAGCCCGGTTCTTCACCTCGGACGAATCACGGCTACGAACCCATGTGGTGAACAGCCGCTGCTTCCGAACGAATCTTGCAATCTCGGTTCGATAGATGTTGCGAAGTTCCTAGAATCTGACGAAGCCGGTATGACCGATCTCAACTGGGATCGACTTGGCGAGACGGTCCGAACTGCAACTCACATGCTCGACAACGTTATCGACGCCAACAAGTACGCAGTCGAGGCAATCGAGACGATGACGCAGTCGACTCGTAAGCTCGGTCTCGGCCTAATGGGCTTCGCCGACATGCTTGTTCAGCTCGGCATTCCTTACGACACCGAAGAAGCTGTTGAGCTTGGTCGCAAGCTAATGGCGTTCATTCGTGACAACGCAGACCAAGAGTCGATAGCGATGGCTGAAGAGCGCGGTGCGTTCCCAGCTTGGCACGATTCAGAAGCAGCGAAGCGTGGCGACAAGCCTTACCGCAACGCCTGCCGACTAACGGTTGCTCCTACTGGAACAATCTCGATGATCGCTAACGCATCCAGCGGTATCGAGCCAATATTCGCACTAGCATTCCGCAAGCAGAACATCCTTGAAGGCAAGACTTTGTTCTATGTCGACAAGAACTTCGAGCGAATTTCAAAGGAACGCGGGTTCCACAGTGAAGGCTTGTTGGAGTTCCTTTCCGATGGTGGTTCACTGCAAGAACGTGACGATGTGCCAACTGACATCAAGCGACTGTTCCACGTTGCTTCCGACATTTCACCTCGTGATCACGTACTAATGCAGGCTGCTTTCCAGGAAGCTACCGACGCTGGAATTTCAAAGACCGTCAACTTCCCTAACGAAGCGACTGTTGAAGATGTTGAAGATGCGTACTTGCTCGCTTGGGAGACTGCTTGCAAGGGAATTACTGTTTACCGAGCTGGTTCACGTGAGAAAGAAGTTCTCACTGCTGGTACGACCGACAGCAAACTGTCGGAACCAGCTGGTTCGGTGTTCGAAGCCGAGGGTATTCCGCAGTACATCACTCCTGCCGATCGACCTGCAATGCTCAACGGAATTACACGTCGGGTACGCACAGGTCGTGGAAACCTGTTCGTTACGGTCAACATGTCTAGCGACAACCGCCCATTCGAGGTGTTCGCTACCCACGGCAAGGCCGGTGGTAACGATGCTGCGATGGCCGAAGCCGTTTCTCGGATGGCTTCGCTTGCACTCCGATCAGGTATCGACCCTGTCGACGTATCAGAGCAGCTTCGTGGCATCACCGATGTTCCTGCTTGGGACGAAGGTGAAATGATTCGATCGGTTCCGGATGCAATCGCATCTGTGCTAGACCGTATCAATAACGAAGCCACTGCTTTGCCTACTCAGGAGCAGCTCGGTGAAGCCGAGTCCAGCCAAGCTGGCATGTTCAGCCGTCCTTCACCAGTTGAGATTGGCTTACCTACGGCTCAGGCAGTTCCGATGATGGGACAGGAGCAAAAGGTTGCCGTTCCGGTCGGTGCAATGACGGGCGAGCTTTGCCCTGAGTGCTCATCGACAGTTGCTCACGTAGAAGGCTGCTTGAAGTGCTTCTCGTGCGGCTACAGCAAGTGCTAGGCGCTTAGTTTTAGATAATTGAAAAGGCTGACCGGAGCAATCTGATCAGCCTTTGTTTATTTGTGATTCGAGCACATGAAAGGTTCAGCTACACCGGCAATTTGTCCAACAGAACAATTCGATTTCCCGAGTGCCGCCGAGGGATCTGGTGCGGGGTCGCGCGTTTCGACGAATTCCACCAACGATAGAAAATACCCACTACCCTTCACCAGTTCCCTCCTTCGTCGGGAAATCGAATGTGGGCTTGCGCTACGGTAACCTTGTTCGGCTGAATCTTCTAACTCATCCTCAGAATCGAAATCCTCGTCCACATGACAGACAAACCTCTTCTCGCAGTAACCATTGGCGATCCTTCAGGGATCGGACCTGAAGTCGTAGTGAAAGCACTCCAGGATCGATCGATGTACGCCATCATGCGCCCCGTGCTGGTCGGAACCGTTGGCGTTGTGCAAAAGGCACTCAATGCGATCAAATCTTCTGACACTGTTATCGGAGTCGATAAAGCAGCCGACGCCAAGTGCGAACCGGGAACAATCGAAGTCATCTCACCTGCCGACTGGGAAGGCACTGCGTTTCCTGTAGGCAAGCACGACGCCGGTTCCGGGGCTGCAAGCCACCTATGGGTGGAGGAAGCCGCAAAGATGTGCATGGCCGGCGACGTTGAGGGCATGGTCACCGCTCCGGTCAACAAAGAGTCGTGGTTCATGGGCGGCAGTAAGGACACCGGGCACATGGAAGTGTTCAGGCGGCTGTCGGGATCAAGCTACGTTGCGACGATGCTCGTTAGTGGTGCGATGCGATGCATGCACCTATCTACCCACATGTCAGTCGGCGAAGCGGTGAAGTACGTAACCACCGAGAACATCATGACGGCGACCCGTCTCACCCAAAAGATGTTTAAAGAGTGGGGATTCGATAATCCTCGAATCGCCATCGCTGCTCTAAATCCGCACGCTTCTGACAACGGACTTATAGGTAGCGAGGAAGCTGACGAAATCGCTCCAGCGGTAGCTCAGGCTATCGCTGAAGGAATCGATGCCAGCGGCCCACATCCTGCCGATACGGTGTTCAACAGCGCTTCAGCGGGCAAGTACGACGTTGTTGTAGTGATGTACCACGATCAAGGGCACATCCCTATCAAGGTGTACGGCGTTGAAGAGTCGGTTACCGTGAATCTTGGGCTGCCCTTCTTGCGAACATCCGTCGACCACGGCACCGCTTTCGACATTGCTGGAACCGGTATTGCTAGCGAGATCAGCATGATCGAGGCACTGAAGCTGGGTGCTTCACTTGCGTCGAAAAAAGGACTCGCTGTATAACCGCACGATCTACGAGACACCCAAACTAAGCATCCGATCACTGGGAACTCGTTAGAAATTACTACGTATAATCGGGACTCTAGTTGGAGAATCCCTGCCTTTCGGGAATCCAGCTGAGAGCAAGAGAAAAATTTCGAATATGCGAATTGCATTCATAGGTGGCGGAGTAATGGCACAGGCCATCATCGCCGGAGTTAAAGATGCGGGTCTTGATGCCAGCATCATCGTCGGCGAGCCTTTCGAGGCTCGACGCACTTCGTTGGTCGACGACCTCGGCGTAGAGGCGACTGCTAGCAACAAGGAAGCCGTTTCTGGCGCCGACATCATCGTTCTTGCTGTGAAACCTCAGCAGCTCGATTCGGTTGCGACAGAGATGAAAGGGGTGCTGAATTCGCACCAGACTGTCCTGTCGATCATGGCAGGAGTGAAGATGCATTCGATCGGCTTGAAGCTCGGCCACACCAAGCTGATACGTGTCATGCCGAACACACCTGCTCAGATTGGTAAAGGCATATCGGCGTGGCACGCTTCTGACGAAGTCGATCAAACAACTCTCGACTTTGTTTCCAGCATGCTCAAAGCTATCGGCGACGAGCTGAAGTTCAGTGATGAGAAAGATATTGATATCGCTACTGCGCTAAGTGGAAGCGGACCTGCCTACGTTTTCGTAATGATCGAAGCTCTTGCCGATGCTGGTGTCGAGCTTGGACTTCCGGTTCACGTGGCACGCCACTTGGCTTCGCAAACGGTGCTTGGTAGTGCTGCGCTTCAACGCGAGTCGGGCAAGCATCCGGCAGAACTCCGCAATATGGTTACCTCGCCGGGCGGCACAACGGCTGCGGGTCTGGCTGCTCTAGAAAACGGTGGCTTTAGGGCGACTATCGCCGATGCTGTTCGTTCTGCGCACGAACGTGGTGAAGAACTGGCGAGTGGCAAATGAGCGAGGATTTTATAGGCTACATCGGTTGGCTTCTGAGTATCTTTGGATACCTGATCGCCGCCCGCTCCCTCTCATCTTGGTTCCCTGACGCTCGACACCATCCGATTGTTCAACTGCTTTATCAGATCACTGATCCGGTAATGGTTCCGGCTTCTCGGATCATTCCTCGAATTGGTATGATCGACATCAGCCCTATAATCGTCATTCTCATTCTGTTCACAATTTCCAGTCGGCTCACGGGTCAATCAAGCGGGTTCTAAGCTCAACAGCCGTTAGTCCTTCAACTTCAATGATCTTGTTTCGTGCTGTCGCGCCCGAGACCAGCGTGACACTACCTTTGCGTATGCCTAGCGTCTTTGCCAGTAGTTGCACCAACGCCTCGTTAGCAGCGCCATCAACAGGTGGAGCCTTCACGCGCACGCGTAGCGCCCCCTCTTCGTTTAGTCCCAGAATTTCATCACGAGAAGCACGAGGCTGAAGTCGCACGGTGATTCGCGATGTGATCGAAGTCATATCGCTACTGAATATCCTTCACTGTTACTTCACCGGCAGACACTGGCCAGTCACGACCAGTATCGTCTCGTACGATCAAACGTCCGGCTGAATCGACATCATGTGCGATTCCTATCAGTTCTTCTGGCGAACTGCCCGTCTTCCCGCCAACAACCGTTACTTGCTTACCAAGAGTCGTTAATCGCTCTCGCCATGCCGGGAGTATCGTGCCACCCGCGGTGATGGCTCTGTAGTGATTATCGAGAGATCGCATCAGCATTTCGAACACTTCACGCCGATCAAGATTACGACCAAGCTCTCCGGCGAGGCTGGCGGAATTGGGAGCAGCCGCAATCGCCGATTCAGGGTTGAAATTTACGTTCAGTCCGATTCCGATCACAGCAGTGATTCGATCTACACCAGTGTCAGTTGAATCCGATCCAACCGCATCATCTTCAACACCAAGCTCTGGGCCAGTTTTAGATTCGGCGATCACTCCCGCGAGTTTCTTCCCTGCTACCTGGACATCGTTGGGCCACTTGATGCCGATGTCGACGTCAAGATCCTCAGCAACATTTGCGACCGCCAACGCCGCCAGCATCAACAACTCCCCTGCCAGCGCAACACGGGGACGGAGCAGTACGGAGCAAAGAATGTCTTCAGCCTGCCTCGATACCCAAGAGCGATCATATCGCCCGCGCCCTGCCGATTGGTGATCGGCGATTACAACCGTGCCATCCGGTGCGCCTTCAGTTGCGAGCGCCCATGCAACGTCCATTGTCGACGTCGTTGTTTCGAGGTGAGAAATTTTGCTCCCGATGGTCGAAAGTGAATTAGCAAAATTTTCGAAGTTCTCGTTCATTCTGAGTTGGATCACCCCACGAGGGAATCGTGCTGGAATCTTATTGGTGGCAGGTTGCAATTGAGTGTGCACACACACGCCTACTCGTTGTTAGCAACATGTATCGCTACTGGGCGCAAGGCTACGGTAATAAGCGTCAGGTGTGAATAACGAAATGAGCATGTAAAGCTCTTCAACATGATGCCGACAGGCCAGGGCGTCACGAACGTGCCACTAGGGTTATATAAAAGATAAACGAGGAGAATCATGGCTCAGCGATCTAAAAAAGGCTCTTTGCTCGCAAGCTTAAGCTCGCGAGCTACCGACAATGCGTCGGCTGAGGCAGCGTGGCGTCGAGCATTGCTCCTTAGAGAGCTTTCTCGGGATGAGCGAGTAACCGCTCGAAAGCGCCGCGCAGAAGCAGAAGCTGTGAAGGAATACGCCGAGAACGAAGCAATTACTTCAACCAAACAGATGTGCTCCGACCTCCAGACTCAGGCTCGCATGAAGCTTCAGGAAGCTGAGGATACTCTCGGTGGAGCCGATCGAGTAAAAAGCAACGCTGAAGCTTACCAAGCACCTGTACAGGTAAACATCGACACAGAACTCGCTAACTCAGTGAAGATCCGTGAAGATGCAGAGACATACTCTGAAGAAATTCAGAACAACGCACGTGCTGCTACTGATGCTCTAATGACCCAGACTCGAGCCGATGCCGATGAAATGGCTAGCCGAATGCGTCGAGAGACTTCAGAAGACATCCGCAAGATTCTTACCGATGTTGAGGTTGCACGAGCATCTGCTGAGGACGAACTCGAAACACAGCGAATCCTCACTGAAACCGCTCGAGTACGAGCGTTCTCACACGGCTTGGCAGCAGAAAATGCAGCAGAAGAGTTGGCTCGAACCAACAAGCCTGAAGCAAAAGCTGCACCAGTAAAACGGGTCAAGGCAAATGTAACTTCAATTCGCAAAGCTGCGTAGTTAGCTACTAGTTAGTAAACATCATGGCTCTCGACTTCGGTTGAGAGCCATGATGTGTTTAATTTTTTTATGCGTGTGCCCCCTAGCCTATCTGCACATCTAAAGAACACTAAGCAAACCTAGAACACAATATTTCTCGCCCAACCGCCCACCATCGTTAGATTCTGACAGCGCATGGTGAAAGGGACATCTAGACGTGCATTTTCCTACTTCGTTCTGCACAAGCGCCCGAAGTGAGGAATATTGATGGCAAAACGATCACGCACATCGTCGACCATTTCGAATCTGAATCTGCCAACTTCCGACAATCCGTCGGTAGAAGCAGCATGGCGAGATGCACTCGCCTTCAAAGAGCTCGGAACAAATCAGCGCGCCGCTTCTCTAAAGCGACTTGCTCAAGCACATGCAACTCGAGATCAGGCAGAATCCAAAGCTATCACAGCAACGAAAGACTACTGCGCAAACGCTCGATCTGAAGCTGATGTGAAAATCCTGAAGGCAGAATCTACACTGACTAAAGCGGGGAAAATTCGAGCAGACGCGCTTGAATGGGCTGGGGCGATGGAAGAAGAAATTCAATTCCGCCTCTCAGATGCTGAACGCAAGAGAGAGAACGCTCGGACATATGCATCAAAGCGTCCGAAGCGACAGCTCGTGGCGCTTCGGACGCTTTGATGGATCAGACACGAACAGGTGCTGAGGAATTGGCAACTCGAATGCGAACGGATTCAGCCCAAGACATTCGCAAGATCCTCGCCGACATCGAGGTAGCCCGTGCTTCTGCTGAAGATGAGCTAGAAACGCAGCGATTGCTCACCGCGACCGCACGAATTCGTGCATTCTCATCGAGCTTAAGCACTGAACTGCCTCACGAAGAGCCTGTTGAGTTCACTGCTGCACACGCGAAGAAGCGTGCTTCAACAACCAAGAAGCGGACTTATCCTTCGACATCAGTGCGTAAAGCTACGTAGTCTCTAGCTGAAACACAGATATTCAAGACCCGAGGATTTTTCCTCGGGTCTTTTTTTGAGCCGGTAATATTGACCGTGTTTCACCGGTTGCACCAACGGTTGCCGCAGCTACACTGCCGTTCAGCGAATTTTCCAAAAGCGAAGACGGTGATAACTCGATGCTGAAAGCCACGACAGAAACTCTCTACTACGAACACTCAGCCAGCAACCCAGTCACCATGACTGTGAAGCCGAACGAATGGTTCGAAGTCGAAACTCAGATGAACCGCGGGCCAGACGCAGATCGGGTTCCCGACGATATTCGCGAGCTGTACAACCAATATCGATCCGACAGCCAACCTAACGATCGTGGCAACCCCGCATCGGGCTGCATCTACGTCGAGGGAGCAAAACCCGGCGACCTATTGACTGTCGAAATCGGTGAAATAAAGGTTCATCCAGTCGGTTGGACCCGATACCGAGGTTCGACAGGAGCTATGCCCGGCTATCTGGGCCCTTCAAACATCGGCGAACAGTTCCGTATCTGTCGAATCGAAAAGGATGAAGTTATCTGGAGCGACAAGCTGCGCTTCCCGGTTGAGCCGATGATGGGCGTTATTGGTGTGGCTCCTGAACGAGAGGCACGTCACAACGGTTGGGCAGGCGAATGGGGCGGCAACTTCGATATTCAGGAAGTAACCAACGGCGCAAAGTTAAGTATTCCAGTCAACCACGAAGGCGCTCTGCTCCACGTCGGAGACATGCATGCACGCCAAGGCGATGGTGAAATTTGCGGCGGCGGTGGTATTGAAACCGGTGGCAACGTAACGCTCAGAGTATCGCTCAGCGACAAACCAGCTGAAATGACTTGGCCTCGGATCGAGAATGAGGAATACATCATGACCACCGCTTGCGAAAAGCCAGCTGAGGACGCTTTCCGAATCGCTCTATCCGAGATGATTCTCTGGCTAGAAGCAAGTTATGGCATGAGCCAGGGCGAGGCGTACATATTCCTTTCACAGTGTTTAGAAGCTCGAGTTACGCAGTTCGTTAACCCTAGCTATACGTACATTGCGAAGGTCGCTAAGAAGTACCTGGTTTAGATTGCCTCATCAGATCAAAGCCGTTCTATTCGATGTCGGGGGACCTCTCGACACCGAAACAATCATGGATCGAGAGATCGATGACCAGATCAAGGCGTCGTTTCGTTCGAACGGGATCCCGATTTCCGACAACGAATACGAGGCGGTAAATCGATGGGCGGTCGACGTTTTCGCCGCCAAGACTTATCACTCGATCATGTGGAAGATCGCTCAAGGCGATATGGAGCTGATCGAACGAGTCGAGTCGGAATTAATGAATACAGTGCCGCAGCGGAATGAATTACGGGGAGACTTCGAGCTCAGAGAAGGAATGCCAGAGTTACTCGCTGAGCTTTCGGCAGAAGGGCTTTTGCTTGCCTTGGCAGCAAACCAGCCTGCAGATACTGTCACGAAAATGGAACGATTCGACATCGCAAAGTACTTCACTTACCGAGAGGTCTCCGGTTCGATAAATCTACGTAAACCCGATCCACGGCTACTGCTACATTCATGCGAAGGGCTGGGAGTCGAACCGCAAGAGGCGATCATGGTTGGCGATAGGATCGACAACGATATTGCTCCAGCTCGAATGCTTGGAATGGCTGCTATACGCTTCGTAAGTGGTCGGCATTCAAACCAGCGGCCCCGTTCGTGGAACGAAGCGCCTCACGCCGATGTTCACAGCGTTGAAGAGCTCAGAGAGGCCATTCGCCGCTTCGTTGTAAATCCGCCAAACGTTACTGGAGACGACGGACCCGAGTGAGCAGATTTAAATTGCTGGCCGCCTCCCATAAGTCGCTTAAATAATAAGGCCCTCAGAAAGAAATCCTGAGGGCCTTATTACGAACTTATCTGACTATTCAACCGGAAGCGTTGCCCGGCCTTTTTTGATCTCAATCGTCCCAGTTGTGACGAACTGACCCGGAGCGAATGGATCAAAGTAACTGTCGACAACTACTTTGATCTTTCCACTAACTTCATTGGTTCCACCCAAGAAGGCATCCAAAACTGAGAAGTTACCAGTATCACGAACGTGAAGATCGAATGGGACGAGAACTGGGGTGGACCCGAGTATACCTTTGCCTTCGCAGGCCGCAATGGAGCAGAAGCGAACGACGCGGTCACTCAATCTGATGCAGAAGACAAGCTCCACTCTGCACTTCGTATTGAAGATGATTTTTACCGTGACCTCGAAGACATGCTCGGGATTCTACCCCTTGAGGTCACATTATTGCCGCCAGGCACGTGGGATAGGTATTACGATAGCCGTCTGAAGCAGGGCCCTCAGCTTCACGATCTCGTTCCTCCAAGAATGAATTCAAGTGAAAACGATGTTTCCGAATTGGTGAATCTCGCTGAACAAGGCGAGCCTGTCACCTCGTAAAAGATCACACTACTACGAACGAAATCTTCATCCTCCTACCAATGGTGCAGTTCGTAATCAGCATTTTGCTGGTTAGCGTGGTTCAGCTCAGTGCACCCGGTGACAGACTCAATCGCCTGTTTACCGGATTCTTAATTGCGCTCGGAACTTGGGGCATCACGATCTTCCTGATGAGGGATGCCTTCCCCGACGCAGGTCGTGCCTACACGATCGAGAAGATCGCTCTGGCAGTCATCCCGTTCACAAGCATTTTCTTCTACCACTTTGTCCATACCTTTACGGGAGTAAAGCGCGATAAATCGGTACTGATCGGCTTCTACGGCCTCGGAGTTATTGCCGCCGTTCTTTCACTTCTTGAAATCAAAGCCGATGGCATGGTCGAGAAGTTCTATGGATTCGCGCCTTCTATTACACCGTTCTTCGGGGTTGTTTTACTTGCTTCGTATCCGCCGGTCGCATTGGCAATCAGGGATATCCGAATAGCACGAGAAAGCTCTCATTCTCGTCGTGGCAACCAGCTTCGACTACTTCGCCTAGGTGCTGTCGTTTCACTTCTCGGTGCAAAGAGTGATTTTGTTCCGTCGCTCGGATTGAATATCTACCCGATGGGTGCTCTAGGGAATATTGGATTCGGAATAATCACTACTTGGGCGCTTACTCGTTATCAACTGATGGAACTACGCATGGTCGCCAGACGCGGGCTCGCTTACGCGGCGATCAGCACGCTACCTTTGGAATATATGGAATAGCAGTCGGCGTTCTATGGCTGGTTGTGCCTGAACTCAGCACAGCTGCGGCAATTCTTGCCGCTGTTGCGACTATTTTCGTAACCGGTCTGTTCATTCAGCCTCTGCTGCAACAAGCGCAGACAGTTGTCGACCGTCTGTTTTTCGTGAGCGATTCGATATGCTCAACGCTCTCGCACAGTTGAATTCCGACCTTCGAGATATTACTGACTTTGATTCTGTTGTTTCAAAACTCGGCGAGAACGTACGTCACATGCTCCGTACCGATTGGGTCGGAGTGGTTCTTCCTAGCAATCGTTCGAGGTTTACTACGACACTCGTGGATTGACCGGACGACTCACATTGGATCTAGACGGTCTACTGGCGCGCAGGCTCAATTCAACTGACAAACCGCTATTCCAGTCTGACTTGGCAACCGATCCATATCTCCAAGCGGCCAGTGAAGGTGAGCAATCGACTATTCGTGAGCTACAGGCAGAGATGGTCGTACCTCTCAAAGCGGGTGGTGAACTGACCGGGTTCTTGTACATGGGACCAAAATTGGTTGGCGGTCACTACAACGCCGCTGAACTTGATTTCGTATCCGCAGCTGCCGATCAATCGGCGATGGCGATTAACAACGCTCGTACGTTCGCCATTGAAGCGAAACGACGTGTAGAGCTTGAACGACTAGACAGCTTTAAATCAATCCTGCTTCAGACAGTTTCTCACGAGGCAACATCACCGATCACCGCGATAAAACTGTCGACTGAATTGCTCGATCATGTGTCGAACGGAAACGCTTCCGAGCAGCAACGAGAGCGGCTGATTACAACGTTGAAGAATGGTTCCCAGCGTCTCGAACGACTAACGTCAGAGTCGCTTGATTACGCAGCAATGCAGAGTGCCCATCTCGAACTAAAGCTACGGCCGGTACGGCTCGACGTTATTGTTGAAGAAGCTGTTGCCTTGTTGCAGCCTTCAATAACAGCCCGTGACCAGCGTATCGAATACTCAATCGACAACAACTTGCGTCCTTTTGATGATCGACGAACAGCGTATTGAGCGTGTCATTGCGAACTTAGTTAGTAACGCTCACAAGTATTCGCCAAAAGGCGATCTAATCCGAATCGAAATCAAGCGGGAGCAGGAAGACCAAGTGCTCCGAGTGATCGACGAGGGTCGAGGCATCAACGAAAAAGAAGTAGAATCCGTATTCTCGCCTTACTATCTAGGAAAGCTCGCTGATACATCTTCTGTACAAGGGTCGGGGCTTGGGCTTTCGATAGCACGGTATCTAATTGAGCTTCACGAAGGCACCCTGACTGTCGATACGGATACTGAACACAGCGGAGCCACGTTTGTGCTCAAACTTCCAGCCTCAAGCTTAGACACGCTCGACGACGACACTACGAATGGGCGTACCGATGCACAAGGCTTCGACGACGAAGCTCTTTGGCCACAGGCGATCCGAACGCCTTCGGATACTCCCTTTAACCGATAAATATTCGGCGGGTTCACCAGATCACTGACTGCAAATTCACCGGCGTATTGGCTCGCAGGTTATTAGCTGCCCGGATACAATTTTTGCACTCGGTTCGAGTAAGGTAATTTTCAAAGGTGAAATTTCGATGAATCACGAACGTTCTGCGCGTCTTTTCGAAAAGGCGAAAGAACTAGTCGCTGGTGGCGTATCTAGTCAGATAAGGGTTAATGAACCGGCAGACACACCGCTGTTCTTTACCCACGCCAAGGGGTCAAAAATGTGGGATGTCGATGGCAATGAGTACATCGACTACATTCAAGGAATGGGACCAAACCTATTTGGGCACTCCCCCGACTTCATTAACGAGCAAGTCAAAAAAGATATGGAGAAGGGCTACGTCTTCTCCGCTCAGTTCGAGCAAGAGCTGGAAGTCGCCGAAATGGTTCTGGATATGATCCCTATGCCTGACGCGACAGTTCGATTTGCGTCTTCGGGAACTGAGATTGATCAGTTGCTGTTACGCACCATGCGCGGGTTCACTGGGCGACCAAAGATTCTCAAGTTCGAAGGCCACTACCACGGCTGGATGGACTCTGTTAACTGGAGCGTCCACCCGCCGCTAGACCAAGCCGGACCGGAAGATGCACCAGTAGCGGTTGGTGAATCTGAGGGAATGGATCAGGCAACAGCCGACAGTCTGGTGATATCTCAGTGGAACGATCTCGAAAAACTCGAGATTATCTTCAAGAAGCACGGGCATGAAATCGCTGGCGTCATCATGGAGCCAATCCTCGCCAACACCAACTGCATCGTACCTAACGCTGAATTCATGGAAGGTCTTCAGAGACTTTGCAAGGAAAACGGTTCCCTGCTGGCGTTCGACGAAGTCATTACTGGCTTTCGCGTCGCCCGGGGCGGAGCCCAAGAGTACTTAGGCGTTATCCCAGATTTGGCAACCTACGCGAAGTCGATGGCTGGCGGATTTCCCGTAGCCATGATCGTTGGCCGCAGGGACATAATGGCACTTATTGGGGATGGCACCGTTTACCACGGTGGCAGCTTCAATTCGAACGTAATGTCGATCTCAGCGACCTACGCTTCGTTGAAGTACATCAACGATCAGGGTGGCGCGTTCTATGACGATTTGAATGGCAAAGGTCTACGCTTAATGAAAGAACTGAGCGATCTCGCAAAATCGCTAGAGTCCGACTTACATGTACAAGGCGTTGGCTCAGTATTCGCGATATCGTTCACCACGAAACAAGAAATAACGAATTGGCGAGACCATGCGAGAAACTGCGACGACGCTAAGTATTCTCGGTTCGCCAAGGAGATGCTAAAGCAAGGCATTCGACTATCTTCAAATGGTCGGGTTCACCTTTCTTCAGCTCATACAGACGAAGACATAGACAAGACTGTCGCTGCGGCTGCCGCCGTACTGCCGACCCTGTAGAGATATCCATTCACTCTGCGTCGGCGACACAAGCGGTTTCGACGCAGAGTGACTGGATACTTTCCGGTAGGCGCGTGGCTCGAACCGGGACAGGAGTAGCAAAACTTGCAGTGGAGTTCTGCCGTATCAGACTCGCCTTCTTTTACAGAAGCGATCAGCCAGGCATCTGAGCAAATACTTGCGAATCTGGATGGTCAACATCCCGATTTAGCAGTGGTATTCATATCGTCCCACCACATGCCCTCGTATGTCGTGGCACCCGAATTACTTGCCGAAAAACTCGGCGCCAAAGTTCTTATCGGGTGTTCTGCCGCTGGCGTTATCGGTGGTGGTCAAGAAGTTGAACGAAGACCTGGCATCGCGATT
This sequence comes from Chloroflexota bacterium, assembly GCA_027618835.1. Lineage (GTDB taxonomy): Bacteria > Chloroflexota > Dehalococcoidia > Lucifugimonadales > Lucifugimonadaceae > Lucifugimonas. The sequence continues at coordinate 43,244 of JAQCHZ010000007.1, read as the reverse complement.
TCAGCAGCCATTCTTCCTGGGGTTGGACTTTCACCATTTCATCTGAATCAAGACGAACTTCCCAGCCAAGATGCCGGTCCCGAAGAATGGCAAGCATTGTTGGGCATTCGAGCCGAAGATTGCCCAGCAATTATGTTGCTGCCCGATCCGTTCACACTACGAAGCGACCATCTGCTTGCAGGTCTGGATTTCGCATATCCGTCAACGGTAAAAATCGGAGGACTTGCCAGTGGTGGCGGTCAGCCCGGTGCGAACGCACTATTCATCAACGAGCGTTCAGTTCGATCAGGAGCCGTAGGCGTCGCTTTTACTGGGGATCTGGAGGTTGAAACGATTGTGGCGCAGGGATGCCGACCTATTGGTGAACCACTCGTTGTAACCGAATCTGAAATCAACGTAATTTCAAAACTTGGTGATCAGACTCCATTAGAAGTACTACGAGATTTATTTGAGGCTGCGGAAACTCGCGAGAAGCGCCTAATTCGTCGTTCGCTCCAAATCGGAATCATCATGGATCGATTGGCGCAGAACAGCAGTGAAGGCGAGTTCCTTATCAGGAACGTTCTTGGCGCAGACGAAGAAGACGGCACACTTGCGGTCGGTGAGCTTGTCCAAGAAGGACAGGTTGTACAGTTCTTCGTTCGTGACGCTCAAGCGGCTGACGAAGACCTGCGCATGATGCTTAAAGAGTACATCGAGAACCTTGACGAAGGCGATATTCCGGCGTCGGCGCTATTGTTCAGCTGTATCGGACGCGGGCAATATCTTTACGGCTCGCCGGATCACGACACTTCGGTGTTTACAGACATAGTGGCGGATATTCCGATTACCGGGTTCTTCTCTAACGGTGAGATTGGGCCACTTGGTGATCAGACGTTCTTGCACGGCTACTCTGCGAGTTTCGCGCTGTTCAAGCAGGTTTCAAAGGGCGGACGTTAGTCGCTTCCAGTCCCTGTGCGGGGCTATGGCAGGATTTCGCTCATCTCGGCAGGGTCGGTCAGTGTTAACGCCTTGATGACCGCATGCGTTGAATCTCCTGACGATTCGATCAAATCGCCGTCTGGTGACGTTTCGTAGCAACTGTTGGCGTAATTGGCGAACGTCGCAACTTGTGCCCGACGATAGTCTCGCCAACATTCGTCAAACGAGTAGTTGCGACCACCGTTTGCTTTCAATTGCTCAAAGTAGTGCGAGACCAAGGCGTTCTCTTGCTCAACGAGAATTTCGAACGGAACAGTAGTCATCATAAATTTCGCCAAATCGTTGGTCGCACCTGCAAACGCCGGCATTTGCCAGTCGATGAGTACGGGTCGCACACCGCCAGGTGTCTGACGCAATTGAACATTGCCCTGGTGAAAATCGTTGTGGGTGAGCGTGTTCGGGCGGGTCGCCATGGCTGTTTGAAGATCGTTCAGACGTGCACCAAGATACTCGCCAGCGATCACCAGTCCTCCCGATTTATCGAATCGTTCGTCGTCGCGTATGACCTTCCAGCCGACAGCCGAGTCGAGTGGATCTTGTTTAAATATAAAAGACCAGTCAGCACTGCGAATCCAATCGGCCGAGCCGAGCGATTCGTCTTCCCAGAATCGACCATGAAACGACGCCATCAGATCAAGCGTTGCCTTGGCGACTTCAAGATCGACCTTGGCATACTTCTGCCCTGCTGGCAGCGCTCCTAGATCTTCGAAAACGAAGCAAACGGTATTTTCGCTTGGATCTTCATCAGCACCGTACATCCGAGCGATCGAAGCTCCTTGAAAATCTTCTAGCAGACGATAACTGCCCAGCTCACTGGCGTACGGACCATATGCAGCCTCGCGAAGGCGAACAATATCGTTGACCGGTGGAATTTTGACGATCACAACATCGGGATGAGCCGCTTCCCTCTTCGAGTAATCGATAAGCACTCGGAAAAGCTGAGAAAGGTCGGGGTTATGACCTGTCATCTCTTGAAAGTCGAGAGCGGCAATCTGGCAATCGCCGACGCTCGATAGCATTGAGGTCAGCCATTCGGGCGTTATCTGTTCACGACGAATTGGGATTGTGGACATACCAGCAGTTTCACACCGGATGCGTTTCACGTCCACAGCGAGCGCATTCCATGCACTACGTTCCGGTACTATTTCGCCCATAGCGTTGTTTCGCAACAATCTCACAAAGACAAAGAGGAAACATGAACAGGTTTGAAGGTCAAGTAGCAATCATCACCGGTGGAGCGTTGGGAATCGGTGGTGCAACGGCACGCAAGTTCGCCTCCGAGGGTGCCAAGGTATTCATCGCCGATTTCAATGATGCTGCGGCAGCTGAGAACGTCGAGCGCATAAAGCAGGCTGGTGGCACTGCAGCTGCAAGCCACGTCGATGTCTCAATTAGCGAAGACATCGCCCGAATGGTCAACGAAGCGGTCGATCTATACGGCCGGCTCGACATTCTGGTGCAGAATGCATTCGGAGTAATGGCTGGTGAATCTAAGATTCACGGCACTGCTTTGACTGTGGAAGAAGATGGCTGGAATTACGGAATCGACGTACTGCTCAAAGCCCTCTATCTTGGGCCGAAGAACGCTATTCCTCACATGCGAGTTAACGGCGGCGGCAACATCATCAACCTCGCATCGGTCCACAGCTTCCTTCAGGAGCCGGGAATGCTCGTATACGAGGCAGCAAAGGCCGGTGTTGTAGGCATGACCCGCCAGATGGCAACCGACTTCGGACCTGATGGCATCAGGGTGAACGCTATCGCCCCTGGGCACATCGTCGGCGAAGGTCTAGCGAAGATGTGGGAAGAGAATCCGACTGGTCACGCATTTTTCGCCGATCAGTACCCGCTTCGACGCACCGGCTTGCCTGACGACATCGCCAATGGGATCGCGTTCCTGTGCTCAGACGATGCGTCGTTCATCACAGGTCACACGCTGACAATCGACGGCGGTCTATCAATTCAACTTCAGGAACGGTTTGGAACTCGACAGGCGGAATACATCCGGGCGAACCCCGATACCCGCCTGCCGTAGTTCTCGTCGCTATCCTGAATACGTGCCTTTGAAAGCTATTTCTCTAACGTCTTTGCGATCGTTGGCGAAGTTTTGCTCGACCATTCGTTCGTGAATATCGTCGTCTGTCCCACGATAGCCGACAGCGATAGCGCAGACCGTCTCGAACTTATCACGTGGCACTCGAGCCACGTCGTAAGCCGCATCGAGATCGATACCGCCCATTGCCCTCGTATTAAGTCCCATTCGATTCGCCTGTAGTGCCAACGACATCCATGCCGCACCGGTGTCGAATAGTGCGGTGCGAATCTTGTTACCTTCGTCGTCAACAATTCGAGCAAAAATCAACACCATCATTCCGGCATTTGGAGCGTACCGAGCATTGCCTTCATTCAGGAGAGTGTTGAACTTTTCACGATCAGGACCATCGGTTGCGTATACGAACAACCAAGGCTGGCGATTGCTGGATGAAGGAGCCCAGTGAGCGGCTTCAAACAACGAGGAAATTTGATCATCGGAAAGAGCTTTATCGCTAAAGGCTTTCGACGACCATCGTTCAATGAACATCGGCTCCACCGATGAGGATGCGACTCGTGAGTTCTTTGAATCAGAAACAGTCATATGTAAATTGAATCCCAGACTTGACGCAGTCAGGTGTGCTGCAGTTAAAAGTGGTTTGTATGTGTCGCTAATCCCGGTTGGATGCAGATTGCTCGTAAATCGATACTACGGGTACTTCTTGCCGAGGTTACCGGGTTTGGTTGCGAATTTCCGTCGACGAAAGATCAGATCTGAACTGCTCTTCTGTCAGTTCTGTGAACATGCTTCGGTATCGAACCGGAACCTTGAATTCAACGTCGTGCAAGCCACGAAACTGGTTTTGATCGTCGACCCTGCCAGCCACCACGAATCCGCATCGGTTTTCGAAGATAAGGTCGAGTGAATTCTCGACTGGCGAGCGCTCGCCTGCGACATGATCAGTATAGTAGCGTTTGTCCATCAAGCGAATGTAGGTATCGAACCCTATGACGAACATTGAGCCCGGGAGAATCGATGATTTCTCGGTGAAGCGAGGTGCCTTCGTCACGATTATCGAGTTCCCAGTGGAAGTCACCCGTGCGGCACGGCGTTCAAGTTCTTCTTGCGGAAGAACTGGCTTGTCGACGTTCGTAATTGAAATCTCGTAGTAGGGGGCTCGGTCGACGATCACAGAGGCGGCTTCGAGCATTCGACGATGACCATCGTGGAGCGGGTTGAACGATCCGGCGAGTACCAATGGATGGTCAGGCAGCGATTCGCTTACCTCGCCATTAGGAGAAATTACAAGTGCACTAATTTGGTCAGCATAGAGCCGTTCAATCGAACTCATCAAATCTCTCCGTTTCAAGAACGTGCAAACCCAGCCGCTCATCGATTTCCAACGCCATAGCAATCGAATTCAGCACTATGGCCGATACTACTTCGTCTTCATCGGCACGAGTGCGAACCTGCTTGTCGAACCAGACCGATGCTCCACCGGAGTGCGTTCCCGTCGTCCACGCGATGTGCGCTCTATCTTCACCTCTACGAACTCTGTCTGTTGCTACTGCGGCAGTGCAGCCCACTCCGAACAACGGCTCATCGCCTTCATCGCCCTGTGCCAGATGCTGCGCTCGTTTTAGCGCTGCTTTAGCCATGAGCTTCGCCTCTTCTGCCGAAACGTGCTGATCGGTCGGTGCACCCACGAACTCTTCTAGTGCGAGTCGTGAGTAAGGAACTTGCGCATCGAGAATCGTTCGAGAGGCTCCCGGCTCGGAGAAAAGATCGCTGATTGCCTGAATTCCAGAACCGGTGACAGCGATACAGCCTCGACCCGCCACGCTATGCAGCTTTTTCGCCATTTCTTGCGAGTTCACTATTTACTCTCCCAGGTATCGTAAATTTCGGGAAAGCAAGCGATATTCGCGCCCTGCCCGACCGCGTCGCCAAGCAACCGATCTATCGAGGCAAGATTACTCTCGATGTCGCCCATAACCGACGCCATCTGTATCGCCGCTATCGTCACGTCCTGCAAGTAGCCACTCCGGTGTTCACATTCCAATGGAAATTAGGGTGAATCGTACATTAGATATGACACCAATAAGAATCAATGGCGAGTAAAACTTATCGAGCTCAAACATCCACATCTCATTTACGCACTAATGTTTCAGGCGTATCTTGTGCGACATGCTGACGGGCACATACGCCCACAGGTGCTGCAATCGCTTGAGTCACACCAACCGAGGGAAACGCCCAATCCATGCTCGAACATTTTCATGTTGCTGAAGAAGACGAAGTTCGGATCATGCCCGACGCTCTTCGCAAGACCGTCAACGAACTGTTTCTGAAGATCGGTTTCTCCAAACAGGACGCATGGCAAGCGACCGACGTGTTGCTGTTGTCCGATACCCGAGGCGTCGACACTCACGGCGTTTCGAACATGATGCGTCGCTACATAGCTGGTGTAGCTGAAGGCTTTATCAACCCGACGCCTAACTGGACGATCACCCGAGAAACCCCAACAACGGCGAACGTCGATTGCGACCGTGGACTCGGCATTGCCGTTATTCCTCAGGTCATGAAGCTGGCGATCGAAAAGGCCCGAGACACAGGCATTGGTGCGATCACGATGAGCAACGGTCGGCACGCCGGGATGATCGCCTACCACGCAATGATGGCGCTCCCTCACGATATGATCGGCTACGCAATCACGGCTGGCGGACAGAGCATGCCGCCTACATTTGGTGCAGAGCCTCGTCTCGCTCCCAATCCTCACGCCTGGGCTGTTCCCGGCGACAAAGAACCGCCGTTTATACTCGATATTTCTTCCTCATCTGTGGCTGCCAATAAGATCGAACTTCTGCGTCGAATGAACTCGATGACCATCCCTGGAATAATGGCTGACGCTGAAGGAAATCCGATCATGGACGAACGAGAGATTCCGCCCGACAACATCGTGCTGCCAAACGGTGCAACCCGTGAGCTTGGATCGCACAAGGGCTACGGTCTGAGCGCTGTTGCGCAGATTTTCGGTGGAATTCTTTCCGATGGAGCGTTCGGCCCCTACGAAGGCGGTCACATGTCGCACTTCGTAGCCGCTTATTCGATCGAGGCATTCACAGATGTCCAGCGGTTCAAGGATTCGATGGACAATTTCATGAAGTATTTACGAGAGACGCCCCCGGCACCGGGTCACGATCGCGTTTACTACGCTGGTCTGCCCGAGCACGAAGAATCGATCGATCGCCACGAACGCGGCATCCCGCTTCACCACGAAGTGGTCGAATGGTTCGATTCCGCAACCAACGAATTCGATCTTTCACCACTGGAACGATAGGAAGTAGAAGAACAATGCTAGAACACTTTCACGTTCCAGAAGCCGACCGAGTGATGATTCGTCGGGAGGATCTTTTCAAGACCACTGCCGATATTTTTGAAGTGATGGGCATGTCACGCGAAGACGCTGAGCTGGCGTCTGACGGTCTGGTCACTGCCGATATTCGAGGTTGCGAGACTCACGGCGTTTCGAACATGTTGCGGGCGTACGTGCAGGCGTTCGCCGACGGGAAGATCAACTCGACTCCGGATTGGAAGATCACAAAAGAGACTTCGGCTGTGGCAACTATTGATGCTGACAGAGCGCACGGACTTGTTATTTGCCCAAAGGCGATGGACATAGCAATCGAGAAGGCTAAGAAGGTCGGCATCGGTGCTGTGACCATCCACAACAGCAACCACGCTGGGATGATGGCGTATCACGCAATGCGGGCGATGCCGCACGACATGATCGGTTACGCGATCACTGGTGGCGGTGCCGTAATGGTTCCTACCTACGGAGCTGAACCAAGGGTTGGAGCGGTACCTCATGCATGGGCGGTTCCTGCCGACAAGATGCCACCGTTTGTTTTAGATATTTCCTCTTCATCAGTTGCCGCAAACAAAATTCAACTTCTCAGGCGCACAGGTGCCAAATTGCTGCCGGGATTGATGGCTGACGAAGAAGGTACTCCGATCATGGTGGAACAGGAAGTTCCGGACGGACTACGACTGCTTCCGTGGGGTTCGACTCGCGATCTCGGTTCTCACAAAGGCTACGGGATGGCCGTTATCGGTCAAGTTTTCTCAGGAATTTTGTCTGCGGGTCTCTTTGGAATAAGCACGCCACCGGGGAACGGTTCACAGTTCGTGGCGGCGTTCAGCATTGACGCTTTCCGAGATGTCGCCGAGTTCAAAGGCTCGATGGACGAGTTCTTGACCTACTTGGTCAACACGCCGCCAGCGAAGGGCCACGACCGGGTGTACTACGCGGGTCTTCCTGAGCATGAGGAGACCGAGATACGTGAGAGGGATGGCATTCCTCTTCACCGCGAGGTTGTCGAGTGGTTCGATTCCGAGACGAGCAGGCTTGGCTTAGACCAGATCGTTAGACAATAGAAACTACTCACTGAACGCAACGTGACGACGCGCTGACAGATGCGCCGTCACATCACCGTGTCTTAGATTGCTGCTCGCTCTAGTTCACTAGATTCAGCTTCGATCGCTTCGATTTCCTCGACGTCTTCGTCGTCGAAGAAATCGATATCTGGTTCATCAATCTCGTCCTCGTCGATTTCATCCAGAATTGCTACAGGCTCTATCTGAGGAGCCATCACAACGTCATCTTCGAGGCCAATTGGCTGCTCGATAGAGCCGTTAGACCTGATCGATCGCGAGTTGATCGTGTAACCGCACGTAAGGCAGCTAAGGAACGATCCGAAGTTATCGGAACCTAATTCGACAGTTCCATCTTTGCACCGCAGGCAAGATTTGAAATACAGCACCATTACGCCTCCATTTATCACAGTGGACCCGGCGGACACCGTGGCCAATTCATTGCGACTTGCGGAACAAGCACACAACTAACGGGCGGAATCCTATCCGGTAACGGTTATTTCGTTGTAGGTGTTTCTTATACGAGTTTCAAAGAGTTTTGGAAAACTCCGTATAACCGATGATTCGACGAATTTCAAAAACTTCCAGATTCGGTTCGTGAAGTGAGAAGGCATCAAAGTGGGACAGGAATATGCTTCACTTCAGAATCATCACAATCTGCGTATCCAACACGCAATCTGCGCGCCTACAAATCGGTCATAGAATTCGGAGGCAAAATCGAATGGCAAAGCTCTACATTCTCGGAGCGGGTACACCTACCCCAACTCCTACCCGATTCGGCTCGGCGTACGTTCTCGAAATCGAGGGCGCAAAGATCATGATCGATTGCGGTCCGGCCACGACTCACAAGCTCGTCCAAGCTGGACTCTGGCCGTTGGATATCGACTACATCTTCTTCACTCATCACCACTTCGATCACGACATCGACTACCCATGCTTCCTGCTAACTCGATTCGACCAGTCGATCGGAAAAGAGAACCAATTGCAGGTGTTCGGACCAACCCTTACTGAGAAAATTACTGAGGGAATTATCGGCGAGAACGGAGTCTTCTCGCACGATTGGAAAGCGCGGATTTACCACCCACTTTCTCAGAAGGTCTATATCAACCGTGGCGGTGTACTTCCTCGTAAAGCCCCCAAGATACTCGCTCGTGACGTAGGGGTTGGAACTGTTCATACTGCCAATAATTTCGAAGTGACTTCAGCCAATGCAGAGCACGTTCAGCCTTACTTGGACTCACTCGCTTATCGAATCGAAACTAAATCGGGTAAGTCGGTCGTATTCACTGGCGACACTCAGCCGTGTCAGTCGGTGATCGATTTGGCGAAAGACGCTGACGTTATGTTGTGCATGTGCTGGGACGACCAGGAGTGTATGGATCACGATGGCGAATCGCCGGGTCAGTGCGGTACTTTGGGGGCGGCGCGCATGGCAGAAGAGGCCGGCGTGAAGAAGCTGATTCTGGTTCACATGGGCGCGAACATCTCGCAACATGGTGCGCTCGAAAAGGGCATTGGGGACATTCGAGAGGTCTACAGCGGACAGGTCATCTACTCCGAAGAGCTAATGGCAATCGACATCTAAGAGCCAATGGCTCGTTTTCCGTCGGACAACTTGCTGCTCTTGGAGAGCATTTGATGTCTGATGCCTTGATCTATAGCCACTCAGCGCTTCGGCTCACGCAGCGTTCTATCTTTGGCTCGATATCGATAGCAGCTTCGCAATCGGAATATTCTTTGGACTCGTTCATTTCATGGGCACAGGCATGTTCTTCGGAATGCTCAGTTCTTCCCTCCATCGAGGGATTCGTGACGGTGCGGTTGAAGCCCCAGGATTCTTCACATTAAAGCTTGGCGAAGCGACCGCAATGGGTGCGCTAGGAGTGCACATCATCTTCGGACTGGTAGTCGGCGGACTCTACGAATCGTTCTCGTAGGACTCGTCGCAAATTAGCGAGTGACAACGTAAAAGCCTCGCTTCCGTGTTTGGACTCGAGGCTTTTTGTTGTTCAGGTAGATTTGAGTTCGGCGCACGGCCGAGGGTTAGCCGTGGCTTCAGGTGCCGTGGCCGTAGAGCTGTGCTCTGACGGACAACCATTTGAAGAAGAGGAACTTCTTTTGTTCGATTAGGACGGCAGCGGCTTTCGAGGCGAGGTTTTTCGAAATAAGAATCTCTACGCCCTTATCTTTCACCGTTTGGTAAGCCGTTTTGTTGGCTTTCTTAGCGTAGGTATCGACCGATACCGAGGCGTGACCACCTCAGCCAAGTCCGGCGAGATAATCGAGAGCGACAGGCCGTTCACGGCGGTCTAGGTACTCTCGGGCTGCATCTGTTATCAGAAGTTCCAAATAATTCCTCTTCGAATCGACACTCGGTCAGATATGGCTATCAATCTCAAATGACGCTCCACAGATTCCAATCTGTGGTTCGATGCTAACGGCTTCCCAATCGATTCATCATCGCCAGTTGTCCATCCATTATGTGAGCTCTCGTTTCATCTGAGCGAGTCCCATGGGACCTAACTTCAACGCTCTGTTGTGCCAATCCTTTAGATCGAAGTCTGCACCAGCTTTTTGCTTTGCCGATTCACGAGCTTCGAGCCAAACGCGCTCGCCTACTTTGTAGCTGATCGCCTGGCCGGGAATTCCCAAGTATCGGTCGACTTCTGAAGCTACGAAATCGGCCGGGAAGTGAACTCGCTCTTTCATGAACTCCAAAGCAAGATCACCGGTCCAGACTTCACCGGGATGAAACTCTGAGTGCCGAGGAATCTTAAATCCAAGGTGCATACCGATATCGACAATCACTCTCACGCTGCGAAGTGCTTGCGCGTCGAGCATGCCCATGTAGTAGTCAGGGTTTTCGAGATATCCGAGTTCGCCCATAAGACGTTCGGCATATAGTGCCCATCCTTCCGCGTGACCCGAGGTCCCAGCGAGCAGCCGTTGGAACCTCGATAGATCATCAGTCATCGCTACGTTTGAGGCGATCTGAAAATGATGACCGGGGACGCCCTCGTGATACGCAATCGACACTTCGCGCCATATTGGAAATTCGATTTTGCCTCCTGTGGGATACCACGTCCGACCGGGTCGGGAGAAATCTTCTGAAGGCCCGGTGTAGTACATGGCGAGCGCACCGCCGGGAGGCGAAATCAGCGTTTCGATCTTGCGAACGGGATCGAGAATGTCGAAATGAACGCCGTCCATCTCTTCGATTGTCTTATCTTGAAGATCCTGCATCCACTGGCGAAAGTTATCTTCGCCTTGGATCATTTTTGTTGGGTCAGTTTCGAGCAGTTCAACCGCCTCACCTATCGAAGCACCCGGCTTGATACGTTCGGCTGTTTTGGTCATTTCCGACCGCACCCATTCGAGCTGCTCCCAACCCCATTCGTAAGTCTCTCTAGGGTCGATTTCGGCTCCGAGATATCCCTTTGCGGAAAGCACGTATCGGTCGCGTCCTACCCCATCCACAGAAGTAGCGTCTGGCAGGTACGACTCACGGAGATACTCGCCCATTTTGTCGTACGCCTCGGTAGCGGAGGCGGAGGCGTTTTCGATTCGTGTACTGAGTGAATCGTTGTTGATATCAGAGGCGGCGAGAGCGTTTACTAGCGAGTCGAAGAAAGGTGAATTGTCGCCATTCCCTGCCCACGCTTCGCAATGTTCGGCAGTTCCATTGACCTGTCGTTCCGAAGTGACTAACCCTTCGGCTCGTCCGATATCTAGAGTTTCTCTGTATCCGGCAAGCGCTCCGCCAATTTTCTCCATTCGAGAAGCGATATTCTCCCACGCTTCGACGGAATCCTGCGGCATTAGGTCGAACACAGATCGAATGCTCTGTGCTGGTGAAAACAGTACGTTCATATCGCGAAGATGTTCTCGTGACTCGAACTGCTCGTGCGAAAGCGATGCTTCGTCGATAAACGTGTCTTTGCAAATCCGTTCGCGGTCGTTGGTTGGTTCGGCGGCTTCCATTGCTCTGAGCGCTGTCAGACTTTCCGCGTGAAACGCCTCGGCCGCCTCGGGCGAATAGTCGTTCATCAGGTGATCGTACCCGCTAACACCCATGTAGGTCGCCGACGTCGGGTGATGTTTCGCCACGGTGTCGATAAACCCGTCGGCGATCTCGAAAACTCCAGTCATGATCGTATTTTTCTCCGTGCTCGCTGCTACCAACTAATAGAGATTAGTCGACCCGTTTGTATAGAAATCCGCCGAGCCTGAACGAGTCTGCTTTGCCACTGGAATCAAGTGCGAACTCGGCGAGTTCGCCAGCGCCTCGACCACCAACCGTTCGGAACGAATTTGCGTCGCTCACTGTAGGATCGGAAGCTAATCCTGCTGGGCCATGAAGTGTGTAGTCGCCCTTGCGAGGAGCATCAAGCACGAAGCCAGATTTGCCGTAAGCGACATCGACGTACGCACCGGGTTCTGCCCAGTACCTGCCGGTGTACTTTGCCGCATCACTTTCGGAAACGTCGGTGAACGGCGTTTCGTTGAGTTCGGGCAATGGGCCCAATTCTCGAATCACGAGTTCAGCAATGTCTTCGGCAAGAACGTATGGAGTTGGTGCTGGCCAGATATTCGCCAATACAACTACGCCGGTCTGCGCAAGAACGCTGAACACCATGTTTGATGCGTAGCCCTGAATACCGCCGCCGTGGTTGTGAAGCACCAGATCGTCACGTCGATTCATACGCCACGAAATTGCTTGACCGTTCGACCAGTCGTTCGAGAGATAGACCGCGCGATGCATTTCGGCGAGCGTTGAAGCCGATAGCACTTTGGACGGATGGGTTTGACGACCCGACGAGAACTGGAACGACATCCATTTGGCGAGGTCTTCGACATTTGAGTGAAGCTGTCCTGCTGCAGATATGCCTTGAAGCGACGCATAAGAGGCGTCACGAAGATCAGATTCACCCGGAAGAGGATGGCTGTACCCGTTGGCTTTCAATTCAGCCTGATCAGCATCCAAATCGAATCGAGTATTGGCGAGTCCGAGCGGACCTGTGATCTCTTCATAAATGTACCGCTCGTACGGCATCCCGCTGATCGCCTCTATGACATGCCCAAGAAGTCCCACCGCCAAGTTCGAGTACTTCCACTGGCTATCCTGCGGAATGACGACGTCGATATCTGAGAGGTTACCGAGTAGCTCTTCACCTGTTGGGAACGATGGCGCGTTCCAGTCGGTAAGCGGATGTTCGGTGCGCAACCCAGAGTAGTGGGTCATCAGCCTACGTAGAGTCACACCTTCTAGTGTTCCTCGAAGTGCGTTGGCGATAGTGAAATCAGGCATGTGAACGAGCAATGGATCATCAAGTTCAAGCTGACCCAGATCTCGCAATTGCAACATAGCTGTGCCGGTGAACGTCTTCGTGATCGAAGCGACCCGAGAGATTGTTTGCGCAGTTGGCGGTTTGTCTGTACCTACTGCCTGCGTACCAAACGAGTAGTAACCGACGAGAGAATCGCCGCGAACGATTCCGATCGAGAGTCCGGGGACACGATCTTGAGTCATTGACGCTGTAGCGAGATCAGCGATTTTTGATTCCAGTGCAGATAGATCGATACCGCTAGCCAACAGAGCCCCCAAACCAAGCATAAATAAAACGACACCTAATAATAGGTGTCGCTAGATTACTTCCACAACAAGCTATATGGGAGCGTTTTGAGCTCTCAGAACCATTACCGTTAGGCTGATTTCGGTGCTGATTTTGCCTGTGCGGCCTTCACGAGTTGCTCAATAAGCTTGAACACTTGCTTCTCTTACATCCTCGTACGGTCTTCGAGAGCGCGCTCTGTCGTGCATTTTACACGGATCGTCTGCTTGATTTCATCTACGCTCTTAAGGGCAGTCTGATAGTCATCTTCGAGATCACTTGATGCGATTATAAGATCCTTATTGAAGGCAGTGCCATCAGCGTCCGGGTTCTGATTGAGCATGTCTTGTTTCGCATCTTCGAACTCAATCTTGATTCCGTCGGCGTGCCTCTTCTGCACCTTGGGGAACGTCACATGTACCATCCACCGTGGACTATCTCACGACACGTAAAAGTACTCTCGAAGAATCAACCTGATCTCATTCTTCGATCACGCCGACAAATAAATTGATTCTGGGGACATTGGCAAGAACATGAAAATCACTGACATCACGATCGATGTGATCGAACGAAACACCGTATCCGTACGGGTTCAAGACGAGAGAAGTGATCTCGGCGGTACGACTACCCAAGGTGTACTCAGGGTTAAAACCGATGCTGGTATCGAAGGTCATGCGTTTGTAGGCGATCAGGGATCAGATTCGTCGCAGCGCATGGAATCGATCATCAAAATCCTAAAACCGGCGATGATGGGGCGCGAACCGTCGGACAGAGAGTGGCTGTGGAATCAACTGTCGGTGATAGCTGGACACGGTTCGGCAATCGAGCCGGTATGGGCTCCACTCGACGTCGCACTGTGGGATATCGAAGGCAAGTCGGCGGGTCAGCCAATTCACAAACTGCTCGGCACTGCCCGTAACGAAGTTCCTCTTTACGCAACCTACCCGCCCAGGCATGGAACGGTCGAAGGTTTTGTCGATGAGGCTCTTCAATTGAAGGATGAAGGATTTAGAGCGTACAAGATTCACCCCGGGCCTCTTCATTACAAGGAGGCAGCTATAGCCGCAGCGAAGGTGAGAGAAGCCGTAGGCGATGAGATGACGCTAATGCTCGACCGCAACCACGGCTATACCTTCAGAGAAGCTCTGTACGTTGGGCAGGCGCTCGATGAGAACGACTACTTTTGGTACGAAGATCCGATTCCAGCAAACGACATAGAGTCGATCACTGAGCTATCGAATCGGCTCGATACTCCGTTGAACATGAGCGACACAACGGGCTTCTTATTCCATGAAGCAGCAAGCTTCCTTCAGAACAGCACGACTCGACTAATACGTGGAACGGTTCGCAAAATTGGAATCACAGGCCTCAAGAAGCAGATGTCGATGGTAGAAGGATTCCACAAGATTTGCGAAGTTGGACTAGCAGGCAATTCGGCTCTGAACGCAGCGAACCTACATGTAATCATGTCCTCGATTAACTGCACTTATTTCGAATACTGGCTCCCCAAGGAAGTTCACCAGTGGGGCGTAAAAGAACAACTGAAGATAAACAAGAACGGAAATCTCGACGCCCCGACGGGACCCGGTCTAGGAATCGAGCTCGACGAAGAGTGGATCGCTGCGCACAAAGTAGCGACTCTTTCTTGAAACAAAACGTACGGGTACGGCGTATGATTTCGCAATGAAATCAGCAGTGCCCCATCAAGTCATCGAGACTACAACCCCGAACTTGGACGGATTCGAGATAACACGACGTCCATTAATCGGTTTTGGTTTACTGATTTCGTCAGTCATAGGCACCCTTGCCGTTTTGATTTTTTTCGGTGCTTGGGCCTCGTCCGACCGCATCGAAAATCGTGCGCTTGCGGCCGGAATTTCCGAAATCCAAGGAGAGAGCGAATGGTGGGAAGACGGACTAGTCTTCGCCTGCCCTCTTCACTAGCAATTAACCATGCGAAACGCTGCACTCTGGTTCGATAGACGCTTTGGACTTGAAGAACACACAATCGCTCATTACGCGTGGGTGATCGTTGCGATCGCGGGCGTTGTGCAGATGGTCGGCGCTGCGATTCGGATGGCGTTCGGGGTGCTTGTTGACCCGCTGGTTGCAGCGTTTGGCTGGACGCCTGGTTCGATCGGTCTCGCCTACGCATTGATGTCTATAGTCACCGCTTTGGCATCTCCAATGTCTGGCTATCTTGGAAATCGATTCGGCGCGCGCCGCACTATGATCGCAGGCACAGTTCTTTTCTTCATTGGAATGATGTGGACTTCTCAGACTCAACAAATCTGGGAGTTATACGTTGCCTACGGAATCGTTTTTGGTATTTCTCAAGCACTCCTTTTAGTACCAGTAGTGCCTGCCGTTGCAGCGTGGTTCAGGCGACATCTCGGTCTGGGTACAGGAATCATGATGGTGTCGTGGAGCTTGGGTCCAGCGCTTGTGATTCAAGTGTTGGCGGTGCTTTTCGAAAACGTCGGCTGGAGTCAGGCGTTCGTGATCGTTGGAGTGGTCGGCACCGGCACTTTGCTAGTCATATTGCTGTTCTTTAAGAACACCCCAGAAGATGCAGGCAAAGTGGCTTACGGAACTCTCGAAACCGATAATCCGTTAATCACCAGTGGCAACGTATTCATCTCAACCCACAAGGAATTTCAGGGTTTTGTGTACAAGACAAACGCCTTCTGGAATTTGATCAACATTCACTTCCTAGGGTGCGTCGGACACGCCGTAATATTGGTCGGGATCATCCCTCTCGGTATTTCAAAGGGGCTGAGTCCACTGACGGCTGCAGGTGTTCTCACCACTATTTCAATAGTGAGTGTCGCTACACGATTCGGTGCTCCTGTTCTTGCCGAACGCATGAGCCCGAAAAGGGTGATGTTCGTTTCATTCTTCGGTCAGGGCGTCGGCGTGTTCCTTTTGCTCACGGCCAACACGACGCTCGACTTCTACATCTTCGCTGTCATTTGGGCGATTCCCTACGGCGGTGAAGGCACAGCGTTCCCAGTACTGATTCGAAAATACTTTGGTCATACGCCAATGGGTACAACTTACGGATGGCAACTGCTCGGTGCCGGACTCGGCATGGCTCTCGGTGGCGTGATCCCCGGTATGGTGTTCGATATCACAGGGACTTACATATGGGCGATCATTCTGTCGGCGGTGTTCAGCCTTGCTGGATCGGTCGCTATTCTCCTTCTTGAGAACACAAGAAGGCAGCTGATCCCTAACTGGCCAGAGATGGAATCAAAGCCCGTTGGTAGCGAAATCCCGTCCGTAACAACAGGTAGTGCCGAACCAGGCATTTAAGGTGGCGACTAATTCATTGGCATGTTCACGTGAACACGGTTGATCCAGAAAACTTAATGGTCGGTCGATAGTAGACGACCTAGGAGTCGTTCCGCTCATCAACACAGGCGGACCCAACACTAAGAACTCTGGCTCACGGCCTCGCCCAGAAGCCACCGAAGCGATGGAAGCTATGAGCGAAGTGTTCGTCTATAGGGACGAGTTTTGCTCGCGGCCGGAGAACGGATCGCCGAAATTACCGGCAATGAAGTCGCAACAATTACCTCTGGTGCGTCAGGCGGTCTGGTGGTTCAGGCCGCTGCCGCAATTACAAAACAGGATGGCGAGGTCGAAATTGTTGCCGAGCAGTTCAGGAAAATATTGATCGACGGCGCTTCAAGCAAATAGAATCAAAGCGCAAACAGAAAATACTAGTGAAACGATGAGGTACTCAGGTTTTGGCACGTATCGCAGGTAAGCACGCACTTCTCAAAATGTTCGAAGCAGAAGGTGTCGAATACATGTTCGGCAACCCCGGCACGAGCGAAGCACCGATGATGGCAGTGATGGATCAATATCCGTCGATTGAATATGTATTGGTGCTACAAGAAGGGGTAGCTGTTGGATTAGCAGAGGGTTACGCCCGTTCAACCGGCAAAGTACCGCTTGTAAGCCTCCATATAGACAATGGAATGTCGAACGGTTTGTCGCTAATGATCGACCAGCTCTACGGCGGGACCCCAATGGTTATGACCGCCGGGAACAAGGACATTAGGAAGCTCGCTTCGGGTCGGTCCGATCTTGCCGATATGGCGCGTCCGTATTCCAAATGGAGTACCGAGATTACCCATGCCGAGCAAGTTCCTTCAGTAATACGCCGCGCTTTTCAGGAAGCACGAACTGCCCCGACTGGACCTACCTTCGTTGCGATGTCGGCAAACGCATTCGATGACGTTGCTGAAATGGAACTGATTCCTTCCGCTCCCGTTGATATATCACCCTCCGCCGACCCTGAGTTAATTGACCAGATCTGTGGTCTGGTAGCTGGCGCAGATCGCCCGATCCTTATCGTTGGAGATCGTGTTTCGGATACCAATGGCACAGCGGCGGCAGTCGCAGTTGCTGAATCAGGCGGGATGCGGGCTTACGGGCACGGGTCGAATGAGATCAACTTCCCTGCGGATCATCCGCTGTGGCAGGGTAACTTGAACATGCGAACCGCCGAAGCTGTCGCTGCGGTTCGATCCGCCGACGTCATTGTGGCTGTCGGTTGCCCTGTCTTCGAGGATTTCTTTTACCAGCCAGGCCAGTTCGTTGCAGCTAATTCGAAATTGGTTCATATCGATATCAACTCAGGCGCTATCGGAAAGTCCGAACCGACTGATCTCGGTATTCTCGCCTCACCTAGCAAGGCTCTTGGTCAGCTCGCAGAAGCGCTTCAAGATAGCCTGAACGGCTCACAGTCGGAAGCTGCAGAGGGCCGAAAGCAAGAAGCCACAGCAGAAAGCGCCGCACGAATCGAAGCGTTCAGGCAGTTAGCGGGTATGACAGTTAAGGGTCGACCAATGTCGCCAGCCATGATGGCCGACCACCTTGCTAAGGCACTGCCCGATAATTCAGCAGTGTTCAACGATTCAGTAAGCACCGGTGGTCATATTTTCGATGCACTGTCGCCATCGGCCCAAGGCACCTACTACGGCTGTCGTGGGCAGGCAATCGGTTGGGGCATGGGCGCAGTGATGGGTGTGAAACTAGGAAGCCCAGACCGACCTGCAGTCGGCGTGATTGGCGATGGTAGTGCGATCATGACTATTCAGGCGTTGTGGACAGCGGTGAATTCAGAAATTCCTGCCGTATTCGTTATTTGCAACAACGCTTCGTACCGGGTGTTGAAGGTGAATATGAATCACTATCACCGCCTAAACGCTCTGGAACAACCCGATTCGTACTTTGCGATGGACTTCCCGAATCCAATCGATTTCGCTGCTCAGGCTCAAGCATATGGAATGCAAGGCATCCGAGTAGAAGACCCCGCCGATATCGACTCAGCTGTGAATTCAGCTATAGACTCTGGCAAGCCAGCGGTGATCGACATGATCATCGACGGTGCTCTCTAACACCTCTTTCTCCGAACTCCTTCTAATGCGAACGTACCCTCGTTAGCATTTTTGGCGTGCCTTTCTAGCGGAATCCACACAGCCCGCTCTTGGGGGCTACTGACTGTGACGACCGCTCCTCCCGCGTGAAACTATAGTTACAGGACCGAAACAAGCGAACCGATTCTGGTAATCGGTGAGATCGGTTTAACGGACGGGATTCATTTGGACAACGGCGCAGTCCTATCACAAGATGCTATCGATGCTCTGATTAACGCAGCACCGGGACGCAAATCGGCTCGGCGAACCGGGCCATTTTGGCGAATGTCGTGATGGGTGATTAAACGACTTGAATTATTTGGCAGCCATTAATGGTGGGGTTTGCTACGAATCGAACTACGAGCGTTCTTTTACGAAGATGATCTCCGAGCCGCCCTCGATCTCGTTCGTCAAATCGGCACGATATTCATACCCTTCCGGGTGCGAAAATTTTGTCAGCAACTCCAACGCCGAATCAGATGAACCCGCAGCTTCAGGATTCGAAACCAGATGACGAACGAGTGCGCCTTTAAGCGACTTAGACCAATGGTTCACCGTCTTCAATTGTCCATCAGCATTCATCTCGAGGAATTTCACTGTAAACCTACTTTGCACCGCTAATTTTGAAGGCTCCCATGCTGCGCTGTGTTCGTTGGGCAGTAGATCCCAAATCACTCGATCTTCTATGATCTCGGTAAGTGCCTTGGTAATAAGTGGTTTCCAAATCGCTGAACATGCCTTGTTGCGTCGAAGCTTCGCACCCATCTTCAGCTTGTAACTGGGGATCATGTCGAACGGTCGAACTACCCCAAACAGTCCAGACATAATGATCGTGTTTTCACCGAATACTTGCTTTGCTGTATCATCGAGGGAAATGTGATCAATCGAGTCGTACATCACGCCGGTGTAGCGTTCGATTGCCGGAAGAGTCGGTGCATTTGCGATGTCGAAATTATCCCCTCGCGCTTTTTCGAGTGCATCCCCTTTAACTCCCAACAACCTCTGAGCAACCCTCGGCTTGCCGCTGAGTTGACCAAGTGCACTCATCATCATATTACGGGTCGTAGTGAGCTGTTCGAACGACAGAGATTTTAGATCGATCGGCGAACCATCTCCTCCCAAAGCTTTGCCTTCAGAAGGAGGGAGCAGTATCAGAGGTGTATTCGGCATGAGATGGATTGTAATTGAAACGGGAATATTCGATAGGCAGGAACTGTCGGTGAATTCTATCTACCACGGACTCGTCCCCAAATAAATATTTCTGTTTTCACAGAAAGCGGCAATTCGAGTCAGAGCGCACTATTCACGACTATCCCATTTCCGAACCAAGAGCTTCAGCCACGAATTCAGCTTCTCCGGGTTCGATTGCCACGGGACTGACATAGAGCTCATCGCCATAATTCCCGACTCCAACGTGAATTGCTGGATCAAGGGCCGCAAGACGCTCTTGTATTACGACCGAAGAAGGACCGTCCCAATTTTCCTCGAAGTAGAAAACAGCTGTAGGGCCTTGGCGATTCGGATCGCCATCCTCAATAACGGTACGCAGGCCGTCTCGCCCACTGCCAACCGCTGCAATCGTCTCAGATCACGTTCTCCACGTAGCCCATTCAGCCTCGTGGTCAATCGATACGAATCGCTTAAGCGCAGCCAATACTGCAGCGATTTCTTCTTTGGCAACTTTCGATCCTCGACCAACTGAAGCGTGGGGCGACATGTTGAGTCGTGCTGCTTCGACCAAGTCAGCTCTTCCAGCCAATATTCCGGTCGATTGCGGACCACGAAGACCTTTGCCACCCGAAAACGTCACGAGGTCTGCTCCCTCGGCAATGTAATGGGTCAAATTATCGGCAGAAGGTAGCATGGCAGCAGCAGCCACAATCACCAGTACATTCTTTTCATGGGCAATCTCCACAACCTCCCGAAGCGATAAACCGCAGGACATCCAAGGTCCAAATACGTACGAGACCGCTGCCGTTTTTTCGTCGATCGATGCAATGAGTTGCTCCACCAGCGTTTCTTCGCCTTTGCCCCACTCCTTCAATGTTGCTACGGCAGTTCGGTAACAAATTTCGAACCCGAAACGATGATTCTCGAAAATCAAGAGTTCGTCTTTCATCCCGGTCGTATCAGGCAACTTCAGTATCCGATCAGGATCAGAACCTGCCATACACGCTGCAGCCTGAATCAGAAGACCCGCCGATGCACCAGCAACTACGAGGCCTGCCTCCGCCCCGGTATATTGCGCGATCATCTCACCGGCACGCTTATTCAACTCGTGAAAATCGATGAACGTGTTCGATGCGTCGGCCATTGCCTGTTGAACTTCGGCTGGCATACGGCTTCCGCCGAGTATCGTCACCCAGCTTCTGCCGTTGACAACCCTTTTTAGCCCGAGCTCGTCGAACTGGGCAGAACCTGTCGTGCTATCTAAGGACATGTAAGGCTCTCCGCAGCGCTTGGAATAAAAATATTCTCAAGTTTCAGTTTCGCCACCCACTATTTGACCGAGTTCAAGTACCGGGCAGAATAGCACCGTGCGTTGATTACCTGCTGTTAAATAACAGTCAAAACAACTTTGTCGACTCCACCACACATCAATGCTCAGCAGTGTTCTTCATAGGAGCGGTTCGGGGCAGTCGACCGGTGTCATGCACCGTCTGCGAAGCTGCTGTAATCAAACGAAGCGTCGATCGCGAGCGAACAATCCGATATGAGCAAGAGCTTGCCAAGGTTGAAGCGAGAGTATGATTCAGAAAGCTGGTACCGACATGTTCGAATCCGATTATCTGAATGTGCTCGATAGCTTCACTCGAAGACCGTTAGAGCGGAAATGAATAGCAATCTCAAGTACATCGTCACGACAAGCAGAAACGCCAATTCCACTATTCGTTCTAAAGCACGACAGAAGGCAAACGAATGGAGCGTCCGATACATCGATCGGAACCACATTTCGCTTGCAGATACGTCAGGTGACGCCGAAGCAGCATTTGTTTTAGACCATGACGGATTCAGTCTGTCTACTAACAAAGCACAATTGCGGTTCACTCTAGGGACCGCTGCTTTACGCCTCCAATCGATAGCTCGTGGAGACCCTGACACACTCATCAGAGCCGGGGAATTACGGGCAGGCGACCAAGTGTTGGACGCAACATTGGGCTTGGGACGCGACGCTCTCGTGGCCGCTCGCGCTGTCGGTTCCACAGGCGGTGTCGTCGGTATCGAGTCGAGCTGGCCGCTGTTTACGCTGGTTAGCGAAGGCCTTGCATCACACATACCAGGTGACGAAAGCGCGATTATTCAACCACTGTTTGCCGACTCTAGAACTTTCCTTGCCGAGGCCGAGAAAGCCAGTTTCGATGTGGTCGTAATTGACCCCATGTTTGCGGCAGCCAAGCGATCAGATGGAAGCTTCGAATCCCTACGGGGATTCGCTGACCACGCCAGCTTGGACCCTGACTGGATACGTTCTGCCCGACGCGTCGCCAGACGTTGGGTTGTCGTGAAAACCGACCACGCTGAAAGTTGGTTCGGCCCGGAGAAGCTGAAGGGTATTCACAACGGTGGTCGGGCTAGTTGGTTCAGAGCGCCGCCCAGTTATTAGACCAGAAGTACGATCAGTCGACACCCGGTAGACTTACACCTCCGGTATATTCGCCTCGCGGGCAAAGCTCGGCATTCGTAACTGCTAACAACACTTCCACGACTATGTCACCATCGGAATAAATGTTTGAAACTCTCGATTCTCGATCAATCCCCTATTAGCGTCGGTAAAACAGCCCATCAAGCCGTTCAAGCGACACTCGATCTCGCTGAAGCAGCCGATAAGTGGGGATACACCCGATACTGGCTTGCCGAACATCACAGCTCAAACACACTTGCAGACGCCAGCCCCGAAATTCTGTTAGCTGCCATGAGCATGCGTACAAAAAACATCCGTATCGGTTCCGGTGGGGTGATGCTGTCGCACTACAGCTCATTTAAAGTTGCCGAGGTATTTCGAATGCTTGAGGCACTGGCTCCCGGGCGCGTCGATATGGGCATTGGCCGTGCGCCTGGTTCTGATCAAGTTGCCAGCTTCGCGCTGCAGCCTGGACCAAACACTTATCCGATTGAGAAATATCCGCAACAGGTATTTGATCTGATGCGCTACCTCAGTGAATCGTTCCCCGATGACCATCCGTTCGGCAAACTTCGAGCGATGCCGGCGTCGCCAACTTGGGCTGTCCCATGGCTACTAAGTTCATCAATGGGAAGCGCGGGCATCGCAGCAAGACTTGGTATGCCGCTGTCGTTCGCTCATTTCATAGCTCAAGACGGCGGACCGGAACACGTGAAGTGGTATCGAGACAATTTTGAACCATCGGAGTGGTTCGATAAGCCGCGAGTGAACATTGGTATCTCTGCCATAACGGCCGACTCCTCAGAACGCGCCCACGACTTAGCAACGTGCAGACACGTCATGCGTTTGATGCGCAATAAAGGTCAAGAAATGAAGGGTGTGCCGTCGGTGGACGACATAAAGGCTATGAGCTTCAGTGGAGCTGACAACGAATTCATCGAGCAGCAGCGTGCAAAATCGATTGAGGGCGACCCAGAAACAGTGAAGACGAACATTGAGAATCTCGCTGAACAATACGAAACAGATGACGTGATCGTCCTGTTACCTTGATTGGTAAACGCCTCTGGAACTAAGTCGCACGCTACTTACATCGAGATAACTGGAATGATGCTATTCTGCCCCGACACTGAGTTCTGACGGAACCCGATCAATTACCCTGATACGTGGTATGTTACCTTGGGACAACCATATTGCCGAACGGTATCAACCGTTTTAACTGAGTTCTGACAGAGTCGTACTGACCATATTGCGTTGTCCGCCACGCCGGTGCGGATAGGTCTTGATTACACGTTAATGTAGCCCACGACAGGCATCTCCTCCCAATCAGGCACAATCTCCTGATTTATATGAGCAGAAAGCAGAGGTCAGTAATCTATTGGAGATTTTTTGGGCTCAGACTGCTTCGTTCCAAAGTTGTCAATATCATCGACGCTAGTGACCGATTTGGTTAGTTCGCAAGCACAGCGGCTAAACGTTGGGCGATGATTTCTTCTTCGCCATCGCGTACATTGGCCATATTGGCCGCCAAACCGCCGTGGTTTCGAGCGATGTAGATCCTTGGTTCTCCCTCGTGGAGAGCTTTCCAAACTCGATCGATTTCCTGCTCGCCTTGTTCGAAGTTAATTACACAGTTTGGAACATGGAATCTTTCAAAATCTTGTTCAACAGTCGCAGTAACCCCGTCGATTCCCTGGAGTCGTTCGCAGATGTATTCAGCTTTGCTTCTCATTGATATTTGTCGATTTTCTTCATCAGATTCCACAAACAACTGCAGCGCCGTTGCCATGCCAATCATCTCTTCTCGTCCGACTTTTTGCGGACGTCCTACAGCCATGCCGGGGCCGCTGTTCAACAAAGCTGCTTCGATCAAATCGGCCCTTCCGGCTAAAAGACCGGCAGATTGGGGGCCGCCGATGTACTTGCCGCCTGAGAACGTCACCAGATCAGCGCCCTCTCGGATGTACTTCGCCAGATTGGTTTTTGGCGGAAGCATTGCCGCCCCATCGACTATCACCGGGACTCCTGATATTTTGGCAATTTCGACTACTTCAGGGAGGGTGAGTCCGGGTACTTTCGGGCCGTAGGCAAATGTGAACAGGATGGCGGCTGTCCGGTCGGTAATTGCCGCAGAGAGTTGGTCTTGTGTCGTTCCGGTTTCGTCCCCGACAAAAACAACTTTCGCACCTGCGTATTCATGGCATTTCAGATAGCCAGCGGGATTCGTGGCTTGGGTTAGAATCTCATTTTTCATTCCAGATGAATCTGGCAACTGAATTATTTTTGCGCTGTCTGTTCCTGTCATCACTGCAGCGGTAGCGAGAACCAATCCCCCGGCGGCACCTGAGCAAATTAGCCCGGCCTCGGCACCGGTGATTTCGGCAACAAATTTCCCGGTAGCACGTTTCAACTCGACCAAATCGACATACGATTCGGAAGCGAGGCTCATCGCCATTCCCACTTCCGGTCGCATTGATGAACCACCGTGCGTGGTGTGAGTGCCACCTGCATTGATAAGCGGCACCACGCCGAATCTTGCGTAAACAGGGTTATTAAGTGGTTCGTTCGGCATCGGGCAATCCTTTGTTTTGGCAACAGATCTTTTTTGCAATTCACCAAATGAATCGCCTCAGACATTCATCCGTGTGGTAAAAATACCCAACATTGCAAAATTGCATACATTGCGTACATTGCAGGCGCATGTTTCCACAAATTATCTGGGTAAAGCAGCTTTCGGAGAAAATTATGAGCGGAATATATGAGCAATTCGGGGTTACGCCAGGCATAAACGCTCGTGGGAACCAGACGCTTCTCGGGGGATCGACTCCTCCGCCTGAGATTCAGGATGCGATGGACGAGGCGATGAATTCAGGATACGTCGTGTTCGAGGATCTTCTTCGCAAGACTGGTGAATTCATCGCAGACACACTCGGCACCGAACAAGCTTTTGTCACTTCGGGGGCAGCTGCTGCGATTTCACTGGGTACGGCTGCGGCGCTTGCAGGAAATGATCGCGAGAAGATTGGCAGTATTCCCGACACGTCAGGGTTTGATCGAAACGAGCTGGTGTTCCAAAAAGGGCACGACTACACGTACAAACGTTGTTTCACTATGGCAGGCGCCAAGCTCAGCGAAGTTGGGCGTGACGATGGCTGCACTATCGAGGAAATGGAAGCTGGTATCGGTCCGAAAACAGTCGGAATTGCCTACTACGAGAGCGGACAATGGGGCGACGAATGGGTTTCGCTGGACGAAGCGCGGGCACTTGCCGATAAACACGACATTAGGTTGATCGTCGACGCCGCGGGTCAAATCTACCCACTAGATCAGTTCAAGAAGGTTGCACAGACCGGAGACGTGGTTGCATTTGGCGCCAAATACATTGGGTCACCTCACTCCACAGGAATTTGTACTGGGCGATCAGAGTTTGTTGAATCAGCATTTCAGCAGAACTTCATCGGGTACGAATTGGCGGGTCAAAAAGGGGTAGCACGTCCTTACGGTCGTCCGTATAAAACTGATCGTGGCGAAGTTATCGGTGTTGCCGCCGCCCTACGACGTTGGTTCACGATGGATCACGAAGAACGTTTGGGGGTTGAGGATTCGAAGCGAACTGCGTTCCAACGTGGACTGAAAGAGGTAGCGGGTGTCAACGTGAGCATTCCCACGACTCCTCAGCTCGGCCCAAACGTGAACGTGATCATTCATATCGATGAAAGCACAACGGGAGTCTCTGGACTTGAGGTCATTCGTCAGCTTGAAGAAGGCTCTCCGCCCATTTGGACTCGAACCTTCGATGGAGGAAAGACGATTCCGATTGGAGTTCAGATGCTTTCCGACGAAGAGGTCGAAACAGTAATTCAGAGAATCAAGGGAATAATTTCGTAATTTCAACGAGGCGGTCTGGTCGGTTGAGTATTTTTATCGACCAGGCGCGATGGTTTTTAAATCGCCGGATGAAAAAATCGTAGTGAACGGTGGTTGTTGTTCAGGGTTTCACCGATCAGGTTCAATAAAACCCAAGTGAACTTAGCTTTTTTGAGCAGCTTCTGTCGGTGAGTGGAAATACCCTGCGGTTGAATAGTATGGACCACTATTCTCCGGCAGATTGTTATCGACGATACCGCTGACATCAAGCCGTTCGGTCGCGGTCAATTGCCAGCCGACTGAATTAACGTTTTGTCGAATTTGCTCAGGCGAACCTGCACCCGCGATGACTGTTGCAACGATCGGCTCGGCAAGAAGCCATGCGAACGCCAGCTCAATCACTGTGTGTCCGCGCTGTTGAGCCCAATCATCGAGCTTTTGTACGAGACTCAAGTTGCGCGGCGTGATCCATCGGTCGGCCGTGTGTTGTTCAACCGCCATTCGAGTACCTGCGGGCGCAGAGCCGCTTTGGTTCATCTTTCCAGTTAGCAGCCCCGCAGCTAGCGGGAGGTACGGGATCACTCCGATTCCGAGTTTTCTGCAAGCAGGAATCATTTCTTCCTCGGCATTTCGTGTCATCAACGAATATGCGAACTGAGAAGCGGCGAGCGGTGCGAAGTTGTTGTGCTTGGCCGTCCATTGAGTATCGACCAATCGCCATGCTTCAAAATTGCAACCCGCTGTGTATCGAATCTTCCCATCGCGTACAAGGTGATCGAGCGTTCTTAACGTTTCATCCATTGGCATTCGAGGATCTGGCCGATGGATCATGTAGACATCAATGTAATCGGTTTGTAACCGTTGAAGACTTTCCTCAACCGAACGTAATACGTAGTTTCGTGATCCACCAAAATTGTTGGGACCCTGATGCCGTATCGATCCAAACTTCGTTCCGATCAACATCTCCGCTCGCCTGCCCCGCAGAGCTCTACCTATGTATTCCTCAGACTTGCCTTGCGCATAGACGTTTGACGTATCGACGAAGTTAATACCGTGATCAATCGCCGCGTGAATCGTATCGATCGACTCTTTGATATCCCGACGACCAGCCTCGCCGAAGCTATTTGCTCCGAGTCCGATTTCAGAGACTTCTAATCCAGATTGTCCTAAGTGCCTAAACTTCAATACGATCCTGCAATTACTATTTTGGCCACTAGATCAAGACGAGTGCCGATCGCGCTTACGGCAAGTTTAGGTCAGTCGTTGGTGTGTCATTCCAGTCGTCTTTCGACAGTCCGTCGTAGTCGAATCGCACGGTTCCGTCTTTGATCGTCACTTGATTTATCAACCGCCCATCTGCCTTCATGATGCGGTATCCGGTAGGGCCTGAATCTGAAAGCCCGGCTGGTCGATCTTGGAATTCCAGAACTGAGATATCAGCAGGTGCACCAGGAGTAAGCGTCCCTAATTCGGTGTGATTAATCATCTTTGCCGGTTCCCATGTAGACCGAGCCACAACCTCGCTAATCGGCATACCCATGGCGAGGAATTTGCTCATGACTTCGGTCATCTGCGCTCGAGAGGTGTGCAGGCTTGAACGGTGCATATCAGTGGAAATGGTGTCGGGCGGAAAATTTTGTTCGAGCGCTGGAACTGCCATCGAAAACGAGAAGCTGTTGTTACCGTGCCCAACATCAAATTTCACACCACGTTTTCGGGCGTCGATGTAGTGCTGCTTCACTTTGCCATCGTTACCGATCATCGGCTTTCCATATCCAAAACAATGAGTTACCCCATCGCCTGGGCGTAATCGCTTGAGTAAGTCTTCGAATGTTCTGGTGGGTTTTGAGTTTTGATCGACTAGCAAAAAGGAACCAGAAAGGCGTGCAGCTTCGACTCCTCGGTCAATAGATTCCCAGCCGCGACCTTGGTAGTGCGCAACTTTTACTCCAACGATTACGTCTGAACGTTGGCGAATCTTAGCTGCGGTAAGTTCGGGATCCATATCCTCGGTGTTTTGTTCGACATCACCTTCCATGCCCTGCCCTACGATGTTAAGAAGGGCGAACACTCGAACTTCCGATTTGCGCACGACGTTTGTGTTGAAATCGTCGAACGTGCGCCATCCAGATCCTCCGCAGTCGACCATCGTTGTCACCCCGTATGGAAAACACATTTCTTCGGGGAACATCGAGCCAGCCCAGCCGGTAGCGTGAGCGTGAATGTCGATGAGCCCAGGGGTTACGTACATGCCAGTAGCGTCGATAATCCGGCGGCCCTGTGATTCTGGAATGTCCGATTCCACAGCCCCAATTGATCGACCAGCAATCCCAACGTCCATCAAGCCGTCGACACGGTTGGCGGCGTCAATTACATGTCCGCCTTTGATTAGGAGGTCATAACTGGGCATTTTGCAAATCTTTCTTGTGACTTATTTGGCAAGTGGTTGAGTTGAGTCTGCGATTGGTCGAAGCTGGTATTTACAGCTACTAATGTCAAATCTGCTAAAGGGTAGTCCGAATCTCAGGAATCGATTATTTTCGAATTCCGAGACTAACACCCTTAGTTTATTTAGATGAACAGGCCTGTATTAAGCGATTTAATCGACGCCTCGCTACGATTTCTGACGCCAAGTTTTTTGTAGGTAGAGACGAGCCTGTTTTTCACGGTTCCAGATGTGATTCCGCAGAGGACTGCGATTTCGTCGTTGGTTGCGCCCTGGGACAAATAGCTGAGGATTTCGGACTCTCGAGGCGTGAGCCCGAATGAATTGACTGTGTTTTCGGTACCTCGATGAATTTGAGAATTGGCAGAATATTGTGTTTGATTCGCTGTTGTTGGCATAGGATCGGAGAGAATCGATGAACCGAGAATTGATGCACAGATGCGAACGACCGCCCGCAGTTCATGGAGTGCAGATATTAATTTCCCACCAGAATCGAATAAGACGACCACATCAACAACGTGAGTAGTACCAAGTTGTGAGTTAACTCGTAATTGTTCAGTGCCAGACACCATCGAATCGGAATCGCCATTGAAATTTCCAGGATGGGCATACCTGAAAAAAGAAACCCCAGAGACTCGATGAGTTATCTCAAATGAGTAGGCCGATGCGCCGATCGAACGAATCATCGTTTCTTTAAAGAACTCGTGCTTTTGACGACTACTTTGTGCCTCGCAAAGTCCGTCGACGGCATACTGCAGCACGGTGGCAATGTGCTGCTTCCGATCCCATTGGCGAGAAGTTTGGTGCAGCTGCAGGAACGCACTGGCCATCGGCCCAGCCGATTCGATATCTTTCACCCGTTCGAGCATACTCGGATTGCAATCCGAGATAGCAAACACAATGGCGCCTATTCGATTACTGCCGGCGGTAAGCGGTATCACGCACAATTCTCTAAATTCTGACGACGACCGGATCATACCCATCAAAGCGGTTCCGATATCCGATATGGGAACAGATTTGTGCTCGCAGGCTAAATGTACTGAATTGCCAGAGAACCGATATTCATTTAGAAGCCGGGTTGATTCCTGCAAAATCGAGTCAGTCGCATCGTCTATGCCGTCAACATGGGCAATCGGTACGTACTTGTCCGAGTACCTGTCGTATACGAACAGTGCTCCGTAAACAAGCGAAGCTCGTGCAGCGAAAGTCGAGTAGAACATGCTGAAGAACTTATCGGGGTCTTGGCTATCGTTGAGGTGGAGCAGCAAATACTCTAATTTCGTCTGATGTTCCGTGGCTCTAAGAACTTCTTTTTGAAGTGTGTGCTGGCTGATATATGGACCCAATATCCGACTTACTTTCTCTGCCACAAGAAAATCGTCTGTATCGAACGCATTAGGGATGTGCGACAGAAAAACGATCGCACCAACGACCTCGCCGCCATCGACGATGCGCACCCCTAACCCAGCAGCCCAGTTGGTGCCCGGAGCACCCGAATCAAATTCGTCTTCGTCGGCGTTAGCGTATTGCATATACATCGACGGGATAGTGCTTGAAGTAACAGGAGTGCTGACACTTACCGCCTGGCCGATCAGGCTTGCACCGAGCCGATGCACTGGAGTTGAATCCCAATCCGGAATCGATAACCCAGAAATATGAATCGGAGAAAACAGCCCGCGCAGTACGTCGGTAGACGCGATCACCATGCGATCGCAAGGGACTACCTGTTTGATTACATTCGCTATTTCGTCCCAAACCTGCGTGTTCACCGAGCTATCGATCAGCAATTGCTCGATCAGATTATAGAAATCATTGTCGGTGACCAAATCATTGCTCCGTATCTTGCGTGCCAATAGATGCGTGTCTCAATAAGACCAGATTTTCCGTGTTAGCCCATACGCTGCATTACTACCGTGTGATATCACTCCGGCACAATATTTTCAACAGTCCTGCGACGAATGTATTCGATTGGAACATCTGAATAGGTGAATTAGAGCAATATATTCGAATAAACATGTTTTTATCCGTTGAGCGCCATAACGAAAGTAACTAAAACAGTGACTTTCGTTACCTTGCGATCGTAACTTCACGGCGCAAAACTCTCGCTGACTATGCTTGAGTGAGTTGGATAGACCGGTGTCGTGCCCTTGTTGGGTATGGATTTTTGGTTCTGTCTATATGGCTTGTTCAAGAGTTATGCACTGTTTTGCGAATGCACGAACAGTGATGGAGGAAATTGTTAATGCGGTACATGAAGTTATGGCCCAAGCTCACTTTGCTAATGCTGGCTATTGCAGCAATGGCAGTGATTGCTTGTAGTGATGGAGACGCAGTTGAACCTGAAATCGTCATCCAGACCGTAATCGTCACCGAAAAAGGCGACACGGTTGTGGAGACTGTCGTTGTCAAAGGTGACACGGTTACAGTCAAGGGAGATACGATTGTCGTAACAGCGACGCCAGTTCTTCCGGCAACTGCAACGCCGGTTCCTGCTGATAAACCTGCTCCACCTTCGAAGAATGCTTCGGGGCAGTTAGTTTGGTCTACGGCAGCCGACTCTGGTATCGGAAGTGGATTTAACGCTGGCAACCTATGTTGCGGTGCGAAAATGATGAGCGTTGTTGAGACGCTATTCAAGCCAACCCACGCTGGTGGACCGGCTACGCCGCTCCTCGCTGAATCTTGGGAACTTGACTCAACAAACTCACCACCAAAGTACGTGGACGTAACCATCAAATCTGGAATTATGTTCCACGGTGGTTATGGTGAATTGACTGCCGATGATTTGGTTTGGAATATCAACGATACCAACCCGAATTTGTCGGAAACTCTGGGTACAGGAAACATCAGTATTACTGACGGTTCTGGTGGATGGGCTGGATTCCTCGGAGCTAACGCTACCGAGAAAACTGGTGATTATTCAGTACGAATAAACTGGGAGACATTTGACCCTCGCTGGGACACCTGGTTCTTTGGTCAAGATGGCCTAGGAGCTGGAATCGTTAGCAAGAATGCTTACGATACCGAAGGCGAAGAATGGAACCAGGATCACTTAGTTGGAACTGGGCCATTCGAGATGACCTCGTGGAAACGAGGCGATCGAACAGTGTTTACAGCCGTGGATAACCACTGGCGACAGACTGCTGAAGTAACGTCGATCACCAGAATTGGTGTACCAGACGAGACCGTTCGTCTTGCTCAGCTAGCTACTGGTGACGCAGACATCGCAGATGTCAGCATCGCAAACGTTGCGGAAACTCAGCGAATCGGAATGACCGCAAAGGGTTCCGGCGCTGCTCGAATGGTGACAATGATGTTCGCCGGCAACTTGTGGGAGACCAACCACCCGACAACGGGTGAAGCATTGGAAATCGTTACCTACAACAACGACCTTCCCTGGTTAGGTAACCCACACAAGCCTGCTGACAGCAACAACCCTGCTGGCATGGATGACATGGAACAGGCTCGGCTCGTTCGACATGCTCTTGCTATGTCGATCGACCGTGACCTGATCAACGAAGCTGCCTTGAACGGTCTTGGTTGGCCCGTGTACATCCCTTACTTCGACATCAACAACCCGAACTGGGATGACAAGTGGAAGATTGAATACGACCCCGATGGAGCAGAAGCGCTTCTCGACAAGGCCGGATTCCCACGTGATTCTTCAGGTCAGCGGTTCAAAATGCAGATGTACGCATGGCCAATTGGTGACTTCTACGCAGAGATCGGCGACAACGTTTCGATCTTCTGGGAAGAAATCGGTGTAAGCACGGAAGTATTGCACTACGAATACGCTGTATTCCGCCCAACATTGGTTGATAGGTCTGCAACTCAGGCATGGACCGACACGGGACCACTTGAGAACTACGCAAGCACGCCTTGGGACTACCCTCGTGGAATCCAGATGAGCGCACTTGCCCGTGGTGGTAAGAGCCACGGTCTGGAAAACCCAGAGTCGACTGCTAACTATCAGGCTGTCTCTGGTGAGTCATCACTACAAGGCAGAATAGACCTAAACAACGGTTACGCTGACTGGATGCACGAGTGGCTCCCAGGATTCGGAATCGTTGCGGCTCCTAGTCTGCTCGTGTTCAACCCCAACAGCATTTCCTCATGGGATATGGAGTTGGGCTTGCGACAGATAAGCAACTCACCTGAGTTCATCAAGCTGAAGTAGTAAGTTCCTCCTTCTAAATTGATCGACCCCGCTATCTAGCGATTGCGGGGTCGGTTGATTTGGAGTTGCCACAGGTCATAAATGCAAAAGTTTTTTATTCGGCGTCTGATATTCGCGTTTCTCACACTTTGGAGTATCACGTTCGTAGTGTTCGGTCTCTCGAGAATGGGTCCAGACCCACTTCTTATATATGTACGGGATGATTCATATGGAATCAGCGAAGACACACTCGAGAAACTAAGAGCGAAATGGGGCCTCGACAAGCCGTTCCATATCCAGTACATCAAGTGGATGGGAGCTATCGTCAGAGGAGATTTTGGCGAGAGTATCGCTGCTCAACGGCCTGTAACTAAGATTATTGCTGAGCGATTGCCCGCCACCCTTCAGTTGGCCGCCATTGCTTGGATATTGGCGTCGATTCCCGGCGTAGGTTTGGGGGTGGTGTCGGCGGTTAAGCGAGGTTCGATGTGGGATTACGTCACCCGCACCCTTGCGCTTATCGGACAAGCTACCCCATCGTTCTGGCTGGCTATCCTGATGATTTTATTGGTCGCTGTGCGGCTTGAATGGCTACCTCCCGCGACGAAGGCGACGTCGGCAGAGTCGTTTATGACTCAGGCATCTTATTTTGTGCTGCCTGCTCTGGTTCTTGGATTCGACCCGTGGGCTACCTATCTGCGACTAACTCGCTCTTCAATGCTTGAAGTGCTTGATTCTGAGTTTGTGAAATTAGCTCGGGCAAAGGGTGTTACAGAGAGAGGCGTTATTTGGCGCCACGCGCTTCGTAACGCGTTGATTCAACCACTGACGGTATCTGCGTTGGTGCTTGCGTCCTTTATTACAGGAAGTGTATTTGTCGAGACCGTGTTTGCCTGGCCTGGAATTGGTCGATTGGCAGTCCAAGCGTCGCTCGACAACGACTTCCCAGTTCTCGCTGGAGTTGTGTTGTTGTTTGGTACTGCATACGTAGTTATGAACTTTATTGCGGATGTCTTATACGCGGTTATCGATCCGAGGATCCGATATGACTGATCAACCAATAATCGTTCAGTCACCGGTTAAGCGCTTTGTGGCCGTACCCAGACGGGTATATGCGTTCACTAAACGCTGGCCAATCATCCCAGCAATCATCATGTTTGTGATTGTTTTTGGAGCGGTATTCGCGCCGATAATCGCCCCATTTGAACCTCAAAGGGGTGATTTACGGGCAAAAGACATCCCTCCAGTTTGGCTGGATGGTGGCGATTCAACGCATTGGCTCGGTACCGACAATCTAGGTCGAGACATGTACAGCCGTATGTTGTACGGAGCCCGAATTTCGTTATTCGTAGCAGCTGTGGCTGTCTCGTTTGGCTTAGTCATGGGCACACTCACGGGAGTCGTTGCCGGATATTACGGCGGCATGGTTGACGAAATATTGATGCGACTCGTCGATCTTTGGTCGTCTTTGCCATTTTTGTTAATCGCGTTAATTGTCGCGATCAGCGTAGGTCCAAGTTTGGGCATGGTAATTGGGCTACTTGCAGTCAGTTCTTGGTCGGCGGGTTCTAGAAATATCCGCGGTGAAGTTTTGTCTTTGCGAAACAGAGAATATGTACACATGGCGAGGGTAATGAACGCCTCGGATATCAGGATCATTCTCCGTCATCTTCTACCTAACGTGATGCACGTGGTCATTGTGATTACGACTCTTCGTACGGGTTCAATGATCATCGCGGAAGCTGGACTGAGTTTCTTGGGCGTGGGCGTACCCGCGTCCGTGCCTACATGGGGCTTGATGATCGCTCAAGGCCAGAAATTTTTGACGACCACTTGGTGGATGTCGATCGTCCCTGGAGTAGCGATTTTCTTGATCGTATTATCGTTCAACTTCCTTGGAGACTGGTTGCGAGACCGATTTGACCCTCGCCTTAACCAGTTGGACTAAATTGAGAATTAATAACGAACGGATAGATCGGTAGTCGTATATGAGTTTTGATCTCGTCATAGAAAATGGGTTGGTTGTGGATGGTACCGGGGCTCCTGGGAAGTACGCTTCCGTCGGAGTTACCGGAACTAAAATCACCGCAATCGGTGATCTTTCCGCTGCCGATGCGAAAAAGACCATCGATGCTTCAGGTCACGTGGTTTCGCCCGGCTTCATCGACACACATGCTCACTCTGACGGTGCGCTTCTAAACGATGGTCAACATGCCGAAGGTGTAAGACAGGGTATAACCACCGAAATCGTTGGGCCTGACGGGCTTACCTACGCTCCACTCCCACGTGCCCAGTACCTTATGTATCGGCAATATTTGTCGGGTCTTCTCGGATTGCCACCGGAAGATCTGGATATGTCGTCTATAAGTTCGGCTCTCGACAACTACCATCA
This sequence comes from Chloroflexota bacterium, assembly GCA_027618835.1. Lineage (GTDB taxonomy): Bacteria > Chloroflexota > Dehalococcoidia > Lucifugimonadales > Lucifugimonadaceae > Lucifugimonas. The sequence goes on along the minus strand of JAQCHZ010000007.1, from coordinate 8,279 downwards.
CAAAACAGCGCCCAATGTCGCTATGTTTTTGGGCCACGGTCCGATTCGGTTGGGTGCTGTCGGAATGGAAGACGTGCCGCTAAGGGGCGAAGTTCTTAGGCAAGCGACCCGAACGATGGAAGAGTCGTTTGAACAGGGAGCTTGCGGTTTCGCTACCGGCCTTTCTTATTACCCGAATTCTTTCTCCGATTCTGAAGAATTGGTGCAGCTGTGCAAAGTGGCAGCACGCTACGATAAAGCGTTTTCTATTCATACCCGAAACCACAATATTGATCGTGCATATTTCGGTGGTGGAGTCGAAGAGGCGCTCGAAATAGGCCGTCGCTCAGGTGTCAAAGTTCACATCGAGCACTACCGTACAAGTGCAGGTAATGCAGGCCAGGTCGATCAGATCATGGAGCCGATCGAGCGTGCAAAAGCGGACGGTGTCGATGTTACTTTGGAGCTATATCCATACCCAGTCGGCTCTGGGCATCCGCTATCTCACTTCCCAAGTTGGTTCCATGAAGGCGGCACCGAAGCTGCCCTTCGAAGGCTTGCCGACCCTGAAACCAAGGCAATGCTTATTCGCGAACTAGAATCTCACGATCCTGAAATATTGCACAACTACAGCTGGACCTGGATTGCTTCGGATGCGAATCGACATTACGAAGGCATGAGCTTCAGCGATGTTGCCACTGAACGAGGAACATCGATCGAGCAGATGATCTGTGAAGTGATGCTCGAAGAGCGATTTTCATGTGGTCTGCGTGGCGTCCCCCCTCAAAGTGCCCGCCTGTGGCGCGCTGTTGAAGAAGACGTAATGAGTCTGTTAGACCGCCCGGACTACATGGTAGGTTCCGATGCTATTCCCGTAGGTGGATTACAGCACCCTCGGGGATGGGGGACTTTTCCGCGAGTCGTGGGCAGACTACGTCGAAGGCACGGATACCCGGTTGAACAAGTCGTACAGCGGGTAACTCAGAATCCGGCACGCAGGTTCGGATTAGCTGAACGTGGTGAAATCCGAGAGGGCTTCCGCGCCGATATTTGCATTTTCGATCCGGAAATGATCAACGATTTATCTTCATTTGAAGACCCCATGATGCACCCCATCGGCATCCCTCACGTACTCGTGAACGGCCAGTTAGTGGTCGAAAATTCTGAGTGCACAGGAATCATGGCCGGTGAAGGCATTCGCGCTGTCTAGCTACGATTGAAAGAGTTTTTAGATTGACTATTAGCAACCGTGTTTACGATGAACTTGGGATAAAGCCTGTAATTCACGCAGCAGGAACGATAACTTCGTTCGGCGGCTCAATGCCTCGGCCTGAAGTTGTTGAAGCCATGGCGATGGCCTCAACTTCTTTTGTAGGACTGATAGAGCTAAATGAGAAAGTTGGCGAGTACATCGCTCAGATCAGCGGTGCCGAAGGTGGTATGGTCGTGAGCGGAGCTGCCGGTGGTGTTGTGCTTTCGATGGCAGCATGTATGACGGGTAAAAACGTGGGCTTCGTACGCCAGTTACCTAACACGAACGGTATGAAAAACGAATTAGCCATTCAGAAAATCCATCGTGGCGGATACAGCGATATGTACACATTCGCTGGCGCCAAATTCAGCGAAGCAGGCTCCGTAAATGGGTGTCTTGCTGAAGAACTAGATCTCGCAATAAACGAAAACACAGCCGCAGTCGCATATTTGTTCGGTCCTGGCGTACTGACTAACGGGCTTACATTGCGCGAAGTAGCTGATATTTCCCACGCTCGTGGCGTACCAGTCATCGTTGATGCAGCTGCAATGTTGCCACCTAAATCTAATCTGCGAAAGTTCATTTCCGACGGCGCTGATTTGGTGACCATGTCTGGCGGAAAATACATTCGAGGACCTCAGGGCGCTGGCCTGTTGTTCGGCAGAAAAGATCTGATAGAAGCAGCGACTTTGAATACGGCACCGAACCATTCGATCGGTAGACCCCAAAAGGTTACGAAAGACGAAATGATCGGACTCTACACAGCATTGAAGCTGTTTATGGAATCTGACGACGAAGCGCAGTTCGTGTCGTACCGAGAAACATTAGCGCCAATTCAGAAATTACTGAGCAAAATTGAAGGAATTGACCTCTCGGTCAAACTTTCGGCATCGAAGTACCACGTGCCTACTCTGGTTATCGGGTTGAACTCCGATCAAACCGGGCGAGATCCGAAAGCCATGCTGAAGCAACTTCTCGATGGTGAACCACGGATATTCATGACGTACGACGCCAATGAAGACGCTATGTCGGTGAACCCAATCAACCTGCAGCCCGGCGAAGGTCCCGTTCTGGGAGCCAGATTAGCCGAAGTGCTCGGTTAGCATTTTTTCACCGGAGTACTAAGTTTGTAGGTCTTTTGGTTGCCCTGCTTATTTAGTACTCCGGTGTTATTTTTCACTAGCCCGCGAGGCCAGTAAAAACAACGCTAAAGATCCGCCCTGCCTACGCTAGCGCTGGATTCGTTGGAGGGGTTGACGACCAATGGTCGCGAGATTTGCCGTTCTTGTCCCAGACTACCTTCCCGCCTTTAACGGTCATCTGAACCACAATCCGTTTGTCGGTAGGGAACACTCGATACCCGGTTCCATTATCAGTCAGTCCGAAATCACCCTCAGCAATTTCTAGTACGGCGATATCAGCAAGGGCTGCCTGACCAAGATTTCCTAGCTCAGGATGCCCGATCGCCACCGCGGGATCCCAAGTCGAACGCTTGACTACATCCGGCAAATTCATGCCGATCGCAAGAAGCTTCGTCATCGTCTCTGGCATCGTCGCTTGGTTGTACATCAGGCTTGGCTCATGCATATCTGTCGAGACAGTGTCTGGAAGGAAACCCTGCTCAATTGCAGCCTTTGCCACCCGGAACGAGAAACTACCTGAGCCGTGACCGACATCGAATTTCACACCACGTTCACGTGCCTCGAAAAAGTACGGTTTCACCTTGTCGTTCACATCGGTCATCGGCTTACTGAGAGCGTAGCAATGAGTCACCATATCGCCGGGGCGCAAGTGTTCGAGCATCATTTCGTCCATTGGTCGAGTATGAATCGGTGACTGATCGACCATCAGAAAAACTCCGGTTTCCTCAGCTGCCTGAATCCCCCGGTCGAGAGGTTCCCACCCCGGCCCCATGTAGTGAGCAACTTTTACACCAACGATTCGATCAGGGCGCTGGGCGATTTTATCGGCTGTTAGTTCCACACTCATGCCTTCGACATCTTGCTCGGGAAGCCCAACCATTCCCTCTCCAACAATGTTGATTAGGGCGAAGATATTCATGATCGACCGGCTAATCACCGATTCATTGAAATGGTCGAATGTAAGGTGCCCTGAACCTCCAGCATCTACAGCGGTGGTTGTCCCCTGTGGAATGCAGTGAGCATCAGGAAGAACCGATCCGACTATGCCGTAAAAGTGTGCATGTATGTCGATCAGTCCAGGTGTAACCACGTGGCCCGATACATCGGCAACGGTTCTCGCCAACTCTGGCGAAATGTCCTTCGCAACAAGCGCTATATGCCGTCCTGAAATTGCTACGTCCAGAAGACCATCGACGTTGTTGGCGGGGTCGATAACTCGTCCGCCTTTTAGTAACAAATCGTAAATGCGAGTCGACGATTTTTGGCTAGTCATTGAGTGCTCCCCTAGTTTGACTGAATGTCACGATATTAATTTCGGTTCACCGACATATTAGTGAAGTAATTAGTAATAAAAGCCCGCAAATGGCGAGTATTTGTTCATTTCAGCATCAGATTGCCATCACAGAACAAATATGTATTCATTGTCAGTTCGAGTCCAAATCGGAAAAAGACTGAGAATAGCGTGTCGGATTTGCTATTGGATTGAGAGTGTAAATTTGCATTTAATCCGATTGAAAAATACAAACATACTCACGTCGACAAATATACGAGTATGCATTCATAAAAAATACAAATCAGTTCGTATTAGCATTGAGTTCGAGTTATTGATGTCGACACCTGTCTCATAAACGCGATAAATAGCTACGAAACTTCCACTTAATGTTCGCCACCCGACTAATATGTCGCTGTTCGTAGATTTATTGACTAAATAATTTCTAAGCATGGTTTTTCGAGGGTTTCATGACTACGGCAAACGCGGCAGTGCATAAGTACGATTTACTACTAAAAGGCGGACGAGTTATCGACCCCGCCAACAACGTCGACGGTCTGCTAGACGTGGCGATTGTCGGGCGTCATATCGCCCGAGTAGCCAAAGATATTTCTCCACAAGAATCACGGCGAACTGCTGATGTTTCGGGACTCGTAGTGGCTCCCGGGCTAATCGATTTGCATGCCCATTTTTACGGTTACGAAGCAGCAGTGCTTCCGGACGCTCACTGCCTGCCTGAAGGAACGACAACTGCTGTCGACGTAGGTGGTTCGGGACACCTAACTTTTGACGATTTTGATCGGACGATCATCTCTCACTCTAGAACCAATGTGTTCGCCTTGCTCAACATTGCTGGCGAAGGAATGGTCGGGCTTCCAGAGCAAGATTTGGAAGGAATGAGCATCGATCTAACATCAGCAAAAATTGCTCAGCGACCCGATCGCATCGTCGGAGTGAAAGTTGCGCACTATCGCGGCCCGGGTTGGCAACCACTTGATCGTGGTGTTCAAGCTGCCGAAAATACCGGTGTATTCGTAATGGTCGATCAGGCGCCAATAAAATCACGACCCAACAACGAAATGTTGCTCGAACACTTGCGCCCCGGCGATATGACCACACATTGCTACGGATTCGACAAGCCGATGATCGATTCAAACGACAAGGTGAAACCGTACTTTTTCGAGGCGCGTGAACGTGGCGTGAAATTCGATGTTGGGCACGGTGCGGGTAGCTTCTCGTTCAGAATCGCCAAGGCAGCTATCGAACAGGGCTTCCCGCCCGACACGGTTTCTACCGACATGCACACAGCGAGCATTCTTGTAAACCAAGGAACAATGCCAGAAACGATGACGAAGTTGCTGGCACTCGGCATGAACCTGCCGGATATCATCGCCCGTTCCACTTGGATTCCCGCACAAACTATCGGACACACAGAACTCGGGAACATAGGGCAAACGGCCTTCGCAGATATCGCCGTTCTGGAAATAGCTGAGGGTGATTTCGGCCTAACCGACAATGGGTCTGGAAATCGAGCATTACGCGCCAATCGACGAATTGTTTGCCAGATGACTATCAAGGACGGACAGGTCGTGTGGGATAAGAACGCTAGGTCACGTGACGACTGGACGAACACACCACCGACAAATCCGGTCATTGTGTAGCTGCTAGCTAAAGCCATAAACAAGGAAAACATTGCGGGAAGATGGCCTAAAAAAGAGGCTTACTCTACCTCGCTAGTTACGACTTCGAGATAGATGAAATTCGATGATTAATTCAGCAAATCAAGCCGACTCAGCTAAACGTCGCTCTGAACTAGTTCGTGCCCCGGAATCGATCGTGTTTTCAGGTGACGGAGAACCCCAGTCACCTGAGTCGATAGTCGGGCGACTTAACTCGATGCTTACGGCAGGAGATCTTCACCCAGACACTTACTCGTTGGGTGGAAGCGTCGAAGCGTTCGAGCGTCGAATGGCAGATGAGTTAGGAAAAGAAGCAGCCATTTGGATGCCCACAGGCACACTGGCGAACCATCTGGCACTGCGGCGCCATAGCGGAACCAACGCCCGCGTTGTTTTGCAGGAACAAAGCCACATTTACCAAGACGAGGGCGATGCACTCGCACGGTTGAGCGGCCTAAATGCTATTCCGCTGGCGAAGGGCAAACCTTACTTCACGGTTGCGGAACTACAAGAAGCTATGCGCAGCTCAGTGACCGGTAGAGTTTTGAACCCGGTGAGTGCCGTTTCTATCGAAAGCCCAGTTCGTAGACAGGCGGGTCAGATTCTCCCGTGGGATGAAATGCAGTCGATAACTCACATATGTAAACAAGAGGGCATTCCAGTTCATTTGGACGGCGCAAGGCTGTACATGATGTCGGCTTCAACTGGCGTTGGAGTCAAGGAATATTCGGAATTATTCGACAGCGTCTACATTTCGACTTGGAAGTATTTCGGATCGCCGTTCGGGGCGATTCTCGCCGGGACCAGTGAATTTATTGATGGCATGTTCCACGACCGCAGAATGTTCGGTGGTGGCCTACCTTCGGGGTACCTCGCAACCGCGCTTTCTATGAACGGCATGGACGGGTTCGTCGATCGATTTAGCGAATCACTTACCAAGGCGAAAGCGCTGTTCGCAAATTTGAACAAACTGCCCGGGATCGAGATTCACCAGTTTGAGCACGGCTCCAACGTTTTCGAACTACGGCTGGGTGACGATATTAATACCGATCAGTTCGTTGAATCGTTACTTGATTTCAAAATCGTGATTCCGTGGCTGAAGAGCGAATGGCCACTTCCGTTACTACACGTCAACAGCTCGATACTACGACGGTCTAATGATGAAATCGTCGAAGCTTTTACGTCTGTCCTATCTGCCCGCCTTTGATCACCCAACCAGTTTTTTACCTCAGATTCCACATCAACACTTTCGGAGAATTACCAATGACGTCAGCTAACTCCACCGGCTCCGCTCAGTTCGACGGACTCGGTCTAAAGAGAGTCATCAATGGCAGAAGCTGGGTAACGATACTCGGCGGCAGCAGGATGCCCGAGGAAGTTCAGCACGCTATGGCCGACGCAGCCAACACGTTCATCGATTTCCACGAGCTGAATAAGCGGGCCGGCGAAGTAATAGCCCAGTACACCGGAGCAGAAGCCGGACTCGTAGTCGCAGGAGCGTCAGCAGGGCTTCTAGTGCAAGCAGCAGCCGTGATGGCAGGTCAAGACCCCGAGCGTATTTTGCAGCTGCCTGACACCACTGGAATGAAAGACGAAATTCTCATTTTTGAGAATCATCGTTTTGGATTCGAGATTTGCTACCGAACGGCTGGGGCGACTTTAAAAGAGTGGGGTAAGGGCGAAGGTTCTCTTGCCGAGCAATTGACTGCTGCTATCGACGAAAAAACTGCTGCAGTCGCTTACGTATTTAGCCCGTGGATGTCGTGCGACCTGTCGCTAAGAGAAGTCGTTGCCATTGCCCATGCACGAGATGTTCCGGTAATTGTGGACGGAGCCGCGATGCTACCGCCCGCCGATAATCTAACCCGATACATTGCCGACGGTGCTGATCTCGTAACTTTCTCAGGCGGAAAAGGTCTCCGTGGCCCCCAGTCGACGGGCATTCTTGCCGGCAGAGCCGATCTCGTTGAAGCCGCTCGCCTGAACATGTCGCCCCACGCCTCAGTCGGCAGAGGATCGAAAGTGGCAAAAGAGGAAATTGCAGCCGTCCTCGCAGCGTTGAATCGGTTCGTATCAATGGACCATGAGGCTGAATGGGCGACATGGCGAGGCTGGTCGGAATCTATTACCGCCGTAGGCAAGGGAATCAAAGGTTTGCGCCCTGTAATCGAAGACGGCGACCCAAATCGCCAAGGCCCCACTGCCGTTTTTTATTTTGAAGAAGATTGGGGCGGACCTTCATCCAAGGAAATTCAGGACGTATTGTCGGCAGGCGACCCGTCTATCCATGTGGGTGTTGGAAGCTATGGAGACGAGTTGTACGTCAGCCCCGTAGCTCTCGAACAGGGCGAGGCAGAACTCGTCGCTGAAGCGCTTCGTGAGCAGTTCACATAGCCGCGATAAAGAAGCCCAACCGTAGCGTCGCTTTCGCAAAACCAAGCACAGAACGATATTGAGGAATAGTGATGGTCGTAGACAGAAATTACCACTGTAGTGTCACCAAGCCTGACGATTTCGATGATTTCTGGGATGGCGTAATGGATGACGTGAATTCCATAGATTTAGACCCCTGCATGGAAATCGACCCGCTTCGTTCTAACGACGAAGTCGACGTCTACCAGGTGTTCTACAACAGTCTGGATCACGTGCGAATCTCAGTGTGGTATTCACTGCCAAAAGGTGCGACCGCCAAATTACCAACGATGATTCAACTCCCCGGCTACCAGAGCGACCCGCCGATAGCCCGAGAATGGGCTACAAAGGGATACGCCTGCATTTCCATAAACCCCACGCGGAAAGGTCCGAAGCAGATCGCAATTCGATCCCGGGTATCCCGGCCTGCTCACCTATGGAATCGTAGATCGCGGTTCTGTCAGAACTCAGTGTCGGGGGCAGAATAGCATCGTTCCTCATTCACTGAGGAGATCTTGTTCATGGCCTGTCCGCATTGCCTATCT
>JAQCHZ010000006.1 GCA_027618835.1 Chloroflexota bacterium | reverse complement strand
ATAGGCAATGCGGACAGGCCATGAACAAGATCTCCTCAGTGAATGAGGGATGATGCTATTCTGCCCCGACACTGAGTTCTGACAGAACCGTTCGTTATGTGTGCAGTGAACTATCCAAACCGACTTACGGAATCGCGTGACCTGCCATCACGCCTGTTACCGATTCGTTTTCGACCACCAGCTTGCCGTTCACGATTACGTGCGGGACGCCTTCTGGGTGAACCGCGGGGTCTTCAAACGATGAACGGTCGGTGACGTTCTGTTCATCGAAGATCACTAGATCGGCGAAGTTGCCTTCCGCTATCACTCCGCGATCTGTCAGGCCAAAGCGTTCGGCTGGATTTTGCGTCATTCGCTGGACGACTTGTTCCAACGGGTAGCCGTATCGGCGACGCAATCGTCCGACCATTCGAACGAAGCAACCATAGGCACGTGGGTGCGGCATGCCGCCGACCGGAATTGAATCTGAGCCGACCATGTAGTCGGGTCGAGCCATCAACTGCATCACGTCTTCTTCGACCTGACGCCACTGTCGGACGTTTCCGGGAGGAGCGACACGCATTCCGCACGCAAGCGATGTTTCGACCATCATTCGGCACATCATCTCTTCGATGCTCAAGCCCCACTCCTCGGCGACATCCTCGAATAGCCAGCCCTCGAATTTCTGATCGCCGCCTTGCCCGATGTGCGTCCAAACGTTCCCTCGGGTCGATGTGTAAACGATTTCGTTCATTCTCGAAATGAGTTCAGCACGTTTGTCTTCATCCGTAAGAATAGCGAGCATGTTCTCGGGCCCACCTTCGTGGAAGTAGCTAGGAAAGAAAGCCTGTGGGAACGAGGAACCAACCGGGTACGGGTATGTTTCGAGCGTGATATCGACGCCTTCAGACTTCGCTTTGTCGATTGGTGCCATGAGCGCGTCAATTTGGCCAGCTGAATCGATGGAAGTTCGGTAGTGCTCGAAATGGAGTTTTGTTCCCGTTCGACGTGCAACTTCAATCGCTTCCGCAACGCCTCCGCCGCCAAACGCACGATCGACATTGTGGTTTCGAAGGTGAATCGACATTGGACGACCGAACTCTCCGGTTACTTCCATCAGAGCGCAAAGTTCTTCGGTGTCTGACCAGCTGTTTGGGTAGTACGACAGGCCTGTGGCGAATCCGACTGCGCCTTGTTCTAGCGACTCTCGTAGCAGGCCTTTTGCACGATCAAGTTTGTCGCCGGTTAATGGAACATCGGTCATTCCAGCGGCTTCTAGTCTTATGGGTCCGTGACCGGCGAATGTCGCTACGTTGCACGATGTCTTTTGGTGATAATTTTTTCGCGACGCCTCGATTGAGAACATATCGAGGTTTGCTGGAGCCCAACCGAGGATTCCCGAAAGGTAATGGCGGGACGTCTCGTAGTTTTTAGCCGAGAGCGGAGCGAGGGTGAGTCCGTCGGGAGAAATGATCTCAGTCGTCACCCCCTGTCGAATGCCGCTGGCATGCTGGCCGTCGTTCAGCAGCGCGGCATCGGCGTGCGAGTGGACATCGATAAAACCGGGCGAGATGTGAAGTCCAGTGGCGTTGATAGTTTTCGTCGATTCGCTAGCCGACTCTGGAATATCGCCCAAGACGCTGATGCGGTCGCCAGTAATACCTATATCAGCTTTGGTAGGCGCTGATCCCGTGCCGTCGACCACTGTACCGCCGCGAATAACTACATCGAATGCCAAGTTTGTGCTCCTGTGAGATAGGCAGTTGATCTGCCGAACGGCGGTAGGTTACGCCGTCAGCAAGTATTGGTCGAGCGTTTTGTTGAGGATTCGTCTGGTGAATCTGTCACACATGTTGAAACAAATCTGGAACAATGACCTCGTTCGGTTCACACACACTTTCAGACGAACTACAGAGGCGAAATTAATGGGCAGATTTGACGGTCGCAGCGCAATTGTTACTGGTGGGGCGCTTGGCATTGGCGGTGGGTGCGCTCGACGAATCGCAGCTGATGGTGGCAGTGTATTGATCGTCGATGTGAACGAATCTGCAGGTGCGAACACCGTCAAAGAAATTCGTGCAGCCGGAGGCAAAGCCGAGTTTATGGCTGGGGATGTCTCTAAGCAATCTACTGCCGAAGAAATGGTCGAAGCTGCTGTTTCGTCGTTCGGTCGACTCGATCTGCTCGTTCAAAATGCCTACGGTGGAGCCGGCAACGCTGGCAGCGCGGTAGAAGTAGAGCCTGAGAACTGGCACAGCGGCATGGATCTGCTCGTTGGGGCTCTGTATCTCGGAGCCAAGTACGCCGTTCCTGCGATGGAAGAATCGGGCACAGATCCAAACTTCGAACAGAAGCCTTGGACTGGTGCTGGTCGACGCCACGGCAATCCGCCAGCGCAAAACGTTGGTCGAATAGTGAACATGGCGTCCGTGCATGGACTTCATCAGGCTCCTCGTTCATTGATCTACAACGCCGGTAAGGCCGCGGTGATTGGACTAACTAAGCAGATGGCGATCGACTTTGGTCCGCTTGGGATTACCGTGAACGCAATCGCTCCGGGTCACATCGTGACAGAACGTGGTGATGAGCACTGGAACGAGGTCGGAAACGACGCTGGGTTCCGGTTGTTCGAACTGCACTACCCAGTTAGGCGAACGGGTGTTCCTGAAGATATTGCGAACGCAGTTGGATTCCTGTGTTCGAACGAGGCATCGTTTATCACGGGTCACGTTCTGGCTGTTGATGGCGGCATGACAATTCAACTTCAAGAAAACTTGGTGATGGATTCGAAGGACTACATCGTCGCCAACCCCGAACTAAAGACGCATTTTGATTCCAAGCGCGGCGAGTCGCGCTTCTAAGTGCCAGTGGCACTGTTTCTATTGAGATTGTAGGCATGGTTCGACGATGGATATTCGTAAATTTCAGGAATCTGATCGCACAGAAGTAATCGCTCTATGGGAGCAGTGCGAACTCGTTCGGCCACAAAACCATCCAGATAGCGATATTGATCTGAAGATGTCGTTCCAGCCTGATTTGTTTTTCGTCGGAGTAGAAAACGAATTGATCGTCGCAACGGTTATGGCGGGCTACCAGGGCCACCGTGGATGGATCAACTATTTAGCTGTCGACCCGAACATTCAACGAAGTGGGAACGGCGAAGCGATGATGGATTACGCAGAAGATGCTCTGAAAAAGCTCGGCTGTGTGAAGATTAACCTGCAAGTACGTTCTACGAACTCTGCTGTGCTTGGATTTTACGACTCGATTGGTTACGTCAAAGACGAAGTGACATCACTAGGAAAGCGCCTTTCATGAAAGTGATCGAACTCTACCGACACCCCGTGAAGTCATTTACTCCCGAGCGGATCGATCGCATCGAAGTGAATGGTGGCAAAGTTCAGGGCGACCGAGTGTTGGGGTTCCGGTTTGCAGATCAGGGCGCTCCAGATGACTGGGCGTGGCGACGCAAGATCAACTTTGTCGCTCTTTCAAATACACCGGCGATGGCTCTTCTTGATCTGACATACCACGACGCCCGTCGAACGCTCACACTGAACTACGAAGGCGAAATGTTCGCTGAAGGCTCGATCGATTCCGAGGAAGATCGTCTTGACCTAAGCGAGGCTCTCGGAGAGTACGTCACCTCGCTCGATATCAACCCCCTTGTAGGTCACCCCGAGCGGGTTCCGCTGAACCTGATCGGTGACGGACGTCAGGGTCTATTTCATGATTCGGAAATCGGTGGAGTGACCATATTCAGCCGAGAATCGTTGTCAGCGCTGGAAACAAGCATGGGAGATTCGGTCGACGGTCGGCGATTCCGGTCGAACGTAGTTATCGATGGCGCGGAAGCTTGGGAAGAGATTTCGTGGTCGGGGCGAGTAACCATTGGCGATCACGAATACATGGCCGAAAAAACCATTCCTCGGTGTCTGGCAACACACGCCAATCCGGTCGATGGCGAGCGAGATCACGACATCATGAAAAGTCTAATAACGGCGAACGGATTCAAAATCCCTACTTTCGCAATAAGGCTGCTACCGGTTGAAGACCACACGGAAATCCATGTTGGCGACGCGGTTTCTGTTGGGTAGCCTGAAGTGCCATGAGCTCTAGTGTTCGAGACATACTAATCACGGCATGGTCGATTATTTTCGTAATCACCGTCGGCGTCATCGCATTTCATCCATCGTTCAAAGACGAGGGGCTATCTATGACTCTCAAAATCACCGGATTCGCGCTGATCGCGACCGTTGCAGGCGTAGCGCTTGCACGATTTACTGAAATATTAGGTCGTTCGAGCCAAAAGATGAAAACATCTGCACTAGTGATTTTCGTCGTTTGCATGCTTCCGCTAATACCGGTTGGGCTCGCTACGTTTACGATGCCGTGGGCCGCATTAATCATCGTCACACTCGTCTACGTTCGCTGGAAATGGGCACTCGCTAACCCGGCGAGCTAGTCCACATCGTGCCTTTCGCTCTCAACCATTGGTAAAATTCGCCACTCGCCATGTGTGACGCGCACACGAGTGCGAGCTAAATTGATTTGATCGCCAGCCAACACACTGCGATCACGAGCAAGTCCGGAAGCGAATTTTGACTACAACGGGTAAGAGTCGATCAGGTTCAGAAGGCGGAGAATCGGGCAACGATTCCGACCGTTACACGCCTGCCAATATCGAGAAAAAATGGCAAGCGAAGTGGGAAGCCGACGGCATATACGAAGCCGCAGACAGCGTTGAAGGCAAAGAAAACTACTTTGCGCTAACGATGTTTCCGTACCCGTCTGGCGAGCTTCACATGGGCCACTGGTACGCCTACGCCCCCGCCGATACACACGCTCGTTTCAAACGAATGCAGGGCTACAACGTAATGCAGCCGCAGGGTTTCGACTCGTTCGGACTTCCAGCAGAAAACGCTGCTATCGAACGCGGCGAAGATCCTCGTGAATGGACCTACAAGAACATCGAGAACTCGCGCCGACAGTTCCGAGAAATGGGTGCTGGGTACGATTGGACACGCGAGCTCTCCACTTCTGATCCTGAGTACTACAAGTGGAACCAATATTGGTTCTTGAAGTTCTATGAGAACGGACTCGCCTACCGAAAACACGGTCAGGCCAACTGGTGTCCGCAGGACCAAACGACGCTCGCCAACGAGCAAGTAAAAGACGGCGCCTGCGAACGTTGCGGTACGCCTGTAATCAAGCGAGCTTTGCCGCAGTGGTACTTCGCGATAACGAAATATGCAGATGAACTTCTCGAAATGGACCAGATAGATTGGCCCGAGAAGATCAAAACCATGCAGCGGAACTGGATTGGTCGTTCAACTGGAACCACCATCGGATTCGATGTAAGCGAGTTCGCACCGGGTGAGAAGATCGAAACTTTCACCACTCGTATCGACACGGTTTACGGCGTTACGTTCGTGGTGCTTGCGCCTGAGCACCCGCTTGTCGAAAAGCTGACACAGCCTTCGCACAAAGCAGCGGTCGAAGAATACATAGTGCATGCAGGTCGACAGACCGAAATCGATCGAACCTCGACCGAACGTGAGAAAACCGGCGTTGAAACGGGTTCTTATTGCATCAATCCACTGAACGGCGAACGAGTTCCTGTTTTGGTGGGCGATTATGTACTGGCAACCTACGGGACCGGAGCCGTTATGGGCGTTCCGGCTCACGACACTCGTGATTTCGTATTTGCCAAGAAGTACGGTCTCGAAATCCGAGTAGTTGTCGCCCCGCCGAACTGGGATGGCGGCGAATTGGAAGAGGCATGGATTCCTGTTGGAACTCAGCTTAATTCGGGCGAGTTCGATGGACTGTCGAGTACCGATGGCAAGGAAGCAATAGCCGATAAGATCGAAAGCGAAAACATTGGCACACGAACCATCACCTATCACCTTCGTGACTGGCTGATTTCGCGTCAGCGGTACTGGGGTACGCCTATCCCGATCATCTACTGCGATGATTGCGGAACTGTGCCGGTTCCAGAGCAAGATTTGCCCGTGATACTGCCTGAAAACGTGACATTTGAAGCCGATGGCAAATCGCCGCTCGCGAAGCACCCCGACTTCATGCACGTGCCGTGTCCTGACTGCGGGAAGGACGCAAAACGTGAAACCGACACTCTCGACACGTTCGTGTGTTCATCTTGGTACCAGCTGCGATTTGCAAGCAAGAATCCGCTCGAAGAACCTATCGACATCGAAAAGGTGAAGCAGTGGATGCCTGTGAACCAGTACATGGGCGGAGCCGAGCACGCGGTGATGCACCTGCTCTACTCACGTTTCTTCAACAAGGCATTGCGTGATCTTGGATACCTCGACTTCGACGAGCCGTATACCAAGCTGATGAACCAGGGAATGCTCGTCAAAGATCACAAGAAGATTTCAAAGCGATCAAACCCTTTGACTCCCGATCCGGTCGTCGAAAGGCACGGCGCCGACACGCTTCGGTGTTACCTCATGTTTTTGGGACCTTGGGATCAAGGTGGCGACTGGTCGGACTCGGGAATCAACGGCATCCGTCGTTGGCTGGGTCGAGTCTGGGACGTTGTATTGCGTGACGAATCAGGACTGAACGGTTCAGGCGGTGAAAAACATTTGGACCGAGCGTCGCATACAACGACTAAGCGTGTTCTCGCAGATATGGAAGCGTTCAAGTTCAACACTTCTATATCGGCCCTAATGGAGTTCACCACTGAGGTTGCTCGTCGCTACGACGCTGGTGACGTTCCGGCTGCGATCTGGCGAGTGGCTGTGGATCGATTGTTGTTGCACGTAGCGCCATTGGCGCCGCATTTGGCGGAAGAGCTTTGGGAGCGAACGGGTCACACTGGCTCGATTCACCTTGAACTGAATCCCAAATTCGATGAATCACTTATAACCAGCGACACAATTACGCTGGCTGTACAAGTTCAGGGCAAGCTGCGTGATCAGATCGAAGTTGCTGCCGATATCGACAAAGACGCTGCGATCGCTGCAGCCAAATCGTCACCAAACGTGGCTCGCCACCTAGAAAACATGGCGATAGTCAAAGAAATTTACGTTCCGGGAAGGCTCGTAAATATCGTTGTAAGACCAGCGTGATCGTTACGATTGCAATGCGTAGTACTCTAAGTTCGGGCTGTGCAAGCAATATTCGAGGAACAGATGTATCGTCGCTCGCTTTTAGTCCCGGTCTTCGCTTTCGTGGCTATCGTGTTTATCGCTTGCGGGAGTTCTCCGGCGGAACCACCAAAAGCCACACCAACCGTTACAGCGCTACCGACCTCGACTCCCTCGATTGGAATTATCGCTGAATCGCCCGAAACGGAATTGACGTTTTCTTGAGCCAAATTCCTGAAGCCGACGTCGAGTGTTTCACCGCCAAACTTGGCGAAGATCGCATGAAATCACTTGCTCTGGGCTAGATCGAGACGACTGATGAAGAAAACGAAGCGATTCAGGGCTGTTTCTCGAACGAGTTTGTTGTGGGTTTTCTCGCCGGTCAAATTCAAAGGAAATTGGGAGTCTTTAGCGGGTCCTCGGCAGCCTGTGCTGCTTCGTTGCTCGACGATATTCCACCGGGAGTTCTTACCGAGTTAATGATCGGTGATGGTGCCGAAGCCAGCCATGAGGCGCAGATCGCTATTCAGGGCTTTACCGACTGCCTTACTCAAGAGGAATTAGCCGTCTTAGCTGCTTCCGACGCCGATAACGACAACACGGGTAGTGGAACTGATTCCCAGCGATATTCTTCGCCAGAGGAACATTGCATGGTCGGTGAGCTTGGGCAGTTGTTCGCCGACGGCTACGGCGAGTTGCTTGGCGGTGGGCTTTTGTTGGGTTGCTCGAACGCGATAACGACGTGTGGAATCGATATCGATGTTGAGGGCATGATTGCTCGACTTGAAGACACAGAGCGGAAGTACACGGTTTCTGATCTTGAAGCAGTCGGTTTTAAGAAGTCGAAGACGTACGATGTGAAAGATCTCAGCGAGGCAAGTTCGGCTCACTATGGCTTCTACGGCGTTGATACGTACGCCCGGCTCGAATATGAAGCTCGCTTCTACTTCTCTCATGCGTCGGCGAAAAGCGCTGGGGTGGAGTTCGCAAATCATGCGACCGGAGCTGGCGCCTCGCTGTATGAAGATGATCAAACGTGGACAGAAGGCTTAAGTGAACGCCGTCGGTGTGATTCGAGCGGTGGGCATCCCGTCGGTAGATGCGGCTATCCGAAGTATTTCGACTACGTGATCGCCGGAAACATGGTTTTGATGTGTGAGGGCAAGGAAACGATCGAGTCGCTAAGCGCTTGTGCTGATCTTCTTGGCGTGATCGAGTGAAAGTTCAGGAATCTTCACATTCCCTGCAAATGTGGTGGATATGATGTTCACAGTCGATCCTCCTATACCGCTACCGCGCTCGCACGGGGCGCGGTGGTTGGATCGATAATTTTGTATTCGGATTTATATAAAGTCGCTATGCCTCAAATTTCACGATCAACGCTCCTAATTTCTATAGCTCTCATGATTGCGGTGGTCGCCGCCGCTTGCGACTCAGCTGCCGCGAAGCCAACCGCTGAGCCACCCGTTCCGGTACCTACGGTCGCATCGCAGGCTGTAAGTACAGAGTCGGCTCTGAGCGTGAGAGATGCTCTTGCCAATCCCGAAGTACTGCAGTGCTTATCTGAACAATTGGGTGATGGCTTTGATGCCGATTCGGGAGCGATAGGACCGGAATTGTTGGGCAGACTTGGACCGCAAGAACTCGTCATGCTCGAATCGTGTGGGGTTGATGTTGCAGGTGCACTTGGTGGCGCTGGTAGTGGAGCCAGCTTGGACGATCCAGAAGTGAAAGAATGTCTCGCCGGCGAACTTGGCATGGACTCAAGCGTCGGCGAATTCGATCTCACTGCCCTCAGACAACTCGACCCAACAGATACCGCCGCAGCATTTGAAGCGTGTGGTGCAGAGTTTGGACGACCCGGTGGCGGCGGAGGAATTCGTGTCGGTGGTGGATTTGTAGGTGGCGGTTTCGCCGATCCAGAAATTCGCGAGTGCCTTACCGCGATTCTTGGTGACGACGCACTCGATAATTTGGGTCATGGTAGCGGTATTGGGCTGGGAGACGAGTGGCTTGCAGCTTTTGAAGAGTGCGGTATCAACTTCGGCAATACCGGCGGCGGTGCGTTTGGCGGTGGTGGTCTGTTCGGTGGCGGTCAACGCGGCGAAGGTCGTGGCGGATTCGCTGGTGGTGATATTCGAGAATGTCTCACTGAAGAGCTCGGTGAAGATGCTCTGGCATTGACACGTAACCCAACTGGCGCTCCTTCATCTGAATTCCAAGCCGCACTAGAAAAATGTGGCGGAGGAATAGCTATTCCAGTCGAGCGAAACGGTGGCATTGGCGACGGAGCAGGATCGATTGCTATCGAGCCAGTAGTCGAACCCACAGCGACCTCGATTCAGGTTAGCGATCTAACTATCGAGCAGTTAACGTGTCTTTCAGGTGAACTCGATCCTGCCGATCTAGCTTCGGCGGTTGTGGCGACGAGCGCTGGTGATCTTTCTGATATTTCCGACGAACTACTCGCCGCACTTCAGACTTGTGGTGTCGGCTCTTAGAGAGCGATCTCTCATAAATTATTGTGCAGTTCGGCGTTGAACGCAGGTTTTATCGCGCTTACTATCCGATCACACACGAAACGCACCGCGAAGTGAGACGGATGAGGCGAAGATTATGATGCGACTGATGACCTGGCATGGTGACGACAAATTCACGCTTGACCAAGTGCCTGATCCTGTAGCCCGACCTGGCAGAGTTGTCGTGAAAGTCGACACCGTTGGTGTTTGCGGAACCGATGTTCACATCACGCAAGGGCTATTTCCTGCGACACCGCCAAGAGTTCTGGGTCACGAAGGATCTGGCGTGATTGTCGATGTTGGAGAAGGCGTCGACAAAAGTCGAATTGGCGATAGAGTCGTGATGAACACGACGAGCCATTGTGGTGTTTGTTCGGCATGTACAACTTGGTCGGAATCACGTTGCGAAAACGCCGATCTCACTTCTGGGATGTTCGCTGAATACGCCATGGCTCCATCGCAATCGGCGGTGAAAATACCCGATACTCTCGATCTTGAGCAAGCCGCACTTTCGGAACCGGCATCGTGTTGTCTTTCTGGATCCGAAATGATGCGAATCGACGAGAACGGCATCGGAGTCGTTATCGGTGGCGGCATCATGGGATTGTTCACTCTGGCGTTTCTAAAACGTCGAGGTGTCGAGCGCATGGTCATGTCAGAGCCAGTCGCCGCTCGTCGCGAGATGGCTACTCAGTTCGGAGCCGATCTGCTGCACGATCCTGCAGAGAGCGATCTCACTGAATTCATCAAAGATCACAACGGCGGATATGGCGCGAACATCGCTGCTGAAGTTGTTGGACAGCCGAAGCTGGTCGCCAAGTGCGTTGAAGTGGTTCGTCCACGTGGTCAAGTGTTGATGGTTGGAGTGGTTCCGCAGGGAGCACCGTTGCCGGTCGATATGTACGACCTTCACTATCGAGAAGTCACTCTAAAAGGCGCATTTGGGCGAGGTGATGTGTTTGCTCGAACTCCTGCTGAGATAGACAAATTGAATCTAGATAGCGTGATATCAGGTCGCTACGAGCTTCAAGATGTGCCGCAAGCAATCGTCGATTCAGGTGAAGGCAAAGGCGTGAAGTTCGTCATCAAGCCGAACGGGTGAATCGCCTAACAGCGAATGTGATGGAACACGTTATCCAGCAAACGAAGCGCTGGCTTCGGCTATCGACTTGAACGATCCGTCGGCGACTGCAGCGCACAACGCCGCACCGATTGCTGCCTCTTCGTTATGTCGACCGAGTTGAAGCGACATACTGAGTTCGGATTCGAGTGACTCTCTAAGAACAGGATTAAGTTTTAACCCGTTGCCTGATCCGACGAGCAGCGAGCGTGTTCCCGCACCTAACTTCGCCGCCTCTAGATACGAGTCTGCCAGCTGAGCCGCCATCGCCTCGAAGAGCGCACGTGCCATGTGTCCGGGCGTGAACGTACCCGGAGTGAGCTCTCGCACCGCTGCTTTCGCTAGAGGGTTACTGCGAGACCCGGTGAACAGTGGGTCGACCACCACTCCCTCTGCCCCTGCTGGAACTTCGGCTGCTAGTTCGACTAATTTTGCGTATAGAACGTCGGGGTCGAGTTCATATCCGGCGATAGCTCGGATGGCGTTGTTGAAGAAATCTCTGAGAGTGCGGAATGTTCGCCCGCCAACTACGCCGACACCGGCGAGTAGATAGCCGTTTTGAATATACGGTCTCAGTTCGAGCCAACCTCTCGGGGTTGGATTTTCGACGTAGACCGACGCTTGACCACCTGTTCCGATATTGATGGCAACTGTGTTGCCGTAGTCGGCTACTGTGCCGGCGAAGCTGCACTGGTGATCGCCCGAGGCGACCGAAACGGGAATGCCGGCTTTGGCTCCGAGCTTTGCTGCCATTTCGTTCGTTAGTTGACCGGCGGGTGTGCAGGAATCGGCGAGGTTCGAGAAGAGCTCGCGATTCAGGCCGAGTGAATCTATGAGGTAGTGGTTCCAGTCCATTTTGGACAGATCGTAAACGCCCCAGCTGACAGCGTCAGTTGGATCGGTGACGGGTCGAGTTCCGGTTAGGCGTGAAACTGCGAATTCGGGCGCAGTTGTGCCATGAATGTTTGCGACGTTCGTTGGGAGTTCGTTGTTGGCTTTTAGCCAGTAGAGATTCGGGGCCGTGTAGCCGGTGACGATTGGACATCCGGTGTTTTCGAACGCTGGGAGTCCGCCGTCTTCAGTTGCCGCACTGCCAAGTTCGCCCATGGCGTCGAGGTAGGTGCGATTTTCGCCGGAGATTCGGTCTTTTGATCGTTGATCCTGCCAAGAGATGAAGCTGCCGACCGTGTTTAGATCTTGGTCGAGTAGTTGAAGACCCTGTTGCTGACCAGTGATACCGATAGCTGCAGGTTGCGCCTTGGTTCGTTCGATGAGGTTCTTTGCGTTGCCCAGCGCAAGATCGGTCATGCGGTCGAGATCCCACTCAGATCGACCGATTTTTTTGTCATTGGTAGAGGTAGTTTCAGCCGTATTCGCGATAGTCGACGAGCCAACAACCGACTTCGATTCAATGTCGATAATTAGAGCAGTAACGGAAGTCGACCCAACGTCGATGGAGAGGTAGTGAGTGGGCATTAAGTGATTTTATCGAGCGAATGCCGGGTTAATCGAGCGTCTCCACTACTTTATCGAGCGCGAGAAGGTGCAGGCGACGGTTTTGGTGAAGCCTAGGAGTGCGAAGGCGATTGTGAGGAGTTTTTGGATCATGGGGTTGGTTTGATTGCAGTGGAATGATCGGTCCCTTCTCCCGGTGGGAGAAGGTTTAGGTGCGACCTTCCCTCATAATTTTCCTGCTGTTATCGTTGCCCGTCGTTGTCTGTTGGAACGTTCGGTGAGAAGAAGTTGGCTACTTTTTGGCCGGGGTCGTTGAAGCCGACGGGCTCCCATACTCGGGCTTCGGTGGTGGTTTCAACATGGATGTCGGAGCGGTCGAAAACGTCGTCTTTTAGTCGAGTACCGAGTCCGGGTCCTTCAGGTGCCAATAAATACCCGTCCTTGATGACAATATTTGGCTCGATGAACTTGTCGTACCAGCCTCGATAGTAGGCACGGTTGGTTTCTTGAATCATCACGTTCGGGACGTTCATCGAGATATGAGCGCAGGCGAAAACGTTCACCGGACCCGTCCAGTCGTGCGGAGCTATCGGCGTTTGGTACGTGTCGGCCATGGTCGCTATCTTTTTGGTCTCCGAAATTCCGCCAGTCCAAATCAGATCAGGCATCACGATTTCGGCAGCGCCCTTCTCGATGTATTCACGGAATTCGTATCGAGTCATGAGTCTTTCGGCAGCACAGATAGGCGTTTTCGTTTCCTGCGCAAGTTTTAGATGCGTCTCGACGTTCACAGGATGAATCATCTCCTCCTGCCACATTAGATCGTATTCGTCCATTGCCTTGGTGATGCGAATCGCAGGAGCCAACGCCCACTGTCCGCCACCGTCGTGCGCTATTTCGATCTGATCGCCCAATGCCTTGCGTTGCTTAGCGAGGGGGGCGAGTCCTTCTTTGATCTGCTTTGCAGATACGAAATTTCCGCCCGATTCGGCGGCGTAGGGAGCCATGTAGTACGCCTTGACGGCGGTGATTCCTTCGTCGATTAGGCTTTGCAAGAATCCGACTGGGTCGCGCTGCTCAAACTCGTTGTCTTGCCAGTCGCCGTAACTTCCGATTGTGTTGTAGATGCGGATTTTGTCGCGTGATTTGCCTCCCAATAGGTTGTAAATCGGCTGATCTAGCGCTTGCCCAACGACGTCCCACAAAGCGATATCGATAGCCGATAACGCTCGTAGTTCGGCTCCTGAGTAGGTGAAAATTCCGGCGAGTTTGAATAGTTCGTCCCAGATGCCTTCGCGATCCATTGGGTCTCGACCGATCAGGGTTGGCCCAAATATTTCGTGAACTACCGCGGCTACCGATTTGGGCAAATACCACGTTTCGCCGAGTCCGATTTCACCGGAATCGGTGTGAATACGAACCCAACACATCTGCCAGAATTCGTCGACGTGGATAGTTTCAACTTTAGTAATTAGCATGGGCGTGATTAGCTCCGGGCGTTGTAGAACAACTTGGTCGCAGCGGCAGTCTACCCTCCCTTAGTCCCTCCCGAAGGAGGGAGGCAGGTCAGGTTCCGGGCGTCATCGGGCGACTTGGTCGCGCGTCGCAGCCTCGTTACTCCGGGCATTATCGAGTGACTCGGCTTCGCTTCGTAGTGTACGTTGAACCAGGCGTGCCGAGACCGCACTTCGGCTCTCTTCACAACTTGGCTCTTATTCCCTCCCGATGGAGGGAGGGCGGCTAGCCGTTTCTTATTGAGATAGGGCGTGGTCGGCTAGGATTATCTCGATTGTTTGGCGACAGGTTTGTGCTTCTACAGCGTTGGTTTCGGATAGTCCCGAGTAGGTAATTAGGGCTTTCCAAATGGTCCAGCCACGTCCACGTGCCCAGGTTGCTTCGTCGAGTTTGAGAGCAGAGCGAAATGCATCTCTGCTTTCGCCATCGAACGCCGTCCACGCGATTGCGAGATCGCAGGCAGGATCGCCGACGCATATGCCACCGAAGTCGATTACCGCAGATAGTTCGCCGTTTTTTACGAGCATGTTCCCGAGACTTACGTCCCCGTGAATCCAAACCGGAGATTTCGTCCATTTCGATTCGAGCGCGGCGTCCCAAACGTTCGTGATTGCATCGATATCTAGATCGTCGCCCAGTTCACTGTTTTTAAGTATTTCGATCGACTGACGAGCTTCATCATCGTAATAACCAACATCGCCTCCCCGCTTGAATGGACCCGGAACGGGCGCGTTAGTTGAATCGATTTTCTGTAGTGATGTAAGAAATTCGGCGAGTGACCGGGCGAACTGTGGAAGATCGGCGATATGCCCTGTCGAAGCGGTTTTTCCTTCGATCCAGCCGTTTACTGACCATTGCCACGGATAGCCCGAACCCGGTTCACCTATTGCGATTGGAGTGGTTATGGGCAGCGGAAGACGAGGAGCCAGCTTTGGAAGCCACTGGCTCTCTTTTTGAACTTGGTGAATATACCGCTCGGCACTCGGTAGTCGCACCGACATTTTGTCGCCTAAACGGAACGTCCGATTGTCCCATCCGTTCGGAAGAACCTCCGTTACTGGCAAATATGCCCACTGTGGGAATTGCCAAGAAATAAGGCTTTTAACTAGTTTGGATGTGATGTCCATGTTGGGATTATTTCAGATTGAAAGCTGGCTGAATTCCTGTGGAGAGTCACTATTTAAACACGAGTCGGTGCCATTCTCTACCGCTTGATCGAATTACAGCAATGATTGGTATTGATGATCTGGGCACGGAGCCCGATTTCAATACGAAGTTAAAACGAAAAAAGCCCTCCACCAAATGGTAGAGGGCTTTTCTTATTTCAAGCTATCTATCCAGCATTCTCAGCTGAACTGACAAGCGAAGTAGCCAGCCACTTCCTCACCGAACAAAGCGTGGCGCAGCCACCTATCGAACGCTGTCGAGGACGATGTCGAAAACGAGATCGGCGTTTGGTGGGATTGCTCCGCCAGCGCCCTGAGCACCGTAGCCCTGATCTGCTGGAATGTAGACACGTCGCTGCCCGCCGACGTTCATGCCGAGAATAGCGTCACGGAATCCTGGAATTACGCCGCCTACAGGGAACGAAACCGAAGCACCACGTGTGTACGAAGAATCGAACACGCATCCGTCAGCAACAAGCCAGCCGGTGTAGTTAACGTCGACCGTGTTGGCAGGGTCGACAGCTCCGCCGTCTCCGACCTTCAGATCGAACACTCTAATGCCTGATGGCTCGTCTGAATACTGGTCTTCAGTCACGTCGCCGTACTGAGGTGCTGATTCCGGGTAACCGGGGTTGTCACAAGACACTATTGGCCCTCCTTCAGGCGTGGCAGTTGGAATAGGGGTTGCCGTTGCGTTTGCCGCCATAGCAGTTGCAGTGACGATTGCCTGTGCAGGCGTCAAAACGGTTACAAGTTCGATTTCGAAAGTAAGAGTTGCGTTGGCAGGGATGACCGGAGGAGAACCAAGCTCTCGATATCCGAGTGATGACGGAATTTCGACCCGACGTGAACCGCCTGGCTTCATTGTGAGCATTGCCTGACGCCATCCTGGAATCAGAGCGACCAAAAGAAGTTCAGCATCTTCGCCACGGGCGTAGGTTGAATCGAATATGCAGCCGCCATCGAGCCAGCCAGTGTATTTGACAGTTACGAGGTCTTCGATATTTGGCGAATCGCCTTCACCGACGACTCGATCGAAAATCTTGATGCCATCGACATCGCCACGGAGTTGATCGCTGGTTACATCGCCAAATATTGGCGATCCCTGCGGGTAGAACTCGTTCTGGCAGAGTGAAACATCGACAGTAGCCGTTATCACTGGAATATCGATAACTTCGGGGTTCTTGCCGGCTGCCTGACATGCGGTTAGCACGATCAGTGCCAGCATTCCCGCCAAAACCAATATTCGTTTAGACATCACACTTTTCAATTCGAACATTCTCGCTTCTGAGTTTTGAAATTTCGTTCGTCGTTGCGATCGTGGTCGCAAAAGGCTGAGAACTAATTGTCTACTTTTTTCCAGAGTTTGCATTGGCTACGAACTGGTTAAATCCACCAGCGATCCAAGGTCCGGCTCCAGTCATGAAGAACCTGACACCAAGTTCTACGTAAGCGGCAACGTTTTCGTTTGTCGCAAGTGCACCAGCATGCTTGCCAGCAGCAACGATTCTAGTCAGAGCGTCGGTGATTTTCTCGACTACGTCAGGGTGAGTCAGATCGCCCATGTGACCCATCGAGGCGGCAAAATCGGATGGAGCAACGAAGAAAACGTCGATTCCGTCGACAGCGATGATCTCGTCGAGATTCTCCCACGCAACAATGTCTTCGATCAAAACGATCAACATTGTTTCTTCGTTGGCTTTGTGGAGGTAGTTGTCTACATCGTAGCCCTGTCGACTTGTGAACATGCCACGTTTGCCGAGCGGGGTGAACTTGCCGCCATCGACAACGTTCTGTGCTTCAGCTGCGTTGTTCACGTGCGGAACGACGATAGCCTGTGCTCCACGGTCGAGAGTTCGGTAGATGAGTCCCTGTTCGTTCAGATTGATTCGTGCGACAGAGGTCATGCCCCAGAGATCGCACGCTCGAGTCAGGTTGCCGAGTTCGCTGGCTTCGGTAGAGCCGTGTTCACCTTCGAGCCAGATTCCGTCGAATCCAACAGGGCCTACAGCGTCGATGTCGTCTGGGTGAGTGATTCCGCTGACGATAGTTACTACTTCGCCGTTAGCTAGCTTCTGCTTGGCGCGGTTGGTCCTGAGTTCCATTGGAGTTGCTCCCCACAAAGTGATGGGTAATAGACGGGCACGTTGAATTAGCCCGTGGAATTCTAACCCGCGAGGCGGGTTTGGGGGGAGAGCAAGAGATGGGTATGGCGTGTCGTGCTTAGAAGTGATGAATTTTAGAGCGAATTATTCACATGTCCCGAGCGGCAGCCGAGGGATCTGGCGGGGACGGGGCAATGTGGCACGTTCGTTCGATCGGGGCTAGTGACGATCACGGGCAAGCAGTGGACTGCCGAGCGAGCTTTCACCGCCAGACCCCAGATCTCTCCGCTTCGGTCGGGACGCGGGGGTGGCTACTTAGTAACACCATGGCAGCGTTTGAATTTCTTGCCTGAGTCGCACGGGCAGTTGTCGTTGCGACCGACTCCGGCGTAGGGGTCGGACGACATGGCAGGAATAGCGCCCGCTTTCGCCATGATGTTGGCGGCAGGTCGTCCACTGCGAAGCTCGCCGACCATCGCCTTCATGTAGGGCTCGGTGTGGGCGAAGTATTTTTTGTATCCGGCACAAAGATAGTTCAGGCCGTCTTCGCCATCGGGGGTCTTGGTGAACCGCTGCTTCGGGCAGCCGCCGTTGCAAGCAAATTTGAATTCGCAAGATCGGCAGAATTCGGGAAGCGTGTCTCGCTTATCGGTTCCGAACTTACGTTGTTCAGGTGATTCCGCCATCACTCGAATCGATTTTTCTTTAACGTTGCCGAGGTTGAATTCGGGATATACGTAGTGGTCGCACGAGTACACGTCACCATTGTGCTCAATGATCATTGCGTCGCCACAGGTTTCGGCGAAGATGCACAGCCCGGGATTTTGGCCCATCCAACTGGCAAGAGCTGTATCGAAGATCTGAACGAAGTACTGACCTATGTCTTTTCGCACCCACTGATCGAAGATGCCGTTCAGGAAGTTGCCGTACTGCTCTGATCCTACCGACCATTCAGTAACGGTCGCTCCATCTCGGAACTCGGGTCCAACCAATTGCAGCATGTGCGCAGGAAGCTTGTCGGCTACGCGTTCAACAATAGGAATGAACTGCAGGAAGTGGCTACCGACTTCTCGGGTTAGGAATTCGTACAGTTCTTTCGGGTGATCGGCGTTGTGCTTGTGGAGCACGGTGAGAGTGTTGAACTCGACCTTGTGCTTCTTCAGCACTTCGATCCCGGCCATCACCTTGTGCCAAGTTGGCTCGCCGCCCTGTGTCATTCTGTAACGATTGTGTATTTCTTCTGGACCGTCGATCGATACGCCAATAAGAAATTTGTTCTCAGCTAAGAACTCCCCCCACTCGTCGTCGAGTAGAATAGCGTTCGTTTGGAAGGCGTTCGTGATCTGCTTTTTGCCGGCGTACTGCTTCTGAAGTGCAACTGCCTTCTTGTAGAAATCGACACCCAACAGAGTCGGCTCGCCGCCCTGCCAAGCGAAGTTCACCAGCGGAATATCGTTGGCTTCGATGTACTGCTTTACGTACAACTCAAGCTCTTCATCGCCCATTTTCCATGAGCCACGGGCTTTTTCCGGATACAGTTTCTCTTTTTCGAGGTAGAAGCAGTAAGTGCAATCGATGTTGCAGATAGCGCCACTCGGCTTTGCCATCACGTGGATGGCAAGCGGGCGTTTCAATGGCGGACGTTGTGTTGGCTGGGTCGTAGTCATATGGCGCCAAATTCTACTTGGTGTGATTGGCGCGTGGTGATGCCGGGTCGTGGCTATGAGCACCAGAGACGCTCGGCAGTTGTGCCGAGAATCGCATCTTGGTCAGATTGCGAAAGTCCAATTTCGTCAGTGAATAGGCTCAGGTTTTGAGCGTAGGTCGTGCCTTTTGACCATAGTGCGTTCGGGAAGTTCGATCCCCATACGCATCGTTGTGGCGTGAACGCTTCGATTAAGCGCTTGAGCGGGGCGTGCATATCTTCGTGTGGGTACACCCTCGCCGATCCGTGAGTGCCACTTGTGAGTTTGGCATTGATGTTCGGCAGTTTCGATAATCGTTCGAGAGCCTGAAGTGTTTCTTCGGTTTTTCTGATGGTATTCAGCATGAAGCAGTGATGCATAACGATATTCAGGTCGTCTAACTGCCGCGCCATGAGTTCGATTTCATATAGGCGTTCAAGATCGTCCATGACCATGCAGTTGACAGTGATTCCGAGATCCCTGGCCTTCGTCCACAGTCGCCTCACGTTGGGCGTGGCAATTTCTCCGTTTTGGTCAGATATGCCTCTTAGGCCGCGTACCGAGTAGTTCGTTACGGCGTCTTCGAGCACTCCAACGTGTTGAGGATCGTCGGGACTGAGCGTTACGACCCCTGTTGCCCATTCTGAGTAGTGGCGAGCGGAATCCATGATGTAACTGTAGTGACCGTAGAACGTACTGGTCTGGATGAACACGGCCTTAGAAACGCCCGCTTCGTCCATCTTTACTTTCAGATCTTAAGCAGTAGCCGGTTCGCCCGGATTCCACGGATCATCGATGGTCGGGTACTTTTCGCTATCGCCAGAGTAGATATGCGGATGTGCGTCGATGATGTTCATGGTTTGGGCAATTTATCACTAGCCGTTCTAAGACGCTCTTACCCTTCTCAATTCTTCCGAGAGGAAAATCGGAGTGAGAACGAATGTCATGCTTCCAACCACGTGAATGCTCGCTGCGACGCCCATTTCAGTTTTGGAGCCGCCTTCGTCGAGTATCCACCATTACGCGCGGCAAGTCGCATCTGCTCACCACCGAAGGCGAGCGTGTTCCCAACGAAGAATGATGCGTAAGTGCGCGACGAGAAGAGACGGCGTAGGGGCGAGCGGGTGTCTTTTGTTGTGGGTGCGGAATCGTCCGTCATGCCAGCCCGTGCTTTCTATTGTTTCTAATTGCTACCACTAAAACCCAGGGCCTCTTCCCGGTTCCCAGATGTGGGCTCGTGCTACGTCTTCGTCGAGGTCTACGCCCCAGCCAGGTTTGGTTGGGATTTGTAGTTCTCCGCCGGTGTAATCGAGCGCACCGCCGGTGATTTCGTCCTTCCACGGCACATCGTCGATATCAGCTTCCATGATTCGCACGTTTGGCACTGTTGCGCACAGATTGAGCGAGTGCATCGTCGAAAGATGCGAATAGTAGTTGTGCGGAGCGATGTTCAGCTCGTAGCTTTCAGCAAGCATGGCGATATCGCGTGAGCGGGCGAACCCGTTCCAAGGGACGTCGATCATCACGTTGTCCATCGACCGATTATCGAAGTACGGGCGATATTCCCGAATACCGAACAGGTTCTCGCCTGATGTGATCGGAACCGTTGTTCCAGCCTTCACCTCTGCGAGACCTTCTGGTTCGTACATATCGATCTCGACCCACATGGTGTTGAACTGTTCCATCACCTGACAAATTTGTCGTGCAGCGAGTGGCTTGAAGTGGAAGTTGAGGTCGATCGCAATCTGAACTTCGCCTCTCGTGCCATCTTCAAACGCGCCGACGTACTTTTCGATGTGATCGAGCGTTTGCCACGTAACGTTCTGGTCGGTAGCACCCGTTCCGAATCCACCGTCGTAGGCGCGGGCGGGAGTTCCCGGGTAGTTGATATTGGTCTTGAGGGCTTTAAATCCCTTTTCGCGCACTTCTGCGCCGAGTTCAGCGACTGCCTCGAACGAGTCGAGTGGCGGAACGCCGATTAGTTCATTCTGGCGTACACGTGAAGTTCCGCAGTGCGACCAGTAGACCTGCTGACTCTGTCGGGTAGGCCCTCCGAACAGCGAGTACACCGGAACGCCAAGTGATTTGCCCTTGATGTCCCAAAGTGCAAGTTCGATACCGGCTATCGCCTTTGCAGCGATACCGCCGGTCGATTGTCGGGCGAGTCGGTACATGTCCCAGTAGCGTTTCTCGACCGCTGATGGGTCTTGTCCTTTGAGAATTGGGAAGAAGTCGGTTACTGCCCCGACGATTCCGTACGGGTTACGTCCGTCCGACATCTCACCGTATCCAGTAATGCCTTCATCGGTGCGAACGGCTACGTACAGCCAAGGTCGCCATCCGGCGTCGACTACGAAAGTTTCTATGTTGGTAATTTTCATGCGTTATTTGCGTTGGTCGCGCTCGTCGTAGAACGACTCGGCTCCGCGTCGCAATCTCCCACTCTAACTCCCCCGATCCGGGGGAGGACTTATATGCTCCGGGCGTCTGCGTTAGTCGCGGTCGTCATCGAATGACTCGGCTCCGCGTCGCAATTCTCCTACCCCTAACCCATTCCAATCGGAAGGGGGACCTATTGCCGACTGTTGATCTTCGAGCTGGCGGAAGTTTAGTGCAAATTGCGATTAATTCAAGGCGAGTCGTACACCGCACGCTTTTGGCCTGCGTAATTCCACGGAACGATCCAGTCTTCTGGAATTTCGAGTCCGAATCCGGGTGCGTTTGAAGGAACTACTTTGCCATCGACTGCAGGTGAAACGCCCGGCATTAGTTTGTCGGCGACCGGCTGCCCGATATCTGTATCCATGAACCACTCGGCGAGTGTGGTTTCCGGCATTGCGTAGGCGAAGTGCTGACCCCACGCGGTATTTCCGCCCATGTGGGTGATCGTTTCGATGCCTGCTGCTTCGGCGTACGTGTAAACCTTCAAAATTTCTGAAAGTCCGCCCGCCCACTCGATGTCAGGCTGAACGATGTCGACCGCACGTGCAGCTATTAGTTGCTGAAACTGCTTGCGGCCGTAGTGGTGCTCTCCGGTGGCAAGAGCGGTCCAGGTCATCGCACGTTTTAGGTCTTTGTGTCCTTCGAGGTCCCACGGCGGTAGAGGTTCCTCGAACCATCGCAAATTGTACGGACGTAGTCGTTCCGCAACTCTCAATGCAAGATCAGCGTTGTACGACATCACTGGATTGAACGTTAATTCTGCGTCGTCGCCCGCGATTTCACGCTGGCTAGCAACATGGGCTTCCAGTTTTGCGAGACCTTCTGAGCCTTCTTCATAGAAGAACGGATTGCTGATTTTGAATCGTGAAAATCCGAGCTCTCGCATCCACTCGATATCGTCGCCCGTTGCGTAAAGAGCAACGTGATCGCGAGATGGTCCGCCAATTAGCTCGTACACGGGTCGACCTAATAGCTTGCCTTTTAGGTCCCAAAGTGCGAGATCGACCCCGCTTTGTGCTGCCGTTACGATTCCACCTTGGAAACCCTCGTTCATTCGCCATATTTGATCGTTTATTAGTTCGGTAGCTAGTGCATCTTTACCTTCGATAAGAGGGGCAATCAAAAAATCGACCACTGAGGCACCCATCGCACCGTGGGCAAACGATCCGAGTCCGAACGTTCCGTCTTCAGCAGTAATCTGAACCCAAGCTTTTCCAGACTGCCCCGGCTTGTTGCCATCGACTCTTATGTACTCGGAATATCGGGCGATTGGTTGAGAACGAATTGCGTATGTGTTCCAGCCGGGCTTGGTGTTGGGTCGGATAGGAGGTGCAGGATTGTTGATCTGCACACATCGAACGCTTTTGATCTTCATGCTAATTCGCCCCCCAGTCGCTAATATCGCTCGGTTCGAACTCCATACCGAACCCCGGTTCGCCCGAAGGAGTGACTTTGCCGTTCACCGGCACCGCTGTTCCCGGAATGCGAATGGT
Organism: Chloroflexota bacterium; assembly: GCA_027618835.1. Lineage (GTDB taxonomy): Bacteria > Chloroflexota > Dehalococcoidia > Lucifugimonadales > Lucifugimonadaceae > Lucifugimonas. The sequence continues at coordinate 112,227 of JAQCHZ010000006.1, read as the reverse complement.
TTCTTCGAGTGGAACGCCAGGATCGGTATCCATCCAGTACTCGCCCATCGGTGATTCTATTGCTGCCATCGCGAAGTGCTGCCCGAACGGATTATTTGCTCCGCCATGAGGAATAGTTGCCATGCCTGCCATTTCGCCGATGGTGTGAATTTTCATCGCTTCGGTCATGCCGCCACCCCATGTGAGATCGGGTTGAAGGATGTCGACAGCTCGCTTTTCGACTAGATCCAAGAACGCGTGACGGCCGTGATGGTCTTCACCTGTAGCAATAGCGACCCACGGGGCGGATCGCCGAAGGTGGGCGAGTCCGGCGGTGTCGGTAGGCACTATTGGCTCTTCGAACCAACGCAGGTTGTACGGTCGAAGCTGTTCGAGTAGCCGCAATGCGAATTCGACGTTGTACGACATCACTGGATTAATCATCAGATCGTGCTCAATCCCAACTCGCTCTCGAGCCTGTGCAACGTGCGCAACGACCGCTCTAATCCCGGCGTCGCCTTCTAAATAATGCGAAGGATTGGTGATCTTGAATTTGGTGAATCCGAGTTCCTGTGACCAATCGAGATCGTCGGACGTCGCGTAACAGGTGATCGACTCGCGAACTGGTCCGCCGAGCAGGGAGTACACCGGGAGGCGGTAAATCTTGCCTTTCAGATCCCACAGCGCGAGATCGACTCCACCCATCGCAGTAGAAGCTGTTCCTGAAGTGCCAAATCGTTGCGAAATGCGAAGGATGATGTCATTTAGGTGTTCGATAGCAAGACAGTCGCGACCTTCAAGAACGGGTGCGATCACGTTGTTCACAAACGCCGCTACCGGTTCACCAAATGCAGCTTGCCCGAGTCCCCACGTTCCATCTTCCGCTGTTACTTGAACCCAAACAGACTCGAGTCCGCCGCCGGGCATTCCTCCCGGTAAACCAGAAAATTCCGAGTACATGTTGATCGGCATTGCCCGCTCCGTCGATTTGTTCCACGAGTCGTGTCGTGCAGGTGTGTTCGTAGCAGGCTGGCGTAGTTTCACTCGTACTGCTTTGACGGACTTAATCTTCAACTTTGTTCCTTATGAATTCAGGATGAATTCAGACACGATTGCGGGTCGCACGTATGCGTTCATTCGTTGAACGTCATATCCTAGCGGCGGCGACAGTTTAGCAATGCACACAGCATGGCACGGGAATGCCGACGAAATCTCAATCAATGGAATCAAGAACAGTCGATATCGAACGGCTCGCATGGTCGTGGTCTGAAAACCTGGGCCTCGAAGAGTTGATCATGACCCGTACGCACTCTTCAGGCGAAATAATAGAGATCCCTATCGCCCGCATTCAAGGTGCGAGACCGGGACCGATGATGACGGTGATGTCGGGTATGCACGCTGGTGAATACTCGCCGCCCAAAAGCTCATTTCTGAGGTGAAAACTGAGGAATTGTCGGGAACATTGTTGGTAATCCCAGTGATCTCGACCCGGGCGTTTATGGAACGCAATATGCAGCTAAACGCGGTCGACCAGAAGGAAGTTCACTTCATCAGGCCGGGAAGCCCCGACGGAACGTACAGCGACATGTTGATCGACACGCTGTTCGAGATCGTAAAAGACTCCGATTACCTGATCGATTCGCATGCTGGCGAAATGGCGCAGTCGCTCATGTCGTGGGTTCCCGTGCCAATGCGGGGAGCAAACGAAATTAGCGGAAAGTCGCTTGAGCTAGCTCGTGGGTTCGATGTTGAGTACGTCAAGCCTCGATACGACCTTCCGTCGATCCCGCCATTCTGCGTATCGTTGCTGAACGCTGGAATCGCTAATATTTGGGTTGAATGTGGTAAGAATGGCGTACCGACCGAAGAGGACACCGCTACTCATTTTCATGGCTATATCGCCGCCCTTCAAACTATGAAAATGCTAACTGGCGATCTTGCTCGACCCCGCCAGAAATTGCTGAAAGGCACGCGCTCACAGATTAACTCTGAAATTTCAGGTATTTGGCATCCTGTGATCAAAGAAGGTGATGTGGTTGAGGCGGGTCAATACTTGGGTCGCCTCACCGATTATTTCGGAAATACGTTAGAAGAATCCCACTCGCCAAATCGTTCGCTTGTGCTGTACTACTGGTCTAACCCGGCGATAAACGCCCAGCGACGACCCCACGGATACGACTGGCACAATGGTCTTGTAAGTCTTTTGGATCTTGAGGAGTAAATTATTGCCCGACTTTCCGGTGTTTCTCGCACACGATCACATGCAGCGTGCTGAAGATTTCCAGCGCGATATTGATGGTGGAGTGAGCGGCAAGATCGTTCACTTAACTGTCGACTCGTGGATCGATGCTCCGACTAAAGAAGAATACGACCACGCCTACGACAGCTACGAAGGCTTTCGAGATCGTGGTCTTGGTGCGCTAACAAACTTGCACGCTGTTGCGAGTGAGCCTGAGAACAACGTTCGTGTCGCCAGAGAGTTTCGTGACATAGAAACCGCTGCTCACATGGGGCAATTGGCGGTCATAGCGGGCAACGAAGGCGGGAAAATACTCGGTTATGATCCCGATCTACTTGAAGCTTGGTTTGGTCTCGGTTTAAGGCACGTTCAATTGAACTGGGCGATGCCGAACAATTTGGGAGCTTCCCAGGATCAAGAAAACGAACCTGCTCAACCGGGACTTACTGATTTCGGTCGAACGACGATTGACAACATGAATGAAAAAGGCATGATCGTCGACGTTTCGCACTCAGCTCCACAAACGATTATCGATGCGCTTGAAACTACGTCAAAGCCGATATTGAACTCACACTCGGGTGGACGGTCTATCGCCGATAAGCCTCAAAATCTGTTCGATGACCAGATCAAGGCAATGGCCAAAAACGGTGGCGTTATAGGCGTTCATTTCTGTTGACGTCTCGTACTAGGCGTAAACGGCGTTCAAGCGGAAATAGGCGACGTTGTGAAGCAAATTCGCTATATCGCAAATGTTGGCGGAATTGATGTCGTTGGACTTGGACCCGATTGGGTACTTGGCGATCCGGTGCGTGATGTGCGGTATCTGCACAATACTGGTCAGGAAGATCTGACATGGGCGAAAGGTCTTGAAGATTCAAGCGAACTGCCCAACTTGTGGGACCCGCTAGTCGGCGCTGGATTCACTGCAGCCGAGATTGAAAAGATCGCCGGTGGCAACATGCTTCGGCTCTTCAAGGACGTATTGCCGGGCGGAAACGACTAAACGCTGGTTCAACTTGTGCTCAAGAACGAACAGGAAAAGTAATTGGTTTCAGGATTCAATCACACAGGGATCGTTGTTAATAATCTCGATCTGATGGTCGATTTCTATTGCAATGATCTGGGCTTGACCGAACTCAGTCGAGGTGATTCGAACGCTCCACCTGAAGGCAATCACACAGGAATACTGGGTTCACGTCGAACGTTGATTTTCGTTGGATTCGCAGATGGACACCGAATCGAGCTTGTGAAATATCACGAACCTGAGTCAGTTGGTCGAGACGATGATATGACTCGAGTAGGTACGAATCACATCTGTTTTAATGTCGTCGATATCGAGAAGACGCACGCTGATCTGTCGGAGAAGGGCGTCGAGTTCGTGACCGACCCGATCATTCGCCAAAATGACGATGGCAGCAGGCACGGAATCGTCTACGCACGTGACCCCGAAGGTAACTGGCTCGAATTCATCGAGTAGGTGCGAGTGGCACGTTTTCGACACTGTCATTCTGGACTAGATTCAGAATCACGTTCGACCGGAGCATATCGCCGTTTCGGGCAGCTGGTCGGCTGAGGCGGTAGATCGTGAAGGCAAGTCAACGATACTGAATCGAGTTCAGCATGACACTGCGCGATGCCAACCCAACAGAAGCTGGTAAGTAGCTACTCGAACTCGCGCCGCATTCGTACGCCGACCTGTGTGAAGCCGACATTTCTATAGAAAATTTCCGCTCGCTCGTCGTTCGGAGGCGTACTGAGTTCTACCATCGGGCATCCAGCATCTGCGGCGATAGTTTTCGCATTTTCGATTAGTTCAGCGCCAATTTTCGCACTTCTGAACTTAGGCGCTACGTACATTTCTTGAATAGTCGCGTAGTTGCCTGAAGTTCGAATCGAAGGCTGGAATGTCAGCGTGCAAACTCCGACCAGTTCGTCGTCCTGCTCCGCAACGATCACCGCGCCTTTTAGCTCGCCATTTATGAACAATCTAGCGGTTTAGGCGGCTTCGATCACCGGCAAAGCTGACCCGCCAAGCTCGACGATAAGTTCGTTGATCATCTCGACAACCCGTACTTCTTCGCTTGAAACCGCCAGTCGAATTTCCATCTAAATATTCGCGGTGTCGTACGCCCATGACTTGATCAGGTGGTGGGCGATGGCGATTGGTCCGGGAATGTTTACGCCTTCAAGCTTGTCTTCGAGTGCGAGCTTAACTTCGTCCTTTGTGAACCAGCGAACGTCGGCCATTTCGCCCGGATCAACCACGATCTCCTCGGAAATCGCTTCAGCGTGGCAGCCGATCATTAGTGATGACGGGAACGGCCACGGCTGTGACGAGTGGTAAGTCACGTTGCCTACTTTTAGCCCCGCCTCTTCCATGACTTCGCGCCGAACACCCTCTTCGATCGCTTCGCCCTGGTCCATGAATCCTGCGAGGCATGAGTAGAAAGTCGAGTTCTGACGTGCGAGCGTCTGGCCCATCACGCACCTATCGCCCTTGTAAACGAGCATGATTGCGACAGGATCGGTTCGAGGAAAGTGCTGCGAATTGCAGTTCGGGCATTGGCGCATAAGCCCGCCACGAAAGCTTTGGGATTCAGTTCCGCAAGCTGAACAGTATCGGTGCTGCGAATGCCAGTTCAGATTGGCTCTGGCTTGAGCAAGAATTCCTGATTGATCCTGCGGAATATCGGTTGCCGCGGAACGGCCGTCTTCGAAAGTGGCTCCTGAAGCCAAAGAAGCGATTCCTGAAGGATCTTCGACAGCTGAAATGTCGACAGCAAAGTGCGGATTTCGATCTTCGTCGAATCCTAGAAATTTTGGTCCACCAGCCTCTTCGGGAAGACCGTCGAGAAAGTCGTGACCGATCCATGCGAGTTCAGCGTCAGGGCTTCGTTTAACCAAAGGTTGCAGTTTGTGGAACGGCAGCAGCTTCGTGTTGGCTTGCCGAATCATCTTCTTCAGTAGCTCTTCGTCTCGGCGCTCGTGGTCGCCTCGGTCAAATGAGTTTCCGGCAAAGATATGGGTGTACGCCAAGTGATTCAACTCTCGATAGTTTGTGAACGATTCGCAGCACGCCACTCTATCAGCACACTCGTGTGCTTTTCTTTCACTAGAGCCCTCGATAGTCGGCGTGTCGACGTTTGATACTGAACCCGTTCGGCTTTACTCAGGGCAGGAATGAATTCAGCACGACAGTGCTCGATGTGAGCTCACAAGACCAAATAAAAATGGGGCGACCAAAGTCGACCCATTTTCTTATTCAGCTATGTAAGCCGATTTTTGAAAACTATCCGATTCTTGGAACGCTCTTCATTGCCTCTGCAATTGCTTCTGATGGCAGTGCGTAGTCGACCATATCGCCAGAGAAGTAACTGTCGTACGCCGAGAGATCCAAATGACCGTGACCACAGAGGTGGAACAAGATGTTTTTCTCCTCGCCAGTCTCCTTGGCTACCAGTGCCTCGTCGATTGCTGCCTTTATTGCGTGCGTCGGCTCAGGAGCAGGGATGATTCCTTCTGTGCTTGCAAACAGAACCGCTGCCTCGAAGCAGGCGTTATGGTGGTATGCCCTCGCCTCGTACACGCCTGCGTCGAACAGAGCGCTAACCAGCGGAGCCATGCCGTGATACCGAAGACCACCAGCGTGAATCGGATTCGGAACGAACGTGTGACCAAGCGTGTGCATTTTGAACAGAGGAGTTGTCCCGATTGCGTCGCCAAAGTCTTAAGTGAACTCGCCCTTCGTTAGCGAAGGCGAAGCTTCAGGTTCGACAGCGATGAATCTGGTGTTGGTCTTGCCAGCCAGCTTGTCGGCGATGAACGGGAACGAAATACCGGCGAGGTTTGATCCGCCTCCGGCGCAACCGATCACGATGTCGGGGTAAGCGTCGGCCATTTCCATCTGAAGAATGGCTTCCTGTCCGATTACGGTCTGGTGCATCAGAACGTGATTAAGCACGGAACCAAGAGAGTATTTGGTGTCGTCGTTCTGCGCAGCGACTTCGACGGCTTCTGAGATTGCGATTCCGAGTGATCCTGGTGAGTTTGGATCTCCCGCCAGTATTGATCGACCCGCTTCGGTCTCTTCGCTAGGGCTTGGGGTGACCGTTCCGCCCCATGTCTGCATCATCGATTTGCGATAAGGCTTCTGGTCGTAACTTGCCTTCACCATGTAAACCTTGGCTTCGATCCCGAACTGCTGACAGGCGTAAGACAGCGCGCTGCCCCATTGTCCAGCTCCGGTTTCGGTGACGATTCGCTTCGTGCCTTCGATTTTGTTGTAGTACGCCTGAGCAACCGCCGTGTTGGGCTTGTGGCTTCCAACGGGGCTGACGCCTTCGTATTTGTAGAAAATTTTGGCGGGAGTGCCGAGCGCTTTTTCGAGTCCGGTCGCTCGAATCAGCGGGGTGGGTCGCCACATTCGGTACATTTCACGGACGGGGTCTGGAATATCGATCCAACGATCTTGGCTAACCTCTTGCATGATCAATTCCATCGGGAAGAGAGGTGCGAGATCGGCAGGGCCTGCTGGTTCTAGTGTTCCCGGATGTAGCGGTGGCGACAAAGGCGTTGGGAGGTCGGGGCTTTGTACCACTGCTTCGGAATGTCACTTTCGGAAAGCAGGAATTTTTTCTGTTTCTGATCAACCACATCATTATCCGATCGCTTATTTTCGTGCTGAATCGAATCAAATCGTTCAACCCAAGTGTAAAACTGTTCGGAAGTTTATGTCCAGCGCGCACTAAGCGATGTGAAATCGTCGTGAGAGATGAGCGCTGGGGTGAAGTGGCTGGGTTGTTAGATATTGGCTTTGGGCGCGACCTCGTCCCAGATCCCTCGGCGGCCTCGGGAAGTCAGTTGTTCGTATGTGGGCGTTTTCTGGCGGCGTTCGGCGTTTAATGCCTGCCGTGCATCATTCAGCGGAACGTGTGATCCGATTCAGCCTTCGCTCAGCCTAACTCTCATAAATCGTGCCTATGGCACGCAGTCATTCGTTGTCGGCTGTTGCCCAAGCTCCGGTGGCTTTGTGTGCGTTGTTCCACCAACCGGGCTGAGCTTCAGGAGAGTCGACGTCGATTGCAAACTCTTCCAATGCCTCTGGAATTAGTTCGATTCCGAGCCCGGGGCGACCATTCGGGAATATCGAACCATCCCGCACGTCAAACATCGGCGTAATGATCTTCTCGAAGGTCTCGAACCACGTATGTAGGCACTCTTCTCGGTAGAGGTTTGGAATTGCGATAGAAGCTTGGAATGATGCGGCGATTGCGACTGGTCCGAGTGCATCGTGCGGGCTGACGTTGATGTACTGAATTTCAGCCATCGAAGCGATGCGTCGGATTTCGCTTATGCCGCCGCACCACGCAATGTCGGGCATGATGAAATCTACTAAGCGATCTCGCAATATCTCGTCGTAGTCCCAGCGTGTGAAATGTCGTTCGCCGACACACAATGGAACGTTCGTGTTTTCGCGAATCTGACGAAGTGCGTTGTGGTTTTCAACGTGAGTTGGCTCTTCAAACCAAACAAGGTCGATATGTTCGATGGCATTGGCGGCCTTTATCGCCGATGCAACGTCCATTCGCGCATGGGCGTCGACGAGAATCTCGTAGTCGGGTCCAACTGTTTCTCGAAGCGCTTCCATCCATTCGACGGCTTCTGCAATTCCTTTTGGATCCATACGTTCGACCATGTTTGCGCCGTAGAACGTTTCGCCCATCGTCCGTCGTGACGGGAACGGATCGGTCTTGATCGCTTTGTACCCAGCCGCCATCGTTAGCCGGGCCTCTTCTTGCATTACTTCGATGCCCTGGCCCGCGCTGATGTCACGAACGTGCGTGTAGAGCGAAACGCTTTCGCGAACCGCACCTCCCAGCAGATCGTAGATGGGCACTCCGAGAACTTTGCCTTTGATGTCCCAAAGTGCGATATCGATTGCGCTGATCAGGTGAGATATGTAACCCCGACCGTTGAGGTCGGAGTTCACGTGGAATATGCGCTGCCAAATTTCTTCGATGTTCTTGGGATCGGAACCAACAACAAGCGGTTTGATAGCTTCAATTCCTCGAACGAGATGGCTGTTCACGGCGTAATCGGTGCATTCGCCGAGGCCTGATACGCCTTCGTCGGTTTCAACTTCGACAAAGAGCCATGCGAGACCCGGAATTGGCATGATGACGTGGGTTTTGATGTCGGTGATTTTCATGATGAGGGGATTATACTCGGCGCCGCTAAGAGCGTGCTTTGACTAGTAGTGCGAGGAAACGTCGGACTGATGACGGTGAATGTAGTGATGAAGCGGCAATTGATCCGCCCGGACCCACATGAACCGTGTATCCGTCTTCACCTATTGCAGCGAACAGGTCTTCGTCTGTACGATCATCGCCGATTGCCAATACGAAATCGTACGGACCGGTGGTAGAAGCGACGTGACTATAAGCGCGTCCTTTATCGATTCCATACTGTCTGATTTCGACGATCTTTGAACCCGTCAGAATCTCGACCGGTGCTCCGGCCAGAGTGTTCTCAAGATGCGTGGTTAGGGCGAGTGATTGAAATTCGCCGATATCAGCTTCAGCTTCTCGGTAGTGCCAGACAAGACCTGATGATTTCTTCTCGATCTGAACGCCCGGAGTTCGAGATTTGTAGTCTTCCAGAATTCGCATGGCCTCGGCCTGCCACGAAAGATCGGGTTCCTCACAGGCTCTCTCCCAGTTCGGCTGCCCTTTTTCTTTCGTCCATAACCCGTGCTCGGCTATCAGCGATACATCGACACCTTCGAACCAATCGCCGATCGTGTTTCGATCACGTCCGGTGTTGATGTACACACTCGTGTCACGGAGTGAACTCAAACTGGCGACAAGATTCAAAATTTCGTCAGTTGGACTCGCCTCATCGTGTCGAACGGTGAACTCTCGCAGTGTGCCGTCGTAGTCGAGCATGATTAATGGATTTTCTGCTTTAGCGAACGCGCTAGCCAGCGATTCAGCAAGGGTGCTTGAAGCGAGCATCGGTGGAGTTGCTGAAATTTCGTTTTTCGGCGTACCCAGCGATCGCACGAAACGACTCACCCATAGGTGAACGTTGTTTTCGACAACCCGTCGGTGCATAGGAGCCATTCGTTCGTTGCGTTCGCCAAATCCCATATCGAGCGCACGTTCGATTTGATCGGCAGTACCTCGAACGTCCCACGGGTTTATGCGAAGCGCCTCGCCTAATTCGGTTGCTGCTCCGGCGAATTCGCTTAGAACCAGCACTCCGGCACCATCGTCTCTGATCGCCACATATTCCTTCGCAACGAGATTTAGACCATCTCTGATTGGTGATACGAGTGCAACGTCTGCGAGTCGATATAGCGCCCCCAACTCGGCTGGAGATACGGAACCGTATATGTACTTAATCGGTGTGTGACCCGCTCTGCCGTAAAGACCGTTTATTTCGCCAACGAGTCGTTCGACTTCCGACTTCTGGTCGCGATAGCTACCGATGTTTTCTCGAGATGGAACTGCAACTTGGATCAGCACAGCACCTTCTCGCCACCGTGGTTCTCGATCGAGTAAATACTTGAAGGCCTCAAGCTTGATTGGGAGGCCTTTGGTGTAGTCGAGGCGGTCGACTCCGAGAATCACCTGAGCATCCCCAATGTTCCGTTTGTATTGAGTGAGAATTTGCTCTGCGTCATCGGAAAATGCAGCATTCCGCTGGCTTTCGACATCGATTCCGAGCGGGTGCGCCTCAACGCGCACTTTGCGCCCCGATAAATTCACAACACCCTGGCGAGATTCGTGGCCAAGAACACGCCTGAACGACCTTGTGAGGTTATCGGCGTATTCGAATGTGTGCACGCCGATCAGGTCGGCACCAAGAAGGCCTCGTAGCAGTTCTTCTCGTTGCGGCATCACTCGGAATACTTCCGAAGAAGGGAACGGAATGTGTAAGAAGAATCCGATTCGAGCACCCGGTAGCTTTTCACGAAGCATGGTGGGCACGAGCATCAGCTGATAGTCGTGTATCCAGATCGTATCGTCGTCTTTGGCGTGTTCGAGAATCTTCTCGGCGAATCGTTCGTTGACTCGCTTGTAATCTTCGAACGCGGCAGGATAAAAATCGCAACGCTCCAATAAATAATGGAACAACGGCCAGACCGCGCCGTTCGAGAATCCTTCGTAGTACCCGGCGTACTCGGAATCTGGAATTGCGACCGGTTCGAGTCGCATATCGGCTAGGATCTTGCCCGCCTTTTCGTCGGGAGCGGTTCCCGGATATCCGATCCAAATACCATCGCCGTTGAGATGGAGTGGGTCTAGACCGGCGACGAGACCGCCAGAACTGCGATTGACCTTTTGGTCGTTCGCATCATCTTGAATTGTGACCGGCAGCCGGTTCGAAACGAGGATCAATCGACCCATGTGGTACTCCGCTCCACCCTGTTTAGAGAATGACCCGGAGCGTACCACAGGCGCTCGATGATTCATTCGAGTTTAGGACGCTTCCCGAACGTGACTCGGGGTTAATCGAGCCCAAACTCTTTTCTAAGTTCGGCGGGAATCGAATCCGACACGAATTTTGGCTTGTCTGTCTCTACATATTCACGACACAACCGCCATTCGGCGTCCTCGACAGTGCGCGATGTGTAGAGCTTCTCGCCATCAGAACTGCCTGAAGAATCCTCTGTGAACTCAAGCATTAGACATATACGTTGGTAACCCTGCGAGTCTTCGAATTTTTCGAGCTCACCAAACGGAGATTTCTTCTCCAAAACGTAAAACACGCTGTCGGGGTGAGGAGAGAACTCAATATCGTGTACTACCCAAGTTCCTTCGTCTAATGTCGAAGCACCACAAGCAGTGATTGCGAGCACGAGAATTGTGAGTAGTAGAGCTGTAAGCGAGCCTTTGGCTTGTATTGAGATGACATTTGTGAGCATTGTGATGCTCCCGCGTGTAGAGGATAGTTCGCTGCAATCTTGGTTGCGGCATTGATTAGGAATTGTACCAGTGTCGAATTCAACCCAGATGACGTACATGCGCCATTTTCTGTACCCCGACGAATTAGAGTTGCCATTCATGAATAGCCACTTGAAACTCGTTTGTGCAAAGTCATTTCAGCACATTCTGTCGTCACTGTCGGCAGGTAATTAGCGCAACGAAAATATATGTCATACAAACGGATTGAAGACTACGGTCTCATCGGAAATATGCACACAGCGGCGCTTGTCGGTAACGATGGGTCGATCGACTGGTTGTGCCTGCCGTTCTTCGATTCGCCAGCTGTATTCAACAGTCTTCTCGACGACGAGAAGGGTGGTCGCTTCTCGATTTCGGCCATCGATGCGGTAGATAATCGCCAGATTTACTTCCCCGAAACGAACGTTCTTATTACTCGATTCGGCAGCGATCATTCGGCTGCGCAGGTGACTGACTTCATGCCGCTTCATGAAGATCACGTTGTGGGTGACGATCTGTGGACCGACGAGCAATCGTAAATCGATTGTGAAGCATCCAAAGTTGTTCGCCTCGTTCAAGGCTTGCTTGGCGAAACGAGTATGCGAATGGAATGCAAGCCAGCATTCGAGTTTGCAAGCACGGGTCATCAAGTAGAAAAAATCCAAGGCGGGGTAATTTTCACGTCCGATAGCGGTATGCGAATTTCGCTAACTGCACCTTGCGAATTTGTTGTCGAAGATGGCACTGCTTATGCGGATTTCAAACTCGATCACCGTGAGTCGATTGCGTTCGTCCTTGAACAGCTCGACAACAACGGTGGGATGCCAGCTGAAATCACTTCCGATGCTGCTGATGTTCAGTTCAAAGAGACTGTCGATTTCTGGCGTGATTGGGTATCCAAGTGCACGTATCAGGGTCGATGGCGGGAAGATGTGATTCGTTCACTCCTCGTCTTGAAACTTCTAACGTTCTCTCCCACTGGTACGATCATCGCGGCTCCTACCGCGTCACTTCCTGAAGAAATCGGTGGCAAACGCAATTGGGATTATCGCTACTGCTGGATACGAGATGCGGCGCTAACAATCGATGCCTTCATGCGAATGGGCTACATCGATGAGGCGCGAGGTTTCATGCGCTGGCTCGGAAGGCGTACGCGTGAAACTAACGGAAATTCCGAATCGCCAGTGCAGATCATGTACGGCATTCACGGCGAGCACCATCTAGAAGAGAAAACTCTCGATCATCTAAGCGGCTATCGAGACTCGAAACCAGTACGTATCGGCAATGGCGCCTACAATCAGTTCCAGCTTGATATTTATGGTGAGCTGATGGAATCGGTCTACATCTACAACCGACACGGCTGGCCGATTTCGTACTACATGTGGATGTCGCTTACGAAAATTCTCGATTGGGTCGCTGGCAATTGGCAACAACCCGACGAGGGCATTTGGGAAGTTCGTGGCGGTCGAAAGCAGTTCGTTCACTCTAAATTGATGGCGTGGAACGCACTCGCCAAAGGCCTAAAACTTGCCGACGAGCGATCGTTCCCGGCGAATCGAGAGATGTGGATATCGGCTCGGGACGAGATATTCCGCGAGATCATGGACAAAGGCTGGAACGAAGAACTACAGAGCTTTACGCAGTCATATGGATCGGACGTGGTGGATGCGGCGCTGCTTTAGCTGCTGAACATTGGTGCGTTATCTCCTCGTGATCCTCGGATGAGCTCGACCTTGAAGCGAATTGAAGAGACTTTGACTCGCGATTCGTTTGTGTATCGCTACGATCCCGAAGAGTCACCCGACGGGCTTGAAGGTAGAGAGGGCACGTTCACGATGTGTACTTTCTGGCTTGCCGAATCGTACACAAGGTTGGGTCGATTGGAAGATGCTCGATTCTTGTTTGAACGAATGCTCGGGTATGCGAGTCCGCTGGGTCTATTCGCTGAAGAAACAGGACCAACCGGCGACATGCTCGGAAACTTCCCTCAGGCGTTTACGCATCTTGCTTTGATCAATTCCGCATTCATACTCGATCGAGCTCTTGAGCGCGGAACCGCCAAAAACGGCCGCATTTAGCGGTATGGAATGATGCCTGGCTCATCTATCTGGCTGAATTGTTCCTGGCTGAATTGTTCGATTTGACCTAGCTCGCGACCCCGCACCAGATCCCTCGGCGACCTCGGGAATTCGGGTGTTGGGGGAAGTGATGTCGTGGTTCGTTCACGACGTTCACCTTGCAGTTCCACTTCCCGACGAAGTGGAGGGATCACGTTCACCACGGCGACGGCTCGGCGACTTAGCTTGAAAGCTGACTTTGCCCGTGTGCGCTCATTGAACGACATCTATAGCGACAGCGACGGTCTATCAATCGACATTCACGGATTGTTCAACCAGCGGTATCATGGCTGCGTTAATGTGCAGAGTCCCAGAGTGATTCACGGTGATTCACATCGTTCAGAGGATTCTGATTCCTTCCATCACAAAGAAAACCGATAGGAACATTCAATGACCTCACGTGTCAACCCAAACAACGACACAGCAGAAGTTTCGATTGCTGATGTACTTGGCACCGGTGCCGACCCTTCGACACGTGAAATTCAAACTCACGCTGACGGGCCTAAGGGCACGGTTCCGTTCACTGCTGAGTTCCTGATCGAAGAGCCGAGTGGTAACCACTTCGGAATGACTCAAAACGCCGGAATGGGTTGGAATCCATCGGAGCTTATGCGCAAGCAGTTCATCATTCTTTCTACTGTTGGGGGCGTGAAAGAAGAAGACGGTTCACCAGTTGCGTTGGGTCTTCACACAGGTCACTTCGAACTCATTGACATGGTCAAAACTGCCGCAAAAGAGTTCAAGGAACTAAAGTCGGTACCGTTCGCAGGCTTCTGTTCCGACCCGTGTGATGGTCGGACCCAAGGTACGACCGGAATGCTCGACTCGCTGCCATATCGAAATGATGCCGCCCAAGTGTTCAGGCGCATTGCTCGATCACTCCCGACTGTTCGTGGAGTATTGGGGATCGCTTCTTGTGACAAGGGCTTACCGGCAATGATGATGGCTTTGGCAGGGCTGAAGCACCAGCCGTCGGTTGTCGTACCTGGTGGAACGACTCTCAAGCCTCACGTTGGTGAAGACACTGGTCAGATCCAATCGATTGGCGCACGATTTGCTCAGGGCGAAGTAACGCTCGAATACGCACAAGATGTCGGATGTCGTTCATGTGCATCACCCGGTGGTGGTTGTCAATTCTTAGGCACCGCTGGTACGTCTCAGGTAGTTTCAGAGGCGTTGGGGATGGCGATCACTCACTCTGCCCTCTCGCCAAGCGGCACGCCTGCCTGGCACGATATTGCAAAACGTTCAGCACGTGCACTCGTGATGATGGAAAAAAGCGGAATGACTTCGCAGGATATTTTGACCGATTCGGCTTTCGAGAACGCCATGGCGGTTCACGCGGCTGTCGGTGGTTCAACGAACTTGCTGCTGCACATGCCTGCGATTGCGCACGCTGCTGGTCGACGCCGAATGACGGTTGAAGACTGGAACCGAGTAAACCTGAACGTTCCTCGTTTGGTAGACGTTCTTCCGAACGGTCCTGTCGGACACCCAACTACCCAGCTTTACGCTGCCGGAGGTGTCCCTGAAGTAATGCTGCACCTTCGCAAACTGGGCCTTATCGACACCAGCGTGATGACTGCGACTGGTCAGACTCTCGAAGAAAATCTGAACTGGTGGGAGGACTCCGAACGACGACACGACACTCGCAAGTACCTGGTCGAAGTCGATGGAGTTGACCCGGACAACGTAATCATGTCACCAGAACGTGCGGCATCGAAGAATCTCACAAGCACCGTTACGTTCCCAATGGGCAACATCGCACCTGAGGGATCGGTAATCAAGAGCACGGCGATCGACCCTTCGGTTGTTGATGAAGACAACGTTTACCGAAAGCTAGGTCCTGCTCGAGTATTCCGATCGGAGCGATCTGCAATGGCTGCGATCAAGTCCCGTGATGATGACCAGAAGATCAAAGCTGGTGACATCATGGTCGTTACCTGTGGTGGTCCGCTTGGTACTGGAATGGAAGAGGTTTATCAGCTAACCGCTGCTTTGAAGCACCTTTCGTACGGCAAGCAAGTTGCACTGATTACCGATGCACGGTTCTCGGGCGTATCGACTGGTGCATGCATCGGTCACGTTGGGCCAGAAGCGTTGGCGGGCGGGCCAATCGGTCGGGTTGAAGATGGAGACATGATCGAAATTTTCGTCGATAGGAAGAATCTTTCCGGTAAGTTGAATCTTGTCGGTATCGATGGCGAAGTGAAGGGTGTCGATTGGGGTACTGCTGAACTCGAAAAGCGTGGCGAACCCGATGATTTAGCTCCACATCCGCAACTGCCAGACGACTCTCGTTTGTGGGCTGCTTTGCAGTCAGCATCAGGCGGAACATGGGGCGGCTGCGTATTCGACGTCGACTCTATCGTCGAGACACTCGAAGCCGGCAAGAAGGCGCTAGGGCGCTAGTCGTCTAGCCACGGAAAACCGTTCGGATTTTCTTCGGATCGTCTCATTACCGTTTCCATGTCGTGTCCTCGAATTTGATCGAGAAACGG
Source organism: Chloroflexota bacterium (assembly GCA_027618835.1). Classification (GTDB taxonomy): domain Bacteria; phylum Chloroflexota; class Dehalococcoidia; order Lucifugimonadales; family Lucifugimonadaceae; genus Lucifugimonas. The sequence continues at coordinate 96,443 of JAQCHZ010000006.1, read as the reverse complement.
GAAGTGTTCAGGACTTATCGAGATTTTGGCGAGTGGTTTGACAGCTACAGGGCTGCGCCACTGAGCCGATTTCCGACCGGGTTTTGTTGGTTCGCCTTGACACGTTGCCTTTGGAAGAACGTAAACAGTTCCGATGCGCCACGGTTCGTGCGGTAAGGCGTCGTCATTGATTGAGAAGTAGTAAAACGATTCAACTTCTCCTTCGGCGACTACCGCCTTTACACACGCGTTGTTGAGCGAACGAACGTATCGGTCTGCTCGAGTATGGCGTAGAAGGAAGCCCATATGCCGTCTGAGGCGGCGTAAACGGCTCGCTGATCACCTATCGACAACGTCGTTTGATTGACGTGGTTCGAACTCAGCGATAGCTGGGTCGCCGCTTCCGTGCATCACAACTTCTTTCGTGTCGCACAAGTAGTTAAGGAACAGCCATTTAGGTGTTGATAGCGAATAGTCGATGTGACTGCCGTTGGCGTCGGAAACTTGCTCTGTAAACAGCCTTTCAAATGATGAAATTACTTCAGGAGAATCATCGATTTCTGGACTTTTCAGGAAGTACGAGGGCAGGTTCATGGTTAGTGGCACCCGCTACACCAGTTGTGAATAGGTACACATTGGTACACTCGCTGATTTTGGAATTCCCACCATGAATCCTCTAATCAGCGAGTAAGTAAATACCGGCGCCAACACGAGCGCCAAGTCCAACGACAGAGGTTCTAATGTCAGTACGCACATCTCGTAAAGTAGTTACATCGGCACATGACTCTAATAAGAGCCAGCATGGAGTATCTGCAGTCACGATCGCAGTCGTGCTCGCAGCAGTCGCCGTTGTTACGCTGACAATCGTTCAGGCAGCTACCACGGGCGCTCAAACCGGTATTCCCGGCCTGATCGGCTAGTGCCTCAGCCCAATATTGGATTTACACCGGTAATTGGGCTAGACCAGTACCGTGTCGTTCAACTTAAGTATTCGACCGGACTGAACCACGGTTGATGCCCGATCCATGTCACGTATATTTTGTGCGGGGTCGCCCGAGAATGCAGCCATATCGGCGAACATACCCGTCTGCAGGCTGCCGATCTGTTTAGTGAGTCCCAACGCTTCCGCTGTTCCGGCAGTCGAAGCGTTGATCGCTTTCCAATTCGCCCAGCCTAGCGTTTCTACCAATGCCCAAGCGTTTGCAGCTGATCGATCGTGAGTGCCGTAAGTCATTCCCATATCGAGCCCTGTTGTAAACCTGACCCCTGCATCGTGCATCTTGTTCAGCGTGTCAACGTGTTCCGCTTCGGGAACGACCTTGTACGAAACGGCCCAGTGAGGATCCATTGGGCCGATTTCGCCCCGTGCTTTCGCCTCGATACCAAGTAAGTGGTGCCCAATCGTTGGGTCGACCCACTGGCCCTGATCGACCATCTGCTTGACGGTATCGGGGGTGTAATCAAGGCCTTGATTTGGGTCGGAGTGGTACCAGCGAGCGTGGATGAGTTGGTCGACTCCGGCTTCGACTACGTTTCGCACGCCTTGAGCCGATAGCGTGTGAGTAACAATAGGCACGTTCATACGGTGCGCTTCTTCGACTGCTGCCTTCAGCACTTCGACTGAATACTGCGGTGTTCGAGGATTCGCTGTCGGCGTGAACATTCCGCCGGTCGCCATAACCTTGATGACGTTAGCGCCGAGCTTCACCTGAGTTCGTATCGCAGTTCGCACCTGCGTCTCGGTATCTGCCTCGGTTCCAAAGAACCAACAGTGCCCAGCTGTGATCGTTATAGGTGTACCGGCAAGTAGAAGACGAGGTCCGGGCACATGGCCATCTTCGATCATCTGCCGAACTGCGAAGGCAACCTCGTTGCGAGATCCAAGATCACGAATGGTCGTGGTTCCAGCGAGGACAGCTTTACGCATGTTGCTTGTTGCGCGGATCGTTAGCTGCTGATCGTTTTCGGTCATCGCCAATGTCTGGGCATCGTGAGTAGCGCTGCAGTGCATGTGCGAGTGAGCATCAACTAGACCTGGCAATAACGATACGTCGCCAAGATCATGTACTTCGTGGCTGTCGCCACCCGACGCAACATTGGCAGAAGGTTCAACTGCCGTAATGACGCCGTCCTCAACGACTACTGCGTGATCATCAAGCCAGCCCGAAACATCGGAGTTTGCCACTCGTTTTGCTTTGAAAATACGTTTAGTTGTCATGAATGTTCTGCTTGCGGTTGACCTGAATCGTCCTGTGAGAGATCTGAGAAATGTGATTGGTTATTTTTCGTCGTTGTAGTGGATTTCAAATGCGCCATCGGTGATGAAAATGCCCACCATGTCGGCTTCATCAGTCGCGCCGTGTTCCATCGTTTCGCCATGCGGGAACCATACCCAAGTTCCGGGGCCGTAAACGCCCTGATGCGTTCGTAGTTTGCCTTCTAGAACGAATATTCCGTGTCCGCACGGGTGAGTGTGCTCCGGATTCAAAACACCTTTTGGATAGCGGATCATACGAATTTCGGAACCACTATCGGGGTCTTTCCTGAGCATGAGGCGACCGAGATCAACTCCAAGCTTAGGATTGTGGCTAACGTCCCACTCTGTCGACTTAGTATCGATCACGTTGTAGACGTTTGCGCTTGCGTTGTTATCTAGATCCGCCATTGCTGTTTTGTTCCTCGATGTTTTGGCGCAATATTAGGTGATTCGCTGATGGGTTTGTTGCTTGAAATGATTTAGCGACTACAAAGCTTTCCAGTAGCGGCGGCCTTCCCACCTGATCATCGTGCCACAGCCCGGGTAGCTCAGATGACTTCTGATGACTACCGAATCTTCTCGTTCTGCTCGATCAAGAATGTCTTTTCTCGTCTTGATTCCCATGGGACCGTCCCAGTCGGGCCAATAGTGGAGATCGGTCTCAGTAGCCTGCATTGGCGAGCCAAGTATGTCGCCTACCAGCATCGCTCGCTCGTTGTTTGAGGCAATCAATAGGCTCATATGACCTGGTGTGTGACCCGGAGTCGGAAACGCTGTGATCCCGTGGGCAAGTTCGGTCTCGCCGTCCATCAGATCAAGCACGCCCTGCTTTTCGAGAGGCATCACGCTTCGGTTCGCCGCTTCGCCTCTGTTTGGATCGGACAACATTTCTTCGGTTGTGAAGTGATTCCAGCCGACGTGATCGTCATGAAGATGTGTTAGGAACACGGTATCGATCGTGTCGAGTCCGATACCGTTCTTTTCGAAATCCTGAATTAGTTCACCCGGTGCTGGATGTCCGAGCATATCGCCGTGCGGGCCAAAACCTGAATCGGCGAGAACTCGTTTTCCGCCCGATGTAAAAACGAACGATCCGAGATTATTCTGAAAGAACTGGCCGCTGAAGTACTCTGGGAACCTGTCGTAGTACGGCTCCCAAATTTCTAAGGACTCCTCAGGGAAGAGAACTCGCGGGTCGAACGAAATGCTGCCATCTGAGAGTCCGGTTATGTGGACATCACCGATTTGCAGCGTGTTGTTTGAATTCGCAGGGATATGTTCGCTTTTTGAAATAGTTGCCCGAGGCAAAATGCATGTCGATACACACGAATCGACCGTGATCAGTCGCAATATACGCAGTCCGAAAGCTGAACCTCACTCAATAGCGCAAGAAATGGCGGACGAAAAGCAATTATCTGAAAATCCACATCCCTTTGTTAATTTGTGCATCTGACTTGTTGTGCTACAGAAAATGACTGATCTTCAGTCACTCGACTGTAATTACTGGAAAGAACGACATGGCCGTAGCAGAACGAACACAATCGGAAGCGCAGCGTAGGAAGCAAATTCTTGACGCTGCTCGTGCTGTGTTCGGTGACAAGAGCTACGAAAGTGCAACTATTTCCGACATCGTGAAGAGAGCGGGCGTGGCTCAGGGAATTTTCTACCTCTACTTCGATTCGAAGAAAGCGGTAGTTATCGATCTTGCCAGGCAACCGATGGATGATATGGCCGCCCGATTGCAAGGGATTCTGAAAGGAAACGAATCTTTCGGTGAGATTCTTTCTAAATTTGTTCATCTCGGGTTCGAGGTTGGGAAGGAAAATCCTGATCTGTGTGCGCTGATGCACATGAGTGATGACGGCGGTCGAGAGATCGAGCAGCTTGAAGGTCACTCTGAAGTCAGTCGGATGGCAATTGGCATGTTCCAAGGGTTTATCGATTCGGGTGAAGCCGTTGCGATGAACGCCGAAGTGGCGGCGGAGATGTTCAAAGTCATCATGTCGGGCGCTATGCGATTGGCGTTTGCTACAGAACCGAAGATCGCATCGGATGAAGAGATAAAACGGGCGACCGAAACCGTTGTTCTGGGGGCATTTGTAGCACCTTGGCCATAGTTTTTATTTGTCCATTTCGTCATGACTGACCGTCAGTCATGACGCCAGTTTCTGGAAAACAGAGAGGTGGATTTGAGCGGATGTGTAGTAACTAATTTTTCGTGCGAATATTGATTTTTTGTGCCTTGGGGACTGAGCTTCAGTTGTTCGGGCGGGTATAGCCAAGGAACTTTTTAGTAATGAGTACTTCAACAGCGTCAGCGGGGGTGGTCAAGAACGTCACCAACGCTGGATACGCAAGGCGAAAGTGGTCCCTAGGGATCCTCTCAATCGCGTTGGTCATCATTGGGCTGGACATCACCGTTCTAAACGTCGCCATCCCAACACTTCAGGCAGAATTGCAGGCGACTGCTTCGGGTCTTCAGTGGATCATCAATGCGTACATATTGGTGTTTGCAGGTGTGCTGCTAACTATGGGATCACTAGGTGACCGGTTTGGAAGGCGATTGGCGTTCCAAGCTGGTTTGGTGGTCTTCGGATTGGCAAGCGTTGGTGCGGGACTGTCTGAGAACACGTCGCAACTTATCGTTGCTCGTGCATTTCAAGGCATCGGTGGCGCACTAATCATGCCGTCGACTCTGTCGGTCATCGTCGATATCTTCCCTCGTGAAGAGCGTGCGAAGGCAATCGGCATATGGTCAGGTATGGCAGCGATTGGTATTCCAGGTGGAATGATCGCCGGTGGTTGGTTGCTCGAGAACTACTTCTGGGGCTCAGTGTTCTTGCTGAACATCCCTGTAGTACTGGTCGCACTTATTGGTTCAGTTCTGGTGATTCCTGAAAGTAAAGACGTCAACTCGAAGACGACCGACATTGTTGGTGCCGTTCTTTCGATGATCTCACTCTCGGCTCTCATATACGTGATCATCGAGGCCCCTGAAAAGGGTTGGCTCTCAGGCGCAACTCTCGCCGGTTTCGCTGTCACGATAGTGTTCGGTGCACTGTTCGTTTGGTACGAAAAGAGACAGGCGCACCCAATGGTCGACTTGAACCTGTTCAAGAACGCTCGAATTTCAGCTGCGGCTGGATCGATCGGAATTGCGTTCATGGCGATGCTAGGAATGATGTTCCTGCTCACTCAGTACCTACAGTTCCTGCAGGGCTACTCTCCGCTCGAAACCGGATACCGATTGGTTCCGATGGCGCTGGGCTTCTTAGTAGGTGCGCCTACTAGTGCGATATTCGTTGCAAAGACGAACTCGAAGGTAGTCATGAGCGTGGGAATGCTACTGGTAGCGATTGCGGTAGGCTCGATGGCGTTCCTTGAGGTTGAGACTACGTATTGGCTCACCGGATCGCTGATCTTCCTTATGGGACTTGGCATGTCTAATACGATGGCTCCTGCCGCCGACTCTGTCATGGCGGCTGTTCCAGAGGCTCAGGCCGGTGTTGGTTCTGCGTTGAACGACACGGTTCGGCAGATCGGTGGAGCGCTTGGTATTGGAATCTTCGGTTCGATCATGAGTTCGATCTACGCTTCCAGCATGACCGACGCAGTAGTTAGTCTTCCATCTGCAGCTGCGGACGCTGCGAGCAACCAGATCGGTGCAGCCCTTCAGGTTGCCGGATCGTTAGAAGGTGGCGCCGGCGGTGAACTGGTTACCGCATCGAAACAGGCGTTCGTCGACGGTGCGTCAACTGTGTACATCGTTGCCGGAATCGTTGCACTTATTGGTGTGGCGTTCGTGGTCAAGTTCATGCCCGGTTACGATCTCTTACCCGGAGAGGTTGAAGACGAGAAAGTCGCACAGCCAGTTGTTGCCAAAGAACTGGCGACATAGTTTGTACGTAGCAATTACTGGAGCACAGCTTTAGCAGCTTCCTCTCCTCTCTCAGGCGCATCTCTTTCTGACCCAAGAGATGTGCAAAAAAAGCCCCCGGCATATTGCCGAGGGCTTTTTTAGTTCGCTTAGATGGCGATCCCGAGCAGATTCGAACTGCCGATCTCCTCCTTGACAGGGAGGCGTGTTAGGCCGCTACACCACGGGACCTCGTTAGCAACCACTATTTCAGGTCGCTTATATTGAGAGTAAGGCTGGTACCTAAGGTCAGTCAACACTTCGTTTAAGCTAGCTGACGTTTTAATTACGCCCATTTCTACTCGAAATGGCGAAATCAGAAGCTAGTAGCCGGTTCTCACCACGATTATCCGTAGTTGCAGCCGATGCCTTTGTAACCAATTTCGACTTCGCCAGACGCGGTGACCATAACTGGCGTTATTTTGTCGCCGCCAGAAAGTCGTTCCACTTCCACCCACTTCTCTGGCTCTTTCGAAACGTCGACCTCTCGGTAGGCGATATCGTCCTTCACAAGGTCTTCCTTGAGCAGATCGCAGTAACCACATGTCGGGTGGGTGTAGACGATAGCTAAGCCATCGGCTGGCGGCAGTTCAGTATTGGGCATTCCTGTTCCTGATTTCATCCCGTGGCACGACTAATGTTGCGCACGGGTGAACGTTCGTACTTAGTTTTCGAAAGTAATTGATGTGATGCTGGATACTTGGCATTGGATGCCCCAAGAAAAACAAATCCAGTCGAAGATATTACATCTCGACAGATTTTTCGCCAGAGAGATAGCCTTCGGGATCTTTCTCGAACGCCACTCTACAGCCAGGACCGCAGAAGTAGTAGACCTGTCCGGCGTGTGTCGAAGCGCCACCAGCTGGGTTGCCGGTATCGACGCTCATGCCGCACACAGGGTCGATTGCCTGTTCGGATTTGCCACCGCTTAGGAATGGAATTTTCATTTCTTCGTGTCTCCTAGTTCGTTTTGACTGATTGCTTAGGTGGTTTACTTGAAATAGATATTGACATCAATTGGCATGGATTGCAGTTGCTCTTTTATTTCGTCCCCCGCGACCAAGGCGGAGCGAGTTGGTAACAACGGTTACCGAACTGAATGCCATCGCTCCGGCAGCGACGATTGGATTGAGGAATCCGATTTGGCCAATTATCGGTTGCAGGATCCCTGGAACGCCGCCGTCGCTGAACACCGGATACAGAATTCCGGCGGCGATTGGGATCAATAACACGTTGTAGAAAAACGCCCAGAACAGATTCTGCTTGATGGTGCGCATCGTACTGCGGCTAAGATCGATCAACTCCGCCACGATTGCTGGATCGCCCGAAGTAATCGTTACATCGGCAGATTCAATCGCAATATCCGTGCCCGATCCGATGGCGATGCCAACATCAGCAGTCGCCAGAGCTGGCGCATCGTTTATACCGTCGCCAACCATCGCTACGACCCTGCCTTCGCTTTGAAGTTCTGTAATTACATTCGCCTTCCCGTCGGGAAGCACACCAGCGACAACATGCTCGATACCGATCGACTGAGCAACTTTGTCGGCAGTGCGCTGATTGTCGCCAGTAAGCATTACTGCACGTATGCCACGATTTGTGAGTTGTCGAATTGCTTCGCTGGCTCCGGGCTTCACAGTGTCGGAAATTCCGATAAACCCGATAGGCTCACCGTCTTTCGCCACGCCCAGAACTGTTTCACCACGTTCTGATATTGCAACGCTGTGCTCGGTGAAATCGTAGTCTGCTGAGGTTGCTTCTGTGATGAACTCGGCGCTGCCCACAGTGATTTTTGCCCCTTCGACTGTAGCGGTGATACCACGACCCGGAACAGCTACGACGTCGGTCGCAGCAGAAATAACGATATTGCGCGCTTTGGCTTCGGCAAGCACGGCTCCGGCGAGCGGGTGCTCGGAGCTAGCTTCCACGGCAGCTGCAAGTTCAATTAGCTTGTTTTCGCTCACACCGATAGCGTTCAAGCTGGAAACAACGGGCTTTCCTTCTGTGAGCGTGCCAGTTTTATCGAATACGACTGTGTCGATCCTGTGAGCACGTTCGAGTGCGTCGGCGTTCCGTATAAGAGCGCCTGATGAAGCTCCACGGCCCATGCCTACCATGATGGCGGTTGGAGTCGCTAGGCCTAGTGCACAAGGGCAAGCAATGACCAGAACGGCGACTGTCATTAATAAGGCGTTGATGATTGCTGGCTCTGGTGCGAGGAACGACCAAACGGCAAAGGTGACGATCGCTATGCCCAGCACGGCTGGAACGAAGCGGGCGGTAACTTGGTCGACCAAATGCTCGATTGGCGCACGTGACGACTGGGCTTGCTGAACCATGCGCACGATTCCAGCGAGGACAGTGTCGCGTCCGACCGATACGGCAGTGAATCTGACAGCGCCCATGCCGTTCACAGTTCCGGTGTACAGATGGTCCCCGAGTAGCTTTTCGACTGGAACCGCTTCGCCAGTGAGCATCGATTCATCGACAGCGGTCGTGCCTTCGGTAATTTCGCCATCGACAGGTACCCGCTCGCCCGGTCGCAATACAATCGTGTCGCCACTGGTGACATCGGCAATTTCGATCTTGGTGGGCTCGCCGTTCCGGATGATTACAGCCGTAGCGGGCTGCAAGCCAATCAGTTTCTTGATCGCATCGGAAGTTCTGCCCCGAGCTCTCGCTTCAAGCCATCGTCCCAGCAGTATGAGGCCGATTATCGCCGCGGATACGTCGAAGTATGTTCCCGTCGAATGCGATCCTCCGACGGCAGCGCCCGAAAAGGTTAGGGAGTCTTCGAACATAGGTCGCAGTATCGTTACCGCGACGCTGTAGAAGTAAGCAGCCGACGTGCCGATGGCGACGAGGGTGTTCATGTTCGATGTACGTAATCGAGCCGCCGACCATGCCGACTTGTAGAACCGAGCACCTGCCCAGAACTGAACCGGGGTCGCCAATACGAGGAAGAAGATGTTGACCGCTGTTGGTGAAAGATTCGAGAGTGAATCGATCGACCTGTAGTTCATCGATATCATGATGACTGAAGCAACTATCAAGCTGATGATCATCATGTCACGGGTGGTTTTTAGTTCGACCTCTCTGATTTTTTTATCGCCGTCAGCAAATATCGAAGTGTCTTCGTCTGCGAAACCTCTTACCGAATACCCGGCTCCCGAAAGTGCGTCGCGTATTTCTGGTTTAGAAACTGCGTTTGGGGCGAATTCGACGGTCGCGGTTTCAGTACCGAGGCTCACTTGAGCATCCACGATCCCCGGAAGTTCGCGTAGTGCGTTTCCTACGTGATGAACGCAGGCGGCACACGTCATTCCGCCCACGCTGAACGTCAGAGTTACGAGATTTTCGTCGACTTCCTCTTGGGTGGGAAGTGCGTTTGGGTTAGCGGTCTGCAATTTCGTAGAGCTCCACTAATTCGCTGAGTACTTGTTCTTCACGGCCTTGCTTCACACCATCGACAACGCACGTGCGGAGGTGGCCGTCGATCAGTTGAGATTCGAGTTTTTGGATCGCACGACGTACGGCAAACGTTTGGCGAAGGATATCGACACAGTATCTGTCTTCCTCGACCATCTTTTTCACGCCAGCCAGATGCCCCTCGATGTAGCTGAGCCGTTTGATAGCGCCGTCTCGCGTATCGGCTTTGGCAGCATCGTGCTCTGCGTGATCGTGATTTGCGTGTTCGTGGATCATCATATTTTCACAATTTTTGCTTGAACTCGGACGATTACACGTTTAGTATACCCCCCCCCCAGGGGTGTGGGTATACTAAACGTGCTAAGAATTTTTTTACGGTGACGAGAGAAGGTTGAAGATTTGATGCAAAGATCGGTTGCGGCAATGGTATTGCTGCTCGCAGTAGTGATCGTCGCCGCTTGTGCGGATAATTCGATAGACACCCGGGTTGAACCGCAATCGGGGTCGTCTCTAACGTTCCCTGTGGAGCTCACGGATGCTCGCATACAAGCAGGAGAAAGTTTGTACGCCGATAACTGCTCTGCTTGTCACGGTCCGGTAAACGGCCCAACGGTTCTCGATTCAGCTCCGATTCACAGCGACGCTGGTCACACGTGGCATCACCCTGATCGCCTGTTGCGCCAGTGGATTCTCGATAAACCGCCGCTAGCGACTTTGATGCCGGCGTTCAGGGGTACTCTGTCGGACGAGCAAGTGATGCAAGTGTTGGCGTACATCAAAAGCCAGTGGTTGCCTGAAATTCAGACGCGGCAGAACGAAGTTTCAGTTCAGTACGAGGTTCAGGTTGTTGAGTTCGGGACGAAATGAATGCTGAACGTTAGCTGTCGGGAGTGGATATTGAGCGCTGGTTATCTTCGACAGAGTAGATCGTTCGGCGTATCCGCCTCTTAGAATGAATCCAGATAAGTACTGCTGTTTAAGGTCGGGCACACGTATGCCACCGACGCTCCTTCGCCATGCTTGATCGAGTTCCCGTAGTTGGGTGATCTGGTCGCTCTTCCATTTGCCGATATTGTGTTCGTAGTTGCTCCACCAGCGATTCACGTACATGGCAACCATCAATAAAATCGCCCCAGCCACAGCATCGATAACGTAGTGGTTTTCAATTGCGATTATCGCAATGCACATGAGTGCCTGCTAGATAACCCCGCCGACTTTTAGCCATGTACCGCCGACCTTGAACATGGCGATCAGGACAAGCAGCGCCCAAGCGGCATGGAGGCTCGGCATAGCGGCGAATCGGTTGTTGCTAATCGTGGAGTCAGAACTAGGTGATGGGTCGAGGTCAAGCAGTGTCACCGTATCGGTCATTCCAAGGCCGGGCATGAACCGAGGCGGTGCTAGCGGGAATAGTGCGAATACGATCGCACCTAAGATCATCGATATGACAAACGTTCTTCTGAGAGCGACGTACGCTTTGCGTTTTTTGATGAAAACAAAGATGGCAGTTGCGATTAGTCCGATCCACATCCCGGCTGCGTAGAAGTACGTTGTGATGATTACCGCGCTATGCGATATTCGACGGATGACTTGCTGGATGAACGCTGCGAAATTGATGGCGAGCGCTGATTCGAGCCTAAGAACACCCCAGCCATTGGCAACAGCCTTGAAAATGGGTGACGGGTCGGTCAAATTTTTCACAAGTGCGAACGCTAGGTAGCAAGCCTCGATCAGCGCAATTTCTTTTGTGATGGTCTTCAGCATCACAGATCCACGAATTCCAACCGTATCTCTCTCACACAGAGACAGTTTTTCTTGACCACTGAGTTACATTTTTTCAATTGCCACTTTTTAGTCAAGTATCTAAGATGTAATTCTACTATTGGCGCGCCGTTTCAATCAATCAATATCCAACTGCGTATGGGCCTAACTTTTGGCACTAGTTGGCAAATTATGGTGAATTGAGCGCGCCGAACCGACAATGCATCTCAATACTTGCGTTGACAGCTGGGATCGGGTAAGGCTAAAATTAGCGTCCGTCAGAGAAATGTCCATCTCTTTTCGTCTCGCCCTGATTCATATTTTTTCAATCCCCAAAACACAGAAAGCACGTGCGGTAGCTCTGCGCGTGCTTTCTGTCCCTTCGCGTTAGAGGTATTTCCTCACACGCGTGTAATCCACCTTTCATCACCCTTAATTGTGGGAGTGTGCGTGCATGGTCATCGCTGATCGTCGGTTGGCTCCATCAAAGCAGCCCGGTTACAAAAGCTTCAGCAGCATTGCAAACAATGTTGACGTTCCCAGTCTGGTTCAGGTTCAGGTCAATTCATTTGAATGGCTTAAGAACGACGGACTGCAAGATCTCCTCGAAGAAATTTCTCCTGTAGAAGATTTCACTGGCGGGCGCTTTGATCTCAGGTTCCTCAGTCATGAGGTGCGCGAGCCAAAGAACACTGAGCGCGAATGTAGGAAGCGTGAAATCACCTTCTCTGCACCGCTGTACATCACTGTTCAGCTTGTGATCAAGGAAACAGGTGAAGTGAAAGAGCAGACGTTGTTCTTTGGCGACATCCCTATGATGACTCGCAACGGGACATTCGTTATCAACGGCGCTGAGCGTGTCGTTGTATCGCAATTAGTGCGATCACCGGGTGCGTATTTCACAACCAAGGCCGACCCTGCAACGGGACGTAAGCTTTGCAGCGCCAAGCTCATTCCTTACCGAGGAGCTTGGGTCGAACTCGAGACCAGCAACAAAGACTTGCTGTCAGTCAAAGTCGACCGAAAGCGTAAAGCCCCAATTTCGACGCTTCTACGAGCGCTCGGCTGGGAATCTGATGAAGATATTTTAGGTCTTGTGTCCGACGTCGATGATGACCAAGTTCACAACTACATGCGGGCAACTCTCGCTAAGGACACTGCGGCAACTACCGAAGAAGAAGCGCTTCTAGAGTTCTACCGCCGATTACGTCCTGGTGAGCCGCCAAGTGTCGACAATGCACGAGAGCTTATCGATAATTTGTTCTTCAACGACCGTAAATACGACCTCGGTCGTGTCGGTCGATACAATCTCAACCGACGGTTGGGTCTTGAAGAGACGACTCGAACTCTCACGAAGAACGACATCGTCGAGCTAATTCGACGAATGATCAACATCAACAACGGTCGAGCTTCGAACGACGACATCGACCACCTCGGTAACCGCCGAGTGCGAGCCGTTGGCGAACTGATTCAGAACCAACTTCGTGTTGGACTTCTGCGAATGGAACGCGTTGTAAAAGAACGCATGACCACTCAGATGGACCCATCGACCACGACTCCTGCTGCGCTGATCAACATCAGGCCAGTAGTTGCTGCTGTTCGAGAATTCTTTGGTGGATCGCAGCTTTCGCAGTTCATGGACCAGACCAACCCGCTTGCCGAGTTGACTCACAAACGCCGTCTATCGGCACTTGGACCAGGTGGACTTTCACGTGAGCGCGCTGGATTCGATGTACGTGACGTGCACGCATCTCACTACGGTCGAATCTGCCCAATTGAAACCCCTGAAGGTCCAAACATTGGTCTTCTAGGTTCGCTTTCAACTTATGCACGACTAAACGACTACGGATTCATCGAGACTCCGTACCGCAAGATTCTTCGAACGATGTCGAGCGATAATCCTGATATTCAGGGTCGAACGCCGCTGGAAGACATCACCGATGATTCTGGCAAGGTTGTCACCGAAGCTGGCAAGACAGTCACAATTCCAATGGCCGAAGTGGTCAATGCTCTATCTCCTCGCGAGGTAGTAGTTCTGGCGTACGTGACGACTGATGAAGGCGATCGTGATTACCTTTCGGCTGACGACGAAGAGGTGAACACCATTGGCCAGGCGACTACGCCTATGGACGCTAAGGGTCAGATCACCACGGAACTCGTTGAGGTTCGACAGGGCGGTAGTGAGTCGTACACATACGTTCACCCGGACGAAGTCAACTACCTCGACGTTTCACCGATGCAGATCGTTAGTATCTCGACATCGTTGATTCCGTTCCTTGAGCATGATGACGCTAACCGAGCCCTTATGGGATCGAACATGCAACGACAGGCGGTTCCGCTAATCAAGCCACAGGCACCACTAGTTGGTACCGGCATGGAATGGCGAGTTGCTACCGACTCCGGTCAGGTAGTGATGTCAGAAATCGGCGGCGTTGTTTCGGAATCTACAAGTGATCACGTAACGGTTCTCAGTGAAGACGGTGAGGCTACCGAGTACCCGCTGACTAAGTTCGTTCGGTCGAACCAGGGAACATCGATCAACCAGCACCCGATCGTCCACAAGGGCGACAAGGTAATTCCTGGTTCGCCTCTTGCTGACAGTTCATCGACCGACAATGGTGAGCTCGCACTGGGTCAGAACCTTCTCGTTGGTTTCATGACCTTCGATGGTTACAACTATGAAGATGCGATCATCCTTAACGAAGACCTCGTAAAGGATGACCGATACACGTCGATACACATCGACAAACACGAGGTTGAATCTCGAGAGACGAAGCTTGGGCCTGAAGAAATTACCCGTGACATTCCTAACGTCGGTGAAGAGAGTCTTCGCGACCTCGACGACGAGGGAATCGTTCGAATTGGAGCTTGGGTAACCCCGGGCGATATTCTTGTAGGAAAGATCACTCCTAAGGGTGAAACCGAGCTAACTGCTGAAGAGAAGCTCTTGCGGGCTATCTTCGGTGAGAAGGCACGTGACGTAAAAGACACGAGCCTTAGAGTTCCGCACGGTCAGCACGGCAAGGTTACCGACGTACGTATCCTCACAAAGGAAAACGGTGACACCATGCAGCCTGGTGTCACCAAGACCGTTCGTGTTTGGGTTGCCCACACACGAAAGATCAACCAGGGCGACAAGATGGCTGGTCGACACGGTAACAAGGGTGTTGTTTCTAAGATTCTTCCAAGAGAGGATATGCCGTTCCTCCCAGACGGTACCCCGCTCGACATCATGTTGAACCCAATCGGTGTTCCTTCTCGAATGAACTTAGGCCAGTTGCTCGAAACTCATTTGGGTTGGGCTGCTAACACGCTGGGCTTCCACGCTCGAACGCCGGTATTCGATGGTGCGCAGGAAAGCGTTATCGAAGACCAGCTTGCGCGTGCGTGGTTCGTCAGAGAATCACACGCCAAGGACCACCGTGATCTCGATACAGAAGACATCGATTGGACCAAGGTTGATGCGTACCTAGAAGAACGCGGTTTAGACCGTGATCGGCTCTGGAGTGACGCACAGTCGAACAGAGGCGTTGCTCGTGAAGCCTGCCTGCGAATTTGGCTTAAAGAAACTGTTGGAACCGAAACTGATGAAATGAAGCCTTCGGAGCTTATGCAGGAGTCGTTGAAGGTGTCGCGAGAGCGTAACCTCTCTGCTCCAATTTTCGGTAAACAGCTATTGATGGACGGTCGAACGGGTCTTCCGTACGACGCACCGATTACTGTCGGTAACGTTTACATGCTGAAGCTTATTCACCTTGTTCAAGACAAGATTCACGCTCGTTCAACCGGGCCTTACTCGCTCATCACTCAGCAGCCGCTTGGTGGTAAAGCTCAGTTCGGTGGACAGCGATTCGGTGAAATGGAAGTTTGGGCGCTTGAGGCGTACTCGGCAGCTTTCACGTTGCAAGAGATGCTGACGATCAAATCTGACGATGTGATCGGACGGGTGAAAACTTACGAAGCGATCGTGAAGGGTGAAGAGGTCATCCAGCCGGGTGTTCCTGAGTCATTCCACGTTCTGCTGAAGGAGCTTCAGGGACTTGGATTATCAGTCGAGCTTCTAAATGAAGATATCGAACGATTCACCCAGGCTCAGACTCAGGCACAGGAAATGGCAGCAACGCTCGGTGCGCCGTTGGATTGGAATGATCTCAATGATGAACCGTTTGATGCTCTAGACATTGAAGAATTGTCAGTAGGTGACGAACCGTTTGTCGATTCTTTTGAAGATTACGATTCGGATGACGATGACTCGTTTGACGACGACGAATCGGATGGCTCGACTGAAGACTCACTTCAATCCCTAGCTTTTGAAGAGTCGGAAGATACCGCGGATGCGATTCCGGGTGTCGAAGACGAAGAGAACTAACAAAACTAATTACGTCCCTATGAGCTTCATTTGAGGCTCATAGGGATACTTCAATTTGCTGGCTTCGCTAGTCAGCTTCACTACACGGGTTAGCCGCCCACGAGGGAAACCTCGAGAAGGTGAAGGAAACGGCCACATATGACACAGTCCGGCGCCGATTTCAACGCAATCAGAATCTCTCTGGCATCGCCAGAGCAGATTCAAGCTTGGTCATACGGAGAAGTTACCAAACCAGAGACTATTAATTACCGCACACTGCGGCCGGAAAAAGACGGCCTGTTCTGTGAGCGCATCTTTGGTCCTACTAAGGACTGGGAGTGCTACTGCGGTAAGTACAAGAAGATCCGCTACAAAGGCGTAATTTGCGACCGTTGTGGTGTAGAAGTTGCGCGTTCCAAGGTTCGACGTGAACGTATGGGTCACGTGAAGCTTGCAGCACCTGTAGCTCACATCTGGTTCTCGAAGGGCACACCTTCTCGACTTGGTCTTATTCTTGATCTTTCTCCTAGAAACCTCGAACGGGTTCTCTACTTCGCGCAGTACGTTGTCACTTCAGTCGACAAGATGGCTCGCCAGAATGCCATTGAGCAGCTGGAAGCTTACCGTGATGCAGAGGTCAACCGTCTAGGTGAAGATCTTAAAGAAAGTCTTGCTGGTAGCGAAGTAGAGTCAACTCTGGCTTCGACCATGCAATTACTGTTCGAGCACCGCGTTGAATCCGAACGCATTGCTGAAGAATTCGCGAATGCTGACAAGCCTAAGAAGAAGCCTACGAAGGCGCAGACTACTAAGGCTGAACAAGATGCTGCTGAACAGGTAGCAACTCACCAAGCCGATGTTGCAAGCTTCACGGGTGAAGCTGCTTCTACGAAGCTGTCTGAGATCACCGACGAGCGGAAGGCGATGGTCGAGTCCGACGTACAGGACAAGATCGACGACCTCGAATCTATTCAAGTAATGGACATGCTAACCGAAGCCCGCTTCCGTGAGCTTCGCGACAAGTTCGGTCAGGTATTCAAGGCTTCGATGGGTGCTGAGTCTGTTCTGGAGATTCTTCAGAACACAGACCTCGACGCTGTTCGAGTCGATCTTCAAGATCAGGTTCGTAACACCTCTGGCCAACGCCGCAAGAAGGCGATCAAACGACTCCGTGTCATTGAAGCCTTCCGCAAGAGCGGAAACAAACCAGAGTGGATGGTTCTTACGGTTCTGCCGGTACTCCCCCCAGAACTACACCCTATGGTTCAGCTAGATGGTGGCCGATTTGCTACCAGTGACCTGAACGACTTGTACCGACGAGTTATCAACCGAAACAACCGGTTGAAGCACCTCATCGTTCTACAGGCTCCAGACATCATCATTCGTAATGAAAAGCGAATGCTGCAGGAAGCCGTTGACGCACTTATCGACAACGGTCGACGTGGTCGCGCTATTCAGGGCAGCCACAACCACAAGCTCAAGTCTCTAACCGACTTGCTGCGTGGTAAGCAGGGTCGATTCCGCCAGAACCTTCTCGGTAAACGAGTTGACTACAGTGGACGATCGGTCATTATCTCTGGCCCAACTTTGAAGATGTACGAGTGTGGTCTTCCTAAGAAGATGGCGCTTGAACTGTTCAAGCCGTTCGTTATGAACGCACTTGTTGTCAAGGGTTACGCCCACAACATCAAGAGCGCTAAGCGAATGACAGAGCGAGCTCGACCGGAAATCTGGGACCTTCTCGAAGAAGTTATTCAGAACCACCCGGTTTTGCTCAACCGTGCTCCTACGCTTCACCGACTCGGTATTCAGGCTTTCCAGCCGGTCCTAGTCGATGGATCTGCGATTCAGATTCACCCACTCGTATGTACAGCATTCAACGCTGACTTCGATGGTGACCAGATGGCTGTGCACGTTCCGCTTTCACGTGAAGCGGTAAACGAAGCAAGCCGCCTCATGCTTTCGACGAACAACATGCTTGCTCCAAGCTCGGGCTTCCCGATCGTTTCGCCAACTCTCGACATGGTGCTTGGTATGTACTACCTGACCGGACTCGACAGCGAACATCTGACGCCTGTTGTACGTGACGAAGAAGGCAACGCGAAGTACAAGACTTACGCAAACTTTGAAGACGCACGTTTTGCACACGACATTGAGCGTGTGAAACTTCGCGAGACGGTCAGAGTTCGGGACGATAACGGCGAGTGGATTGAGACGACTGTCGGTCGAATCATCTTCAATCGTGCACTTCCTGAAGTTATGGACTTCCGAAACATTATCTTCGACCGTAGCGCTATCGAAGCGCTCGTATCTGAAGCTGTGAATGAACACGGAAACCAAGAGACAGCGAAGATGCTCGACCAGATAAAGGAACTTGGATTCAAGTTCGCTACGCAGTCTGGTACCACGATCGCTATGAAGGACATTGTTGTTCCGCCTCAGAAGCAGTCGCTGCTTTCTGCTGCTGACACAAAAATCGCCAAGCTAGAAGAACAGTTCCTCGAAGGTCTGATCACCGATTCAGAACGCTACAAAGCTACTGTAGAAATCTGGACCGATGTTTCGGACAAGATGACTAAAGCAGTGGAAGACACTCTGCCTAACTACGGCGGTATATACACGATGGCCAACTCAGGAGCGAAAGGTAACATCGCTCAGATCAAGCAGATGGCTGGCATGAGAGGGCTGATGTCTGACCCTAAGGGAAGAATTATTGAGATGCCGATTCGCTCCAGCTTTGCTGAGGGTCTATCGGTTCTTGAGTACTTCATTTCGACTCACGGAGCTCGAAAGGGTCTTGCTGACACCGCTCTACGTACTGCCGACTCGGGTTACCTAACTCGACGACTTGCTGACGTTGCGCAGGACGTGATTATCACGACTGACAACGACCCAGGTGCGCAGGGCATCAGGATTAGCCACGACCCAACTGGTATACAAGCTCCGCTTGCCGAGCGCATTGTGACTCGGTACTTGTCTGAACCAGTTGTGAACCCTGAAACAGGGGAAGTAATTGCCGATCGTGATGATCTCATCACTCGTCCAATTGCTGAAGAAATTACTGCAGCGAACGTGCAGGAAGCGTGGGTATTCTCACCGCTTTCCAGCACGACTCAGCGTGGAATTTCGCAGAAGTGCTACGGAGCATCGCTTGCTACTGGCGTGCCTGCCCTAGTGGGTGAGGCTGTCGGAATCATCGCTGCTCAGTCGATTGGTGAGCCTGGAACACAGCTCACAATGAGAACGTTCCACACTGGTGGTATCGCCGGAAAGGACATCACGTCCGGTCTACCTCGTGTTGTTGAATTGTTCGAAGCTCGACAGCCGAAAGGTATGGCAATACTGTCGGAACTTGGCGGCAAGGTTGCACTTGCTCAGCTGCCAGAAGGCCGTGTAGTCAGGGTTATTTCGAGTGAGGAATTCTCAGAAGAAATGGACATTCCTGAAACTCATCGTCAGACCGTGAAAACGGGTGACTGGGTCGACGCGGGTGAAGCAGTTCTTTCTGTGAAGAAAACAGCTATGGTAGCAGCCGTGAAGGCTGGTGAAGGCGATGAACTCCCTGAAGAGATCTTTGCCCCAGTAGCCGGTACTGTTCAGGTGACTAAGACAGCTGTCAGAATCACTTGGAACGAGACCGACGAACGTGAATACGTTGTACCAGCTGCATCGGAAATTTCCGTTGCAGATGGTGAAATGATTCAGCCTGGTACGCCGCTTACAGACGGACCTAAAAACCCGCAGGACATTCTGCGAATTGAAGGTCAAGCTGCTGTACAGCGTTACTTGGTTGACGAAGTTCAGGCCGTTTACCGATCACAAGGTGTGCAGTTGCACGACAAGCACATCGAAGTGATCGTTCGACAGATGATGCGTAAGGTTCGAGTCGATAACCCAGGCGACAGCGATTTGCTGCCGGGTGAGTTGGTCGACCGACACGATTACGAATTCACTAACAACAACCTGCTGGCTGAAGGCGGCGAACCTGCAACAGCAAGTCCGGTTCTTCTCGGTGTAACGAGGGCTTCCCTAAACACCCAGAGTTTCTTGGCGGCAGCATCGTTCCAGGAAACCGCTCGAGTGCTGACAGAGGCCGCCGTAAACGGATCTGTTGACCGCCTGAACGGTTTGAAGGAAAACGTGATCATCGGACGTTTGATTCCAGCTCGACTGGATCTGACGGCAGAAGGTCGCGAGCGACTCGGCGTCAAGGAAGGCGAAGGGGAGTCCGGTCGACTTACCGGCTTAACGCAGGCTCCTGCGACATTCGAAGAAGCTCTCGCAGCTATCGGTGGTGGTGGCGATCTGGTCGGCGTTGGTGCCGAGACAGGTCCTCCATCTGGTGCGGATGCGGTAGCGGCTGCAGCGGTTTATTCATCAAGCGCTCCTAAGGACGACGGTGGTCTTCAAGCTGCAGTAACGGCTTTGACCGACGCTGCTAACGATGGAGCTGAATCGTCTGACTCTGGCGACGATGACGCAGCACGAGCAGCTGAGGCTCTTCGCGCATCGACATCGACGGCTGAAGAGAGCGTTGAGCCTGCACCACAGTTTGTGGATGACGGCGACGCTAGCGAAGGCGACAGCTCGGCAGAGTAGTTCGCTTAACTTCGTATTGAACGAATAATTTTGTAGCCCTCGGCCGCTTTGGCCGGGGGCTACGTTTTTCTGGACATCTTTTGTTGTTTGACGATTCAAAGATGTCGAAATCAGCAGATACGTTGACGAAATTTCGTAGCTTCGACGGTCCTCAGACTCAACCCAAGCCGATCAACCTCGTTCGAAATGCGTGTAATTTGCTATAGCGGCATTGGGTTGGTTTTCATATAAAATTTAGCTTCGGTCAAAAGCCGAAAAACCTTTTGAGGGCGGTTAGCTCAGTTGGTAGAGCGCGTCGTTGACATCGACGAGGTCACAGGTTCAAATCCTGTACCGCCCACCACTTCGTCTACTTTTTGTAGATAGAATATGTTTAATGAGCAATAAGTCGCACATACAACTGATTGCAGTGCCCGCTGCAAACGAGCAGAGCAGGCAGGTTGGCGGCACAACGGAGTGCAGCCCGTCTGGGCGCAGCACGACGTAGGCACGCCGCCCCCCACGCGCTTCAACGCTCGGCGCCGTGCCCCGACTCCTACGTATCTCACTTACTTATTCGTGACTGTCGACGATTTTTCGTGTATCACGATCTGCACATCGAAACCCCAGATCACCTCTGGATAGCGTTTCGACCTTTTGGAGCCTATTGCCATGGCAGACAGAATTAAATTCAAAGATCTATCACCCGCTGAAAAGCAAGATCACCGTGATCGACTGCGTCACTCGACAGCACACGTACTTGCTGAAGCAGTTACTAAGCTGTTTCCTGAGGCGCAGTTAACTATCGGACCTCCGATCGAAGATGGCTTCTACTACGACTTTGCAGTTCCAGAGGCTTTCACTCCCGACGATCTAAAAAAGATCGAACTCGAAATGCGCGATTCGATCAGAGCAAATACTGAATTTGTCGAACGAGAAACCAGCCGAGACGAAGCGCTCGAATTATTGAAAGACAACGAGTACAAAGTCGAGATTCTGCAAGGAATCCCAGCCGACGAGCGAGTCACGTTCTGTAGTCACTCCGACGGAGCGTTTGAAGACCTCTGTCGTGGTGGTCACATGGCTCGAACAGGCGACATCAAGGCGTACAAGCTGCTTTCGGCTGCCGGAGCCTACTGGCGCGGTAACGAAAACAACGCAATGTTGCAGCGAATTTACGGCACTGCATGGGAGTCACGCGACGCTCAAAAGGACTATCTGCAGCGAATCGAAGAGGCTGAAAAGCGCGACCACCGCAAACTGGGTCGGGCGCTCGGACTGTTCTTCTTCGATCCGATCGCACCTGCGAGCCCGTTCTTCTTGCCTAAGGGCGCTCAGGTTATGAACAGCCTGATCGATTACGTAAAAGAGCTGTACGTGAGGTACGGCTATCAGGAAGTGATGACTCCGCAGATCTTCAACACTGAGCTGTGGAAGCGGTCGGGTCACCTCGATGCGTACTCAGAGAATATGTACTTCGTAGATGTCGATGAGCGGGAGTTTGGCGTAAAGCCAATGAACTGTCCTGCCGCGGCAATGCTGTACCTCGCCGATTCACACAGCTACCGTGAACTTCCGATGCGGTTGGCAGATTTTGGACGACTACACCGCAACGAGCGTTCGGGCGTAACGCACGGTCTGACTCGTGTACGTTCGTTTGTTCAGGACGATGCGCACATTTTCTGTACCCTCGATCAGATTAGTGACGAGATCACCTCGTTCCTTAAGATGATGAGTGAGGCTTACGACACGCTCGGATTCGATAGCTACCGACTAGAACTTTCGCTACGACCTGAAAAACGTGTCGGCACTGATGAAATGTGGGACAAGGCGGAAGCTGCTCTTACTGAGCTATTGGACGCTTCAGGTGTTGAGTACACAGCAGAATCGGGAGAAGGCGCGTTCTATGGACCGAAGATCGACATCTTCGTTCCCGACGCTATCGGTCGGGACTGGCAGCTTGGAACGGTGCAGCTCGACTTTTCACTGCCTGAACGCTTCGACATGGAATATGCGGCTGAAGACGGTACGCGTCAGCGTCCGGTAGTTATTCATCGAGCAATGTACGGCTCGCTCGAACGATTCTTGGGCGTGCTCATCGAGCACCTCTCGGGAGCGTTCCCGCTGTGGTTGGCTCCGGTGCAGGCTGTGGTGGTTCCGATTGCTGATCGCCACATCGACTTCTGTAACGAAGTTGGCGCAAAGCTGAAGGCAGCCGGGATTCGAGTGAATGTCGATGATTCTAACGATCGTATGAACTCTAAAATCAGGCAGGCACAGTTGCAAAAAGTGCCTTACATGCTGGTTGCAGGCGATCAGGAAATCGAAGCGGGAACTGTCGCAGTTCGAACACGTACCGGCGAGAATCTTGACCCGATGACTGTTGATGAAGTCGTCGCCAAGTTCATAAAGCAAATCGAGGATCGCTCATAACTGAGACTTTCAGGTACGCGATTTCACCAGAAAAAAACTCACAACAACTAATAGGTCGTCAATTTGACGACCTATTAGTTGTTGTGTAGCCTCGAACCGCTTGTTACACGTTCAGCGCGCCATCTAAAATGATGCCGATTGAACCGTGCGCCCGGCGTTGTTTCTAGAGCAAATATTTTCAGAGCGTGGCTTCCTCGTGGATGTCACTATGGACCAGTAACCCCAAATGACATCTGACGACATCACGATACATCGAGGACTAACGGGCGTTTACTTCGACAGGAGTGACACGACCTTCATCGATGGAAAAAAGGGTGTTCTCGAATACCGTGGATACAACATCAATCAGCTTGCTGAGCATTCGACGTTCGAAGAGACCGGATATCTGCTGATCTACGGCAAGCTTCCGACTCAATCTGAACTCAATGAGTTCGACGCCGAGCTTAAGGCTGCCCGAGAGCTTCCTGAGAAAATTTTCGATGTAATTGATCTGGTAAAAGACTCGCACCCAATGGATGCGCTTCGGACTGCCGTTTCTGCACTAGCTTCGTTCGATGAAGATCGTAACGACAACTCTCCTGAAGCAACGATCCGCAAAGGTAACCGCCTTACTTCGCAGGTTCCTTCGATCGTTATGGCGCACCACAATATTCGCCAGGGTAAAGACCCGATCAAGCCAAGCACGACTCTGAATCACGCCGGGAACTTCCTGTACATGATGAACGGCGACGAGCCGAGTGCATATACTGCTGCTTTGATGGACAAAGACTTTGTTCTTCACGCAGACCACGGTTCAAACGCTTCAGCTTTCACTGCCCGAGTGGTCGCCGGTACTGCCGCCGACATTCACGCTGCGGTAACTGCGGGAATCGCTGCTCTCTCAGGCCCTTCACACGGTGGAGCCGCCGAGAACGTTATGCAGATGGCAAAAGAAATCGGCAAGCCAGAAAACGCTGCCGACTATGTAAAAAACCTGCTTTCGAACCGTGAACGAGTCATGGGATTCGGTCACCGTGTCTACAAGGCAGAAGACCCACGAGCTGGTCACTTGCGAGCTGGAGTAAAGAAGCTCAGTGAAGAGATGGGCCAGCCAGAGTGGTACCAGATCCTCGAAGCAGTGGTCGAGGCAATGCAGCCTTACGCTCGACGTGGAATTCACGTGAATGTCGACTTCTTCGCCGGTGTTATCTACTACCTGAACGGTGTCCCTCAGGACCTGTTTGTACCGATCTTCGCGGTTGGTCGAATTCCTGGCTGGACGATTCAGGTTGTCGAGCAGTTACGCCACAACATTCTGATTCGACCTCTACTTCAGTACACAGGCGAACACGACCTCCAGTACGTGCCTATCGCTGAGCGATAGGCGTTTGCGTTAGTCGCGGTCGTCATCGGTTGACTCGGCTCCGAGCTGCAATCTACCCATCCCCCTAGCCCCTTCCCGAAGGAAGGGGGACAGGGCAGTTCGTTCCCTGTCTTTCGCATATAAAATCTCGGAGTGCATCCCGCACTCCGTTTTTATTTCCAAAATTTATGACCACGCCTCCCCAAAAACAGTCACCAAGTGACCTCGAACAGCGGCTGATCGACCATATCGCTCAGTACGGACCAATCACGTTCGATGTGTTCATGGAAGCGGCTCTCTACGATGAGCAACACGGCTATTACCCGAGTAGACGTCTGCATCCTGGATCAACACCAGTTGGTACCGATGGCGACTATTTCACCAGTCCTTCGAGCCACCCTGCCTTTGGGGCGCTTCTGGCACTTCAGCTAGAAGAGATGTGGCGAAATCTTGGCATGCCTGACGAATTCATGGTGGTCGAGATCGGCGCAGGCGATGGCGTGCTTCGATCAGATATCACCGAATACGTGCGACGTGAACTACCTGAATTCGACAATGCAATGTCATACGTTGCGACCGATCTAGCACCTCCTGCCGGGATCGACGCGGTTAACGAGAACTCAGCGTTGCCGGTAGGAATAACCGGATGCGTGATTTCTAATGAACTGCTCGATGCGCATCCGGTCAATCGATTTGTAGTTCAGAACGGCGAGATTCGAGAAATATACGTCGACTATCAAGATGGCAAATTCGTGGAGTCGCTCGGCGATGTGAGTGAACCTGAGATTGCTGGGAGGGTCGACCCATTCCTTGGGTCACTTCCCGAGTTCTACCGAGGCGAAGTAAATCTGCGACTCGGCTATTGGGCCGATTCGGTCGCAGCGACTCTCGAACGTGGATACGTCATGACTATCGACTACGGCTACGACCGTCATGAGTTGTACAAGCCAACCCGCATCGACGGATCATTACGCTGCTACTACCAGCACACTCTTGGTCAGAATCCACTAAGGCGCATTGGCAAGCAAGACATCACTGCTCACGTCGATTTCACAGCTGTCGATCACATGCTGATGGTTATGGGAATAGAACGGATCGGAAAACCTTCACAGCAAGAGTTCTTATCGAACTTGGGTATCGATGGATTTCTCAGTGAAGTTAACGAACGAGCGATGGCTGGAAAAATATCTCAAACCGAAGCTCAAGAAGATATCGCCGGGATCGGTTCACTAATCGATCCTGAAGGGTTTGGTCGTTTCAGGGTTGCTGTTCATTCCCGAGCGGCTGAGGACGACGGAGAGCGTTTACGGTCGCTAACGGGAGTGGTTGGAGGTGCCCCGCTCACTGGCGGTCACAACGTTCCAACGCTGAACGGTTCGATTGCAGTTCACGCCAGGCTACTCCGGACAAGCAATCCTTTCGTTTCGTCCAGCCAGCCACAGCCGGGTGAAATGCCAACGTGGGAACAGCTATTCAGCGACGAGCCATAGATGCTTGTTGTATCTGAATTGGTCCGTCCGTTATCGGTGGATTCAGGTTAAGATTTGATACGCCAGCAAATAAGAGTGTGCTTGGACAGGTTTGCCCGGCGTAATTAGTGGGCAAAGTTGATCTAACGATCGAGCTATCGGAGTTGATGTTGAGAGACGAATCACAAGACCAAATTCTTAAGAAAACCGTCCTTCACTCAACACATGTCGAATCGAACGCTAAAATGGTTCCGTTTGGCGGTTGGGACATGCCGGTGCAGTACGCCAATGGCATCATCGCCGAAATTAACGCAGTGCGAAATGTGGCGGGAATATTCGATGTTTCGCACATGGGTCGATTCGAATTTGAAGGCGAAGGAGCTGAGTCGTTTTTAAGCACGTTTCTTTCTGCTAATTTGCCTGTACTGAAGATAGGCCGCGGTAAGTACAACTTCATCTGCAACGAACACGGCGGCATCATAGACGACGCTATGGTTTATCGCACGGGCGATCAAAGTTTTCTGTTGGTGATCAATGCAGGAAACGCCGAAGTCGATATGGAGTGGATAAATCCGTTAGTTGCGAAATCTACTGGCTTCAGCATGAACGTCGTGACCAACGAAACCGCGATGATTGCAATTCAAGGTCCAAAGGCAGTCGAAATCATGGTTGGCCTGTCGAACGGTGAAGCATCCAATATTCGGCGATTCCGAATTGGCAGTGCGACGGTCGCTGGCATCTCTGCCACGCTTGCGAGAACCGGTTACACAGGCGAAGACGGATTCGAAGTCATCGTGTCTGCCGATCAGGGCGAGAAATTGTGGAACGTGCTTCGCGAAGCGGGTGCGATAGAAAGTGGTCTTGGCGCACGTGATGTGCTTCGCTTAGAAGCTGGCCTGCCTCTTCACGGCAACGATTTGTCGACCGAAACAAATCCGTTCGAGGCTGGTTTCGGCAGATTTGCATATTTTGAAGCTCCGAACTCAATTGCTGGTGCTGCGCTAAAACGTCTTTCAAGGACGGAAGCGAGTCGTGCGCTGGTTGGCTTCAAAATGACCGGTCGCGGCATCCCAAGATCGGGCCTAAATATCCACGAATCCAACTCCGGCATCATCGATGAATCGAGCGTAATCGGGAGGGTGACATCGGGTACCCATTCGCCTACTGTTGACGGTGGTATTGGCATGGGCTACGTTGAGCAAAAGTACTCTGCGACTGGCACCAATATCATCATCGATGTTCGAGGGCGACCTGTTGAAGCAAAAATTGTCGACATGCCCTTTTACAAACGCAGTTAGTGGATGGCTCGATTAGCTGGTTTACTGGTTACGAATTTGGCCTATATGTGGCCGATCAACGCCAAATAATAGCGATAGGAATGTGAACGCAGATGTACCCGGACGATCTCAAATATTCAAAAGAACACGAATGGGTGCGAATGAACGGCAACATCGCTGAAATCGGCGTAACCGTATTCGCACAGGAATCACTCGGCGATGTCGTGTTTGTAGATCTTCCCGATGTCGGTACAGACGTCGCACAGTTTGCAAAATTCGGAGAAATTGAATCTGTCAAAGCAGTGAGCGACCTCTTTTCGCCAGTCGGCGGCAAGATCGTTGAAGTAAACGCCGCTGCTATTGACTCGCCTGAAGTAGTGAACGAAGAGCCTTACGGAACTGGTTGGCTGATCAAAGTTGAACTAGCCGACGCTTCGCAGCTTGACGATCTTATGGATTCCGCCACTTATCAGCCAACGTTGGAGTAACGACAACTTCAATGGCTTCATCTGCAAACACCTCCGTAAACCACCCGTACATCCCATCAACCGATTCCGAGCGAGCGGAAATGCTCGAAGTAATCGGTGTCGATTCTCTCGATGGTCTTCTTGGCGATATTCCTATCGAGCACAGGCACCCAAAGTTAGATATTGATGCCGGACTTTCCGAGCAAGAACTTTCGACCGTATTCGGATCGATAGCAGCAGAAAACGCCTCGTCATCAAGCGGGTATATATCGTTTTTGGGTGCTGGATCGTACAGTCACTACATTCCATCAACTGTTCGTTCGATTCTTCAGCGCGGCGAGTTTGTTACCGCCTACACGCCGTACCAACCTGAGGCCGCCCAAGGCACATTGCAAGTTGGATTCGAGTTCCAGACGATTATTTGTCAGCTAACCGGCATGGAAGTTGCGAACGCGGGAATGTACGACGGGCCAACGGCGTTTGCGGAGGCATGCCTGATGGCAGCTCGGGTTACGAAGCGAACGAAAATCGGAGTGCTTTCGACGGCAGATCGTCGATTGCCAGACACGCTTTTGGCGTACTCGAAGTACCAGGGCATTGAGATCGTTGAAATTTCAACCGATGCAACAGAAATTCCCGATGATCTCGCATGTATCGGAATTCAAAGTCCCAATTTCTTTGGTGAAATCGAAGATATCGAACGGCTAACCAATCTGGCACACGAAAATGGCGCACTCTCGGTCGTGCACGTGAATCCGACAGCGCTTGGAATGTTCAAGGCTCCCGGCGAATTCGACGTAGACATCGTGACAGCCGAGGGTCAACCACTCGGAGTGCCGATGGCGTTCGGAGGTCCGTACGTCGGGCTGTTCGCCTGCAAGAAGGCACACATAAGGCAGATGCCGGGTCGAATTATTGGACGAACAACCGATACGAAAGGTCGAGCCGGATACGTACTCACGCTCCAGACTCGTGAGCAGCACATCAGGCGAGAACGGGCTACTTCGAATATTTGCACAAGCACGCAGTTGATCGGTTTGATGGTCACTGTCTACACAGCAACACTCGGCAAGCAGGGCATAAAAGATCTGGCGAGCCTTTGCTACCAAAAGGCGCACTACGCGGCATCAGAAATCAATGGTCTCGCCGGTTTTTCTGTCGAGTCGTTGGGTTCTGGCGGCACGTTCTTCCATGAGTTCGTGGTTACTTGTCCGGAGTCTGTTTCCAAGATCAACGCTGCCCTATTGGACAAAAAAATCATCGGCGGACTCGATATTTCCGATCGTTTGGACAACGGCATGCTCGTATGTGTGACCGAAACGAGTTCAAAGGCCGATATCGATAAATTTGTTCAAGCTCTGAGCCAGATCGGAGCTTCAGCATGACCATTTCAGCACACGCAGGTGACATTGATCGCCGGCTACTTATGGATCGCTCAGTAACAGGCCGCAAAGCGTTCACTCTTCCTGATTCTGATGTTCCAGAACAGAACCTTCCTGATTCGTCGTTCTTGCGTGACGACGTTGAACTACCAGAAGTCTCACAGCTCGAAGTGATTCGATACTTCTCTGTGCTGAGTCAGCTGAACTTCTCGATCGACACGAATTTCTACCCACTTGGGTCGTGCACGATGAAGTACAACCCGAAGATCAACGACGAACTGTCGAATCTACCGGGACTCGCCGATATTCACCCATTGCAGCCCGATGAAACTGTTCAAGGCGCGATCCGTCTTCTAAAGAATCTTCAAGACGATCTTGGCGAGATCACTGGACTTCCCGGCGTTTCGCTTGCACCGCTTGCTGGCGCCCAAGGCGAATACGCGGGGCTTTTAATTGCACGGGCGTACCACAATGCTCGAAATGACTCGGTTCGTACGGTTGCAATCATTCCCGACTCCGCACATGGCACGAACCCAGCCTCGGCTGCGATGGCCGGACTGGACGTGGTTACTGTTCGCTCGGACGATCAAGGCAACGTTGATGTCGTAAATCTTCGCGAATTGGCGAACGAGAACACGGCCGTATTCATGCTCACAATTCCGAGCACACTCGGGTTGTTCGAGCCAAACATTCTCGAACTAACCAAGATCATTCACGATGTAGGCGGACTCGTTTACGCCGATGGTGCGAACTTGAACGCCTTGCTTGGTTTGGTGAAACTAGGCGACCTTGGCGTCGATATCTGCCACTCGAATTTGCACAAGACGTTCTCGACGCCTCACGGTGGCGGTGGTCCAGGCTCTGGACCTGTAATGGTCACTGACGAATTGGCGAAATTCCTACCGAAGCCTGTCGCGGAGAAGACCGATGATGGCTACGTGCTGGCGACTCCAGAAATGTCGGTTGGGTCGATCAACGGCTTTCATGGATCGTTCTCAATCGCTGTTCGTGCCTACGCTTACATCAAAGCGCTCGGACTCGAAGGGCTGCAGTCGGTATCTGAGAACGCAATCATTAGTGCGAACTACATTCAGGCGAAATTGCGAGATAAATACGATCTCGCAGCTGATCGTTACTGCATGCACGAGACGGTTCTTTCGGCGGCTCGCCAGAAGAAGCGTGGGGTTGCTGGTCTGGATATTGCAAAACGGCTGTTGGACTTCGGCATTCACGCACCAACAATGTACTTCCCGATGATTGTCGATGAAGCGCTTATGGTCGAACCTACGGAATCGGAATCTAAAGAAACACTCGATCACTTCATCGCGGTCATGCGACAGATCGACGATGAGGTCGATTCAGCGCCTGAACTCGTTCACGAAGCTCCGCACGATTTGCCGGTAACCCGACTCGACGAAGCCACGGCCGCCCGCAAGCCAGTTCTTCGTTGGACAGCCGATTAGTTCGTTCTTTCGGTTTTCTGTCCGTGCTCGAATCGCTTTCTTGGCCGTACGTCAGTAATCGGTGGCGTGTTCGAAACTGTCACCCTGAAATGAATTCAGGGTGACATTGGAATATCTTGGTCGAGCGTACGTATTTCACTCACCACTTCGGCTTTCGCGCCGGTAAGCTTGCCAGGAATTCGATATTTAGAAAATTTCCGAGAGTAGCCACACCGAATGCCACGCCACCAAATGATTGTTGATACTCACGTTCATATTTGGGAGATGCCGCCGATTGCGCCTATCGGCCCGAGCGCACCCAACTTCACATCGAAGCCGAAAGCTCACGGCAACGCAGAACTTCAGTTGGCAGACATGGACGCCAACGGCGTCGACAAGACGGTACTCGTGCAGACGTCGTTTTCAACTTGGGACAACGAGTACGTAGCCGCTTCGGCGATCAAGTATCCGGACAGATTTGTTTCGATGGGATTGGTCGATCCGATGGACGAGCGTAACGCAGCGCAAGCCGTCTATTGGATGGACGAACGCCAAATGCAAGGATTTCGCTTTCATCCGCAATACTACTCGGAAGTCGACATTCTGAAGCGACCCGAGAACGAGGCAATGTTCAAGGAAATCGAGAAACACGAGGGCATTGTCCAGATCCACAATCGACCCGAGCACGCGCATCAGCTCGACTATGTTGCAGCGAAGTATCCGGGCATCACTTTTTTGATCGACCACATGATGTATCCCGAGCCGAACATGGCTCCCGACTGGGACGTTTACAAACCTGTTTTGGCGCTGGCGAAGCACGAGAACGTTCTGATGAAGATTTCCGACATTCACAATCGATCTGAAAGCGACCAGCACCCGTTCAGCGATATGCACGACGTGATCAAAATGGCGATCAGTGCGTTCGGCGTCGATCGGGTCATGTGGGGCACGGGATATCCCGGATACCATCGAGTCGAACACGGCTGGCTTTCTCTCGCAGACGAACTGAAGCTAGTGCGGGAAGGTTTCGATTGGCTTTCGTCAAGGGAGCAAGATAAATACCTCGGTGGCAACGCTATACGCATATGGAACTGGAATCGCGAGTAGAATTCCCTTCATCCTCATAGCAACGAACTAGGAATACACGGAGCACGATCGATACATGGCACTGCAACCCGACACTCAGGCGCCAGATTTCACTTTGGCAAGCCATTCAGGCGAGGTAAAACTCTCCGATCTTCGAGGCAAGACGGTGGTTGTCGGGTTTCATCCGGCTAGCTTCACCGGTGGCTGACTGAACCAGGTGCGCGGGTTCCGCGCAAACTACGATAAGTTCGTTGCTCTCAACACTGAGATCATCGAGATTAGTGCTGATTCTGTTCCTGTTCAAAAGGCGTGGGCTGCGAGCATGAAAGAGGATGGCAGCGACGAAGACGGTCAGGTGCCGTTCCCGATTGCTAGCGATTTCTGGCCCCACGGCGAAGTGATTAAAGCGTTCGATGTGTTCAACGAAGACACCGGTAAAGCCAAACGATCGGTGTTCATCATCGATGGCGAAGGCGTGATCCGATGGTCGAACGTCTACACCGACTCGATCCCAGCCTCAGGCGAACTCCTCCACGAAATCGAGAATCTGTGAGGAGCCACTCTTTCTGAGAGATCGGGAAGGGTTGGCTAAGTTGCGACGATTACGCTTCGGTATAATTGGTATGTTCTAGGCTTGAATTCGTCATCCTGAACTTGATTCAGGATTTCGCTCGGAAGAACGAACCGATCTGAGGCAAGCATGGCTGTAGTCCCAAACACACTTACGTCGAACCTGGCAAAATCACTTTCTGTGGCCATCGGATTGTTCGGTCTTGCGTTTGCAGTGTGGATTTTCTACGCGACGCTGGTGTTGTACCCGAACGACTCCAATCTATTTTTGTGGGGTTTTGTCTTTTACGGAATACTGGCTGTATTGGGCGTATGTTCGGCACTGTTGTCACGTCTTGTCTGGCAGCGGATTGCGGGACGATCGTTCTCTACCGGAGCGGTATACGGTCTCGCTGCAGCTATCGCAACCTTGTGGATGCCACTGTTCTTACTGTCACCCTCGATGGTGGTGTACTTTCTGATCGCAGTCGCACTCTTGCTGTTGCACGCTCTGTTTGGTCGTCACAGATTAGAAGTAGCCCCAAGCCACTACGTCGGCGATTCGCATTCCGACTAATTGCTTGTAACCGGTAGGGAATGACTCGACTATGCCGCAAATTCAGCAAACGAAGTTAACGAAAGCGATACGGGCGGTCTTTGGCGTGGTCGTGCTGCTCGCTATCGCATACTTCATGTTCCTTGTGCAGCGACTTTTATTTCACGAGTCGAATAAGTCGAGCAGTGTGGGGTCTGCTCTGCCGTTCATGTTCATAAATATGGCTCTAGTAGCCATGACAATTGAGTTCGCTCGATCGGTGTGGCGACGAAGTTTGGGTGTTCACAGTAATGTATGGAAACTTCGAGCATTCGCTGTAATCCTGATCCTGTTTCCAGTCTTAGTTTCACCACTATCGCCTACCACGCTCGTGTTCGCGATGTTCGCATTAGTGCTAATTTTCCTGAACTCGCTGTTCTACCGTTCATTTGCAATTAGGACGAAAAAATAAAAAAGGGACGATGGTCTGACCCATCGTCCCTTTTAGCTCACATCCTCGCCACGCAAGAAAAAGTCACCCTGTGACCTTAGTAGAACGTGCCGCCGTCTTTGCCGTCGTCGTCGAGTTCGCCCGCTAGTGCGGCATCACGTTGTGCAAGCTGACCTTCGATACCCATTTTGAGCATTCCGGCATCCGAACTAATCGGGAACCACTGCATGCCCTGCTTGATACGTCGAGCTGCCTCTTCGCCAGACGCTGTGTGAGCGCCGGTGAACACTCCGTGGCGCTTGCCCGCATCGACAACCTTCTGAACGGCCGCGATGTGATCAGGATGCTTGTTATCTAGCCCAATCGGAACGCCCATGTTCTGTGCGAGATCGTTTGGTCCAATGAAACATACGTCCACGCCCGGAACCGCCATGATCTCGTCGATCTGATCAACTGCAGCAGGATCTTCAATCATGATGACCACAAGCGTCATCTCGTTGGCCTTCTTGAAGAAGTTAGGTCCGTATGCAATCTGACCACGTGCGCTGCCGATTCCACGAATTCCATCGGGGGCGTACTTGGCAGCCTGAACAATTTCGCGAGCCTGTTCCGCATTTTTTACATCTGGAGCAACGATACCCATGAACCCAATATCGAGAATTCGCTTGATCCACACTTTCTCGCCGTAAGGAACCCGAGCGAACATCGGAGTGCCGCTGCCCTGAGCCGCCCTGAGGCAGTTCACAGCTGTGGACACATCAATGGCGTTGTGCTCAAAGTCGACGGTGATCCAGTCGAGATCAGTCATGTATGCCATCACTTCGATAACCGAGGGGTCGCCGGTAGTTGACCACGTACCAACAGTAGCTTCGCCACGTTTCATCTTGTCTATGACTGGATTTGAGTCCATTTTGGAATCTTTCTTCGCTTGAGGAAGCTTTGCAGAGTGTCAGCTTGTAGTGTGCTACAAGTCGAACATCACCGGTGCTCACTTGGAGGTTGTTGAAGTTGTGAGAACACAGAGGTTACTACTTGCCTCGCGAGCGATAAACTAGCTTGCGGACGAATTTCAAAACAGATCGCTAAGGAGAACCCGAGTTGGCCAGACACACCCGGCTGCAAGCATTCAATGCAGTTAACGAAATTGGCGTTGTGCCCGTTTTTTACAACGGCGATATCGCAACAGCTCAGAACATTGCAAAGGCATGTGTAAACGGCGGAATCAAGGTTCTTGAGTTCACAAACCGTGGCGATCACGCCTGGGAAGTGTTCACAGCACTCGACAGATTCTGTGCAGCCGAGCTACCAGACGCCATTCTTGGTGCTGGTTCAGTTCTCGACGCTGGAACCGCTTCGATGTACATCGGCTCAGGCGCAAGCTTCATCGTTGGACCAGTAACAAATCCCGACGTTGCGAAGGTCTGCAACCGACGAAAAGTCGGTTACGTCCCCGGTTGCGGTACTGCCTCGGAGATTTCAGCCGCCGAAGAACTCGGTTGCGAGATTGTAAAGGCGTTCCCCGGTAGCGCGGTTGGTGGTCCCGGATTCGTCAAAGATGTTCTCGCACCTATGCCGTGGTCGTCGATCATGCCTACCGGCGGAGTCGACATCACCGAAGAGTCGCTTCGACCTTGGTTCGAGGCTGGAGTGGTGGCTGTTGGAATGGGCTCGAAGCTAGTTTCTGCCGACATCCTGAAGGATGGCGCGTGGGACAAGCTCGAACAGCGCAGCAGGGACACCGTCGCACTGATCAAGTCAATCCGGGGGCTATAAGTGCCATTGGCACTCTTTTTCAGCGTGGGGTGATTGCTACTCAATTGCCTATACGCTGACCTATATTCAATCTAGATAACATCCAGTTCGCGGTAGAAAAAGAATCGAGATTCATGGTCAAGGTAGTAACTTTTGGAGAGGTGATGCTCAGGCTCGCAACAATGCGACGAGAGCGTTTTACTCAGGCTCGTGAGTTCGAAGTCACCTACGGCGGCGGCGAATGTAACGTTGCAGTTTCACTTGCACAGTTCGGAGTCGACGCAACTTTCGTTACTGCCATTCCTGATAACGACATTGGGCAGGCTTGCATCAACTACATCAGGCAGTTTGGTGTCGATACGTCGGAAATACTTCGACAGGGCCAGAGACTGGGCACTTACTACCTCGAATCGGGCGCAGCAATGCGAGCTTCGAAGGTTGTTTACGACCGAGCAGCATCTTCAATTTCTGAAATCAAGCCTGGTGATGTCGATTGGGCGAAAGTGTTCGATGGCGCCGACTGGTTCCACTTCACAGGAATCACACCAGCGATCTCAAAGAACGCTGGTGAAGTGTGTATAGAAGCCGCAAAGGCAGCCCAAGAGCTTGGGATCACTGTTTCGGCCGACATGAACTATCGTAAGAACTTGTGGACTCCTGAAGAGGCACAGGCAACGATGATTCCGATGATGAAGTACGTTGATGTTTCTATCGGTAACGAAGAGGACGCTGAGAAGTGTCTCGGTGTTGCTGCTGAAGGCGTCGATGTGACGGTTGGTGAGATCGATCCAGAAGCCTATAGGCCTGTTGTTCAGGAACTTGTAGACAAGTTTGGTTTCAAGAAGGTTGCGATCACGCTTCGTGAGAGCTTCTCTGCTGACGATAACGGTTGGAGTGCGATTTACTACGATGGCGACGAGATTCTCGTTGGTAACAAGTACCCG
The DNA here is from genome assembly GCA_027618835.1 of Chloroflexota bacterium. Taxonomy (GTDB): domain Bacteria; phylum Chloroflexota; class Dehalococcoidia; order Lucifugimonadales; family Lucifugimonadaceae; genus Lucifugimonas. Next base: position 61,046 of record JAQCHZ010000006.1, on the reverse strand, counting down.
GTACGAATTGTCGACCGTGTTGGCGGTGGAGATTCGTTCTGTGCAGCGATGATTTACGGCCTGAATCAAGACGGTTGGAACTCTCGACAGGTTCTCGATTTCGCTGTTGCTTCTTCGGCTATGTCACACACGTTCCACGGCGACTTCAACCTCGTTAGCGTGAAGGAAGTAATGGCAGTCGCAGGCGGCGACACCTCAGGCCGTGTCCAGCGCTAGTGCCAATGGCACGTTTTCTGCGAGGTCGGCGATTTGTCGGCTGAGTTGATGAATGGCTCTGCTGGGCGAGTTGCAAGTTTGTTTGTGATTATGAAAAGACCCTCTGAGAATTTCTCAGAGGGTCTTTTTCGTTCTTTAGATTCCAATTAGCGACACTGTCATGCTGAATTCATTTCAGTATCAAACGTTCAAACGCTGCCAACGAACGATCTAGCCAGTCATCGAACCCAGCACCGCACCGAAGATCTCTCCACAGGGGTCGAGAAGCCGACGAGGAGACTCTGGCTACGCCTTATTGCCTTCGGTCTTGATCACAACTTCGAAGCCGAGAATGGCTGAGCCGTGGGCTACCGTGCCGTCGGTCTTGTTCGAAGAAGCCTGACGATGTCCACGTTCGAACGCCTGCGAGCTTACCCACGCCTGAAACGATTCTTCGGAGTCCCAGCGGGTGTAAACGAAGTATCGATCTTCGCCTTCGACAGGTCGAAGCAGTTCAAAACCTTCGAATCCGGGTTGGTTCTCTACCTCGCCTGCCCTTTGCGCAAATCGCTTCTCAAGCTCTTCGCCCTTGCCTTCGCCCACAGCGATTGCATTGATCTTCACAATACTCATAAGTCGTCTCCAAAAAAATCAGCCCGACGACCCACCAGGTCGCAAAAAAATCGTATCCATAAATCGTAAACGATGCTGAGTTCGTTCGACTAGCCGGATTCGACTAGAGAAAACGTGCCCTTGGCACTCACCCCATGGTCGCTAGAACTTCTGCGGTGATCTCGTAGCTAACAGATTCTCCTGCATTCCAGCGTTCATATTCATCGATCACGCAGTCTGCGAGACGGACAACTTCATCGCCGACAGTTCCGCCAATATGGGGCGAGATCACTACGTTCGGCAACCGCCACAGAGGTGAATCTTGGGCTGGTGGTTCAGGAAGCGTCACATCGAGCAAAGCAGTTAGATCGGGTCGGTTTTCTAAAACGCTAATCATGTCGGACTCGACTACCTGTGCGCCTCGACCCGAATTGATAAAAGTGGCTCCGTCGCGCATTTCAACGAAGTGCTCGTGGCGTAGCGTGCCGACGGTCGATTCAATATCGGGTATGTGATTGCTGACCACCAGCGAACGTTTGAAAAGTTCAGCGAGAGATACCGACTCAACGTCCAACTCTTCCGCTCGTTCGTTGGTCAAGAATGGATCGTACGCCAGCACTTTGATCGGATATGTGGCGAGTAGATTCCTGAGTCGGGTTCCTATCTTGCCAAGACCAATAAGTCCGACTGTTTCACCAAAAACTCCCGATCGATCAAACGACTTGGCATCGTGTGTTTTCAGATCGTAGTAACGCCGAGTGGCTCGGAAATAACCACGTAGCGACAGTAGAACTTGAGACAGGCACATCTCGGCAACTGGAATAGCGTTGATGTCCCATGCTCCAACAAGCGTGATGTTCCGGTCGATCAGCGGTGTTGCAAACGACTTCACGTTGCCAGCAGCGTAGAAAACCGCTTTCAAGTTCGGCATTGCCTTGAAGTGCCGATCATCGAAACTCGGAATGCCCCATGTTGCGAAAATAACTTCCACATCGGCGAGAGCAGCAGCGTGTTGATCGAAATTATCTCTGGTGATTACGGTCGGGTACAGATCGGTGAGACTTCCGATTCGCTCGCGTCGACCTTGCCCAAAAACGTCGCCATCTTCGGGAGGATATTCGTAGAACAGTGCTGATTTTGTGCGGCCGTCGCTACTCATTCCAACTCGCCGTCGGTTTCGTGGGTTTCTAGTAGTTTTAGGTAGCCGGGCAGAACGTCGTCTATGTACGCCTGTTCGAGTAGTTCAACGAGCTTGATCGGATCGGAATGTCCGATGACCTTGGCGCCGGTGTCCTTGTTGATCACCTTGAGCAAATCGTCGATATGATCGGCGATTCCTCCGGTTCCTTCGAGCACGCCGATGATCTTCGCTTGGTCGTAGGCGATAGCGAATTCGCCGAGCGTTCCAGAACGTCCGCCAACGATTACCACGGCGTCGCACGTTTGGATGTTCTCGACCTCTCGTCCCATCAGACCGCTTCCGGTGTAGACGATGATGTCGTACCCACGAGTCGGTGATTTGTACCGCTCGATGTGTTCGGTGAGACTCTGCGCTGGCGAAATGCCGATCGTAAGACCACCTTCAGATTTCGACCCAAGCACGGAGTCGTGCGGAAGTCCGGGTGCGATCCCTGTGACCAGTGTGTAGCCGCGCTTGCCCACTTCAGCACCGAGATCGTAGATCTTCTCTCGTGCAGATTCAGGCATTTCGCCACCGGCAGATCCCATCACTCCGAACACCATCTTTGGGAATTCTGTGAGATCGGCGCGGTTGGCGCTTATTTTGTTTTCATTGATAGACATAAGCCAATTATCCTCGTCCCGACCTTGCCGAAGGGAGCTTGGATGTTCATTTGCGGTTGAGATTGTTCGAACGAAGTTCTCAGATTAACCCCTTCTCCCAGCGGGAGAAGGTTGGGTTGACGGAGAGACATCTGAATAGCTGGCTACTACCGAATCTCCCTCACCTAAATACTCTCTCGCTGGGAGAGGACCTTTACTGGCACCACCTAGTAACCCATCGCCACGCCGTCGCGCCGTGGGTCGGCTCCGCCTAGCATCGAGCCATGCTCGGTGAATTGAATGCCCTGTCCGCCTCCAACAGCGTTGTGCCAGTCTGGTGCCACGTGAACACGGTGACCACGACGTGCAAGATCTTCTCGCATGTGAACGGGGAACCTGTTTTCGAGAAGCAGCATTCCGGTGTCGTAGTGCCTGAACCGAGGGGCCTCGATCGCTTCCTGAACGTTCATTCCGGCATCGATGTGGTTGTGCATCATCTGAGCCGTCGTGTGCAAAATTCCCCAACTGCCTGGCGTGGAAATCGACATACGAATCTCTTTTTCACCAGAGCCGTCAGTGGCATCTTGGTAGATCTGTGCCGGTGCGATACAGAAATCTTGTTCCTTGCCGGGTCCAATCAGGTTTGGCGAGTCTGTCTCAGGATTGATGTCGAACCATTTGCACATGTTGTTCATAAACACCCCAGTGTCGCCAGCAACAACTGCCGACCCGAACGCACCACCGAGAGTCTGTGTCACTGTCACGACGTTGCCTTCAGCATCTGCGGTAACAAAGTGAGTCGTTAGACCGCTAGCGTATTCGGCTTTAACGCCTACAGGAGGGTGGTCGACACGAGATCGCTCCCATCGTTCAGCCGGAGGTCCTAATGTTTGAAGCATGTTTATTTCGGCAGCTTTATCAGCTGCGTACTCTGCCGAAAGCAATCGATCCAACGGAATTTCGACGTGAGCGGGATCGCCAGCGTACTTGGCTCGGTCGTCGGCGGCGATATACACCGCCTCGACCAGCTTGTGCAAAGTGTCGCTAGATCCGTACGGAAGTTCATCGAAATTGCTTAGGATGTTTAGCGTTTCGAGAATTTGAAATCCTGAAGAATTGGGCGGTGCTACTCGAACTTCTAGCCCTCGATAATTCGTACTAAGCGGCTCCTGCCAGTACGCTCGGTATGCAGCTAATTCTTCTCGGCTAATGATTCCACCGGCTGCTTTTAGCCCTGCCTGAATCCGATCGCCAAGAACACCTTCATAGAATTCTTTTTGTCCGCCTTCTGAGATTGCAGCAAGCGACTCGGAAAGTTGAGGCATACGGAATACCGAACCACAGCTGAGTCCGTTTCGTTCGACCAATACAGCCTTTTGTGACGAATCAAATCGGTCGATTCGAACGAGGTTTTCCTCGATCATTGCCGCATTGAACGGCGTTAGTGCAATGCCCTCATCGGCGTACTGAATCGCATCACGCATTACTCTCGAAAGCGACAGAGATCCGTACGTGTCGTGCATCGTCATCCAGCCTGAAACGTTGCCGGGAACGAGCGGTGACATCGGACCTGTTTCAGCGTTTAGATGGTCGTACATCTCGGGCTGAGCAGCGTTCGGAGCGTGACCAGAGAAGTTCAGAATACGAGTGCGCTTTTCTTTGGCGACATAAACCATTGCGATGCCGATTCCGCCAACTCCCGACATGTATGGCTCGGCAATGTTCAGCGTCGAAGCTACGGCGACTGCGGCGTCGAATGCATTACCGCCGTCTCGAAGCACATCGAGTCCTGCTCTTGAGGCGTACGGGTGCGCTGAGGAAACCATGCCCTTCGTTCCGGTTGCGGGCGCACGAGTGGAGCGACCGTGAGGTGACACGCCCTTTGGGAAGAGCGCATTTGGATCGATTTCTTCGATGTTGTACACGGATTCGCCTTTCGGTATTTTTTAGAGCTTATGCCAGCGAGATTAGATGATTGCGGGAATCAATTCGTTCTTGATCGGAGCCGTACGCCATCGAATAGTGCCCTTTGTATCCGGCACTTTCGAGTCGATTGAACATATTTGCGAAATCCAGAGTTCCTTCGCCAGGAATCAGGTGAACTTCGTAGTCGCCATGATTGTCGGCTAATCGCACTTCGCCGATTCGGTCGATACCGAAAGCGTCTAAGAATCCATCGATGCCGTCTGGGACGAGATGTGAATGATTTGCGGTGAAAGCCCAGCCCATGTGCTCTGGTGGAATCTCGTCGAAGTACTCACGAGTCTCTTCGACTGTGTGTGCCATGTAGTGAACTTCAGCCTTGTCAGGCTCGAAGTTAAGATTTTCAAGAAGTATTTTCTGACCAGTATCGGCGCCGTACTTGCAAATTCGTTTGAGTCGATCGAGTGACGCCTTTTTACGTTCAGGAATATCGCCGCTGAAGTGATAACCGGCGTGAACGACCGTCCATGCGCAATCCAGCGAGTTCGAGAGATCGACGCTCGCTCGCATGTACTCCTCGACTGCACGAGAAACGTACGGCGAGAACTCAGCGACGTTCACGGCTGAGAGCGTGTGCAGTCCTATCGAAATGCCGTTCGATTCGCACATGTCACGCACTGTGCGAGTTCGTTCAGGTGTCCACGATTCCATGTGATTCGGCCCGGCGTCGGCGTTGAAATCTAGGAAAAAGAACTCGTTATCTATCGCCCACTGGATTGCGTCTTCCAATCGGGTCTTACCTGCGTCGACACCTATGCGATCTTTTAGAGACATTCCTGTGATCCTTTTACGAACCGGTATTAGTTCTATTCACGCCTGAAAAATTACGTATCAGTTCCAGTTCTCGTAGAGACGGCTATTTTCCAGATTTACGACTTCATATGGCAAGCCGGTGGCAGCCGCGGCGTCTTTGCCCTCTTCGAGCACCAGCCATGTTCCGCCTTTGCCGATGGCTCGACCGTTCAGCATGATCAGTTCGCCAGCTACGAGAGACATCGATGCCTTGCCAGTGCCGGCGTTTATCACCGTCACATCAGCATCTGCGCCTTCAGTGAAGTGCCCCTTGTTGAGTAACCCGAGCATTCGTGAAGGTGTGTAACTAAGTTTGATCACCGCTTCGTCCATGCTTAGCGCGCCGAACTGCACGAGAGCCATCGTGCGTTCGATAGCTACGTTGCGAGGAAGCGAACCACCATCGGTAGAAATAGCGTCGACCCTGAAAGTGCCATCATCGTATTTGGCAGTGGCGAGGCTGAACGCACTGGTCGGAGGGTTCACCGGATAACTGAGCGAAGCATCGGTTGAAGCGGCTTCCCAGATATCGACCGCCTCTTTGCCGGTGACAGCGATCACACGCCCGCCTCGTTCGACCAACGCCGAGCCGTAGCCGTCCATGAGCGATGCTTTCACGCCTTCGTCCGTAGTCGGATAACCACGGGCTTTTAGACAGTTCTGAGCCACGTTATAGACCACATCGCCGTTTTCGTCACAGAGTCCGTTCGTGCCGTTTGCCTGCGCCAAGTACGCCTCGGTGATCCACTGCGATCGCATCTTCTCGATCATCCCGAGAGCTTCTTGAACTTCCTCGTGCGGCTGATCGATCATTCCACGTGTGTAGGAGTTGATATGTGCGACATGGAGTCGACCTTTTCCGGTAATTCCGGGCACTTCGCGAAGACCCGTCATATCGCTTCCGGAATCTTTTGTACCAACGTGAAATGCGACCCATGCCAACTGTTCGTTCGCAGCCGTAATTACATCGCTCGAAGCTTCGGGAGTGAAGGGGTGGTAGCCGCCAAGCATTTTTACGCCGAACCCACCGCGTTTCTTCACATCGGCGATAGCGTCTCGGAGAACCGCAGGCCGTGGATCGTCTTCCGAAACTGTTTGGTGCGGAACCAATCCCATAAGAGAAGCCACGTTGAGTCCGGCGCCACGCTGAATCATGCCGGTGACCATCGCAGTAGGGTCGCCAGCGAGATCGAGTGCGGTAGTGGTTCCCGATTCGACAAGCATGGCGTGACCATAAGCGCGGTCGACGTTGCTGTTGAACGGACTCGACAGGTGGGCGTGGGTGTCGATGTGACCCGGCATCACGATCTGGCCAGAGACGTCGATTATGTCGTCGGCCATTTCCGGCGCTATCGACTCTGCTATCGAAGCGATTTTTCCGTGTCGTATACCAACATCGAAATTGCCATCGATATTGTTTGTTGGGTCGATGACACGACCGTTTTGTAGAACCGTGTCGAAGTGCTGTGAAGTGGCCAAATCGAGAGTGAATCCTGAACGAGAGCTGATAGCTGGTGAATTGTTTTCGGCGATTCTACAGAGGCGCACTGGTTCACAGTGGTTTCACCAGCCGTAATCGGCCCGTAATGAACACGGTAATCGAACGGTAATGTACGCGGTAACCCCATCGTAACGATGCCGAAGCGATCCTATTTTTATCGAAGTCGTGCCGATGAGATTCATAACTAACTATTTGGTTGCCTGCCGCATGTTGCGAATGAATCCTTCGGCACGTTTCGCGTCTGGCCAATTTATTATCGTTTTCTGACGGATTTGTGATCAAAACTAGTACTTTGCGAGTATCCTTCAATGCCTGAATTGGAAGAGCGCTATTGGAGAATCAAGTGAGTCTGAACAAACCGTATTTAATATTGATGCTGCTGGGCCTTGTGGCTCTAGCGATCATAGGGTGTAGTGGTGGAGATGACGAGCAGTCTGAATCGACCGTCGCACCGGCACTGACTTCGACCGTTAAGTCATCGACTTCTGGTGGCGCGGGAACATCGAACACTGGCACGCTTGAAGTTCGAGTTACCGACGCTCCTGACCCTTCGATCACTGCCGTATATGTAACCACAGACAACATCGAAGTTTCGATCGCTGGTGAAGGTTGGGTATCTGTGATCGACGAAGAGATCACATTCGAGCTTCTCGCCCTTGAAGGCGTCGAAGCTGTACTGGGTTCTGCTGAGCTTCCTGTCGGCAGGTACACCCAAATTCGCCTCTCGGTTCCAGAAGTTGAAATCTAAATAGACGGCGAGATCGTGATCGCAGAAGTTCCAAGCGATACCATCAAACTGGTAGGAACGTTTGAACTAGCAGCTGATGAAAAAACATTCATCAGCCTTGATTTCGAAGTTGATAAATCGCTGGTTGCACGAGGCCCCAAGGGATTCTTGTTCAAGCCAGTCATCAAGCTTGCTGTAGGCGATCCTGGTGAAGAAGGTTCCGCTGCGGTTGCTCTAACAGGTAAGCCTGTTCCGGAGCCGACTCCGAAGCCAGTTCCAACTAAGGTGACGTCGCCTAAGCCAACGCAGGCTGCCGCAACCGCAGTCCCGCCGACAGCCACACCTGAGCCAACGGCAACCCCGACCGCAGTACCTGATGCTACGGGTGCGTTCTTCCTGCATATCGCAGAACCATCTGACGGCGAAGCAATCGTTACTACGGACACGTTTGAAGTTGTCGGTCGTACTGCAGTGGACGCACTGGTAAGCGTCAACGATGAATTTCCTGACGTTGCGATCGACGGTACGTTTACGTCGACCGTAACACTGGACGAAGGTCCCAATGTGATCGAAGTCGTGGCGAGTACATCTGCTGGTGAAGAATCCAGCATAGTGATACTGATTATTTATGAGCCGGCCGCTTAGGGGATAATAACTACAAGATGAATATTCAAAATTTTTACAAACCGTTTGCACTGCTTTCGATCATCTCGCTGTTGCTGGCGTCGACGATCACGGCAGCTACGGTTTCGGCCGATTCAAGTGATGCCGAAGTTCCACCTGGTCAGTTGACCCGTCGTGGAGTATCAGGAACCGTTGTCGGAGTTGGTGGCGGCAGCATTGTTGTTGAAACCAAGTTCGGTAACGTAACTATCGATGTTGATTCAGGCACGATCATCAAGTCGAAGGGCGACACGATCACTCTGGAAGACATCAATGTCGGTGATCGCGCCGGTGTGCTTTTGAACAAGGCACCAGACGCTCCGAAAGACGATGATGGTGATCCTGAGGATCTTGATCTTTCGGCTCCTTCTGACGTAGACGACACAAGCACGGACCCTGATGTGACTTCTCCGGATACTTCGGATGACACGAGCACAGATCCTGATGTGACTTCTCCGGATACTTCGAATGACACGAGCACGGATCCTGATCTGAGTGTGCCTTCGAATCTTGCAGACACCGGTACAGAAACCGAGCCTGCACCAGAGCCTTTGGCACCCTCGTTCCGACAAGATGTGACTGCGCTTCGAATTACGATCGTGCCTTCGAAAGCAACTCGACAGCATGAGTGCGTTGTCGTTGCCGAAACCGGTGATGGCACTACGACTGTTCTCGATGAAGAAGGCAACGAAACTGAACTTGAGGGCGATGAAGGCACCGCGGGTGAAGACGTTTGTCTGATCACTAAGACCGGTCGCGGTGGTGGTAAAAAGATCACCGGCTCGACCAGTTCAAGCACAGTTGATGATCGTCTCACTCGACTCGCTGAGAAGAATGAAGGACTCGCTGAGAAGCTTGCTGAAAAGAAAGCTGAACAAGAAGTTCGCCGAGAAGAGCGTCTTGAGAAGACAGTCGGAAACGCACCTGAAGACAAGAAGGGCGCGGCCCAGGGCGCTAAGGACAAGAACACGAATCGTGGTTCTGGCGGTTCCGGAAGCTCCGGCTCCGGAAGTTCTGGAAGCGGCGGTTCTGGAGATTCCGGCAGTGGTAACTCCGGCGGCGGGAACTACGGCAACTCCGGTGGTGGCAAACCTGACGACAAAGGTTCAGGCAAGGACAAACCTAAGGGCAAGCCGTAACCGGTAATTGCTCTCAATGAACAAACAACACACCCGTGGCGGAATCGCCACGGGTGTGTTGTTTTAATCGCTTGTCAAAATCGAAGCAAGATTCGAACCAACGTAGCGACATGCCGCGGGACAGGTCTACACTCCGGACTTCGATAATTCCGAGTGAACATGACTTCCCAAGACTCCTCAATTTCAACCCAAACCGTCATCACTGACCCGTCAGGTCGACCTTCGTTCGACGCGCTGATTGTTTACGCAGGTCGAGGCTTGCGCGATATGGGTCGCGGGCTAATCGCCGTCATTCTGGCGATATACCTCGCTGAAATCGGGCTTTCCATCCCGCAGATCGGACTCGTGCTTGGCTCTAGCCTTATCGGCGGATTCGTACTGTCATTAGTCGTGATGTTCAGTGTGAACGTCATTTCACGACGTGCTTGGTTCGTAATCATTGCTCTGGTCACCGCCGGAGCGATGGTGATGCTCTTCTTCACCGAAAACGTCTGGCTAATCGGACTCGCATCGTTCTTTGGGTCCTACGCAGGAAGCGGTATGCACTGGGGGCCGAGTCTTCAGATAGAACAGTCGTCGCTAACAGAAGTGACCGATTCACGAACACGGACAAGAGCATTCTCGAACTTATCGGTGTCTTCAGCGGGAGGTCGAGCACTTGGAAGTGCGTTGGTTGGAATAGCAACCTATCTGATTGGCGTTCGGGGTTGGGAGTTGATCGATGCCTACAAAGTGCTGCTGGCGATCTACCTAGGAATCAACCTTCTAAGCGCAGCCGTTTACCTGGGGCTTTCTTCTGCAATCGAATCGAAAGCAAGCGCTGGCGATTTGCTTGTAAACCCATTCAAAACGCCTTCTCGAAAGCCGATTCTGAAAATATCGAGCTTGTTCGGCGTCGATTCGTTCGCCGGTGGGATGATTTTCGACGCCTTCTTCGCGCTTTGGATGGTCGATAAGTACGGCATGAACGAAGGCACGATCGCCGCGATCATGATCGCTACTCAGGGGGCGAACCTAGTTTCGATCTGGCTTGCACCATCGGTAGCGAAGCGAATCGGGCTTCTCAATACGTTCGTCTGGACTCAAGTGGCGTCGAATATCTGCCTAATTGCGTTCGCGTTTGCACCTGGTGCGGCTATCGCCGCTGGAATTTGGATGCTGCGAGGAATTTTCGATGAGATGGACGTTCCGACAAGGCAGTCATACATGATGGCGCTGGTGCCCCCGGAAGAACGTACCGTTATGGCCGGGTCGGCGAATCTGGGTCGTGGACTGGGTCGGATGCCAAGTTCGACAGTGACCGGGTTCTTGTGGGCTGGTGCGTACACGGTCGCACCGTGGTTGATTGGTGGCAGTCTGAAGTTGGCGTACGACTTCGCCATCTACTTCTCGTTCCGAAACGTCGAGATCCCAGAAGAAGAGTAGGGATTGAGTCAGTCGGACCGGTATGCCGCCAAAAGAGATCAGCCGACTTCCAGAGTGGATCCGAGGGATCGATCGCCGCGCGCCCTCAGCTCATGCGTAGCCAATCCAATCGTTACTTCGTCTATATCCTCTCAAACTCCGGAAAGATGCTCTACACCGGCGTAACATCTGACCTCCAGCGGCGGGTATGGCAATACAGATTTGACCGAGGATCTGAACACACGGCAAAATACCGCATTCACAACCTTGTTTGGTTTGAGGAGACCGATGATGTTTCGGTGGCAATCGTCAAAGAGAAGCAGATAAAAACTTGGCGACGACAGTGGAAAATGAACCTCGTCGAGTTTGAGAATCCTCAGAGGCTGGATTTGGCTAACGATTGGTACGGGTGAGCGATAGATCCTGAAAATGAATTCAGGATGACATTGAGCGATTAGTGCTGTGGAGACGACACCCCGCCAGGGCCCTCGGCGGCGCGCTGGAAATCCAGTGTTGGCAACATTGTCTAAGTTGCGCTAACTTCAGCCCCTCCCGGCGTACATCATCGCTTTGGTTAGGTCGACTACCTTGTGCGGTATGCCGGTTGATTCAACAGCGTCCACGCCTCGTTCAGTAGTCAGTATCGTTCCGCCTGAACCGACCACTCGACCCGTCAGCATGATCATCTTGCCCGCAACGAAGCTGTAGCTTGCTCTTCCGAGGACCGAATCGACGATTGTTACATCCGCATCGAAGCCCTCTGAAAGCCGCCCTTTTGAACCGAGACCGATCATTTTCGCCGGATTCAAACTCAGCTTCGAAACCATCTCAAGGGGCTCTAAAGCCCCAAATTTCACCATCCGCATCGCCTGTTCGATATTCACGTTTCGTGGATATACTCCCGCGTCGCTTCCAATTGCATCAACGATAAATTCATCATCAGCGTTTTTCGCAGCAGTGAGATGAAACGCTGATTCGGCATTGTTTACTGGGAAGCTCATTGGTACATCGGTATTGCCATGGTCGAATAATTCAACACCTCGTTCGCGAGTTACAAGGACGAGCCCTGTGTGAGTCTCTTCAACAGTCGAGGCGTAGCCATCCCGCAAAGCCGCTCGGATGCCATCGGCAGTCGGCTCGTAATCACGTAATCGGAGACAGTTTCCAACAACGTTGGCGAGCACGTTGCCATCGTCGTCACACTTACCGAGCGTGAAGTTTGGTCGAGCAAGGTGCACTTCGGATACGACCTGATCTCGAATCGACTGCAGAATATCGAGCGCCTCGCGAATTTCGTCCTCCGCGGGGAGGATAGATCCCCGACAATAGGCGTTTATATGGGCGATATGAACTCGACCCGTACCGCCGAGTAAAGAAGGCACTTCACGTAGTCCATCTAACCTCGATCCGGATTCCGTAGTTCCGACGTGATAAGCAACGTAAGCGTTGAGGTGATTCGCTGTTGAAATGAAGTTGGCGGTTTCTTCTGGAGTGAACGGATAGTAGCCACCCCACAGTTTGATCCCAAGGGAGCCAGTTTCGAGGGCGGTGCCGACGATTTCGAGAATTGCATCAGAGCTGAGTCGTCCTTCAGGGACGGTCTCGCCTGGCTTTAGATAGCCGAGACTGCCAACATTCACTCCAGAGCCGCGTGCGGCGATTCCAGCGGTAAGAGCATCGATGCTTCCGCCGAGGTCGATGACCGTTGTTGCGCCGGCTGCGGCGACCATCTGAAGCCCGAGTCCTCGAATTCGTCCGAAATCTGCTGCGTTGGCGACATGGACGTGAGTGTCGATCATGCCGGGCATAACCCATTGGTTAGTGGCGTCCACTGTATCTGAAGCAAGAGCTGGGTCGATGTCTTGGTCTATTCGCTCTATTTTTCCGTTCGAGATTCCTACATCTGTTACTTCATCGAAGCCAGATTCAGCATCGAGTACACGTCCGTTACGAATCAGCAGATCGTAGTGAGCCAACTAAAGTTCCTCGTTCTTTCCAAGCTATTGCGCGATTCTTGCGGCAGAATTAGGTGCAGTTTATTCACAAAAACTAAAACTGGTGCACGGCATCCAGCAATTCGGCGTCGATTCGACACTTCAGCGAGCGTTCAAACAGATTTGAATACGATTAATTTTCCAACTCGACGACTACTAGCGTATTTCTCGGTGATTTTAGCTATAGCGACCAGTTTCACGGCTTTGTCCTTAGTCGCCCAAGCGCAAGCTCAACAAGAAGAAGCGATCGTCGGCTATCGAATACTTGGTGAGTCGCAGGCCGGTTCACACATGATTCAACTGCAAGTGAGTCCAGTCACCCCGATCGTGGGTACATCTCGATTCGCTGTGCGTATTCGTGATGCCGCTACTGGTGAAGACATCACCGATGCAAAAGTCACGCTGCTCGGTGCACCAGCTGAGCACGGAGAAGCGCAGTACACGCTGGTATTGAACTCTCCTGTCGATCCCATCTTCTACCTTTCACAGCTTGATCTCGAAACAGAGGGTCTATGGGCGTTGGAAGTAGGGGTTGCGACTGAACTTGGAACAGGCACGACTGTGATGACTGTTCAAGTCGATTCCCGAGGGCGGGACGGCACTGGAAATGGATGGGGCACCGCGCTGTTCTCGCTGATATCTCTGTCGTTCGTCGCTGGTATCGGGTGGGTCTGGTATTCCTCGAAGAAGGCGTTGAAGCGTCGCGACCAGCTTCGCTAGCCATAATTTGTGCTCGTTTTGCGGTTAGACGAATTTCGTTGGTATTGAGTTCAGAACGGGTCGGAATTATTGACCCGAGCCGCTCTCAGTGCTAGATTTGCGGCATCTTTCCGTGGTGTGCGACGACCAATGAGGAACCGGCCTTCCCGGTGCATAGTCGACACACTCTATTTGGCAAAATTGAGTTCAGGACTCAGTGTTGACTAACGAGGAGCACGATATGACGGAACCGGTACGCTTTGAGCCCGAAGAGATCACTCCACAACAGAGTGGACGAGGAATGATCGCTGAATCAGCACCATTCGTAGCCTCGGTTGAACGATTGATGATCCGAGTTCGCAGTGCGAATCTCAAGGATCATGGCCAGATGCTCGATAATCTCCAAGCTTGGATAGATCGAGCAATGTCTGGTGGAATCGATGTCCTTAGGGATGGCGAACAGATTTTAGGAACACTAAACGCAAACGTATCTGAGATGATCCATTCTCGAACGATGCTTCGACGAATAGTTTCGCCGATGGTTGGTCTCACATTGCTGGCGGCTGCTTTGGCGGTTGTTACGGTGACCGTGTCCGGCGTTGAAGCTCTATTCCTATCGACTCCGCTTGATATCGTATTTGCAGCCATCATTTTCGGTATCGCAGGAAGTGCTTTCACAGTGCTACTGCGAACAGTGACGATGCAGTTGGAATACACCGAAAAAGTAGCGCTATTCATGGTCGGCTTGGCTCGACCGTTGGTTGGTGGAGTTTTGGCTCTGGCAGTGTTCGCACTGTTTGGTGCCGGGATCATCTCGCTGCCTTTGGTTTCCGATCAGGAATCAACGACTCGAGTGGCTTTCTTGGCCGGTTACGGTGGAACGGGAATCTTTGCAGGTCAGCTGGCACTGTTTGCATTCGCATTCGGCGCTGGAATCTTCGAGGGTTACCTCACACCACGCTTCTCCCGAGGAATGGCTCGAGTTGCTGACAAGATCAGCACCGTAACTTCGTAGTCTCGCAGTTCGACTAAACGATCGAAAATAAAAAGACCGGTTCCATTTAGTTGGGACCGGTCTTTTTATTTGATCAGTTTTTATGTGGTCGTTGGGTATGTTGACGGCGATCAGGGTTGGTTTTGGCTCTGATCTGATTGGGGTTCGTCAATCATTGGCACTGGAACGTCATCTGTAACGATCCATATGATCATCGCTGCCGATAACACCAACAGTATGGCGAGGACGATCGAAATACCCTTCATGGAAGATCCGCGTCGTACATGGGGGTGCTGGCTCCTCGCTCGTCCTTCGGCTGCACGACTTTCCATCCGGGAACCGAGCATCGGGTCGTTCGGTGGCACTATTCAGTTCCTCTTCGTTGAGTAATTGAATCGGGGGGCGTTCATGTTCTTATGATGCCTAACTACCGAGTTTCCGTTTCGATGACGAAATGAATGCCACTGTGCCTACAAGGCGATCAATAGTATTAGAAGAATAAACGGTGACATCGCCAGTAAGCTGATCGCCGTCAATTTCAGCAGAGTCAGACCAATTCGAACCCAAAGTGACGAGTGTTTTGGCTTTCTCGGATCACTTTTGAACGCATCGAATATCGCTCCAAGAAGTAACCCATTGTGTTCCGGGATCGTGATTGTTCACACCGGCTCTCCCCAGCCGTAAACCCACCAGAAGAAGGCGACCAAGATAAACAGCATCACGAGTAGTTTTATCTTGGCTGAAACTCGTCGTCGTGAGTTGGCGTAGTGGCGGTTCCGCTTCGACTGGGCCTGAACTTCCATGCCCTTCACTAGAATCTTGCCGCCGACATCGTGATTATTATGGTGCTGCACGTCGGTTCTCCGTTTCGAGCTTCAAGCGTTTAAAAAATAAGTTCGAAGCAATGCCGTATGCACATCATAGACGGATGGAATTTCTCACAATACGAACGAGAGGGTTACTCCATTACCCCTTTGCCCACCAGATGATTAGGGCGAAAATGATCACGTAAAAAATAGACCGGATGATTAGTTGGCGAACCGTGACTGACCGCCGACCATCGGGGTCGCGATCGCCGCCGCCTCTGTTCCACATATTCATGATCGCTGTCCCTCAGTGATTTCTAGCGGGCGCACGCTACGTTCGGGCCTGAACCGAGCCCTTGAACGCCGCCAGTTGATCAGCAAAAGTGAACACGGCAGGAAGTCCGCCGGTGTGCAGGAATATGATCGTTTCGTCGTTGGAGAATCCGCCCTCTTCGACCTGATCGATCAAAGCAGCCATCACAGTACCCGTGTAGTTAGGGTCGCAAATAATTGCGTCGGTTTGAGCGGCAATGTGAATTGCCTCATTGACCTGTGCACTCAACACGCCGTAGCCCTCGCCAACGTATTGGTCGAGTACTCGCATGTCGCCCTGCTCGAACGTCACCGGTAAATCGAGTGCCTTCTTAAGGTCCTCGCTGTGTTGGAAGATGTATCCGTCCAACGGGACGTCGTAGTTCACCGTTACGCCTGTGAATTTCCAGTCAAGCCCCATCGATTTCGCAGCGACGATAAGCCCGCAAAGCGATCGTCCCGCTACACCGATGATGTGAACGTTTTTGAGATCGTTTTCGTTGATCTGTTCGAGGATTTCGATGCCAGCCTGAACGAATCCGACCATTCCAACGATTCGCGGGAAGAGGTGGTCTTGAATCAGGTAAGGCTTGTGCCCTTCAGCTTCCAATTCTTCTTTCAGGCGAGTTGCATAGCCTTCGGCATCTCCCGACTGATACTCGTCGAGAAGGTGCAGTTCAGCCCCAAGGATCTTGTCGATCAGCAGGTTGCCCTGAACGTTGCGATTCGCTGCGTTCTTGAGCACGAGAATGTAGCGCATGCCGATTTTGTTGGCGGCGGCGGCTGTCATTCGAGCGTTGTTCGAGTGATAGTCCATGACGTTGATCATCACGTCGTAGCCCAGGTCGGCAACATGCGGCATTTCAAACTCGTAGTGCCGAGCTTTGTTCCCGCCGTACGCGAGGCCGGTCATATCTTCACGCTTGATCCAGATTTGCGGTCCACCGAGTCGTTCGGTTAATCGCGGCATCTCTTCGAGCGGAGTCGGAAGATGTGCGATTTTCATCCGAGGAAGCTTGTTGATCTTGGCTTGAAGTTCGTCGGGCGTGAGGTGTTGTGTCATCGTGCTGGTGCCAGTGGCACTTTTTCTGTGAGTTTACGTAATTTGGCTGAGTCGAGAATTGTAATCGTGTCGAGTGTCTTGTGTGGTTTGAGGTACCGGGGTAAATCGTTAGTCTCACCTGAAATCAATCGACTGTCACCCCGATGAAAATCGGGGTCAAACGAACCTACCTCGCTGACAAATGAATCACGGAACACGTTCATATTACATTTACATGCTCGCTAATAAAGGTCGCATGATCTACACGGGAGTAACCGGGAATCTTCATGCCCGAATCTGGCGGCATAAATCGGGTGGTGGTTCGCAATTTACGCAGCACTATTCAACCGACATGCTGGTCTGGTTTGACGAGACAAATGATGTTAATGAGGCGTTGTTGAAGGAAAAACAGATCAAGAATTGGCGTCGACGATGGAAAGTCGAATTGATTGATAAAGCAAATCCGGATTGGTTGGACCTGTCAGGCGGTTGGTACGAGTGATTGGTAGGCGGGTTTGAACGTTTGACCCCGATTTTCATCGGGGTGACAAGGTTGGACGTTGTCGGCTTGGGTTCACCAACGACCACATTAGTCGACGAATTTATCGGCGTGGGCGAAGAGTTGGGGGAGTCCGCCGGAGTGGATGAATACGATTGTTTCTTCGGGGTTAATTCTGCCACCTCGGAATTCGCCGATTAGGCCTGACATCGCTTTGCCGGTGTAGTTGGGATCGAGAATGAGCCCTTCTGCCTTTCCGACCATTTGAATCGCTTCTATCACTCGATCATCCGGCTCGCCGTAGGCCGGACCTCGATAGTCTTCTAAAACCTGCAGATCGTCAGTGTCTAGTGGCTGCTCAAGATCGAACATCTCGACAACCTGCTTCGACCGATCGGCAGTTACGTTCTGGAAATCTTCAATTGTGCCTGGCGAATACTGGCAAGCAGTCGCTCGCCAATCGAGCCCACGATTCTTGGCATAAAGGCGTAATCCCGCGATCGAACGACCCGTAAGACCCCAAAAACGAACTGGCCCATCGATTTGTAACTCGGCGAGTTGATCTTCAAGTTCAAGACCAGCTTCGATAAAGCCGATCATGCCCATCACGTCAACGAATGGATCGTCGGGCAGGATGTAAGGCTTTCGGCCCGACGCGGTCTCTTCCTTGAAAATCTTGTCCGCCACTTGGCGACCGTATTCGTTAGGAGAACGGTGGATAACCGCTCCCATCAGCTTGCAAAGCAGCAAATTGCCTGTTATCGGAGCTGTGACCATATCGGTAGAAACGATGTGGTATTTCAGTCCGGCTTTGACGCACCCTGCGGCGATGAATCGAGCCTGATTCGAGTGGTAGTGATTGATGTTGATGACGGTATCGAAGCCGCCTTCGAGAATGTGGGCGATCTCGAACTCGAAGTGCCGACCCTTGTTGCCACCGAACGCCAATCCGGTCACATCGTCACGCTTAACTAGCATTCGATTCGGGACGTCAACACCTTGGTCGATCAGAGCTTGCTGCAGTCGGTCGAGAGGCTCCAGCGGCGTGTTCAGCTGCGAAAGCTTGAAGCGAGGGAGTTTTTCTAATTCAGATCGAAAATGTTCTTGAGAGATGGTCATAGTGAAAATTCAGAGATTCTGGAGCTATCCGTTCTGCGCCGGAAGCCAGCCCCAGGGTCGAGGTCCATGGTCGAGTGGCTGTGGAACGCCGTCTTTTATCGCCATAACCGGCTTGATCGCTTGTGAACCAGCTTTCGTAGTCCCTGAAGACTCGATGAACGAGAAATCGCCTTCAACGAGATCAACTATCGAAATATCGGCTGTAGTCCCAACGCTTAGCGAGCCAAGGTCATCTGCGATTCCAAGAATTTCGGCTGGCTTTGAAGTAGTCATTTTAATCGCATCCTCGAACGAAATTCCCAACGTCATCACCTTGCCCATGCACTCGGTCAGCGAGAAAACCGGACCGGCGTAAATGCCCATCGCAGTGATGTCGGAGCTGATCGTGTCGGGCATGAATCCCTGGTCGATAACTGCCTGCGCCGACGCAAACGTGAAGTTTCCTCCACCGACACCAACATCGAAGTAAACACCGTTGTTGCGGGCTTCCTGAGCCTGAGAAATAAGTGATCCGTCTGCGAGTAGTGCTCCAACTGCACCGCTCAGGGTGTGAGTAACCACATCACCCTTGGTGAGAATGTCGGTTAGCAGAGTCGGGGTGAGATCGGCTGCGATCGGATCTTGCGCGGCGATATCTCCGACGTGAACCATCACAAAACCGCCAGCTTCGTCGGTAATCGCCTTAGCTGCCTTTGGCATGTCGTTTCCGAGGGCTGTAATTCCGGGTGTGACCATTCGGGCTTTCACGCCTTTGATGATGTTCGGAGCCGACTGAATGACCTGAACTGACGAAGCGTGATCGATATCGCTTGAAGACTTGACTTCAGGAAGATTGGCAACACCCATCTTGCCGATGTTGAGAAGCGCCAAAAGGCGGGTTTTGGCGTTTGGAACGAGATAGTTGACGAGTCCGCCAGAGTTTAATGCGCCGATAGAACCGGCATCTAGGATGGTCGTAATTCCCGCGCTTACGCCAGCCGTATCGGGGTCGACCATGAAGTCGTCGTTAACCGGCTTACGAATTCCGCCCGCAGCATGAGTGTGCAGATCGATCAGGCCCGACGTTACGACGAGTCCGCTGGCATCGACAACTCGCTTGCTCGCTGAAGCATCGATATTGGCTTCAACAGCAGCGATCTTGCCGTTGCTGACGGCGATATCGAGCTTGGCATCAACGTTGTTGGCAGGGTCGAGAACTCGACCGCCAGAAATTACGAGATCGTAGGAAGTGGGAGATGTAGGCATTATTCGTCTTCAGGTCCGGGACTAGATCGTGTCAGCTGTCATCCTGAATTCATTTTCAGGATCTATCGGAACGAGTGTCACCCCGATGCAGATCAGGGTCAAACGTACGGATCGAACGATTGAGCGAATCAGCCAGCGATTGTGAGGGAGGTAATGCGAATTGTCACCCACATAGGCAATCATAATTTGACATCAAGTCGACTTGAGATCGTAGGGTATTGGAATGAACACCATAAATATTCCGATTGAGTGCAAATTATCACCCGCTGAATCTGACGGTCGACTCACAGGTTGGAGCTCGATCCAATCTCATATATCGTCGGTCGTTCAACTAGCGAACGGTATTTCGGCGAAAGTCCCGAGCACGATGGCTCAGGCCATCCAGGTTTTCGCTGCTGCAGAGGCCGAATGTTGTCCGTCGATGCTGTTTGAGATCACGGAGTCGGGTGACCATGTGGGTTTCCAGATCACTTCTGAGGAGATCGACACGGTTCGCGCGATTCATTCGCTGTTTTCTGAAGGGAATAATTAGTGGTGTTAGAAAAATTGCTGACAATCGGCGAAGTGGCAAAATCGGCCGGCGTGACAGGTCAACACTTAGGTACTACGACGAACTTGGCTTGACTCCGAATGTCGCCCGTATCGGAGGAAATCGCCACTTCGGCCAAGAATCGATCCAAAGAGTGTCGTTCATCCAGCAATGCAAGTCGGTTGGACTTTCTCTAAAAGAGATTCAATCGATCTTGGATGATGAGTCGGGCGATTGGCATGAACTTGTCGCGAACAAGATTGTCGAGATGACCGCCACTCGGGATTCGTACAAAACAATGATTTCCAAGCTTGAAGCAATTAGCGCCTGCGGATGCAACGATCCCGCTACCTGCGCAAATGCAGACCGTTCATGAAGAGCACCAAATACCTGGCATGGATTATCGGCTTGATTTGCGGGGTAGAACTGGTGCTAGCGATCGTCCTCGGCGGAGCAGCAGTCAGCACCATTTCGGTCTTGAAGGAGCGATGGTCGCAAGCCTGTTAGCGATAGGCACAACGTTGACGCTGGGTGGTTGGGCCTACACCGGCGGCGACGAGTCATCAGGGGCTAATACTCACGCAGCGATCCATCAGGGTTGATCAACGCTGGCCTGTCGTACGGCACTGGCGGATAGTGCTTGAAGGCTTCTTCGTTTAGTTCGACGCCTATGCCGGGTTTGGTTGGCACTTCTAGGTAGCCGCCTACTCGTTTGAGAGGCTCTTTCACGAGTTCGGCCTTGATGCCATGATCGTCGTCGTATGGGTATTCCTGAACTGAAATGTTGTGCACTGCTGCGTCGATTTGCACGCATGCAGCTGTAAGCACGCAGCTCAGCGGATTGTGCGGAACTACGCCAACGTAGGCTGCTTCTGCCATCGCCGCGATTTTTTTCACGTTGGTTATTCCGCCAGCCAGTGAAAGATCAGGTCGAACAAACGCCGCACCCTGATGGTTCATCAAATCGCGGAATTGGTAGATCGTGTACAGACGTTCGCCCATCGCAAGCGGAATCGGCTGCTGTTGAGCAACCCAGCCCCACTGATCCATGTTTTCCGGCTCGATAGGGTCTTCGTAGAAATACAAGTTGAACGGTGCTAAAGCACGACCCAATCCGATGGCTTCTGCGGGCGTTAGGCGGTTCACAACGTCGATCATGATGTCGGTATCGGGTCCAGCAGCTTCTCGAACGGCTGCAATGCGCTCAACGGCGTTGTTCTGCATGCCGGTGAAGCTCATATTTTCGAGTCCAAGTCCTTCTTCGAAATCGGAATTACCGAAATCGCCGAACGGATAAACGCGAAGAGCAGTAAATCCCTCTTCGACCCGTGCCGCTGCTTCTTCAGCCAGCGCTTCGGGAGAATTGCCGCCTAAATGCGTATACAGGCGAACTTTCTCTCGAACGGGGCCACCCAGCAGTTCGTAAACCGGCTTGTCGAGAGCCTTGCCCTTGATGTCCCAAAGGGCAATATCGATGGCACCGATAGCCGCCATCATGTCCGATCCGCCCCTGAACAGCTGCCTGCGGAACATGTGCTGCCAGTGTCGTTCGATGTGGGAAGGATCTTTGCCTATCAAATATTCTGCGCAGTACTCGACTGCTGCTCGCGGCACGAACGGTGTACCGCCGGTACCTGATGCAGGATGAAGCTCGCCGACGCCGGTGATTCCTTCGTCGGTTTCGACTTTCACGTAGTTGAAACGGTCAACCGGAAGGGTTGTTACTGCTGTGACTTTGATCGTAATTAGCTCCGGGCGTCATCGGATGACTTGGTCGCCGCTGCAATCTACCCATCCCCTAGCCCCTTCCCGAAGGAAGGGGGACATGACGAGTTACCGCAGAAACATTAGTGCGCATTGAACACCCGAGGAGCCGAAACGGCAATAGGTATGCTCTGTCGGACGAGGCTCAGTTAAGCAGCTGATCCAATTCACCGGCGTATTTCGGAAATTCGGCGACGACAGGGGCTATCAGATTAGGAATATCGTCGAATGGGGTTTTGAATCTGCGTTCGACCTATTCTCTGCGTGATTCGTAGTTTGGAATGTTCACGAGGAAGCTGTTGACGGCATTGAGAAAATTGGTGAACGAACAAAGGTAACCCAGTCTTATGTTGTTCAGATCGCCTGTCCAACCAGCTAATGTCAGCCCACCTACGTACGACTCGAAGATTGCTCGTTCGTTCTGAATAACAAGATTGGCCTCGTCGAGGCCGAGCGTGAGCGACGGCCCGGTTAGCATTCCCTCGTCTGCACCGACGGGATCCATCGTCGTAGTGCCCCAATCAATCCCGACAGTTCCCGATTCAACCGGAAACAAATTTCTTGGGTGACTATCCCCGAATGCCAAACCGTGAGGCAGAGATTTGCTAACTTCGATGAGCTGAGTGGTGAGTTCGGCAATCCGAGTCGCCGTTTCGACCGGAGTATCGCGATAGGCAGCTTGTATAGCGGTCGAGTTCTTTTCTTCGACTAGTCGAATTGAATCAGAACGAAATTCAGACATGTTTAGCCGGTCGGCAAATCGGTCGGTCAGTATCTCGAACGGAACCTCAGTTTTGTTGAGGTAGTGATATCCGTTGAACTGGCCCAGATGATTCGCCGAAGAGATGAATTGCTCTAAGTTCCACGGTGGCTGAGGTGATCCTGAAAGGTCTTCGAGCCACAGCGTCAGCATTCCGTTGTCGAGCGTTTCGGAGTGATAGAACTTTGCTGATCGAAATGGCACAGCGTCAGACGAAAAGATTACCAATTCGTAGACCTGAAGCTCGCTTTCGATAATGCCCGAACCGACCGTCTCAGAAGGATCGATGAGTTTGAGCACGGCAGACCACGATCGCTGTTTGCCTGACAAGAGTGCTTCGCCGGTAACGATAAAAAGTCCAATCGTGCGCTTGTCGTTGTGGTCGGCAGTTATTTCATTGAGAACTGGCGTACCACCAAGTGTTGCAGTCGTATCTTCCAGCACGCCACGAGCGACAGTAGTGAACGTTTCGACGGTTATTTGGCTGCGAATTGTTTCAACGACGTCGATGATGAGAGCAACTGCTCCAACTCTTCGACGTATTTTGGGAGAAGGGCGATTGCGGGAGCCATTTGGCTAGGAATTTCATCAACCGGAACGCCGAATCTTTTTTCAACCCACTCACGGCGATCGCCTTCGTAGGTGGACAAGTTGGCGACAGAAGTACTAATCGCCAGCATGTAGCCCGCGAATTGGCCGAAGAAACCAATTCTCAGGTGATCCATGTCACCGTCCCAACCGGTGCCTCTGAGCCCTTTCACGTAGGAATCATAAATATCTCGTTCAGCGGGTGCGACCATTCGCGCCTGTTTGACTCCAAAACTCATTCCTGAACCTATTAGAACTCCAATATCGACTCCGACGGGATCATTTCCGAGAGCTGCCCAAGCGATCCCGACGGTTTCGGTTTCACTCGGAAACATATTTCTTGCGTGACTATCACCGAATGTGAGCCCATGTGTCACTGAGTGTGCTCTATCAAAACCTTTATTTGCTAACGAGGCGCACTCCGCAACCGACTGCAGTGGCGTGTCTTGATAAACCTCACGCACTGCATTTGAGTGTTCTAGCTTCTGTAGATTTTGTGCACGTGATTCGAAATCGTTGGTGCCCCATCGCTCGAAATACAGGTCGGTGTTTACGAGAACGGAAGTTGTTTTATTGAGTTCGCATGCTTGCCATTGAAAGACCCGAGGTGGTTCGCCGCGTTCAGATAACTCGCGAAATCCCAAGGAGGTTGGATGGCATCTGGCATGTCTTCGAGCCATAAGATTCGAATGTCGTCCGAATTGATTTCGACTAAATATGACTTGGCAGGACGGAAATCTTCGTCATCACTTCCAAAGAGCTTTTGTTCATAGACGTGTTGTTCAACATCAACCGAAACCCATCTGTCAGCATCGCCTTCGTCAATGTTGGGATCAATGATCTTCACAACCGATGACCACGGTTTCGTGCCACTTGTCACTTTAGCGTTTCCGGAGACTTTGACGATCCCGATCGTACGTTGATCGTTGTGACTGGTCGTAATTTCCTTGAACGTAGGTGTTTCGGTGACTGTGGCGGTCGAATCAACGAGGGCTCCACGAGCAATAGTCGTGAACGTTTCATGGCTCGTGCTTGAAAGAAGTTTTTCGACTTTATCGTGCATATACCATTCCATTTCGTCGAGGCCGTTTCAATAAACAGCTTTTTCGCTAACAAAACGGCACTCTACTACATGTTTATGCATCGCCCGATTGTTCGACCCGTATAGACAGTCTCAGGTGTAAGATTTTCGAGCGATTTACGCAGCCGGTTTGAAGATTTCATGTACGAATTCGTATTCCGACTGCTTTTTATTTTGGTTACAAGGAAAATTACTCATGGCAGGACCCCTACGCGTTGGATTAGTTGGTGTTGGACAGCGTGGGCTTCAGCACGTTCAGGGATTGGTAGGCATGCAGGCCGACGAGATGGTGCAGATCACTGCTCTCGCCGATCCCTACCCAGAGAACCTTGAAGACAGCAAGATCAACAAATTTGTTGAGGGCTACTCTTCAGCTGGAATCAAGATGTTCGACAGTGCCGATGGCATGATCGAATCGGGCTTGGTCGACGCTATCTGGTTCGTCATCCCGCCAAACCAGCACAAAGGCGAAATCGAACGAGCCGCAGAGCGCGGAATCGCTATTCTCGCTGAAAAGCCTCAGTCGCTTTTCTTGGACGACATTATTTCTCAGGATGCCGCAATCACGAAGTCGGGCGTGCCAAGCACCGTCGGTTTCCAGATGCGACACGATCGTGGCTACACCGATATCCACAATTACCTCAGCGACAAGTGGGTTGCTGCAATGACCATGATCGCCGAAGGCGCAGTCGAGGGTCACGGCGTGAAGCACACTCGAACTGAAGAGCAGGGTGGCCCAGCAAACCGAGTTTGGACTGCCAACAAAGCATGGTCGGGTACATCGGTTGTGGAAGCCGGAATTCACCAGACCGACATCATGCGGTACTGGACGAGCGACGATGTTGACTGGGTTCGAGCGACTTACACCGACCGTCCTGCCGAATTGCACGAAGCTGAAGGCGACAATCCGATTGCCTACACTGTGACTTACGGCATGAAAAAGGGTGGTGTTGCGAACATCATTTTCACCAAGCCGGCTCGTTCGTACTACAACGGTCGATTCGATGTGATTATTCACACTCACGGAACGATCAAGCTCGAAGACGATTTTGTCGACTACACGTTCGATGGCGACTGGCCACCGGCTAAGAACC
Organism: Chloroflexota bacterium; assembly: GCA_027618835.1. Taxonomy (GTDB): domain Bacteria; phylum Chloroflexota; class Dehalococcoidia; order Lucifugimonadales; family Lucifugimonadaceae; genus Lucifugimonas. Next base: position 35,722 of record JAQCHZ010000006.1, on the reverse strand, counting down.
CGACTATCGATCAGGTTCGCAAGGTGATTTCGGCAGGTCCTCACACGACTGCGATGGGCAAAGAAAGCACACGCGCTATCGGACAGGCGTTCGCTACTTCCATCACCGAGGGCAAGCCTGAAAATCGCTTGAACTCATTCAATTCCTCGATCAACTCGCTTGCGGCAGTACTCGCAGCGAACATCTCGAACGATCTTGATGGCGAGAAGATCGTTATCGACGAGTTCATCAACGATGATAAGTACGCCAAGTACCGAGTAAACCCAAATCGGGCGTAATTAGCTAGTTCAACAATCTAGCCAACACTTGCTGACAATCATCATGGGCCCTGTCGGAGGGTCTCAGGATGGCAACTTTAAATTCAAGCACGAATTGATAAATTCGTGCCTTAGGAACAAGTACGGATTCACGGAGAAAACATTAATTGTCAATAGCAGGTGAATGGTTCACGCCTACGGGTTTGAGTTTCAATTCGATTGAAGTACGACCTGAGACGACGTGGGTCCATTTTGCTCTTAGCGATAGCAACGGCATTGTCGGGCAGGGTGAAATCACCGATACACAGGTTGGTGAGCGGATCGCGCCTATCGTCGCGAGGCTGGCCAATAATCTCCGCGGCGAGAAACTCACTGACGACTCAGACGTCATCAAGCTGAACAACCTGACAATCGAACAGCTCGAGACTGATATCGCAGTTGCAACTGCGGTCAGTGGACTTCGATGTGCAATCGCCGATGCGCTGGCACGTGTTCTCCAACTGCCACTGGTCGATTACCTACGTGAGTTACACGACCATGAAGGCAAGGCCGATCGTAAAGTTCAGCTTTACTCGAACATAAACCGAGCGTTGAAGCCGACGTTTAATGGCCTAAGCGACAGGTCGCCAGATGGATTCGCCGAAATGGCGCAACGAGCGATGGAAGATGGGTTTACGACGGCAAAGTGCGCACCGTTCGACGAATGTCGGGCGCCGTTCAGTAAATCGGGACTTCCACGTGAAGCTGAATTGGGCCTCGACCGTATTCGTGCAGCGAAAGATGTGATTGGTCCTGATCGAACGTTATTGGTTGACTGCCATTCAAGATTTGATCTTGAATCTGCACTGGCGTTAGAGCCAGAACTTCGAGAAGCCGGGGTCGGATGGTTCGAAGAGCCTGTCGACCCCATCACCATGGCTGATGATCTACGAATTATTCGTGACAAGGCTGAAATGACCATGGCTGGAGCCGAAATGGGCTACGGCGTTGATCTGTTCAAGAAACTCATGGAAGAAGATGTTCTCGATGTTGTGATGCCGGACGTTAAGTTCTGCGGTGGCCCTGTTGAGGCTTACTTGATCGGACGAGAGCTTGAACCCCGTTGGGCAGGTTCGGTTTCGATGCACTGTCCGTCGGGTCCGCTGTCGTTACTGGCATCTGCGCTCGCAACCGCGGCATTCGGTGCCACGATCCCTCTTGAGCACGCCGTGTACGAAGCCGATTGGCGAAACGAAGTGCTGGAGCCGTTCGAGATCGTTAAGGATGGGCATCTCGAACTACCTGATGGACCGGGGCTCGGTGCACGGGTCGATCCGGTGGCAATTGCCATGCGTGGAAAGCAGTGGACAGAGTAGGTAGGGTGTAACGATTGCTGACCAGATCGTACTGCCCAAGTGCATCCGAGCGATCTGGCGTCGCGGGATCGTTCAGTTGATGTCGTTCGCCTTGCCCGCCCATCCGCCGAAGATCCCTCCACTTCGCTGTCGCTACGGTCGGGATGTTGAGACGATCGAAGCTCCTCTGCGAATGCGTTCCGATTAGGATGATGAAATCGATGTCGGGCTACGTATAAGCTGAATCTGACTACTCCCACACTGAAAGTTCACAGGCGTGCCTCCCGTTCCACCCGCTCGTTCCGTCGTTGGTCCAAATCTGATTCATCGTTCTGTTTTGGCGGAACGATTGATCGAATTTGAAATCGAACCGGGCGCTGAGTTCGTGGTTGAGATGTTTCCGGGAGGTTATTCGCTAAATGAAAATTGGGGTAGCCTCCCTAAATCAGCGCAGAGTTCTGATAACGGCGTCATATTGATTAGTGTTGTCGATTCGCTAGTGGGAATTAGACCTCGATTAGCTCTGTTGCCACCATTTCCAATTAGTGATTCAAGTGAATCTAACTCGTTCGACACGGTTCGTCAGCACATGGTTAATCACCGTGCGATTGCGATCATTTTGCTTCGACTCGGTAACTGGGCGATCGCTATCGCTGAAGATGGTGAACTGGTGGTTACGAAAACTGGCAGCCGGTACGTGAAAAACCAGCATAAAAAAGGCGGTCAGTCATCGAACCGGTTCAGGCGTGGTCGTGAGAAGTGGATTCGCGAGCTGTTCGATCAGGCGGGAGAAGTTGCCAGTGCTAGATTTCGAGATTACACAGGACATTTGGAGTACTTGGTAATGGGTGGTGATCGAGTCGTTCTTGGTCAATTTTTGAAACGGATCAAGTTACCAAATGGTCTAGGTGACAGGGCTTTGCCTAATCGAATATCGGTCGACCAGCCGGGTAGAAAGTCTCTCGACAATGCTGTTAGAGATGCTTGGTCATATCGTATGTACGAATTTGTCGACTAGCTTTCGGTTCTACTAATTGCACTGAATCGTGATTTTTCGTTGATTTCTGGGACTGGGAAGTTTTTCTTATACCTGTAGATTGAGAACATGCGCCTCGGCGAATTATTAAAACGACTAATACAAGTTGATCCAGACGATGAATCTGGTGCTATTCCACAGAACATAACGAGCGAAGAGACTGGTATCGCGTTGATCGGTCTGAGCAACGAAGATGCGAATCCAAACCAAGCTGAGTAATCAGAACGGAAGTCGTCATTTCAACCGCACCTAAGCAGGCAATATGCCCACAGTGCGAAGCTGTGTTCAAATCTAATCAGGGTTTGGCAGGGCATCTGCGATTCCGGCACGGCAATGCCGAATGGTCGAACGCGGTTGATCGTGCAAGAACCCAACGTATCGACACGCTTACTTCGTTTTCTGGAATGCGTGGGCTTCCGCAGCCAACACAGTTGCTAATCGCCAAGCTTCATCGCAAGTACACCGCTGGAAACAAAAGCCAACCGCCAACTGACTGCGTGTTGTGCGGAGCTATCTGTAAAACTACGCAGGGGCTTCTGGTCACATGCGCTACCGACACGGATTCGGTGCCCAGAAAGCTGATCCGCGATCGACCACCGAGCTAATCAGATACGTTCAGAAGAACGAGATCCCGGACGTGGTTCAGGAAGCAATCTGGGAGAAGATCCTTCGCCTAGAAGGATTCCGCTGGTAGTCGCTAGGCTGCGGCGTTTACCAGTATTCGTTCGTCGGCTAGAACTGCCCAAACGATCGATGCTGCGTAGATTCCTCGTAAGTTTGAAGGTCCGTTCTGTGGCCACTGATCAAGAGCCTTATTGAACTGGCTTTTCGGTATTCTCACACCGCTCTCGATGACCGTTAGATTAGATAGCCAGATGCAATTTTGTATGTGAAATCTTGACCTCGCTTGGTCGATATCGAATGACCTGCTCTCTCTTTTATCCGCTTCCACAGGTTGTCGAACGGTATGTGCAGGTAGGATTCTATTGAAGAGGACGGAATGGCTCTGTGGCGACGTGGAGCTTGATTTTCGGCACTATCGCTACGTGGTGAGGCGCTGAACTGAATCACCCCAGACTCTTTATCGGTTTCAACTTCCGAAACGTTGTTCTCAAACGTTTGCTGGATAAACCTATCGATACTCATCCAGCGTTTGTGGGCCACTTTCACGAGAGAGCGATAGGATTTTTGGGATACATCGATGATGGACATAGCAGTTTCTCGGGTAGTTACTCAAAAACGCCTTGTAGGAGGGATAAGTTCAATACTGAAACTAAAACTGCCCATACATATATACAGTATGGAACTATACGTATTCATGCATGAGGCGTAGCATCGTGCAGCCCGGCGGTTTTGGGCATGAGGCGTCCGTACCAGAGCATCGAATTGTTCTGAAAAACCGGTGAACGTCCTGAGGTCGAACCTCTCAAGTAGATATCGAAAGATAGGATGTTAAAACGATGACTGGTGCACGAGAGGGTGAACGAGTCGCCTACTTCAACGGCGAAATAATCCCTGAATCTGAGGTCAAAGTACCTTTCAGGGATCGAGGCTTCAAATACGGTGATGCGGTGTTCGACATGACTCGAACGTTTGGTCACAAGATTTTCAAGCTCGAAACTCACATTAGCCGGTTTTACAACTCGCTCAAGTACGTCGACATCGACCCAGGCATGACTGAAGCTGAGATGGTCGCTAAAACACGTGAGGTTTTGGAAGCCAATCTTCACTTGCTGGGACCCGATGAGGATTTCTGGGTTGGACAGCGTATTTCACGCGGAGTTGATCTCGTTGGTGGCGACATGTGGGAGACCACAGGCGGCCCCAACGTGATTATCGAGTGCGCACCGCTTCCTCTGAAGCCGAGAGCACGACTGTATAAGGACGGAATCGACGTTCTTGTGCCTTCTGTTCGTCGAACTCCCCCAGAATCACTTAGCCCACGAGCAAAGTCGCACAACTATCTGAACCTGATCATGGCCGATATGGAAGCCAAGGCGCAGGATCCCGAATCGTGGGCGATTCTGCTCGATACCCGCGGGTTCCTCACAGAAGGTATTGGATCGAACGTCTTCACGATAAAAGACGGTGTGATCTACACCCCGCAAGAGCAGTACGTTCTCGGTGGAATCTCACGTGAAACTGCAATCGAAATGGCAGAACGTCTCGATATTCAGGTTGTGACAAAAGACATCGATATGTTCGATGCGATGACAGCCGATGAAATCTTCCTAACTTCTACATCACTCTGCATCTGCGGAGTGCGCTCGTTCCAAGGTCGCCAAATTGGTGATGGATCCGCAGCTGGTCCGATCACGAAGGCGCTTATGAACGAATACGTCGATTTCGTCGAGTACGACTGGCTCGGTCAATACCTGAAACGACTAGAGGACTAGGTTAAAACAGATATGACCACAGACTTATACCTTCCGCCTAAGGGCGAGTGGGAACGTCGGGGCGCATCGTCGTTGGGCGTTGACCAGTCGAAGCTCGACGAAGCAGTCCAGTTCGCCAAAGATAACGAGATCAATTGGCCGATGGACCCCAGCAAGGGGCAAGTCGGTGACGACGCTACTGAATGGGCAGCCAAACTAGGGCCGTTCAAGGATCGAGGCGGTCCTGCTGGCGTAGTAATCAAAGACGGCTATATCGTTGCTGAGTGGGGCGATGTCGAACGGGTCGATCTTACGTTCAGCGCAACGAAGAGCTACGTAGCGACTATCGCAGGGCTGGCGTTCGATAGGGGCATGATTAAAAGCACGTCTGACGCTGTAATGGACTACGAACGCGGTAAATCGATCACGATGGTCAATTCTGGCGAGCCTGTCGATGGTTTCGATACCGACCAAAACCGTGGAATCACGTGGGAACACCTTCTTCAACAGACATCTGAATGGGAAGGAACGCTCTACACCAAGCCCGATATCGTCGATTGGAATAGGAAGGGCATGAGGGCATCTGGCGATTTCAAACGACATACGAGGCAGGCTCCCGGTGGCCACTCGGAATACAACGACGTTCGGGTGAATCGAACTGCGTTGGCGTTATTGGCAGTTTGGGGAGAGTCACTTCCTGACGTTCTTGCTCGTGAGGTGATGAACCCGATCGGCTCGTCTGGAACTTGGGAATGGCATGGGTACGGCGAGCATTCAACGGTGAACATCGATGGATTAGTGATCGAATCGGTTTCAGGCGGCGCTCATTGGGGCGGTGGATTGTGGGTCGACACTCTGGATCATGCTCGTTTCGGCATGCTGTGCCTGAACCGTGGTCGCTGGGGAGATAAGCAGATCATTTCTGAAGAGTGGATCGACATGATGACTGCGCCGAGTGATCAGAACCATCAATATGGCTACATGTGGTGGCTCAATACCGGTCACGGTTTCCACAAAAACGCTTCTGAAGATACGTTTGTGGCAGTAGGCGCCGGCGGCAACTGCGTAGTGATAGATCCTGAGAAGGATCTGGTGGTCGTGACGAGATGGTGCGAAGACGTTGCGGGTGTAGTTGATCTGGCGGCTCAAGCGGTGGGTTCTAACTAACCACCAATGAAATCATCTCCATCTGAAGATGCGCCTAAGGCGTCAGTTTATATCAAAAAAATCGAACGACAACCGCTTTCTATGAAAGCAGGAACGTTCGCTTTATTACTTGCGATTTTGTGGGCCGGGAACCCGGTTGCCAACAAGGCTGGTCTCGATGACGCTGGTCCGCTGAGGCTTGGTTATCTTCGATTTATACTCGGTGCAATCGTAGTACTGATCTACGCGATTGCAACGAAGCAATCATTCAGGATCAAGAGGCGTGAGTGGGTTCCGCTCGGCTTGCTCGGAGTGTTGTTCACCGTTCAATTGGCGTTTATGAACGTTGGTCAGGATTACACATCGGCAGGGCACGCTGTAGTCGTCACGACGACGTTCCCGCTTTGGACAGGGGTCTTTGCACACTTTTTCGTGCCTGGTGATCGAATGTCGCGGTCAAGAACATTCGGAACATTAGTCGCCTACTTAGGGGTCGTGGCTGTTTTCTATAAGGGATTCTCCGACTCGAGTTCGGACTTTCTGATCGGTGATCTTCTATTGCTTGGTTCTGCGGTGTTGCTTGGCGGGCGTCAGGTGCTTCTATCGCAGTTGGGGCAGGGAATAGACCAACACAAACTACTGATGGCGCAGAGTGTGTTTGGGATTGTCACGTTTGTAATCGCAAGCCTGATGTTTGAAGGCGACGAGGCGTTTACTGTTACAACTCGCTTGGTAGTTGCGCTGCTCTACACGGGTGTGTTGATCGCCGGGTTGGGCTTCATTGGTCAAACGTGGCTGCTGAAGCGCTATTTGCCATCTAGAGTAACCGTCTTATCACTTAGCCAGCCGATATTCGGCGTGCTATTTAGCTGGTGGATTCTTGGTGAGTCGATAGGAGGCGAGCTGTACGTTGGCGCGGTTCTGGTCGTAATTGGCTCAGCACTCGCTCAGCGACGTGGAAAGCCGATGGTTTAACCGACCCTGAGGGATTGTGCGCGTAGGCCATTAGGGTTCGCCACAGGCTAGGCTGCAGAAACCTGTTCGACGGTTCCGCCAATTGCGCTAGGAGTTTCTTTTCGCTGGATGTCGGCCAATGCTGCCGATGTTTGTGGAACTTCGAACGGGATAGTTAATTTGAGGTTTGTTCCAACGCCAGGCGCAGAATCTATTTCTAGCGTGGCGCTCATGGCATCGGCATAGTCGCCGATGTTCACCATGCCCAGACCAGTTTGGCGAAGGGTAGCGGGGTCAAACCCCTTACCGTCGTCGGAGATACTCATTACTAACTGCTGATCGATCTCGTCGTAGTCCCACGAAACCTTACAAATGGTTGCCTCGTCGTGCTTGGCTACGTTGCCCATCGCAAGTTCAGCGACGCGGTACACGCCAAGACGGATGTTGTCGGGAATGACTGAGGTTCCGGCGGGTTCGAGATTCACAACAGCTTCGTTTGAGGTGTACTCGACCGGGATCATCGATTCGTAGAAATTCCTGAGTGATCGGAGTCCTACGGCCGCTCCAACTCGAACAATGCTCGGATGTCAACTTCGCGGACGTTGTCGAGTTCGCTAGTAATTTTGTCGAGCTCTTCGAGTTGGTCGGGAATGGATTCTGCGTTAATTTCTCGGAATTGAACCATCTGCATCCATATCGCAAACAGCTTCGATTGGACGGTACAGTGCAGTTCTTCAGCGATCGCTCGCTTGGTACTGTCGGCAGTCTGAACCATTCGCTCTCTTGATTCTCGTACGGCGATATTTTGAACCGCAAGTGCTTTGTTGGCTCGTTCTAGTCGGCGTTGTGCCCTTCCTGAAGCCCAGCGGAGCACGATAAGAACTAACACCATTCCTGCGTTGAACACGCCGGCTATGACCCATACGGTCTTGTTTGCAATCGCCAGATCGGTACCGACGTTTGTCGTGATAGCGGCGACCATAAGGGTTCGAGCAATTCGACCATTGCCGGGGGCCTGATCCCAAACTTATATGTTTGGAGTCGATTGGCGTGAATGCCGAGTCGTTGCACCGCCGCGTCTGACTCCATATGGATCGAAGCGGGATTGTTGTGTCTGGCATCACCGAATGCGGTGAGCATCGAACCTTCGAGTCTCGGTGCAGTGCCGCTTGTGGCGTACAGGGGTTCGCCGGTGAGCGTGTACAAATCGAGTCGCTGTGCGCTTGCGCCGAACATCCCGCGCTTCATGAGTGCGTCGAACGAATCGGCGGCTACAGCGTCGTCCAAACTATCTCGAGCGTCTAGTCCGGTTATTTCAGCTTCGCCGAAGTGGATTACTGAAGCAAATCGGTCAAGATCCTGTATTTTGCGATGGCTGATGGTGTTCAGTGAATTTTGCGGAAGCAAGTTCGAGCCAAAAGCGATGATGGCACCGGTCATGATCGTGATGGCTACGATGCCGATTACGAGAGGGCTTTGGAAAATACCACGGCTAACTGCATCAGTTTCAGGATTAGATTCAGTCGAGGATTGAAACATATGATTTTGGATTTGTAGCTTCCGACTCAATGAGTCTGGGTACACAGTTGTTTGTGCTCGCGTGCGACTAGCGTATTGCAGGATTCCGAAAGGCATCAGTGGCGCTGTACACAGAGGGCGTGTGGGTTAGTACGCGCTCTTCGTTTTGGTGGGTGGCGTTAGACGTTTCGGTATGCGAGGAGCAACTAATAAGCCCAGAGCAATTCCGGGCTTATTAGTTCATATGAGATCGAAACTTACGCTGCGATGGCGTCGTTACCACCTGAAGGACCGCCGCCTACTAGGCTTCGGAGCATCGAAACGTTGAGATTTCTCTTCGGTACAAATCCTCGTGCTCCGATCTCTCGTTCAAGTGTTGGGTACTCCGAATCTGAGCCCATGCTAGTTAGCACGACGTTGGCCTGAGGGTGTCGGGAGAGGATTCGTCGAGTTGCTTCGACTCCACTCATGTCACCCATCTGAACGTCCATAACCACAATGTCAGGATTCAGCTTGCCCATCATCTCGATAGCATGCATGCCATCGGTTGCTTCACTGATAACTACGCAAGCACCGTCTCGTTCGAGAACTGACTTTGCGACGTTTCGGAAAACCGGCTGGTCGTCCACCAAGAGAACAGATGGATTTTAATTCTGGAATTGGATTATTCTGGAAAAAATCTACTATCTCACCCATTGTAGTTGCATCCATCTCTAGTTCGTAGCGGTTGACTGGATTCAGATCCTAATAGCTTCGGAATGCCAGAGTCTGATGCACCTAATTTATGCTCGTGGTCATAGTACGAGGCAGTGGGCAAGCCGCCGATCATCTTGGGTTTAACGCTCATCCGAGGTGTCGTGTTTCTCGGAATGGGCACTAGGTGATGCTGCGCGGTGGGCGTTTTATAGGGATCGATATAGGTAGAATTCTCTCTGCACTATGCCAGACACAAAGCCCGATACAGAAAATACGGAACCTTCAACAGGATTCGCCCCGACGGCGGAGACTTCAGGAATTACACGTCTAAGCAAGACTGACAGTGAGACTGAAGGCGCCCATCTAAGACGCGTCGCTAATGAGTTGAGTGGTTCGGGTGAAGAGCGATTGGCAAAGCTGAGAGCGATGCTTTCGAGTCGAAATCCCGCCGAGCAGATTATGGCTGCAAGAGAGTTGGGGAAAATTGGTTCACTCAAAGCGATTCATATGCTTCGTGAACTTCTGGTTTCAAGTCACGAGGTATCGTGGCGACTGGCTATTCACGGTCTGAGAGTAGGTGGCTCCCGTGAAGGTTGGCTTTGTCTGGAAGGTGTGGCTCTGGATGATGCATCGATATTGGGTTCCGACAACTACCGATTATCTGAGCTTTCGTTTAGGCGCTTGATGGCGATGGGGCGTACCAAAATGATGGATAGATTGTTCAGGGCGGCAGACGGCCATTCACGATCAATTCCTGGTGACGTTGCGAAGAAGTTTTCTATAGATGCAATTGCAACATTGTCTTTAGAACACAAAGGCGTGATGGAACATCGTCTCGGGCTACTCAACGGTGCGTCGGCGACTCCTGCCGATACAGCGGGGGCTCTTGGAATAGAACTTTCTAGGGTTCGGGTACTCGAACTTGAGAGTTGGCAGGCGATTCATTCGCCGATTGATTTCGAGTAGATCAACCGTCTGCAGGGTGCAGGCATATACTGCTGCCGTATTGAGCAAAGATAAGGCAACCGAACAATCATCAGAATCGTCGAACAGCCCACTAGAGGCGATTGGTGGCCGTGGAGCGATTTCACGGATGTTGCCCGACACCATCGCGGCTGCCTTCCGATCACTGAGCAACCGCAACTTCCGATTCCTTTGGTTTGGTCAACTTTTATCGGCAACCGCGATGCACGCCGATATGGTCGCTCGCAGTTGGCTCGTATGGGATCTCACGGGTTCATCAACTTCCGTTGCGTCAGTTCTTGTAGCAAGAGCCGTGCCCATGCTCATTCTCGGGCTTATTGGCGGAGTAGCCGCTGATCGGTTCGACCGTCGCAAGCTGTTGATGATCATCCAAGTATGGACGCTGCTGATGCACATCGTGATGGCTATTTTACTGCTAGCTGGTGTTATCGAGCTTTGGCACGTGTATGTATTGGCGTTTGGGCTTGGTGCCGGAATGGCGATGAACCAGCCGGTGCGAACTTCGATCATTCCTAACCTAGTTGACAAGAAAAACATGATGAATGCCATGTCATTGAATTCGATTGCGATCAACAGCACTAGGCTCATCGGTCCGGCGCTGATCGCACTATTGATCGCCGTTACCGACGTTGGTTGGGCTTACGTATGGGCGGCTGGTGCGTTTGTGCTCGTGATCATACTGACCACCAAAATCGAAATTCCTCACATCGCAGTTAAGGATGGGCGAGGAAATCCGGTTCACCAACTGATCGAAGGATTCGTGTTCATCGGTCAGCACCGAGCGATTTTGGCGCTCGTTCTATTAGGCCTTGGCCCGCTGGCGATCGGGTTCTCGCATCAGGTATTGCTTCCCCAATTGGTCGAAGAACAGTACGGATATGGCATCGGATTAATGGGTGTTCTGACGTCTGTAGGAGCGATCGGTGGTCTTGCCGGCGGTCTGTTTATTGCTTCTCGAAATGATGTGTCATACAAAGGCAAACTGATGCTGTTTTCCGCAGGGTCGTATGGTCTAGCATTGCTCGGATTCGCTGGTGCTTCGTATCTGTGGATGGCGTTCCCGCTAATTATCTGGATCGGCGCTTCGCAGACGCTGTTCAGAGCGGGTAACAGCGCCACGTTGATGGAAATTGCACCGGATCGACTGCGTGGACGAATAATCTCTGCAACTCTTCTCGATACCGCCCTTTCACCTGTTGCGGGAATCGCAGCGGGATTCGCTGCCGATCAATACGGTGTCAGCGCAGGCTACCTGCTGCTTTCGGCAGGGTGTCTCGGAGTCGTAGCTCTTACACTCGCGATCTATCCGAAGATAAAAGACCTCTAGGCTTCACCTGTGTGGTTCCTTAGGCGTAAAATGTCGCTGATTCCAATTCGCTAAACCTGTTCTTGAGAACGTTACGAATCACAAGTTCAACGCGCAGCGACGACCGAACGAGCGACTATCCGACACCAACAACGATCGAGACCTCCCACTAAAAACGATGAAAATCACCGATATTAAAACGTTCCTAGTTAAGGGCGGAAACCGTAATTGGGTTTTCTGCAAAGTTGAAACTGACGAAGGTGTTCACGGATGGGGTGAAGGCACTCTCGAACGACACGAACAAGCTGTCAAATCAGGAATCAAGACTCTTTCTGAAGGATTGATTGGTAGAGACCCGACCGAGATCGAGCGCAATTGGCAGATCATGTACCGCCACGGTTTCTGGCGCGGTGGAGTAGTTATGGGCTCGGCGATGGCTGCGATCGATATCGCTCTTTGGGATGTCACCGGCAAGATATACAACCTTCCCGTGTACAAAATGCTCGGTGGTGCAGTTAGAGATCGAGTTCGAGCGTACACGCACGCTGGCGATCTTAGAGGCGGCTGGGACGCTGTCGATCAAGGGTTCTCCGCGTTCAAAACTGGCGGATGGGATCTGAGCACGCCGGAGTTCCACGAAAAAGATGTCGTTGACGATCTTCACGAGAAGATCAAAGAGATGCGGGATTATCTGGGCCCCGACGTTCAGATCATGATCGACAACCACGGTCGATCACGTCCTTCAGTCGCTATTCGCCAAATGGCGGCGGTTGAAGAATTTGATATCACCTTTTTCGAGGAGCCGGTTCCACCCGACAATCTTGATGCGATGGAACAGATTCGAAATTCGAGCGTGACCATGGATATCGCCACCGGTGAACGACTGTTCTTCAGGCATGGATTCCGAGATATTTTGCACCGACGACTTACTGACGTGATTCAGCCGGATATCGCCCATACTGGCGGTATTTCCGAAATCAAGAGAATCGCTTCGATGGCTGAAATCGAATACATCAAGTTCGCACCGCACAACCCGAACGGCCCGATCGCAACCGCTGCTTCGATGCACGTTTGCGCGACGGTTCCGAATTTCCTAATTTTGGAAACGGCCAGAGACATGCCGTGGCACGACAAGATTCAAACGACTCCCCTTGAGATCAAAGACGGTTACTTCGAGCTACCTACCGCACCTGGTCTCGGAACTGATTTGGACGAATCAGTTATCGCAGAGAGAACATTTGACCCCGACCAAGAGCGAACTCTAGGGAATGCGGGTGGTAATTCTGGAAGCTGGAACGCGGAAGACATGTCGCCAGCCGACGTTTAAATCTCGTATAGAACCAATAACTCAGGGCTACATTTACGATTTCATGTATGACTAATCAAAAATTTGGCGCCGCACTTTTCGATATGGACGATACGCTGATCGATCGGCACGGAGCGTATGGCGATGTGTACAGGGTGCTTTACGACCAGCATGAGGCGATTCACGGCTCAATCAGTTGGGAAGATGCGCTCGAATATTTCTGGACGCTTTCACCCGATAACGCCACTGAACCTCGTGAGGCGTTTCTAGCGATTCAGAAGAAATTTCCAGGCGTGACTGGCGATTCTGATTCTCACTACAACTTCTACTTTTCGAACATGGTGAAGTTTATGAAAGTGCTGCCGGGGGCGGTCGAATTTGTCGATTGGATGAATTCGAAGAGTGTCGCTTGGGGAGTGGTGACCAACGGCGACCAGTTCCAGCATCAGAAAGCCGAAGCGACTGGTCTCGACAAGAAGGCTCCATTCGTGCTGGCATCGAAGATATTTGGTGTGAACAAACCCGCTCCAGAAGTGTTCATGGAGGCAGTTAGGCTTATCGGAATAGAAGGTCTTCAAACTGAGGAAGTTCTGTTCGTTGGCGACAACCCGTACACCGACATCGTTGGTGCTCACGGCGTAGGAATGAAGACTGCCTGGATACGAATGGGACGGGAATATCCTGGTGATGCTCCGACTCCCGACTACGTAGTCGATCACGTCGAAGAGTTGAAGCAATTATTGGCGTAGTTTTCAAAGCTAAATAACTCTCCCTAAGTTCACTTTTGCGGTCTACAATTCCGCTGCATTGGCCTGTGTACATAGCGTGCACTCGAAACGGCCGCTAAAGATCGAAAGCGAGATAACAATTTGGTTGGAGTAGCAGTACTAGGCACCGGACGTATCGGCGGTAGCTACATTGATGTAGTGAATCAGACTCCGGGGGCAAAGTTAATAGTAGTTGCCGAGCAGCTCGCTGAAGCGGCTGCTCCGTGGAAAGACAAATATCCGGACGTTGAGTTCGTTTCCGACTACAAAGCCGTACTACAGAGAGACGATGTCGACATCGTTATCGGTACTCTCCCGCATTGGCTCCACTATCAGGCGGGTCTCGACGCAGCCGAAGCTGGCAAGAACGTGTTCATGGAGAAGCCTCTTGCTTTGACCTCTTCCGAAGGTCGTCAGATGATCGATGCCGCAGCTGCCAATGGCGTGAAGTTGATGACCGCTCACACGCAGCGCTACTACCCGGCGGTTCAGGCGATGAAAAAACTCGTCGATTCGCAGCGACTCGGCGAACTGGTGATGGCGCACGATATGTGGCACAAGCCTTACCAGCCGTGGACTCGGCCGCCTTGGATGCTAATCGGCTCTAAGGGTGGCGGAATGGGCCAGATGGATGGCACTCACGAGATCGATCGGCTTATGTGGATCATGGGCGATGATATCGAGACCGTTAGTGCGCAGATCGGACAGGTCACATACCCACGATCTGAAAATCCAGATATTGATTGCGACGACACAGCGATGTGCTTCCTACGCTGGAAATCTGGCAAGGTCGCAACGATCAGTCGAATGGCTTGGCGTGTGGGTGCTACTGAGTACGGTGGAGACTTCTTTTTCTCGAACGGCATGGCTCGCTTCAGGCTGAAGTACGGCAACGCAGAAGGACAAGAGACTGCGCTTTACGTTGCCGATTCAGAAGAAGGTACCTGGGCGAAGGAAGAAATTCCTGAGAACAATCCGTTGCTCGAAGAGTTCACTGAATATGTTCAGTCGATCGAACGTGGTGATGCCGATACTCCGATTCCACAGGAACACGGTTTGCGCGTGCTAAAGGTATTCGAAGCTACTGAGGAGTCGGCCCGAACTGGTCGAGAGGTAAAGATTGACTGGTAGATGGTTTGGACTCGGATTTCTTAGTTCGAGATTTAAGCTAACCAGCATCTACGAATCAGGATTCACTCGTCCGGACAACAGGTTCATCCCTGTTGGTTCGGACGACCTGGTCGAGGTTCTTTCGCAAGACACAGAGACGTTTGGTGAACATAGTTCGAGATTGAACGAGGTTTCACGATGGATGATTCGTATTCTCGAACAGGAGAAATCGTCGTTTGAACGCGCGCTGACTCGCACCTACTCTCGAATCAATCCAGATCGTGAAACTATCGAAGTTCTGAGTAGCGATCCACCTGCTGATTCCGAGTTCCTAATTATGAATTCGAAGATTCAGCACATGCTCGAAAAAGCCAACTTTGAACAGCTTTCCGACGATCAGGTCAGGACTGCTCTCAAGGCTGGCAGTACGCATGGAATTAAGGTGAAAATTGATGAAGACAGTCTTGAGGAGATGTCGATTTGGGTGCGAGGTCGTTCCACCGCACCGTTTCACCGTCGCACGCTGAAACACCCGATAAAGGGTGAGACTACCTCGATGGCTGTATTCAATCGACTCGTCTTGGTCACGCGCCCTGCTGGCGAGCCAAACGTTCAGGTTCGATTGTTCAAGGACATTCCTATTCGAGACGTCGAGGCCCTGCTGCCGAATGCAAACGTGAGTATGGGCATCCGAGATGCCGTGATGATGGTAGGCAGCGGTGCAGGGGCTGTTTGGACAGTATCTGCGAAAGTGTTAGCGGTTGGATTAGTGGCTGCAAGCCAGCTTCTATGGGTGATCGCGATTCCTTTGGCAGGACTGTTCTGGAAAGTCTTCACGGGATACCGTCGTGCGATAAAAGATCGCGACTCTAACCGAGCGAAGCATCTGTATTTTCAAAGTCTGGGTTCGAACCGGAGCGCTATTCACCTGATGTCGTTCATGATTTGCGAAGAGGAAATCAAGGAAGCGGTTCTTATGTACGCGTTCTGCTTGGATGCCGAGATCGAAGGACGGGCTACGACCGAACCTGAAATGAAGTCAGATATCGAGCGCTATTTACACAAGCACACAGAAATCGAAGTCGACTTCGACATTGATGACGCGATCGAAACCCTCGAACGACTCAGTCTGTGGAAGGATCGCTCGCGGTTGAGAGTGGATGGGATTTCCGTAGCGGCTACCAAGCTCGAACTGCACTGCCAGCAAGGACTGTCACGCGACTACCACGCCGGATTACTAGGGATCGCCGAGTAATGGCAAAACTTAAGACTGTGCTATTTGATCTGGATGACACGCCGCTTCCAGAGATGGTGCCAGAGAATGAGGCACTGTTGGTTGCCTGCGGTTTGGCGGCCGATAGGTACGACGCCGACACTAAGAAGATGCTCGATACGGTCGATGAGTCGTGCCGCAGACTGTGGGCGCAATGGAAAACACCGATTGTCTATTCTGAAATCGCTTATTCCGTGTGGGAAGATTTGTGTGGACCGGCGGACAGTGCTGAATCGAATTTAGGAAACGATAGCGACACGATTACCAAGTACAAACGAGAAGTGTGGGATGAAGTGCTGGCTTCGTACGGGATTGAGGATGCTGATCTGCGTGACGAAATCATCAAGCTTCACCGAATTGAACGCCTAAAACGCTTGAAGCCGTTTGCTGATGCGATCGATGTCATTGAACAAGTCAAAGAGCAGTATCCGATTGCTATCGTTACGAACGGATCTCCAACGGTACAACGAATCAAGCTAAATGAATCGGGACTTGCAGGTTACTTCGACGTCGTAGTTGCATCTGGCGACGTGGGATTCGGAAAACCAAAACCTGAACCGTTCAACAGCGCTCTAGAACAATTGAACGTTCGCCCAGAAGAAGCCGTGATGATTGGCAATTCGTGGGGCAGCGATATTAAGGGCGCGTCAAATCTCGGAATGCCGTCGATTTGGTTCAACGTCGATCAAAAATCACGACCTGACGATGGGTTCTCTCCAACGATCGAGCTCGATTCGCTGAAGAAAATCCCCGAGGCTGTTAGCCAAATAGCCAATTAGTGGAAGGGGCGCTCTAAACCCCGAGTCCGCCCTGAACGATCTTGTCGTCTCGGACGATATCTCCTAGATGTAGCGTGTGTGACGAATCGTTTATCGTACCGATGCTCCAACCGTGTTTTCCGAAGCGGAATCTGCTTATCGAACAGTTGAAAATGTCGGTGCGCATGGCGAGTCGGTTATCTATTCCCATGATGTATTGGAACAAAGCACGCATCGTGTCGCCATGGCTGACGATAGCTATGGTGTGAGTTCCAGGCTTCTCGTACCACGCGTCGTTGTAGAGGATTTCATCTTCGATCCAGTTTGACGCTCGGCGTTCGACCCACCGCATTGTTTCGCCGTCGGCAGCCTTGAAGTACTTCCCCTTTTCGGCCATAAGCAATCGAACTTCCGTCGGCATTACGTCCTTGGCTAACTTTCCTCGCCAGCCCGGAGTCTGCTTTTCGATTATTTCGTCGACTCTAGTGAACTCGGCATCAGGAATGCCCATGCCTTTGAGTACTCCCTCGGTGGTCTGCACAGCACGTACAAGCGCTGACGAGTAGATCTTGTCGAACATCACGCCTTCCTTGCCAAGACGTTCGCCAGCGACTTCAGCCTGCTGGTGTCCTCTATCGGTCATGGGAGCATCGAAATTAACGCCCGCTGCGATGCCTGGGGTTACGTTCGACTGTGATTCGCCGTGCCTGATGAAATAAAGATCGAATTCAACGTTGTCGTGAATCAAGTCAAATGGCTCCAAGTTAAAGTATCGCCTGCGGGTAAAAAGCAGCAAACGAACCGTATCACCGGTGAAGTGACGAGTGGGAGAATATTTTCGGCTAAGGAACTAGGAATGCCGGTTCGATAAGACCGGGATTACCGTGTTCTTCGGAAGGCAGGTCAGTTTCGAGTCGACTCAAAGATATTTCGATGAAATTGTCTAATAATCCAAAGTTACTCGAAATGCTGTCCCGCCACTCAACGATGCCATTTGGGTCCAGTGCTACTAGATAGTCGTATAGGGCTTTTACACTCGCACCGGATAGGATTTTGTTCGCCAGAAGTTCTTGATCTAGATTGAGACCTGATGAATTGGCCAGCACTTCGTACCAAAGGAGAGCTTTTCCTAAGACATGCTCTGCCGATCCGTTCTGATCCCTTGCCGAAATCAATTGGAATTCGACGAAGTCTCGCATAGCGATATTGTCGTCATATTTCATCAGGCTGATACCTAAGTACGACTCTATCGTTCGCATCGCCGCGGCCTCGAATGCCTGCGGCCTGTGCTTCGTGAAGTCCTCGAAGCGTCGTATGAAGGAGTTCGTCATCACGATCGACGATTTCTTGGGCTGGATTCTGAAGATCTTGGTAAGCGTGCCCAAGTTCATGGAAATAAGTTCCGAGTGCTTGGATAGGCGATTCTTTCATGTCGACATAGACGTGAATTTTCCCGTCTTGTCGGTATTTGAATCCGATTGCGCCCCTGAAATCTGAACAGAGTGAGAAATTGTTTACATAAACCGGAACGTCCCATAGGTAGGAGTCGGTCATACACGCGTTGTACGAAGCCGCAATAAACTGATCGTGAGGAAGAATATGAACGACGACTCTTTCGTTGTTTATGTCTTTACCGGTTAGTAAGTAAAAACCAGCGCGACCTATTTGCTCGATTTCATCGAACCAGTCGGGTAGTTCGAAGGCCGATCCGTGACGTCTCGGACTTGGTTGGTGAACTCGGTGCTGAGAAGCGGGGCAAGCATAGTCGCTAGGTCTTCATCCGAAATTTCGTCATTAACGACAACTGCGGTTGAAGGTTGCCCATCCAGAAATTCGATCCACCGCCCCAGAGAATTGTCAGATTCATTGAATTCAGGAACCGAATCTTCCGCCCCAACGTTGAGCTAGGTGGTCATCGATATAAATGTCAATAAAGTACTCACCTTGGGCGATTTCTGAACCCGCATTTGTAACGTAAAAATCGACCAGCATGTCGGATTTTTTAGTGAACGCCCCCCCCCCGTTCGGGTTTCTAACTTTCACTGGCTGTCCATTGTCAAAGTACGGTTGTAAATCTGCCTTGCCGATCTCCTTGGCAATAGGAGTTTCAAATGGCGTTGACGGTTCGGGGAACGATGTTGCTGTGGGTGTCGGTTGTCGTTCAAGCGTTTCGGACACAGTAAATGCAGTCACCACTCCGTCTGGCAGCTCGCCCAATTCAGACACCGGCAGAGGTGTAAAAGTTGGACTGTCGTTGCAGTTGGCGTTGGTGTACTCGGAACGAGCGTGGCCGTTGGGGGAACAATTGTTGGCGCCGCAGTCGCAGTTGGCTCGACCGTGGGGGATGGAAGAATCGTTGGAGTCGGCGTAGGTGGGGCAGGAACTCTCGTTGCCGTCGGCAGAATCGTGATCGGAGATGGTTCTGGAGTGGCAGAGGCGATACTTCCGACGGCTGGCGTGTCGATCACTTCAACAACGGTCGTACTGCTGGTGGTGCAGCTGGCGTTTACGACAAGAGCCATTGCGGCTATGGCGATTGCAATATTTAGGACAAATTTTGCCACGTGAGACGAAGGCGTATTTTGAATATCCCCGGTAATTCATGGTATGCAAATGTCGTCCGCACGCGATAATTACTCATGGCTAACCTTTGGGATTTTTGTACGGCATGATCTCGTTGTCGAAATTGGCATTACGACAATGTTTAGTTCTGGAATTCATAAATCTATCGTTAAGATTCACAAGATTTCGCTCCCAATTTCGCACGTCGAGTAGTTCGGGTACTATTACGCTCCGCGTACGCATACGACGGTGATTCGATCCACCGAGCATTCAACTAAGTCACTTAAGAGGACAATATGAAACCAGCTGATCTGAAAGCTGCTCTGAAAGCTAAAATACCCGTATTTGGATTTATGATCTCGGCCACTGCGAGCATGCGTTGGGGACGGGTGTTTGCTGGTAGCACTCTAGATTTCGTAGTTATCGACTCGGAACACGGATCACGTGACCGACAGCTGATCGCCGACACTGTTGCGCAGATGCAGTCGCTCAGCATCACGGCTATCGTACGAACCCCGAACACAGACGAGATTTGGGTTGCTATGGCGTTGGACGCCGGGGCAGACGGTGTATTGGTTCCTTACTGCGAAACAGTTGATGAAGTTCGACACACCGCAATCAAGGCGAAGACTCACCCACTGAAGGGCGAGTACTACGAACGAGTTGTGGCAACTGGTGAGTACCCGAGTGAGAAATCGGAAAAGTACCTCAATAATCGCCACAAAGACCGCATTTTTATCATGGGTATCGAGAGCGAACCAGCAGCGAATCGAGTTGAGGAGCTAATTGACTGTGCTCCAATTGACGCTGTGTTTATTGGCCCTAACGACATGACTACTTCACTTGGAATTCCCGACGAAGTGGACAACCCGATCTACCTCGACACTTTGAGCAAGATCATCAAGGCAGCAGACGACCGTGGTGTGCCAACGATGATTCACCAGCAGACGATTTCAACGTCGGCAAAGGCGATCGAGTTGGGCGCACGGTTCATCATGCATTCGTCGGACGCTGGAATTCTTCTACGAGGAACTCAGGACGAGTTCGCAGAACTTCGTAAGATCGCTGGCAAGAAGCACGGTGGCATAGCTGAAGTTGTCGCTGAAGACACTCTCGACGTCGTTTAGCACTAACAGGGCGGGATTCTTTACCGTTCACGTTTGAAAAACAAAAAGCCCCGGTCATTACGACCGGGGCTTTTTCGTATTTGCTTTTGGCTGCGAGTCAGCGGCCTGTCATTGCCACGTCGTCGAACTCGTCGCAATGACAGGGTTGTCAATATGACACTTTCGCCGAGTTGCGTTAGAGCTTTCGCTAGCTAAGAGTGAATTTACGGAACGATTCGGCGTACTCGGCACCAATTTTCTTGCCAAGTTCGGCTCGCCGCGACTTCATCCATTTGCCAGCTTGTTCAGGATCAACAACTTGGCTCGTGTGCTGCTTGAGAGCGGCAATCGAAAGATCTACATCTTCCTCAGTAAGCGGATTCCAAAAATTAGCGTTATCGCCAAAGCTCATCACCCAAACCTCGCGAACCTTGTGTGGCTCAAGTCCCTCGTCGTAGAACAGCTCAGGGAACGTTAGATGATCACGAGCGCTGGGGAAGACGGCAGATAGAGCCGCCTCGCCAGCTGCGAAATGGTCGGGGTGACCAATGTACGTCGAATTGAGGAGATCGCGTGTAGGGCTGGTCGTAATCAGAACGTCTGGCTGGTGCTTCCTGATCTGACGAGAAATGTCTCGACGAACTTCTAGAGTTGGCTCCAAATATCCGTCTGGGTACCCGAGGAACTCAACCGTCTTAAGGCCAAGAGTTTTGCCGGCAGTGATCTGCTCTTCAGCACGTAGTTCGGCGAGGCTTTCCGATGAAATCTCTCGATCCTCAGTGCCCTTGGAGCCGTCGGTGCACAGAACGTACACAACTTCCCAGCCCATTCGGGTCCATTTAGCCACGGTGCCCGAGCAGCCATACTCGGCATCGTCGGGATGGGCTGTGACCACCATCGCACGCCTGAAATCGTCGTTAGAACCGTTGCCGGTTGTCATGAAATACGTAGCCCCCGAGGAACGAAGAAGAAGAAGAGAAAAGCGATCGATAAAAATCGCGCACAGTTCGGAATTTTAGCATCAGATCGGCGATGTAGCCGAAGATTATTTCAAGTGTTTGGAAACGAAATTAACCACAGAACTTACCGCTAATTCTGAAGAAAAAAAAGTGCTGTCATGATCGGTATTAGGGAGTCCAGCGAACTCGAATCCGTAGCGTTTTGCCGATTCTTCAGCGTTTGGAAAATGGGCATCCTCTTCGCCACAAAACAACATAGTTGGCGCTTTTAGGTTTTCCAATCGACCTTCAGCACCCTTCCACCAAAGCAAGGCTTCGTGCGAAGCCGCCAGCGCGAGAGGATCGTTGCCGGGTCGATCGCCATCAGGTTTTTCTACAGATTTCGCCCTGCCTGATCGAAGAATTTTTGTGTGGCGAATGAACCGATCTGCGTTTGCCGTGGCGGGAAGTAGATGCATACCGCCGATTGCTAGCATCGAAAGCCGCTCGGGAGTTGATGCCGCTAGCTCAAGTCCGGTTCGTCCACCCATCGAAAATCCGATATACCCGTACGTTTCCGATTCGCGCTCGTCTGCCAGAGCGTTAACCACATCGGCTCGTCGTTCAACCGTGTGATCTTTAGGATCGTGCGTTCGAGTCGAAAGACCGTGTCCAACAGCATCGAATATCAATAATCGGCCATGATCTCGCAGTGCGTCGAGCCAGCCGCCGCGATTCCAATCACGGCCCCAAGATCCGAATCCGTGATGAAGTATCAAGAGCGGCCCCGACCCAGAAACTTCGTAGTTAACCTCGAGTGAATCGAGTTTTAGCTTAGGCATCTGGCGATTCTAAATGCTCAATCGCTCGCTGATTGGCTCGGGCGACTGTAAAATCGTCCGGTCGCATCTTTGGGGCAGCCGCCTCGTGGACGATTTTTAAGCCTTCAGATGGAGCGTCAGAACAATGTCAGACCCGCTCGTTTCGGTGATCATGGGCAGCACTTCGGATTTGCCGAACATGCAGCACGCAGCCGACATACTTGAAGAGCTTGGGGTGCCTCACGAAATCCGAGTGGTTTCTGCGCACCGAACGCCCGATCTAATG
Source organism: Chloroflexota bacterium (assembly GCA_027618835.1). Classification (GTDB taxonomy): domain Bacteria; phylum Chloroflexota; class Dehalococcoidia; order Lucifugimonadales; family Lucifugimonadaceae; genus Lucifugimonas. Next base: position 13,189 of record JAQCHZ010000006.1, on the reverse strand, counting down.
TTCAAATTCGCCGAAGAAGCGAAAGATCGTGGGATCAAGGTAATAATTGCAGGCGCCGGTGGTGCCGCTCACCTTCCAGGAATGACTGCTGCGAAGACGATATTGCCAGTGATCGGTGTTCCTGGAGTTGGTCCGCACCTCGATGGTATGGATTCACTGATGTCGATGGTTCAAATGCCACGTGGTTACCCGGTTGGAACTGTAGCTATTGGCGAGTGGGGAGCGGTCAATGCTGGAATCCTTGCTGCTCAGATAATTGGTCTGATCGACCCTACGATTCAGGCGAATATAGAAAAACGCCGAGCGAAAATCACGGCTGAAATAGAAGCCGTTACGTATGTGAAGCCTGCGGGCGAGTAATCGATGCAACGAGAATCAATATTGAACCCGGGCTCGACTATCGGAATCATCGGAGGTGGTCAGCTAGGGCGAATGCTCGCTATCGCCGCTCGACAGATGGATTACAAGACGATAGTTCTGGACCCCGACCCCAATTGCCCGACTTCACAGGTCGCCGACGGTCAGATCACCGAGGCATATGCGAGTCGAGATGCTTTGAGGCAACTCGCTCATTCTACCGACGTTGTTACCTATGAATTTGAGAACGTTGATGCTGATTCGGTTTCCGCCGCTGCAGAACTGAAACCAGTTCACCCTTCACCGGCTGTGTTGCGTACTACTCAGCACCGGTTGCATGAGAAAAATGCCCTTATAAAGGCGGGAATTCCGGTTGCACCATTCCGGAACGTCGAATCGTTAGACGATTTGAATAAAGCTGCGGACGAGCTCGGATTTCCTATGGTGATGAAAACCTCAACTCAGGGATACGACGGCAAGGGACAGGTGATTATCACCAGAGCCGAGGATATAGCGCACTCCTACGAGATATTGAGCAAAGCTCGAACAGAACTCATCGTCGAGCAGTTCGTACCATTCAAGATGGAAATTTCTACGATTTGTGCGCGTACCGTCGACGGCAAAACTGCAACGTTCCCACCTTCTGAAAACATTCACCGCAACCACATTCTTGATATTTCGATTGTTCCGGCACGTATCGAACAAAGCGTGATCGATAATGCTCGATTGCTTGCTGCAGATATTGCCGAACAACTTGATGTTGTTGGTCTGATTTCAGTTGAAATGTTCGTCACCAAAGAGAATGAAATTCTGGTGAACGAACTTGCCCCGCGACCTCACAACTCAGGTCACTACACGATGGACGGTTGCGACACTTCTCAGTTTGAACAACTGGTGAGAGTTTTAGTTGGGTTGCCTATTGCTGAACCAAAGCTCCATTCGCCGACAGTGATGGCTAACTTGCTAGGTGAAGTGTGGGAAGACAGTGATGGCAATCCAGATTGGGAGCGAGCTTTGGATTTGCCGGGCGTGAGTTTGCACTTGTACGGCAAGTCAGAGGCGCGCATAGGCCGCAAGATGGGCCACATCAACGTGGTGGCCGATACAGTCGAAGACGCTCTCTACATCGCCACAGAAGCACGCGATAGGGCATGGCGACGCCTCACGAGCGTAGGTATGCGTTGCTCGTTGCGCTAACTTTCTACGGAAAGTCGAACCTACTCGTCGGTGGTATCTTCGAATTCAGCGTCTGGGCGCTTGAACTGAGCGTGCGTATCGACGTCTTTGCCGACTTCAGTTAGTTCAATTTCGCCGTTGTGAACCGTGTATATCTTGTCGGACATGTCTAGAAGGGTACGATCGTGCGTGGTGGCGACGATCGACATGTCTTCTTCCTTAACCATCTGACTGAACAGGCCGAATATTTCGGCAGCGTTCACAGAGTCAAGCTCACCAGTTGGTTCGTCGGCAAGGATCACATTTGGCTTCATAGCGACGGCTCGGGCGATAGAAATCCTCTGTTGCTCACCACCAGATAGCTCGTATGGGCGGTGCTTTGCACGTCGGCCGAGTCCAACGATATCGAGAACTTCGTTTGTTCGCTTTGATCGTTCAGATGCGCCGATTCCAGCTATTCGCATTGGAAGTTCGACGTTCTCGTAAGCCGATAGCAACGGGAGAAGTGCAAACGATTGAAATACGACACCGATGCGATGTCTGCGAAGCTGAATAAACTGCTTTTCGCTGAAATCCGCCATGTCGTTGCCTTCGAACAACACTTGTCCCGAAGTTGGGTGATCGAGACCGGCCAACATGTTCAGAAGTGTCGTCTTACCCGAACCCGAACGTCCGACTAGGGTAATGAATTCGCCAGTGCGTACTTCGAGGTCAACTTCTCGAACGGCGTGGACGGTTTCGCCAGCCAGTTCGTATTCACGAGATGCCTTGATCGCGTGAATTATCGGAGTTGTTGCTCCGCGTGATTCTCGGGCTGTAATTTGCTCACTCGCCTGACTCAAGTGTCACCCTTCCATCTTTCATATCAACTCGAACTCGTCGTCCAATATTCAGTTCGTCAAGCATGTCACGAGGAATCTGCACAGAACCTGCTGAGTCGATCAGCAAGAATTCTTCAGTACCCGATGCATCTCCACCGAGTTTTCGTTCGAACGAAACTTTTCGAATGGTTTCAGTGCTCGTCTTGCCATCTTTGATCGCCACAGCTCGCTCCACACTTGTTGCGATAGCGGGATCGTGAGTAACGATAACGATAGTCGTTCCGATCTCCTGGTTGACCTTGTTGAGCAGTTCGAGAACTTCGGTGCCCGTTTGGTCGTCTAGCTCGCCAGTTGGCTCGTCAGCGAGCAATAGAGGAGGCTCGTTCGATAGTCCAACTGCAATAGCAACACGCTGTTGCTCACCACCGGAAAGCTGCCCGGGTTTGTGACCGGCTCGATCGCCTAGGCCAACGACATCCAATAGTTCTTGTGCACGTTTCCTACGGTCAGGCCCTGGCGCTCCGGAGATGACCATTGGTAGCTCTACATTTTCGAGAGCTGTGAGATAAGGGAACAGGTTTCTAGAGGTTTCCTGCCAGATAAACCCGACCTCGTGTCGTCGGTATTGGACGACCTCTTTGTTGGTCATCTGAAGTAAATCGAAATCGCCAACTCGAATTGTTCCTGCTGACGGAGCGTCGTAACCCGCAAGAATGTTCAGCAATGTCGATTTTCCACTACCTGAAGCGCCCACGATGGCGATTATTTCGCCACGGGCTACGTTGAGTTCGAGTCCGCGCAGCGCAACGACTTCTAAGTCGGCGGCTTTGTAGATTTTGAACAGTCCGCTGCACTCAATGTAAGTAGAGTTCGATGTTGTCACTTAGCGTCACCTCTATTTGACGAGTTGTTGATCAACTTTCGCCCATCCTCATGATTCGGTGTATCGACATTCGGTATACCGAAATAAGAATAAGGCCAATTACCACGAGGAATACTACGCCTAATAGCCCGAACGTGATTCCGAAGCCGAACCAGTCTATTTGAACTGCCATCGGCGGCACAACCACGGCATTTTCGCCTGAACTGGCGAGGTACGGCATGATGGTCGAACCCATTCGGGCGCCCATGAATATGCCCAACGTAATGGCGGTTCCGATGACCATGACCTGTTCGAGAACCACCAAAAATAGCATTTGCTTCATCGATAGACCGATGGTTCGCAACAGTGCGAGTTCAGCTCGGCGACCATCGAATGATACTTTGGCGTGAACAAGAAATCCGACAGCACTGACCACTAGAACAGTGAAAAATGCGATTCCCAATAGCGCTCGCCAACCGGCGGAAACCAACGGGTCGAAAGCCACGGCAGAGAGTTCGAGGCTGCGGTCGGTAATATTTGATCCAGGTCGGGTTCTTAGCCTAGAAAGTGCCTGCGTGATAGCTGGGACTGCTCTATCACCAGCCACTACCGATTCCAAAATGCCTTCTTCGGCTACAAGCAATTCTGATCCTTGCACAGTCGAAACCCAGAACTCCGTTGGTTGGATATTTCCGACAGTTCGAGTGATATTTAACCGCTCGTGTACAGCTTCATAATCTGTGAGAAGAAACGGCTCTTCGTCGAGTGAGAGAGTCGGGAAGTATTCGACAATATCTCGAATGGATATGTTTACCGGTACGCCGTCGAGAGATATCTGGAAAATCTCGCCATCTTCCCCACCGAACCGCTCGATAAACGAGGTGCTAGCAACCGCTGGCACAACTTCTAGTTCCGATCCATGAGCGAGTCCTCGGTACTCATTGGGTCCTGCCGATGTCCACCGCAGGCGGGCAACACCGTCGATCGGAGTTCCATCGGGTGTGGATGCCGGTACAACGCTGTCACCAAGTGCCTCGCGGGTCGGTGCCATCGTTCGCCAGTTGTTCACCGAATCAAACGTTTCGATGATGATTAGTTCAGTGCCGTTGGCATTCAAAACCGCAATATCGTCGATATCGAGTGCGGCGGGGCCTAGTCCGCCTTCGTAGTTGACTACACCGATTGAGTGCAATCTCATCGGTGCTCTTGGGAGTAAGCCTGGAACACCACGAAATGGTGCGGCTTGGATGCTCGATCCGATTCGACACCACTCAGGTGATTCGCCATCAACTGGTATCGGGCAGTTGAATCGAAGCTGATCGGATGCAAGCGGAACCATTGATCCAAGTGGAATTGAGAAGAACTGTCCGTTCGCATCGGATAGCCGAGCGACCATGAATGTCGATGGCTGCCGAACGAGCGGCAACACGTTGGCTGTTAGCCATTTGCCCTCTGTGGGCAGTTCAATTCCAGCGGCACCACCAACATCTAGAACAGCTACTTTGGAATCGAACGGCATTAGCCCGAAGTCGTCTCTAAACCAACCGACATCTTCGATTGTTTCGAGATCAACGCCGATCAGTTGGAAGCCTTCAACTGTCACACCCGCGTTAATAGTTGCCGTTTCGCGATATATAGGTGAAACCGCCTCGACATCTTCGAGTTCGCTCAGTTCTTCGACGATGGAGAGTGAAATTCCGCCCGAACGAATGTTTACAGACGTGATTTTTACGTCGGCACCGGTTCGGTAGTACGCCTGGTCTATTGCACTTTGTTTGAGGGTAGCTCCGAAGCTGGCGGCGAAAACACCAAGAGCCGCTGTGAGGATCAACAACAGTGAGAGTCGAGAGTGGTGCGCAGGATTGCGGGCCAATTGCCAGATTCCCAGGATCAAAGCAGGTGGAGTGAAAGTCGACATAGGCCTACGAGAAAGCACCCTCCCCGTTAAGTCCATTCCAACGGGGAAGATTCTTAGAAGAACAAGACCTGCCGCCACGAGGAATATCGCTGGAACTCCGAGTATGAGTTGGTTGACCGTTGTTTCGCCAAATATGCTCACCGCTACGAACGATCCCTGTTTCGTGAGTTGCCAGAAGAGGAACATCACCAGTCCAAGGAATCCCAGATCTAGGTAGTAACGTTGCACAACAGCGAGTCGTGCCGGTCGAGCGCGAATGACACGACTCGCCATAAGTCCGAGTCGTGTAGCCCTGAGAGCCGGTATGAACAACGCCAATAAGCCTAATAGGCCGCCAAAGAACGCCATTCGGAACGCTCCTAACGTCAATCGAACAGGAAGAGCGTCTCCGTTGTTCAGATCGCCGTAGATCGGAAGTGTTCCGATCAGTCCAACACCCAATACCGCGAGGAACGGTCCTGAAACCGCTGCGATTGTCGCCAGAAAGCTAGCTTCGATAATGAACACAGCGAGAATCTGTCGTGAAGTTGAGCCACGTGTGCGCAGTAGCCCGATTTCGCTTCGTTGTGCGTCGACTAATAGTGATGCGAGGGTAACGACGTAGTAGAGCACGACGAGGACGATGAGGATGAGGACGATAAACATTGGCAACCTGTTGAAGAACAGGTCGGTCTCAAACGCACTCAGTACTTGAGGTAGGTCAGATCTGAGGAGGAAGCCATCGACGATTGCCTTGAGTTCGCGTTCAGTGGCGTTGATTGTGTTCCTGATGGATTCAGTTTCTGAAGCTGTAATCCGCTCAGGATCGACATCTAGCCACCAAGCGTAGTCGGTACCCATGTTTGGGAAATAGGGACCGAGACCATCGAGGATGGTCGTTTCGGGAACAACGAATCGTGCGAATTGGAGTGTGTTGGTTCGAGAGCCGAACGCCTCGTTCTGAATTCGCCAGTGATCTAATTCAGGCTCGTTTCGTTCATATAGACCCGTTACGAGAATGCTGACCCGATCATGTACATCCTCCCAGTGAGGTCGTACTGGATAGACATCGCCAACTTTGATGTCCATCTGTTGCGCAGATGTGACGTCGAGTACACCTTCGATTTGATACGAATCGTCGGTAGCCGGATCAACAGCCGGGAGAGACATACGTCCTTCGACGATGTTGAGTCGATTGTCTGCTTCAGGAATCGTCATCATTGTGACGCGTCGACAGTCACATTCGATCAGTTCATCGCTATTGCCGAATCCTATTGATGATCTACATGGACAATCGGCGGGCCGAACCATTGCCGGGGGCAAATCTGCGAAGAATGTCCACGTTTTGAGTGCAAACTCGCGTTCGTTGAGAAACGGCTCGAATCGCTTGACGATTGTGCCGTTCATCGCATCGATTATTGTTGAATGAGTTTCTCTATTGGTCGGAACCTGACCAGCCTCAACCAGAACGTCGATATCGGATTGTTCATGAGTTGAAAGTGCGCGTTGCAGTGCGACGTCTCGCAACGCATCGAAGAAAATCACCGAACTCGCCATGATCGTGGACGCGAGCACGACGCCAATTACGACTGCAGATAGCAGCCGCCAGTGGGCAAGCGTTCGCTTGATTATGAGTTGGAACGAGTTACCGATCATGTTGAGGTTGCCGAGAAGCCTTCGCGAGCCATCTGGGCAATTTCTATCTCACGGAAAGACCGGACTGAGTTAATCACTCCGGCAATGACAATTACAAATATCGCCGCAATTGTAACCAGAGGAAGCATCCAGTTGGTCTGCAAAATAAACGGTGGAAGAAGGTGGTCTCCGCTTCCGGTGTGAGCCATTGATCCGACCATGAGCGAGCTAACGGCGAACCCAGTGCCGATTCCAACCAGTGTTCCCGTGATAATTGCCGGAAGAAGTTCAGAAATTGTGCTCAGCCAAAAATCACGTGTGCTTGCTCCTAGGGCGAGAATCAATGCTGAATCGCCCTTTGTTCTTAGCGAGTACGCTGCTAGGAACACCGCATATGCCATGAGCACTATGAGCCCGGCGACGATTGTGGCAACGACACTGATACCTCGCCACCCTGCAACTGCAATTGGGTCGACGAACGTACTATCGATCTGTTCTGTTCTTGAATCGATTTTGGCAAGCCGGAATACGTCCCGAACCTCTTCAGCGATTTCGGCGGTTGAAAGATCAGTTTCGTTCAAACTTGCAAACAACTCGTTAGGTGTCACGTTTCGAAGACCTCGCAGTTCGATGAAGTCGATCACGGCATCGATATCTACCACCGCAAACGGCGCTCGCTCAGGGTCAAGCGTAGGGAAGTATTTGATCGTTTCGATAACCTCGACGGGTACCAACCCCCCCATGATATCGATTATGAAAGGGCGTCTTACTCCGACCCCGGTTTGATCCATGAACAATTCGCTGGCGATCATGGGAATTGGGCGGCCGACAGCTCTGCGATAGATACCTCGAATGCCTTGGTTCGATCCTCTACCGAGTGAAATATTGCCTATTCCGGTGCCAGCATCTCCTCCGATTTCGCCTGAAATGCCTTCTGGTTCGGGAGTAATAGTGAACCCAGCATCTTCAGCTTCGGCGGTAGGAAGGCCTGTCCAAAGTTCAGGTACATCGAAATCGATGACGAGATGTTGCTCACCTGATGATGTGGTCGCAGAAAGATCGTCGAGCAGCACGTTCGTAGGTGGAGCGCTGTCGGGTCCTACTTTGAGGAAGGTTTGAATCGACGTAATTTCGACCGGTTGAGGGAAATTCGATATCCGTGCAGAAGTTTTAAACCATCCATCCTCAAACGTTCCCATGTTGATGGTATGCGTCTCACGAATTCCGTCTCGAAGCACTATCCAGAGCTCGTGATTAGGAGTGACAGGATCGCTCTTAGCCCAGATGGAAATCTCTGCAGTATCGGGTGGAAGGAAAATAGGCTCGGGCGTTACTCGAACTGCCAAACGATCGACCAGTTGGTGAATGCCGGTTTCCGAATCGGAGAAATCATCTCGGAACCAGGCGACTTGCTGAAAGTCGATCGGGTCGATTGCGAGAAGGGTAAATAGTGAACCAGTAGAAGTGGTGCCGACTGTTGATTTGGTTCTAAGCGCAGGTGTAGCAACATTGATGGCACCGAGTTCGCGAACTTCTATTAGCTGATCTCTACCGACCTGACCTGTCGATCCTGAGGTTGTGACATGGATGTCGGCACCGGTGTCATATAACACTTGCTCGTTGGTAGATCGTTCGAGAGTGGAAACGACTGAACCGGCGATTATTGCTGTGCTGATAGATAGTGCGAATGCCAACATTGGCCAGCCGTGAAAGAACGGTCGTCTCGCCACGCTGGCGAGTCCTAATCCGATAGCTGTCGAGTTAGATCTAAGTCCGATACCGGCAAATACGTTTGTGACGATCGGGAATAGTCTGAGCGCTACCAAAGAACTTGCCACCACGATTAGAGCTGGAGCGGCGAGCAGGCTTAGATCGGGAGCCAGTTCGCCTTCACGCTGCGAACTGAGGACGCTAGTGCGGCTGCTTACTTCCCACCATACGATGCCACTGAGTGCGACCAATAGTGCATCGACGTATAATCGCTGAAACCACGGGGCGTCGACAGGACGAGCGTCGCTTGATCGACTCGCTGCGAGCGTTGATCGATCCCAAAAAGACGAAGCTGCAGTGACTATTGCTACCGTGCCAGTTGCTGCTCCGAACGACCACAGCCATGCCGACGGTGATAGCTCGACAGGCATGCCACTTCCACCAGTAACCGCGCTGTAAGTCGGAAGGTAGCCAACCAATCGAATCAGTAGCAACGAAATAAATGGGGCGATCAAGGCGGCTGGAACCGAAGCGATTGCTGCTTCGAGAACGTGAATCCCTAGCTGTTGCTTCAAATTAAACCCACGACTTCGCAACATCATGTAGCCCGACACTCGACGTCGCCCCAACAACCCGGCCGCCATCGTTAGATAAAAAGCGACACAAGCAAGCAGCAGCAGCGCCATCAAAAGCAGCGGTATGCTGCCGAAAAGCGCTCGTCTCTTCATCGTTTCGAGTCGAGGAATCAACTTTGTGATGATGAAAGGTCGTGCAATCGACTCGTCGAGTTGGAGTTGCAGATTGTCGAAGCTAGATTGCAGGTCATCAACGGACTTTTCGGCGAGCAGCGATTGATCGGTATAGAGGAACCAGTCGTAGTTTGCTGGCAAGCCCGCATTTGCATTTGCCACGACAGTGAACATCGAGTTGCTTGTCGGGAGCATGATGAGCGGCTGCTCGCGCCCTTCGATGGCGGGAGCCAGATATGCCTCGCCGAGTTCGAGCCAGAACACTTCTAGGGGATCAGTCTGTTCGAACGTTCCGGTTATCACGGCTCTCACGAGACCAACACCTGTATCGATTGGTTGGGAGTTGATTACGTCGCCTATCGACAGCTGCAGCAGTTTCGCTCGATCGGCGAACACAGCGACTTCGATTGCTGGTTCGCCATCGATAATCGATATGGCATCGGTTGGTGGTATGCCTTCGACGTAGGTCACATGGTCGTCGATGTGCTCAATAAACTGAAATGCGCTCTGCGAGGCGAGCCCGTCTTTGCGCATCGGTTGACCGAGCCAGCCCCACCAATGCTCACGAGTTTTTGTAAGCCGTGTCGATGACAGAATCAGGTTGCCTAGGTGTTTGTCGACGGCCGAAAATATTGCTGCATCGGCAACCTGGAGATCTTCTGCGGTAAGAGGAATCCACGAACTATTGATGTGGACGTTCGTATTCACGTCGTCAATATCTTCGACAGCTGCCCGCATCGAAATAATTTCTAACGACCGACCGTATTGGGGGATGCCCGATGCCGTTGCGGAAGCGAATAGTGCACCGAGCATTAATCCGACGATCATCCATTGATCGTAGTTGGCACGTGTTCTTATAAGTCTTAAAAGGCTCAGATTTGTTCTCGAATTATTCCCGATTGTCGATGCAATAGCAGTGATTTTGGCAAATCGTTATGTGAAACGAACTGATTCACTCATGCATGTGAACCGAATTTTCACTGACGATTGGCGTTATCGCTTGATACGCTGGCAAAACGGAACATGTTCTACTCGACCCGGACAATACCATTACCTTGACTCTTATGCGTCTTCCAAAACTATTGAAATTTGCGTCGCTAGTGATCGCGCTTGCGGTGTTTGTGTCTGCTTGTTCAAGTTCAACTGACAACGATATTTCCGCTGAGCAGGCCAAGGCCACAGCACTTGCTGAGAGTACGTATTCTGCGCCTGACTCGACTCCCGTATTCACACCGACGCCTGTTTCTAGAACGCCCGAGCAACAGCCGTTGTCGACTCCTGAGTTAGTTGAAATTCTGACTCCTTCAGTAGTTCAGATCGCCGTTAGTTTGGATCGTGGTCAGGGTGTCGGCACTGGCGTGATTCTCGATGAAGACGGTCTAATTCTTACCAACTGGCATGTGGTCGAAGGCGCTATTGCGATAACGGTCGGTTTCGAAGACGGATCAATTGCCGAAGGTGAGTTGTTCAGGCGTGATCCACAGATCGATTTGGCGATCATCAAGGTCACACGGCAGACCGGACTCAAGTCAGCGATATTTGGTGATTCGGACGCTCTTAGAATCGGTGAAGATGTTGTTGCTATCGGACATGCTCTGGGTCTACGTGGGGGCCCAACGGTAAGCAAGGGCGTTGTGAGCGCTCTCGATCGGACTATCGTTGGTGAGGTAGGTGGCGACCTTACTGGCCTAGTTCAAACCGACGCGGCGATCAATGAAGGCAACTCGGGTGGTCCGCTCGTAAATATGTTTGGAGAAGTTGTAGGAATCAATACTGCGAAAATCAATATTGGTGACCGGATCGGATTTGCGATCAACATCAACGCCGTAAAAACCGCCGCCTATAGCCTGATCGCTCAGGGACCAGTTCTGACTCCCGGATTCCTCGGAGTCGGCGGCGTGGATGTGACCAGAGCTCTGGCTCGTGCGCTGAGGTTGCCGGTTGGTGAAGGATTCGGCGTGACTGTGATTGAGCCGGGGTCGCCGGCCGCTGAAGCGGGAATTGAACCCGACGACATCATTGTGCAGCTCGATACAACCGAAATTACTAGCGGGCAAGATCTGACCGATTTTCTACGAGAGCACCCGACCGGTAGCGTCATCAAAATCACCGTCGTTAGAGACGCCCAATTCTTGGTTTCGTTACAGGCCACTTTGGTCGAACGACCTGAACGCTAGTATCAGTTCTCGATCAGTTATTCGCTCGTCGATCACACATTTGCGCATTCATTCATGCAAAATGTGCTGAATTCTTCATCATCGAAGTGCGAAGGACAGTTGAATGACCGAGCAGACCGGTTCTGAGCTAAAAGGCAAAGTTGCGATCGTCACTGGTGCTGGGCGTATGCGCGGTATCGGGAGAGGCACCGCCACTGTTCTCGCAAGGATGGGTGCACATGTTGTAGTTACTGGAACAGGTCGAGATCCTGCTTCGTATCCACAGGATGAAAAAGACGCTGGCTGGCGAGATATTCATTCAACTGCTGAACAAATCGAGGCGTTTGGCGTGCGTGCACTGCCACTCGTCTCGAACGTCGCCGATCAGGAAGATGTTCAGAAAATGATCGACGCTACTGTTACTGAATTTGGTCGACTCGACATCATGGTGAATAATGCCGCTGCCCCGTACGGAAACGATCGTGTTTCGGTGATGGATATGCAGACCGACGTTTTCAAATCGATAGTCGATGTAAAGCTGATGGGAACGTTCTACGCCTGCAAAGCGGCCGCTACGCAGATGGTCAGACAGGGCGAAGGCGGTCGCATCGTGAATTTGTCATCGACAATGGGCAAGAGCGGTCGAGCGAATACGAGTGCTTACAACGCTGCCAACTTTGCCGTCGATGGCTTTACGCAGGCGTTGTCTAAGGAAATCGGCGATCACAATATCACTGTGAACAGCGTGTGCCCCGGTCTTATTGAAACTTCCCGGCTTGATCCGATGGGGCGAACTGACCGCTGGGACGCTCGACTCGCTGAGATTCCGATGAGGCGCGCAGGTACCGGCGAAGAAGTTGGCGAACTAATCGGATTCTTGTGTAGCCAAAGGGCGGCGTACATTACCGGTCAGTCGATCAACGTAAACGGCGGCGTGATTACCGAGCGATAGTTAAATATCGAGGCCTTCGTATTCGGCGATTTCGACGAAGTCTTCCGCTTCGTCATCCCAAGCAAACTGCCGAGCTTCTTGGACACGATCTCCATCGATACCGACAACGATCTGATGAACTGGGTACGCCGGTCCATCGCCCCAGGGGTCGGCGGCATTCGCCTTATCGGTTTCCGAGAAGTAGGCGCGTCCGTTCGGGTGCGAGTGGTAGATGATCCGGGGTCGAATATCGTCGTCTAGCGTCCTGCTCAGGGCAAGCAAGTCGCCATCTGAAATTACGAACGCCGTTTGAGCCGATCTGTCTTTCGCCGTTGGGTGAGTATCTGGCTCGTAGGCGTTGACGGCAGATCGAACACCGGGTGCCTCATTTGAATCTTTATTACCTGTCAGCCAGCCACAGCATTCGTTTGGGTACGACTCACGGGCGAGTTTGTATATTTCCTCGATCGAGGCGCGTGGGACGTTGATTGGCTCGGGCGTTGGCAATGGGTGTTCCTGAGTGGGGTGTTGTCGTTAAGGGCGTATTCGCCCCGGAAGTTAGATTTGATAAGAATATATGCGATGCCCTCGCCTAACCACCGCCGCCATCATCATCTCGACCCCCGACCTTCATCGGGGTAAACTCCACGCTAACGGAATGGATATATCTTCGGATGGGGGGGTGTGTAGGTGCGGTGGTAGTTGGCCGATTCGCACATAGCGCTGCTTGGTTCGATGATTGCCACTACCTCCTCGCAATGACAGAGTGGTCGTTGTTGGCGGGGTTCGGTATCAATAGGCGATAGTTCACCACGTTTCGATATGTCATTGCGGGCATAGTGATCCAAAATGTGTGCTTTTGTCGACAGCTTTTCAGTTTGGCTCAAACGTAAGG
>JAQCHZ010000019.1 GCA_027618835.1 Chloroflexota bacterium | reverse complement strand
AAATTCTTAGATGCAACCGAGGTGCAAAAAGTTCACACGTCTCGCACTGCTACTACTGAGCGTACGGATCCATGTCTTTACCTTATAATCGAATATATAAGGCTCATATCGACCTCGTTTCCCTCGAAGTCGATGGGGATACCGGCTTCGCCCTCGAGGGTTCCAGAACCGAATTGGATCAGGTTTACTTCTGCTAGATCGTTATCGAGCTCGTCGAGAGAGAACTCGATTGGTAATGAACGAAGTCTCTGACGTCGAATCCGCAGCCTAATTTCTGCTGAAATCGCCCGACTCTCTGCTGTATACTCCCTATTTGATTTGAACTGCCAAAGTTCGATTGTTTGATCGACATAATCGACTGTCATCGATTTCGATCTGACAAGACGAACGAGTGCCGTACTAAATCCAATGTGTTCTCTAATTTCACTCGTACAAACATAGGCATTTGCTAGTTTGTGACCACAGTCAAGTGCTGTGTTCACTTGCAGCGAACCTTACGAATCACTTCAATAATCGCTATGACACTCTCTATCGCATCAGTCCCAAACGGCACAGTTACGTCGCCTAAAGGCTTCTCTGCTGGCGGAATATTCGCTGGAATCAAAACCCCCGGTGCCGATAAAAAAGACATCGGACTGCTCTACTCTGAACGAGCCTGTGCAATCGCCGGAACGTTCTCGCAGAACAGCATTCTCTCGCCTACCGTCACTCTTGATAGAGAGCGTGTAGGCACCGACAAGAAGATTCACGCCGTTGTAGTAAACAGTGGCTGTGCCAACACCGCCGTCGGCGATCAGGGCTTGATCGACGCTAAAGAGATGACCGATATCACAGCTGCTCATCTGGGTGTCACCAGCGAACAGACGCTGGTGAGTTCAACCGGAGTAATCGGCGTCGAAATTCCGATGGCTCTTATGCGCGAATTCATCCCGCAGATCGAAGTCAGCGCAGACGGCGGCGGAGAATTCGCCAAAGCGATTCTCACAACCGACAAACGCACCAAGGAAATCGCAGTTTCGTTCGATGTCGATGGCGTGACTCACACCGTTGGCGGAGTTTCGAAGGGTTCGGGAATGATTCACCCGAACATGGCCACCATGCTGGCGTACGTTACAACCGATGCCGATGTAGACGCTGCATTCTTGCAGGAAACACTCTCGGAATCAGTAAAACTATCGTTTAACCAGATCGATGTTGATGGCGACCAGAGCACGAACGACACCGTGCTACTCATGGCGAACGGCGCAGCCGGTGGATCAGTAATCTCCGGTGGAAACGATGCCTCAGAGGCATTTGCCGAAGCCGTTCGTCAAGTAACGCAGTACCTCGCAATCGAAATCGCACGCGACGGCGAAGGTGCAACCAAGCTGATCGAAGTAACCGTCAATGGTGCGCATTCGGTCGACGACGCCCTGGCGGCTTCTCGCTCATGTGCGGCATCAATGCTCGTCAAAACCGCCGTTTACGGACGTGACCCAAACTGGGGTCGAATTTTCATGGCGGTCGGCAAGGCGCAGATTCCACTCGATGAATCGAAAATCGACTGCTTCGTGAACGATATTCAGATTGTCCACGCAGGCAAAGCAATCGCTTACAACGTCCAGAGCGTCGTGAGTGCGCTCGCTGGCGACGAGGTGCGACTTCGAGTCGATCTCAACGTTGGCGACGGAACGGGCGTTGCGTGGGGATGTGACCTCACCGAAGAGTACGTGGTCTTCAACTCGGCTTACACGACGTAACCGTCATCAAAGGGACATCGTTGTGACAGGCGCAGGCCAACCTCATAGGGGAGAGCTATTGCTCATTAACCCCGCACATTCGTTATCAAGCAGTTCCTTGAATTGCTTTTCAAAAGTGGTGTCATCATGACCACTTCCAACAAACGCGATCTGTCGGGTAAGACGATCGTGATCAAAATCGGTGGCAGCACTCTTGGCGAGGGCGATAGCACTGTTCCGGATATTATTGATCTGTGGAAGCAGGGCGCACGCCCCGTCGTTGTTCACGGAGGCGGCAAGGTCATTAGCGACTGGGTAGGCAAACTGGGCATACATCCTGAGTTCATTCGCGGTCTAAGACGCACCGACGAAGCGACGCTCGACGTGGCGATCGCAGTTCTAGCCGGACTCGTCAATTCCCAGCTCGTTGCCGAATTCCAGGCGAACGGCGCCGATGCGACTGGAATATCCGGCGTATCGGGCGGACTCCTTCAGGCCGAAGTGCTTGATCCCGATCTTGGCTACGTAGGCAAAATCGTAAAAGCCAACGCCAAACCCATCGAAACGATTCTCAACTCGGGAAGCATCCCTGTGATTGCTCCCACCGCGCTCCATTTATTCCCTGCGGGATCGGGTGAAGACCGAATATTGAACGTAAATGCCGATACTTCAGCGGGTCATATTGCAAAAGCAGTCTGTGCCGACCAGTTGGTTTTCCAAACCGATGTTGAAGGCGTTCTCGACGCCCGCAGAAGGCTTATCCCGAGGATGACTCGCGGGCAGGCAAGAGACTTGATCGCTGGTGGAATCGCAGCCGGAGGCATGATTCCCAAGATAGAGGCATGCGCCGACGCTGTTTCAGTCGTCGGATCCGGTCACATTATCGACGGTCGACTCGCCGGGGCACTGCTAGCCTGTGCACGTGGCGAGGATATCGGAACTCGCATTATCTAATAGACAGTTCTAGTCGTCAGCACCAGATCAGAACTCAGGAATCTTAGCCATGGACACAGCCGGTCTCGTCGTCGCGATGCTGATATTCGGCTATTTGCTCGGATCGATTCCGTTTGCCAAGCTCTTCACGATGCGGGCAGGGATTGACCTTTTCGAAACCGGAACCGGTAACCCCGGTGCTGCAAACGTATTTCGCAAAGTCGATAGAAGAATTGGCGCCGCCGTGTTCTTCGCCGACGGTCTCAAAGGTGCGCTTCCCGTTCTCGCCGCCTGGGCACTAGGCGTGTCGGAAGATTTTTGGTTTGTCGGCGGTTTCGCCGCAGTGCTTGGTCACTGGTATCCAGTATTCAATCGGTTCCGAGGTGGAGCAGGACTCGCAAGCGGAGCAGGAGTAGCCATCGCACTACTGCCGCTGCCTGGGTTAATCGGTGTGACGTTAGGAATGCTCGTAATCGCAAAAATAAAAAGCAGCGGTCACGGAGCACTCACCGGCTTAGTAATAATCTTAATCGCCGCAGCACTGATTGATTCAGATTGGCCGCTAGGCGCTGAATGGCCAGCAATGGCAGCAACCGTCGCACTGGCGTTCATCCTCTTCGGACGAGCAGCTGCACGAGGCTGGAAACCAGGTCGAAAAGACCGGGATTAGGCGTAAAAATCATCACAACTATAAGCCTACCCTGAGGCAACGCGGCAATTACAGGTGACAAAACCCCGCTTGCCCACCCCCTGCGATATAGTTCTCGTTCTGTAAATCGCTGTTTGTGATTCGCAGTGCTCGCCACTATTAGGCGACAGTCTTCGTACTTGCGAACGTTCGGGAGAGTCATTCCGAGCGTCAACTCGCGAGATAGATAAAAAAGAGAAGAACAATGACTACCTCGGATGACTATAAAGCCCTCGAAGCCAAATACTACATGCAAGTGGTGAACCGAATGCCACCTGTCCTAGTTCGAGGCGAAGGCACCCGAGTGTTCGACAATGATGGCAAGAGCTATCTCGATTTCACCGCCGGCTGGGCAGTCCTAAACATCGGACACAACCATCCTGCCGTTACAGAAGCCATTCGTGACCAAGCAGGAAAAATCCTGCAGATGTCGAACCTGTTCTACACAACGCCGCAGCTGCCGCTCGCAAAGATCCTCATCGACAACTCCGACGTTGATCGCGTTTTCTTCTGTAACTCCGGAGCAGAAGCAAACGAAGGCGCCTGCAAAGTCGCTCGCAAATGGGGCAAGACCAAACTCGACGGCGCATACGAGATCATCACAACGTTCAATTCGTTCCACGGTCGAACTCAGGCGATGATGGCAGCAACCGGTCAGCCTGCATATCAGGAAAAATGGACGCCGCTAATGCCGGGATTTGTAAACGTGGCCTACAACGATGTTCAGGCGATCAAAGACGCCTACGTTGAAGGGCGAACATGTGCAGTAATGCTTGAGCCGATTCAAGGTGAGGGCGGAGTAAACATCCCTTCCGAGAACTACCTGAAGGACGTTATGGACTTTTGCCACGAGAAGAACATTCTGTTCATGCTCGACGAAGTTCAAACCGGAATGGGTCGAATCGGAACCCTGTTCGGATACCAGCAGTTCCCGGGTGTTGAACCTGATGTAATGACGCTGGCAAAGGCTCTCGGTTCAGGTGCTCCTCTTGGCGCATTCCTCACAAAGGAATTCTGCTCAGTTCTTGAGCCGGGTGACCACGGATCGACGTTTGGCGGAAACGCTCTGACGACTGCCGCAGGTGCTGCAGCAGCCAAAGTTATCGTTGATGAGAACATCCCAGAACTCGCCAACGAGACCGGTGCTTACTTCCAAGGCAAGCTAAACGGTCTCGCTGAGAAGTACGATTTCATCACTGAAGTTCGTGGAATGGGCTTACTGATCGCACTCCAGATGAATATCGATATTGCAGGTGCAACGGTAACTGCTGCATTGCCAGAGGGTCTGCTCATCAACGCAGTTCGACCCAACATGATTCGCTTCATGCCACCTCTAAACGTAACCCGAGACGAAATCGACGAAGCAGTAGCGATTTTGGACAAGGTTCTGTCAGTTACTAGCGCCTAGTCGCTAGATTTGGTCGAAATAAAAAATCTCCTGTCGAACGAATCGGCAGGAGATTTTTCATTTTGTCGCAAAGTGAATTATCGAGAGACCGGAGTCAAACTCTCTACAGAAGTCTTTCCATCCAAGACATCAGACAGCGACCTTGAAATCATCTCATCGACAATCTCTCCGTCGCTACTGACTCGCTCAGGAGCGTTGCCAAGGGTCAATTTTCGGTTGATCACATGTGCGCTCATTGCTTCCAGAATATTGGAAGTCATCTCAACAGCTCGAGAAGCGCCGTACTGACTATGACTTGCCCCAATCACAGCAACCACCTTGCCGTTGAACGCACCCTGCCCATACGGACGTGATCCCCAATCGAGAAGGTTTTTGAGTCCACCGGGAATCGAACCGTTGTACTCGGGCGTTGAAATCAACACTGCGTCGGCTTCATGAACTGCCTTACCAAGCTCGAACACAGCATCCGGAATGTTTTCGCCTTCGATATCTTGATTGAATATCGGCAAATCAGCCAAATCTTCGTGACTGTCGAAATCGAATTTGTCGGTCGATATCTTTCTCGCAATTTTCAAAAGAGCGCTATTCACAGAGTCTTTTCGCACGGATCCGGAGATCCTTAGTATTTTCAATTTCGGGTCAGTCATTGCATGTTTTTCTTTAATCCAAACTGCGGAGTCGCTATAGCAATAATATCTACTTACTAAATATTAGCAACTCTATTATTTATAGTTTCCCCGAAGACCATGTAGTCACGTCGGTACTACTTACAAAATGTTAGTTACTTCTTTACGGCGTAATTTTGGTGTAGGGTTGAGTACGTGACACAAGCGAATCCGAAAAAACAAGATCACACGGCATCGGCCCCCATGTGCCAGCACTACCAAGCGGCAATGGAGCTGCTCGCCAAACGCTGGACGGGCCTGATCCTCACCATACTGCTCGATCAACCTGCTCGATTCTCAAAAATCAGCACGGCAGTAGACGGCATCAGCGATCGCATGCTCTCCCAACGACTCGTCGAACTCGAAGAGATCGGCATGGTCGAACGAAAAGTCGATGCAGCGCAGCGACCTGTCTTAGTTGAATACGCCGCCACCCAGATGGCACGCGAGCTAGCACCCGTATTTGCAGCCCTTCAAAACTGGGCCGAAAAATGGATGCCCGCCCAAGTCGAAGCCTAGTCACCGCTCACTAGCTGTCAGCTAGCTCTAACTTCCACTTACGACGCCAGTTTTTGATCTGCTTCTCTCGTGCGATCGTTGCTGCCACATCATCAGTCTCCTCGAACCAAACTAGTTTGGATAGACCGTGCCTAGCGGCGAATTTAGTTCCTGCTTTCGCTCGATGTTGCCAAAGTCTACGGAACAAGTCGCCGGTAATGCCGGTGTACATCGTTTTGTCAGCATTCGAGAGGATGTACACGTAGTAGGTGAACGATTTTTTTGGCATCGACAGAAGTCGGGATTTGAACGTGATTCTGAATCGAGTTCAGAATGACAGTAGGCACATTGGTGTTATCAGGATGGATCAACACGACCTCCAATTCAAAATCAATTAGTCATCACAATCGACAACGCCCACTTCTAGCGAGAGAATAGTCAGGTTGCCCTTTTCGATAATGATGAGGCAACAATCGAGAAGCGGCATTCCTCAATCGGCACAACAGCCGCAACCACGAAGGACTCGAACGTAAACATGGCAAGGGAAAAGTGCGTCCTCGCTTACAGCGGGGGCATGGACTCAACAATCTCAACCGTCTGGATCCAAGAGCATTACAACATGGACGTTGTAACCCTCACGGTCGATCTAGGCGCAGGACCCGAAATCGTTGGAGTGAAGGAACGGGCTGCTCAGGCAGGTGCGATTCAATCTCTCGTTTGGGACGTTCGAGACGAGTTCGTAAACGAATATGTATTCCCTGGCCTAAAAGCCGGAGCCATGTACGAAGGCGTCTACGCCCTTTCAACCGCACTTGGACGTCCGCTAATGGCGAAGAAGCTTGTTGAAGCTGCTCGTGAAGTCGGAGCGACCGCTGTTGCCCACGGCTGCACCGGAAAAGGAAACGACCAGGTTCGTTTCGACTCTGGAATCATGACTCTTTCCGCACACGGCGAGCCTCTCAAGATCGTTGCACCTGCCCGCGAATGGGGCATGACCCGTGACGAAGAGAAGCTCTACGCCCAAAAGGCTGGACTCGAGCTTCGGGAAGTCGGGTCCGACCAACGCGTCTACTCGATCGACCGCAACTTATGGGGTCAAGCAATTGAGGGCGAAGACCTCGAAGACATTTGGCTCGCTCCGCCTGAGGACGCTTTCTCTTGGACGAAGCAGATCAGCGATACTCCCGATGAACCAATCGAAGTTGTTGTTGGCTTCGAAAAAGGTGTTCCCGTTTCCATCGACGGCACGCCGAAGTCTGGTGTCGAGCTAATCGCCATCTTGAACGACATGGCTGGTGAGCACGGTGTGGGTCGTATCGACCACGTCGAGAACCGCTTAGTAGGCATCAAGTCACGCGAGGTTTACGAAACTCCCGCAGCTGTCGTTTTGCACACAGCCATAAAGGCACTTGAGACGGCAACGATGTCTCGTGAGCAACAGCGTGTGAAAGATAATCTTTCTGCGATCTATTCCGACATGGTTTACGACGGTCGATGGTTCACCGAGCTACGCACAAACATCGCTGCGTTCATGGACAGCGCTCACGAGTACTCGACCGGTGACGTTCGCCTGCGTCTACACAAGGGCTCTTGCATCGTTGTCGGCCGACGTTCGCCGTTCAGCCTGTACGATTTCGATCTGGCAACTTACTCGACGACCGATTCGTTCGATCACGAGGCAGCTACCGGATTCATCGACATCTACTCGCTTTCAGCCCGAACCCAATCCCGCAAGCAAACCAATTCCGAACAGCGGTAGCCGGACTACTTTTTCTAGGGTTCGGGATTTTGCCTATGGGGTGGGTTAGTCGCGTTTTGCGAGCCAGCAAACCTGATTGCTTCCTTAAAATATCCCGCTAACAGCGATAATGTTGCACGCAGTACGAATTTGTTCGTGCTGCATTGCCAGTTCAAAGATCAGATTCAATGACCAGCCAAAACAACGGCTCGAACGAAAACAAAAACCCTGCTGCTGCTGCACGCGGCTCTCAGCTTGCTAGCGATTTCACGGTTTCGGTGCACTACGACAGCCGCCTTTACCGTGAGGACATCGCCGGATCGATCGCGCACGCCCGCATGCTGGGTCGTCAGGGCATCATAGAATCCGACGATGTCGAAAAGATCGTCGAGGGCCTAGCGGCAATCGTCGAAGAGATCGAATCAGGCAAATTCGAGTGGAAAGAAGAACTCGAAGACATCCACATGAACGTGGAATCTCGCTTGTACGAACTAATTGGCGATACGGCAGGACGTCTGCACACAGCACGCTCACGTAACGACCAGGTCGCTACCGACACTCGTCTCTGGACGCAGCTCGCTTGCGGTCGCGCCTTCGACGCCGCCGTTCAACTTCAATCGGCTCTCGTAAATCTTGCCGAGCAGCACGTCGACACCATCGTTCCCGGCTACACGCACATGCAGCGCGGTCAGCCGGTCGTTCTCGGCCATCACCTGATGGCGTACTTCGAGATGTTCGACCGCGACGCCACCCGCTTTGCCCAAACCGCCGAATCGGCAGATGTAATGCCGCTCGGATCGGGTGCAATGGCAGGCGTGCCGTACCCGATCGACCGCGAATGGGTCGCAAAGCAGCTCAATTTCAGCGATATATCTCGTAACTCGATGGACGCCGTATCCGACCGCGATTTCATCGTCGAATTCCTAACCGCTTCATCTTTAACGATGGCTCATCTATCGCGCTTAGCTGAAGAATTGGTTATCTGGTCGTCAGACGAATTCGGATTCATCAAGCTGTCCGACGAATACACGTCGGGTTCCAGCATCATGCCGCAAAAGCGCAACCCTGATTTCGCCGAACTAATACGCGGTAAGACGGGTCGTGTGTACGGATCGCTGGTGGGATTATTGACTACGATCAAAGGGCTTCCGCTCACGTACAACCGTGATCTTCAGGAAGACAAACAAGGCCTGTTCGATGCGTCGGACACAGTCATCACCGCGCTCGAGGCAGCAGCTGGAATGGTCGCAGGAATGACCATCAACACCGACCGTATGCGCCAAGCAGCCGAGAAGAGCTTCGTGCTCGCAACCGACATCGCCGACTATCTCGTAGGCAAGGGCGTGCCGTTCCGCGAGGCGTACATCGCCGTGTCTGATCTGTCGAAGCAGTGCATCGCCAACGGTGTTGGATTCGGCGAACTCGAACTAAGTGATTTCCAAAAGGCTTCACCGCTATTCGACGAGGGAGTCATGGAAATCACTCTCGAATCTGCAGTTGCAGCACGTGATGTACCCGGCGGAACAGCACCCGACCGTGTGCGCCAAGCAATCGTAGAAGCAAAACAACTGCTCGCCGACGCCGGAGTGGGTCAATGACCCACTTTTTCAGCGTGGATCGAACTCTCCTGTATTGACCGAACATCCCATAGGGAGTTCACCTTTACTCGGAACTAGATGCCTCGACGCGCTTACAATCTCGTTCAAACAATAATTCCAGCCTTGCCCGGCTCAACCGGTGCACGTCCTCCCCAGAAAGTCACCAAGTGACACCAATCATCATCGCCCACCGTGGTCTCGACGAGACCTACCCTGAGAACACTCTGACCGCGTTCAAAGCCGCTCTCGAAAAGGGAATGGCTATCGAGATCGACGTTCGAGGAACCAAAGATGATGAACTCATCGTGCTGCACGACGACACTGTAGATCGCACGACCGACGGTGAAGGTCGAGTCGCTCAGATGACTCTGGCCGAGGTAAAAGCGCTCGATGCGGGCAGCTGGTGGGGCGAAGAATTCGCTGGCGAACGAATCCCTACTCTGATGGAAACGTTCGACGTGGTCAAAGAGTTTGGAACTGCCGAAACCACTCTGATTATCGAGATGAAGACGCTCGACCCCGGCTGCATCAAGAAGATCTGCGATGGACTCGCAGAACGAGGTCTTCTTGGCAGCACGGTCGGCATTGGGCTTATCCACATGTCGGTCGACGTTCGGCGACGTTTCTACGGCGGAAGCCCCGACTTCCAATGCGCTTCGGTCGCCAACACCGCCGCCGAGCTTCCCGGAGCGATAGCCGACCCGTACGCTTCCTGGATTTACGTTCGATACCTGATGAGTGCCGCAGACGTGAAGGCAGCTCACGATGGTGATATGAAGGTAATTGCGTCGGGTCCTGATGTGATGGAAAATCTCGACAATATGATGGCCAGTGCCGAAGCTGGCGCCGACACGATCATGGCGTACCATCCCCAAGCAATAGCCGACAGGCTGGCTTAGCCAGGGTGGTTTGGCCACGTTTTCTATCGTCGATCCATCCTTTAGATCGATTAAGCAAGGTTCATTGAACGTAAATGGCTCCTTACATCAAAATATCTCCTTCGCTTCTGGCCGCCGATTTTGCGCATCTCGCCGATTCGATCGCGGCCGTCGAAGAAGCCGGAGCCGATGAGCTTCACTTCGACGTTATGGACGGAAGTTTCGTACCGAACATCACTATCGGCATTCCGGTGCTCGAAGCAATTCGACCGCTCACAAAACTGCCAATCGACGTTCACATGATGGTCCTGGAACCCGCCCGCTACGCCAAGGCGTTTGCCGATGCCGGTGGCGATATATTCACAATGCACGTCGAAGCGTGTGACGATCTCGAATCTTCGCTTGGCGACGCCAGAGTCGCTGGTATGTCAGCTGGTGTTTCGCTTAAGCCCGACACCCCGGCATCCGTGCTCCAAGCAAGCCTTCCGTTAATCGATCGAGTGCTCGTGATGACGGTTGAACCCGGATTTGGTGGTCAGTCGTTCATGCCGGAAATGATGCCTAAAATCACAGAGATTCAGAACATGGCACGAATCGCAGGACATGAACTAGAAATCGCTGTCGACGGCGGCATAAAAGTCGATACAGCTGGCGCAGCGATCGACGCTGGAGCGACCACGTTAATCTCCGGTACAGGCATCTTCAACTTTCCCGACGGCATGAAAATCGGCATCGAAGCCATTCGCAACGCTGGTAGCCGATTCCCCTAATGCGGTCGGATGTTCGTGATATCGAAACCAACGAACGACGATATAGCCATACCGGGCGCGTCATCCTCTTCAGCCGACAGCGCCACATCTCCAACGCCAACACACATAATCCCTGCCGCTCTTGCCGCCTTGAAACCTGCGATAGAGCCCTCGAAAATCAGGCATGCTGAAGGCTCAGCACCCACCAGCTCGGCCGCTTTCAAATACGGCTACGGATGAGGTTTGAGATTCGATACATCGTCAAGCGTGACCGACGTTGTGAACACGTCGCCTAGCCCTGCCATCTTGATAAATACTTCTGCATAAGGACGTTCACCAGATGTGACTAACCCCACTTTGATGCCAGATGCCGCAACGGTTCGAACAGTAGATTCAACCCCCGGAAGCATATCGACTCCATCGGCATATATTCTCTTCCACTGGCGTAGATACTCGTCGAGAAGAGCTTCCGGATCGCTCAGACCGTAGTGATCTGCAACCATTCGTGAACCGGGTATAACTCCATGCCCAAACGTATCGGGATGATCTTCAGCGAGCGCGTCTACGCCAAATATTTGAAGCGTCGCCAGTTCGGCTGCCCGGTGTGGAGGCCCCGTGTCAACTAACGTTCCATCGAGATCGAAGAACGCCGCGCTGAATTTCGGATAGGTCATGAGTTTTCAAGCATCTCCAGTAACATGCGAGCGAGTTGACTGTGCAGATTTCAACACCACACTAGCCATATCCCGCTCGGAGAGGGATGACCACGCAATCAACTACCGAAGAAGCCTTCACCAAAGGAACCTCTACCTAGAGCTGACGCAATTTCGGATCCCAACGATCACGGAGCCAGTCGCCAAAGAAGTTCACACTCATCACGACGAGCAAGATAGCGAACCCCGGGAACACAGCGATCCACCAAGCCGTACTGAGCCACTCACGACCTTCAGAAATCATGTTTCCCCAAGTCGGTGTTGCAGCAGGAATTCCCGCCCCGAGGAAACTAAGGGATGCTTCAGCAAGAATAAGTCCACCGACTCTAAGAGTCGCCAAAACAACGATCGTATTAACAACACCAGGCAGGATGTGACGCATGATTATCCGGAAGTCAGATGCACCCGCGATTCGAGCCAAAGAAATGTAGTCGCGGGTCTTCAATGTAAGCACTTCAGCCCGCACGTTTCGAACTCCTCCTGCCCATGCGACGAGCGCGAGCAAGATCATAACTATGCTTACCGATTGACCAAACGTAACGGCCGCAAGAATAGCTATTAACAAGAACGGCAAAGCATTCCACACATCGACCGTTCTCATAGCGAACTCGTCGATCCACCCACCGTAGTACCCAGCAACCAGCCCCACCGCTGAGCCGATAACGACTCCCACCGATAGAGAAATCACGGCGACCATTAGGGATATC
Source organism: Chloroflexota bacterium (assembly GCA_027618835.1). GTDB lineage: Bacteria > Chloroflexota > Dehalococcoidia > Lucifugimonadales > Lucifugimonadaceae > Lucifugimonas. Next base: position 37,236 of record JAQCHZ010000019.1, on the reverse strand, counting down.
CGTGCGCCGTACAGCATGCGAGTCAGAACATCTCGTCCAACGTGATCGGCCCCAAGAAGATATGTTTGCTCGTTATTAGGATTCGCCTCGTACCAATCACTTTGCCACACAGGTGGGGCGGCACGGCCACGCAAATTGATGTCGCGAGGACCGGTAGGCGACAGGAGCGGTGCGAACACCGCTGCGATCACCATAACGAATAGCACAAGCATAGGAAGAATTGGCCAACGCCGTAACACGTACCAAAACTTATGGCTGAATGTTTGTTCCTGAATGCCGATGACTTGGGAAGCCATCAACGTCGATTGGCTGTGTTCGTCGATCGGTTCAGATTGCGACGTGCTGTCAGGTGCTGTTTGCTCTGTCATGACTGGTCGTACCTAATCCTTGGATCGACAATCGTATAAGCGACATCTGCAACAAAACTGCCAACTACGTAAAGCACAGCGAACATCAGAATGATTCCTGTGAGTAATGGGAAGTCGTTGTTGTGAATAGATTCAACGGCCATTCGACCAATTCCAGGCCATGCGAACACCGCTTCAACTACGACCGAACCCTCTAGGAATCCGACGAGTACTAACGCAGAAACGGTGATCGGAGGAATCAGTGCGTTTCGCAGCGCATGCCGCCAAATTACAGCCCTCCCGGAAGCTCCCTTGGCTCTAGCGAGTTTCACATACTCAGAATCGAGTACTTCTAGCATAGCGGAACGAGTCAGCCGTAAATAAACCGCAGCCGGCAGCCAACCGAGCGCAATTGTAGGCATCACAAGCGCTTTTGCTTGGCTTGGCCAGAATGGGTCTTGAACTGGCCGTAGCCCCGCAGGAAGCCAACCCAACTGCACACCAAATAACAGAATTCCAAGAATTCCCAAGAAGAAAACAGGCGCGGCTTGGCCAAATAACGCGAACGCCCTGCCGAGATAGTCCCAGACCGACCCGCGTTTGACTGCCGATAGCACACCTAGTGGAACCCCTACGAGCGTGGCAAAAATCCACGCCAGAAGTCCTAACTGCATAGTGGCGCCTAGCTTCTCACCGATCACATCTGATACGGGTCGTTCTGAGAGAAGTGTTTCACCCATATCGCCTCGAACTACTCGTCCTAGCCAGATCAAATATTGGACGATGAGAGGTCTGTCGAGAGCCAGCTTCTCTTCGAGAGCTGCGATCTGTTCAGGAGAAACGCCGTAGCCGCCTGGCTTGGCGTATAGCAGCAGGGGGTCGCCCTGCGCCCTTGAGAGCACGAATACGATCAGAGTCGCTGCTATCAACGACAGGATGCCGAAGAAGAAGCGTTGAATTAGATACTTCCGCAAGTGCTGCTCGAAATCTGTTTAAAAATAGAACTTACTCAGAATGTTCTGAGTAAGAGAAGAAACCGGGAACGCCCCGCAGTAAAGCGGAACGTTCCCGGTTGAATTTCTTGTCAGTTTGCCTAGCGGGCGAGTTCGATTGACTCGAATTCGTTCATCGTGGCGAACATTGACGGTGTACCTAACCAATTCGAAACTGAGTTGGGGTTGTACACAACCAGTGTCGGAACCTGAACGGTACCGGCAAAGATCATCTGGTCGTACAAGTAGTCGACCATCTTAACGTTTCGTGCTGAACGTTCAACAGGGTCTGTCATAAGAGAGACCTCGCCGAATGCATCCGAAATTTCAGGAATCTCAATTCCGCAACCGAAACCACCACGTGTGCGGCTTGTCTCAGTCAGGCCGTGAGGCCAGTCGAACGGAATTGTTGTTGAACCTTCGTCACAGTCACCAGCGTATGGGATCGTGTTAGTTCGACCAACCAAACCAGGCCGGATGATCGAGTAGGCAGACTTGAACACCTGAATGTCCATGTCTGGCCACAATGCGAGCCACATACCAGCGATAGCGTCATTGAGTTCAGCGTTCGATCCACTTGATCCACCGAGTTCGCCACCGGTCCAAATGCCGATTGTGAACTTACCGGTAGGCCATGCAGTAGTTTCCATTTGGTCCATGGCACTCTGTGGGTCGTACGGAATCAACCATCGTTCTTGGAACCAAGGAGCGGTTGTGTCGACGTATTCCATCGAAGCAACAGTTCCGAAGCCATCAAGAATGGTGTCAGAAAGAAGCTCTCGGTCGATTGCCTTAGCAAGCGCCCATCGAACGTTTCGTGCTTCTTCCATGTCACCAGGCTGCTTACCTTCGATGTTGCAACCAACCCACGGAAGGTCGTGAACACAGTAACCAGAACCTGTTCGTTTCAGGTCCTCGCCAGTAACAGCGTGGTTCTCTTCCCAGTAGTTACCGGAGAAGATGATTTCGTGAACTCGACCAGCTCGAGTAATCGACTCGGCCTTGAATCCACTTTCAGCTAGAGGACGAATGTCCTTCAGCGGAATTGAGTCTGCAATGTCGACTTCACCTGTTCGGAGCAATGCAACACGAGTTGAAGGCTCTGGAACTTCGATAATTCGAATGGTTTCGGCATTTGCATTCTTTCGCCAGTGGTCATACCCAACCTTGGTTATTACAGCTCGGTCGTCCTGGATCCACTCTGAGACCTCGTAAGGTCCAGTTGCAATGATTTTGTCTTGCAAGAATGCGCAGTTCCGGCTCTCGTCTGTGTATTCAGGACAAGCAGCTTTTGGAAGCATTGCTGTTCCCTGAGCCTGCTCATTCAAGAAGTTACCGTTCCAACGTAGATCGAACGAATTGAAATTGAACCTTACAGTGTCATCATCAATTTTTTCGACTGAAGTGAATAGCGCTGCAAAGTCACCGGCCTGACCATGAATACTGGTCGGGTTAGTGTTTGCGTTTGCGTCGTTCATTGTCCAGACAACGTCGTCTGCACTGAACTCACCAAAATCACCGTGGAATTTCACCCCAGATCGAATGTCTACATCAACATACGAAAGGTCTGTCGCAATTGTGAATCCAGTAGCCAAACGGGGTATTACCGTTCCGCCCGGATCCATGGCGAATAGGCCTTCACCAACGCCCCAGTACTGCATTGCTTCAACAGGAGCCTGCGAGCTACCTAATCCAACACCAGGTTCAACGTTGAACACCGCAATGCTCAAAGTCCCTGATGGGTTGATAGGTGCCGGTGCCGGCTCTAGAGCAGCAATTGGCAACGCCGTAGCAGTTGGAATCGCAGTTGCTGTAACTACAACCTGAACGGTGTCGCCCTTGACTTTGACTTCGACTTCTTTAATCACCTCAACAGTGTCGCCCTTGACTTCGACTTCTTTAATCACCTCAACGGTGTCGCCTTGAACGACGACTTCTCGAGTGACTTCAATTATTTCTGGATCGCTGCTACACGCGGCTAACGCAATTGGTAAAGCCGCGAATAATGCGAGTGCCAGAAGAAGTCGCTTCTTAGTAAAATTCATATTCTCCCCCTCATTCAGACGTAGAAACGATCGAGCTACACCGAAAATCGGTCTCGCTGTACCATCGTCGCGCTGCGTGTGCAGCACATTGCGCCTGTCTCAGTGAGCGGATTATAGGCAAGAGACATATCTGTGTCCACATTAAATATCAAGCCACCAGTTAGATAATTCGTAACTAATTGAAGATACGGTGCTTCATCACGTAATTTTGATGAAAAGTGAAGCCGAATTTCTACTGAAGCAATTCTGAAACCCGATAGTGAATTACCTATGGTCATGGTCTTCCGGTGCTTTGCTAGTAGTTTCGATTCAACAGTACGAGCACTCTCTATCTAGCAGAAAAAATGGCAAAAAAAAGCCCTTCTCGTTTGAGAAGGGCTTCAATTAGAATCTTTACTCGGGTTCTCTAATCAACGAAGAGAGAGATTCCCTTTTTGTCGAGCGTACGCATCTCACGAGCGCTCAATTTCACTCGGTAGCGTTGGCCATCAACAACAACCCACTTGTTCTGCAGGTTAGGCTTTGAAATCTTTTGCGTGGCGTTCAAAGCGTGTGATCGGTTGTGACCGAACAATGGCTTAGGGCGGGGTCCAAGACCCAATTTTGCCCTAATCTGGTCGGAGCTAGGCATACGAATAAACTCTCGAAATAACTTCTAAATGGTGGGAGCGTCTCTCATCGAAATTCTAACCAACCCAGAACGAGCTACAGTTCTCGAATGAGACTCCAGCGATTAACGCTACCATGCAAGTCTCGCCGGAACAACAGAAATACTGCTCAATGAAAAACGAGTCTAGGTACAATATTTGAACTGCGATAGCTTCGACACAACTAGGATATCGAACTAATGCCACGTTCTGGAACGAGAATACCGAGCGGAACATCGTCACGGCTGACAGACATGATTCGCGCCACCACGAAAGCAGTCGAGGCCAATCGAGACACTATTAATGCCCTAAACGTATTCCCTGTCCCTGATGGCGACACCGGCACAAACATGCTGCTGACGTTGCGTTCGATAGTCGAGGCACTACCAACGAATTCAACTGAATCTGCCAACAGCGTGTCGAAATCGGTCGCCAGATCAGCATTACTTGGCGCTCGTGGCAATTCAGGATTAATACTCGCTCAATACTTCAAAGGCCTCGCCGAAGCTATCGGCGACGACACAGAACTCACTGGCGAACATTTCGCCAGATCGATACGCATAGCGTCCGACAGCGCGTACAAAGCTCTTCCTAACCCGGTTGAAGGAACAATGCTTACCGTCTACCGGGAATGTGCGGATGTAGCCGAGCAGGCAGCGGCGAAAAACGAGGAACTCGTGAGCGTGCTGGCGGAAGTCGCCCAAGAAGCGATCGACTCCGTACGGCGCACGCCTAGTCTTCTCCCAATTCTCGCCGAAGCAGAGGTAGTCGATTCCGGCGGTTTCGGGTTCGCTGTGATGCTCGACGGTGCACTGCGAGCACTAAGAGGAGAGGAGCCAGTCGGCCGAGTAGTCGAAGTGCCCATGCCAGAAGGCAAGAACTTCACAGGATCGGTAAAAACCGACTTCGTCGATGCTTCGGAAGAGATCGAATGGGGCTACTGCACGGTGTTCGCTATTCAGGCTAAAACGCTCGATATCGACAAAATACGTAACCACATGGCAGAAATCGGTCGTTCGCCGATAGTCGACGGCAATGCGGCAGAAGGCATCGCCAAAGTGCACGTGCACATGGAAGACCCCGGCACCGCTCTAAGCGCTGGATTATCGTACGGCGAACTTTCCAATATCGAAATCGCCAACATGGACGAGCAGGCGTCGGACTGGGCAACTGCACGACGCAGAAACGACACTGAAGTTGAAGCAAATCCAGCCTTTCCAGTCGAAATCGCCGTCGTCGCTGTTGCCGCTGGCGATGGCTTGAACGATCTGATCATTAGCACTGGAATGGGGGTTACTTCCGTTCTCGAAGGCGGCGACACGATGAATCCGTCTGTTGCTGACCTGTTAGCAGCAGTCGAATGGGCGCCATCAGACCAAGTGATACTCCTCCCCAACAACAAAAACGTACTGCCAGCGGCGTTAGAAGTTCCGGCCCTCACCGCAAAGGATGTACGAGTCATTCCAACTCGCTCGGTTCAATCTGGAATAGCCGCGTTGCTAGAGTTCAGCACTACACTCAACCTCGACGACAACGAGTCGGCAATGAGCACCGTTGTAAGTGATGTAGGCGACGGACGCGTCTGCAAAGCCAGTAGAGATGTAACGGTCTACGGCCACGATATTCGAAAAGGAATGGCGTTCGCTACGTTTGACGACAAGATCGTGTCAGTTGGCCGTGATTCATTGTTCGTGCTCACAAAGATGATCGAAGAGCACGCCTCCCAAGCCGAGATTATTACCATCTACACGGGGGAATCTCTTTCAGCAGAGCAAGTCGCTATCGCAACAGAATCACTCTCAACCAAGTTCAAAAACATTGAAATTGAAGTGGTCTACGGCGGACAACCTCACTACGAGTATCTGGTTGCAGTAGAGTAGCCTGACCGTCAGGGCATCCCCAGAGTTCATTACGATACGAATTCAGCCGAGTCGCTACTGGCGATACGAACAGCCAAAATTTGCGACACCTCGTCATATCCAGTGGAGAATAATAATGAGCATCGCCGTTGTAACCGACAGCACGTCCGATCTCCCGGTCGATATCGCCAAGCAGCACGGCATCACCGTTGTTCCGCTCAACGTCCATATTGAAGACGAAACATATCTTGATGGTGTGACGATATCCGCAGACGAGATGTATCGAATACTGCCCGACCAAAAAGTCATCCCCACAACGTCAGCACCGTCCGTCGGATCGTTTATTGAGGTTTTCGAGAAGCTCAGTGAATCCCACGACGAAATCATTTCTATTCACATCAGCGCAAAGCTAAGCCTGACTCACAATTCAGCCGTGCAAGCCGCGGCCGAGCTAAATACAAGAGGCTCGAAGATCGAAGTCATTGATACTGAGCAAGCTTCGATGGCGCTGGGCTGGATCGCAATTCAGGCAGCCGAAAACATAGCGGCAGGCGGGTCACTAGAAGAAACAGTAGCGCTTGCGAAGAGCGCAAGCACACGGGCATCGTTCATAGGAATGGTCGATACCTTGGAATATCTCGTTCGAGGTGGTCGAATTGGAAAAGCGCAGGGGTTCGTGGGATCATTGCTAAGAATCCGACCCATCCTCACTTTGACAGAAGGCGTGGCACACCCTGCAGGTCGCGCAAGAAATCGCACAAAGGGAATTGCTCGTCTCAAAGAAATGGTCGCTGAAGCAGCACCCCTCGACAAGCTCGCTGTTCTCTATACGACCGACAAAGACGACGCCGAAGACATTGCCGACACCGTCGCTGGGTACAGTAAAAATGGCAAACCCGTAGTGGCGCAGCTCGGACCTGTAGTAGGCAACTACCTCGGACCTGGAACTCTCGGACTCGGCCTGATTCGATCCGAATAGCCTCTATGCAAACACCATCGATCCAGAGATACCGGCTATGAATGTTGGAGGGCGAGAAGCAAGTCGACAGTCTCGCACGCGGCCTGCGAACCGTTCATCCACTCCGAGCATGGATTCGCAGCGAGCAATAACCGCACTGCGTAAAATTCTCGAACTTGAACGGTCACGCGAGTTCACCGATCAAGCGGTAATGGGTGGACTCGACAAGTTCATCGAGCGATCTGCGAAGGTCCTGCCGTGGATCCGAGACATCGAACCACTACGTGGCACCAGCTACGCAGTGCTTCAGCCGGGACAACGACATCGATGGGCATCGGCGGTGATGGGTCGATTGCGAGCAGAATCTAGCGAGCAGCAGTCCCCTGTTCCGACACCGGCGCCCGCTCCAGTCCCCGCGAAAAAGTCGCCTGCAAAAAAACGTGCACAAGCATCGTCCCCCAAGGTCAAATACACTCTCGATACACCGATCGACGAACTGAAATTTATTCACAAAGCGACTCGACCAAAGCTTGCTCGCTTAAACGTCACCAACCTGCGTGACATGCTCCGTCTGTTCCCGAATCGCCACGTCGACTATTCACAGGTGACGAAAATCGCGGAAGTGCTCTACGGCGAGCAAATGACGGTCGCCGGTAGAGTCGTGCGATCTGAAACCGCAAAAATCGGGCCACCTCCGGGTGCAGCGAAAATTCTCATCAACGACGGCAGCGGTGTACTCGAGGCAACGTTCTTCAGGCAGGCGTACTTAGCGAATCGCTTTAAGCGGGGAGATATCGTTGCATTCTCGGGCGAGATCGGGGCATTCAACAATCTCGCTCAAATGCAGAACCCCGAGTACGACCAGCTACCCGCCAACTCGGCCGCCAGCAGCCACGCCCAAGACGAAGATCTCCAGCTGACACACGCCGGTAACCTGCTCCCGGTCTATCCGTCCACAGACGGACTCGTCCAGCGTTCGATACGCACGGCAACTCGCAAATCACTAGATACGGGCTTGCCGTTACTCGACGAATTCCTAGACGACGATCTCAAGAAACGCCACGTATTTACCGACCTGAAGCAAGCGGTCGAGTCGATGCACTTCCCCGAATCGCCAGATCTTCAATTCCAAGCTCGACGGCGTTTGGCGTTCGACGAGCTGTTTATGTACCAGCTCGCCGCTCTGAAGAAAAAAACGGAGTGGCAACACCGTCGAGACGGCGTTGTGATCGATCAAAGTAGGGGTCGCCCCGTGGTTGAGGCGTTTCTCAATTCACTCGATTTCGAACTCACGTCCGATCAGCAAACTTCGCTAGATGGCCTACTTGAAGACATGTCGACAGGTGTTCCGATGGGACGTTTGCTTCAAGGTGAAGTCGGAAGTGGAAAGACAGTCGTTGCCCTTTCCGCACTGCTGGCTGTGAACACATCAGGGCACCAAGGAGCGTTGATGGCTCCGACCGAAGTGCTCGCCGAGCAGCATTTCCTGAGCATAGCGGCTCAGCTTCAAGCCGAACCACTTCCCGGTGAGCCGAAGGATGCCGTTCGACACGCCAGCCTCCCAGGCGAAGGCAATCGACGAATCACGATGGTGTTGCTGATCGGAAGCCTTCAGGCGTCTGTCAAAAAACGTATTCAACAGATGATCGCCGATGGCGAAGCCGATCTCATCATAGGAACGCACGCCTTGCTCCAAGAGCAGGTCGCTATTCCAAATCTGGGACTCGCTGTAGTTGATGAGCAGCATCGATTCGGCGTAGAACAACGAGGAGCGCTTACCCGACGTGAACCTCGTCCTCATTTGCTGGCGATGTCCGCAACCCCTATCCCACGAACTCTCTCGCTAACCGTCTATGGCGACTTGGACATCACAACGCTCAGGATTCTTCCGAAAGGTCGCAAGCCAATCACGACCTCTCTGGCGAACACGAACCCAACCGAAAACGCCGCCTACGAGCTGATTCGCCGTCAGGTCGCCGAGGGCAGGCAAGCGTTCGTCGTATGTCCGCTAATAGAGCCATCTGAATCGATCGAAGCAGCGTCGGCGCTCGAAGAGTTCGAGCGACTCTCAGAAGGAGAGTTCAAGGATCTGCGGGTCGGACTTCTTCACGGTCGAATGAAACTTGCTGAGAAGCAGGATGTGATGGATCGAGTACGGAACCGGCACATCGATGTTCTCGTTGCGACACCCGTGATCGAAGTCGGTGTTGATATACCTAACGCAACCGTAATGATGATCATGAGTGCCAACCGTTTCGGGCTCGCGCAGTTGCACCAGTTGCGAGGTCGAGTTGGACGTGGCGAGCATGAGAGCTATTGCATCCTGAAATCGCACACGAAAGGTGAAATTGCCAACGAGCGACTCACCGCTGTGCTCAACCACAGCGACGGTTTCGAGCTAGCAGAAGAAGACCTTCGAATAAGAGGTCCCGGCGACTACATGGGTACACGTCAGAGTGGATGGGACGAACTCAAAGTTGCGACCATCGACGACGTCGACCTGCTACAAATTGCACGCCGGGAAGCATCAGACTTATTGGCCGACGGCACGCTCGATACTCTCAATGCAAACAAGCCTCTCGCCAAGGAACTCGAAAGAGTAACCTCGGCACACATCACCGAATTTTCCTAAACGACCAACAACACTCGTTAGCCGACTACGTAATTTACGAGACCACACGAACCAAATGAAAAATTCCAAAATTCTCGTGACAGGCATGAGCGGATTGATCGGTGGGATTGCCGGGCGTAAATTCGCTGTAAACCACGACGTTTCTGCTCTCGGCCGATCAAATGTCGAAGGATTTCCTACATCGATAGTTGATATTGGCGATGGAATCGACGGTATTCTGCCCGCCCTTGAAGGTGTAAAAACGGTTATTCACATGGCCGGATCACGCGGCAACGTTCCAGCCGAAACCCACATTAAGGCGAACGTAACTGGCGTCTACAACCTGTTCGAGCCATGCCGAATCGCTGGCGTTAAACGAATCGTCGCCGCCAGCACCGGAGCAGTAATCGCCGGATATGAGCAGGATGAACCGTATAAATCGTTGGTGCACGACCCAGACTTAGAAATGCCAGCGCAGCACCCAAACATCACGGTCGAAACCCCAGTTCGACCTCGCAACATGTACGCCGTATCCAAAATGTTCACCGAAAACTTAGGTCGGATGTATTCCGAGCAGCACGGCATGTCGATAATCTGTATAAGGATCGGAAAAGTCGAAATCGACGACGTGCCTTTGAATGCCCGCAATGCTTCAGTCTGGTGTAGCCACCGAGACATTCTCCAAGTTATCGACAAGGCCGTTCACGCACCAGACGATTTGAAATACGCAGATGTGTTCGCTTGCTCGGATAATCCGACTCGATATCGAGATATCGAACAGACCAACAATGTTTTGGGGTTCGTACCGCAAGACAGTGCCGCCGAACACGGTTTCTAGGAGAATTTTTCTAAATGGGTAGAAGCCTGAGCGGACACGACCATCTTCATGATGCGCACACCCCCGACAGGGTGAAGCAGCGATTGGAAGACGGCGCTCCACAAAGTTATCTCAAGGACTTGGTGTACGGCGGTATCGACGGCACGATAACGACGTTCGCCGTCGTTTCAGGCGTTGCCGGAGCTGAACTCGCCGTTGGAATCGTGGTCATTCTAGGTCTTGCCAACCTCTTTGCCGACGGCTTTTCTATGGCTGTTAGCAACTTTTTGGGAACCAAAGCCGAACAACAGTTCCTCCACATGACACGCAAAGATGAAGAGAACGAGATTCAGCTCATCCCTGAGGGCGAACGAGAAGAAATTCGCCAAATTTACGCGGCGAAAGGCTTCGAGGGTGAGTTACTCGAACAGGTAGTCGAAGTGATTACCTCGAACGAGCAAGTATGGGTCGACACCATGCTGCTCGAAGAGCACGGCCTCTTGCTCGACGGCCCAGAGCCTAAGAGAGCCGCTTGGTGGACGTTCGTTGCGTTCATAGTCGCGGGAATCGTTCCGGTCGCTCCTTTCATCGTCAATCTATTGGTCGATGGCGGCATATCAGCACCGTTCCTGTGGAGCTCGATCGCAACGGCGGCAACGTTCTTCGCGATCGGCGTGTTCAAGGCACGGGTCGTCGGTGGAAGCACCCTCAAAGCCGGAATCGAAACGGTCGTAGTCGGCGGAATTGCCGCGGTACTCGCCTACGGAGTCGGCTGGCTGCTCCGAGGCGTTGCTGACGGAATCTAATTCGCCATTACCAACCGCCTAAATTCGCATTTGACTGAACCGATTCGGCAACATAGCCTTCAATGTAATTGAATAACGCGTCCCCGGTGCCTGACGAGCGAACGAACAATCAGTTCGCAATTCGGGTGAAAAGGGAAAGCGGTGAGAATCCGCTGCGGTAGCGCCACTGTTACCGGTTTGAGTGCGCAAATATCCACTGGCTTAATTTGAACGCTGGGAAGGCTTGCACTCGTGACGAATGTAATCGTCGAATCGGAAGCCAGGAGACCTGCCAGGGACACATGGGCACATCGACTCCTCGCGAACAGGGGCAGCTCAAGTTGATATCGACCAAATAAACAAGGTCATCTGATCAACCGCTTCCCCGCTTCGTACCACGTCCTCACACACGAGCGGGGGGTTTTGTGCCATTTACCGCACTAGTAAAAAGCGAGCCTATCTTCCTATGCCACTCAATCCACTCAACAAGCCGCCTACCGATTTCACGCCTCCTCCGAACCTAAAGCGAATCCGCAAAGGGCTAGTCGTTATCAACACCGGTAACGGAAAAGGCAAAACAACTGCCGGCTTCGGAATGATGCTCAGGGCTTGGGGCCGTGGAATGAACTCAATGGCAGTCCAGTTCATTAAAAGCGAAAAATCTAAATACGGCGAACAGATGGCGGCCGAAAAGATCGGCATCGAAATGATCCCATCAGGTCGTGGATTTAGCTGGACATCGAAGGATCTGACAGAAGACGAAGCCCTTGCCCAAAACGGCTGGAAAATCGCCAAAGAAAAAATATCTTCTGGCGAGTACGACGTCATCATGCTCGACGAAATCACTTATCCAATCACTTGGGGCTGGATCGACGTCGATGAAGTTCTCGAAGTAATAGCGAACAAGCCTGAGATGCTGAACCTAATCATCACAGGGCGGGACGCACACGAAAAACTGGTCGAAGTCGCTGATCTCGTAACCGAGATGAAAGAGATCAAGCACCCCTACGCCGATCAAGGAATTCCTGCCCAAAAGGGAGTGGAATTCTAGTGACAAAATCTGAGCAAGCGAACGAATCGCACCCAATAGACGATGATCACTACGCGGTCGAACCAATAAGCGAATCTCACGTCGAATCAGCCGTGCTCGACAGGCAACGCTAACGAAGCCCGCTGGAAGTTTGGGCGGACTCGCGTGTATACAGCGAACCGACACCCCAAAAATCGATAACAAGTGGGTTATTGTCGCAGCTGCCGATCACGGAGTAGTCAAGGTGCCAGAGTTGAAGTTCTCGCGATCGAAAATGCGGACGGTACGTGGGAAGCACTTCAGATTCTCGTAAAGCCAATCGCTCCTTCAGTTGCAGCGGTTAGCGGAGCCGTAGTTTCGAGGGAAGGCAACGTCCTTACCATCGAGATGCCAAACGGTGAAATCAAAGAGATCGTACTCGGTGCTGACCAAGAGGTCCCAAAGCCAGGTGATGTCATTACCGCTTTCGCAAAGAAGTCGGAACGTGCTGGCGAACGACCCACGGTTACCGGACTCGAAAAAGCCGACAAGGTTCGGGAGCGCATTCAGGGATTCCTAGATCAAGTATCTCAGGAACGACCCGATGCACCTCCGGCAGTCGCAGATGCTCGAGAAGCAATGACCGAGCGACTTTCCAATCTTCTGGAACGTCACGCCGATACCCTCCAACGCGTTGTCGATAACGACCGAATGCCGGAAGCTGCTCGAGAGCGGATTCGAACGTCGCTAGAGAGTGCACGAGCTCGCATTCAGACAGCACACGAACGAATCCAGCAGGCCCGTGAGCGACTCGGACTTCCTGAGAGGGTTCAACCAGAAGGCACTCCTTCAGCCGATGCGGCTGGCAGGGATGCAGGTTCTGGCCTCCCAGCTGTCCGACGATAACCCAGTTACACAGATTTAGTTCTGTCTAAATAAAAAGTGGTTCACGTGTACTTACGTGAACCGCTTTTTATTGCCACCTACTGATCGTATGATCCTGTGGTGACGTGCATGAATTCACTCATCATCTAAGAGATGTACGTTCCAAATCACCAGCCCGTGATATCGTCTGGCATATCCGATACCAATCGAAAAACAAGGGCGCAGAATGACCGATACAAAAAACATCCTAATCACCGGTATGAGCGGACTTATCGGCGGCATCGTCGGCAAGCATCTGGATTCGCTCGGGCACACGATCACTGCGCTAAATCGACAAGCAGTCGAAGGCTTCGAGACCACTCGGGCAAGCATCACAGATTTTGATGCCATACGACCCGCATTCGACGGCATTGACACTGTCATCCATCTCGCCGCCTATCTTGGACATGACGATCAGGCCCAGCTCGATATCAATATCGAAGGTACCTACAACGTGTTCAAAGCGGCGGGCGAAGCAGGGGTGAAGCGAGTGATTTTCGGATCTTCGGGCGCAACGCTTATGGCTTCTGAAAACTACGAGCCTTATAAGTCGTTTCGAGAAGGTCGAATGGACGACCTTCCGACTCCACGACCCGTGATGATGCACACCGATCCGCCGCATCCTGAACGCATGTACGGCGTAGCCAAAATCGCTGGCGAGGCGATGGCACGTCTGTTCTCAGAAGATCACGGTTCGGCGATCGCTGCTCGAATCGGACGTGTTCACGCTGAAGACCGACCCATGGATCAGCGCGAAGTGGCAGTTCACTTCGGTCACAACGACATCAGACAGTTCTTCCAAAAGTGCGTCGATGCGCCCGACTCCCTCAAATGGGATGTCTTCTACGGAGTATCCAACAACTACTCCCGCTTTCGCGATTTAAGCCACTCAAAAGAAGTCCTAGGCTACGAACCAACCGACGGCATCCAAAGCTGGCCGCTGAATAGTTAAAACGAGAAGCGGCTGACGAAATCGCCAGCCGCTCCTCAAATAATCACCTAAGACCACCGCTCAGCAGAACGATCGTGACTTCTCAGCCACTAATCACCCAACCTCGCAGAAAACGGGCCAATGGCACCTAGGACATTACTTGGCCGCCATCGCACTGGATGGTCTGACCTGTGATGTTGCGAGCCTCTTCTGAAGCCAAGAACGTAACCAGAGCGCCAATGTCAGACGGCTCTTGTGGTCGACCCATAGGAATAACTTCCTTCAAGGCGCCCATGAACACATCGTGCTTGTCTTTGCCGACAACAGCCTCGTCACCGAGAGCCTCACGCTCAGCCATCCAGTCCTGGTGGAACTGAGTCCAAATTCGACCCGGTGCCACTGCGTTCACATTGATGTTCTCGATAGCGAACTCACGAGCCAGCGCCTGAGTGTAAGCAATGACAGCCATTTTGGTCGTTGCGTAGTAGGCAGTCTGGTACTTCGCAGCTTTAGCAGCTACCGAAGAAATATTGATGATCTTGCCCTCTTTGCGTTCACGCATCTGAGGAAGAACCGCTTCGGTGACATCAGCGAGCCCCTTCACGTTTACCTGCCACGTGAAATCCCAGTCAACATCACGGAATCCGGTACCGGTTGATCCGGGAGCACCAGCAACACCAGCGTTGTTGACCAAAATGTCGATCTGACCGGCTTCGCTGTTGAACTTTTCAACTGCAGCGGCGATCGTACCCTTGTCTGTAACGTTCATGTTCGCGACGTACGCCTTGCGACCCATCGCCTCGACCTGCTTTGCGGCAGCTGCGGCGTTCTCGTCGCTTAGGTCGCCAATAGCGATGTCAGCGCCCTGACCGGCGAGCTTCAATACGATGCCAAGACCTAGACCCTGTCCACCACCAGTAACCAGCGCAACTTTTCCACTCAAATCTGCAAACATTATTTTTTCCTGCTTTTCGTTCGGATTTCATCGTCTACCAAGGGTGATTCGAGTCGACCAGCCAGTTATCTGACGGTGATTTGAAATATTCAGACACCCAAATCTACCAAGAAATAGTGATTCGCCGAGAAAGTATTACGTCTAATCTTTCCACATGACAGAAATTCGGCGAATTTACATCACGGGCGGACCAGGATCGGGTAAATCTACTCTCGCTACTAAGATTTCGGAAACAACCGGGTTCCCAGTATTCGAAATTGATTGGCTTTTATGGACTGATCCCGAAACCGGAGAACGAGTTTCAAAGGAAGAACGCAAGCAGGTCACCAGCGATATTGCTGAAAAACCTACCTGGATAGTCGATGGCATAAACGTGGGTTGGGCACAAAAAATATGGAGTGACGCCGATTTAGTTATTTTTATGAATATCAGCCTGAAACAAACTCTGTGAAGAATTTTCTGGCGCCATTTCAAAGCTGAACTGCGACAAAATAATCGCCACCCCGGTTGGAAGAATCTTTTCAACTTCCTTAAGCTCGTCGCCGAATCGCATCGTTCTAGCGACATCGGAAACATCGACGACGATGAAGACCAGATCCTGACTCGCGCTAAAATAACTGCGAAGGTCGAACAACAACGCCATCAAGCGATATTTGGTGGTTCGAATCCCGATTTTGACGAAATTATGGGGCACATCAAGACCACCTGAGCAGATGACGGCATTACCATGCGTGCAGCGAACCGCACTTGGTCGCAACCCTGTCAGCGAGAATCTCACAATGCCATCACTCGTATCGTCCAACACAGTCTTCGAACCGGTAGCCGGTTGGGCGAAAGTCCCGCACGGGCTTTGGCTGCGAGAGGCGACAGCGGTTGCCGTTGATAGCAACGACAACGTGTACGTGTTCAACCGTGGAAACCAACCTATTTTGGTATTCGATCCAGACGGCAACGTGATCGACATGTGGGGCAACGACAATCCTGCCGACGCAATCAGAATCATCCGTGACCCGTACGGCAACTCGATGCAGTTCTACGACACTTGGTTCTCGCGTCCGCACGCAATCACTATCGACCACGAAGACAACGTTTGGCTGGTCGATGACACCGGTCATCAGATCAACAAAATGTCGAAATCAGGCGAATACCTTATGCGGATCGGTTCAGGCGAACCGGCTGAACCGCAAAGCGGCGACATGTTCAACAAGCCGACCGACGTTGCGATTTCTAAGAAGACCGGCGATATTTTTATTACGGATGGCTACGGAAACTCTCGTGTCCATCGACTCGACAAAGATGGCAATCACATCTTGTCTTGGGGTACTCCTGGCACAGACGCCGGCGAGTTCAACTTACCGCATAACCTTGCTTTGATCGACGACGAAGAGGTTATCGTGTGCGACCGCGAAACCCACCGTGTTCAGGTGTTCTCCATAGACGGAGAATTCCATCGAGAATGGTTCTCGCACAAGTCGGTCGCAGTCGAAGTTACCGGCACCGGTGATGACGTTCGGATTTACGTTGCAGAACAGGGGCCTACGAACGGTTCACCAACACGTGGCAACGAAAACACCGGCAACCGAGTTGTTGTTTATGACCGTGATGGCAATCGCATAACACGTTTCGGCAGCACCACTTTCGGCAACGAACCCGATCAGTTCCTATGGCCTCACAGCATGGCTATCGACTCCCAAGGCAATGTCTACGTCGCCGAAGTGTCGTACGTCGAATGGGGTCGCCATCAGAACCCACGCCAAGAACAGGCATCGCTCAGGAAATGGCGCCGAGTCGAAGGCTAGTCTCCTACGTCTCGACCAAAGTGGAGAGACCTTCGGCGGGGATGTGGGGCTGCTGGGGTTCGGTTGACCCAAACTCAATCGATTCTGATAAATCACGCCAATACGGATTCTCCAGCTCTATCAACCAGATCTTCTTTCGTCGACTCCAGCGCTTAAGCTGCGCTTCTCGATAGCGCGCTGCTTCCAGTCCCTCAACTGATTCGCAATAAACAAGATTGCCCGTTTTGTAACGAGAACTAAATCTGCCACCGCGCCCAGATTTATGCTGATCAATTCGATTAGCGAGATTACGAGTCATACCGATGTACAGAGTTCCGGTATGACTAGAAACGATGTAGACGAAGTAAGCCGAAGTGGACATAACTCCAGTTTCGATAAACGTCGGTTCAGATCGAAACAAGCATGACACTTCACTTGGTCGAGGAAGATACGAGGGCTCACCCCACCACCGAAGATACCTCCACTTCGCTATCGCTCCGGTCGGGATGTGAGTTATTGGTGTGCCCGCTCGCTTCGACGTCTCGACCCCAGTGGAGAGACCTTCGGTGGTGCGGTGTCGGGCTGTCCGTCGCGCACGATTCCTGTGCCACGAACACCAGTCATATCCGACGCTACCGGATAGATTTCAATTAACTCGCTCCGAACACGCCTTCCGCGAGTACAATTCATTGCCGTTAGGCGCACGCGCCCGTTCTACGACTTCCAACCACGTAAGCACTCAGGCCGACCCATTTATGAGCAATGTAACGATTCGAGATATCAAGACAATTCTCACCGAGCCGGACGGAATCCGTCTCGTAATCGTCAAGATAGAAACTTCTGAACCCGGCCTTCACGGCGTGGGTTGCGCAACATTCACACAGCGACCGACAGCTGTCGCATCAGCAATCGACGACTATTTGCGACCCTTCCTAATCGGCCGCAATGTTGCCGATATCGAAGACATCTGGCAGTCGTCGTACGTTTCGTCCTACTGGCGCAACGGACCCGTTCTCAACAACGCCCTCTCTGGTATCGACCAGGCGCTTTGGGACATCAAGGGCAAGATGGCTAACATGCCTGTGTACGACCTCCTTGGCGGTCGAGCACGTGTAGCTGCCCCCGTATACGTTCACACTTCTGGAGATTCTCACGAAGAAGTGGGCGACAAGGTACAGGCGTTCGTCGAACAGGGCTTCCACCACGTTCGAGTGCAGATGTCGACTCCTGGCTATGCCACATACGGCAACAAGGGTGCAGCAACGGGAGCTAGCACTGCGAGCAACCATGACACGACGCAGGGCCCTATCGCCAACACCGACTGGTTGCGTGACTACGACCCAAACAAGCTCTACGCTCACCCGGGCGGAGTCTACGAACCCAAGCCATACATGCGATCGGCCCTTGGTCTATTTGAATACATTCGAGGACGTTTCGGATACGGACTCGAGATACTTCACGACGTTCACGAACGAATTCCACCGATCCTCGGTGTTTGGTTCGCCAAAGAGGTCGAGAAGTACCAGCTGTTCTTCCTAGAAGATCTGTTCGCTCCTGAAGATCAGGCCTACTTCAAGATGGTTCGTGAGCAGTGCGCTACTCCAATCGCAATGGGCGAGCTGCACAACAACCCGCACGAAGTCGTTCCGATGATTCAAAACCGACTAATGGACTTCATTCGAATCCACATGTCGCAAATTGGTGGAATCACTCCGGCCCGAAAACTTGCCGCAATGGGCGAGTTATACAACGTCCGAACTGCTTGGCATGGACCTGGTGACACTTCGCCGGTTGGCCACGCTGCAAACATGATGTTGAACTTGAACACCTACAACTTCGGTATTCAGGAAGCCAACATTCCGTCAGAACGAACCCGAGAGATGTTCCCAGGAACTCCGACTCTCAAAGACGGCATGATGTGGTCCAACGGCAAGCCTGGTCTCGGCATCGACATCGATGAAAAGATGGCCGCCAAGTTCCCGTTCAAAGAACGTGAGTTTGGTGGAGCATGGGACACCGTACGACGAGCCGACGGCTCAATGGTCAAGCCATAATCTTTCGTGTCCCCCTTCCTTCGGGAAGGGGCTAGGGGAAGGGTAGATTGCAGCTGCGACCAAGTCGTTCGACGATGCCCAGAGCCTAACGAAATACAAAACAGCCCGCTGGAAGTAATTCCGGCGGGCTGTTTTTTGTGCCAGATGCCTGTGATCCACGATGTTTCACCCACGAACTATTGATTGCCTGCCCACAGGGCGATGATTCGCTTGGTCAACGCCTTCGAATCGTTCAGACCTGTCTCATCATCACCCGCACGCTGAAGATAAAGCCAAGGTTCGGAACAACAATAAGCAGGTCGCCGGCGCAGGCCACCAGCTTCGGATTCCGAAGAAACACGCTTGGACACAGCAATCACATGGCTAATATCGTTCTTCCTCGTGGTCACCACGGCATTCGCCGCGATCACGTCTGTAATAACGAACTCCACTGACCAAGCCCAAGCTGTCGCTACCAGCAATCAACGACTAATCGACGACAACGAAAGTTCGTTCAAGTTGGTGAGCCTTACCGAGGGTGTGGCACAAACTCGTCTCGATCTGGTGTTAACGAACGACGGCAGGCGAACTTTGGACGATTTCGACGATTGGGTCGTTACGGTTCGTTACGATCAGAGCAGCGGCGGCGAAACGTACGTGTTTCCCGTTTTTGCAACTGCCCTAGCCGACAACCCTTGGACTGCACATTCGTTCTGGATCGACTACAACGTCTCGACTGCCGAAGCAATTGACCCGGGCATGTTGAACGTCCACGAAGAGCTTGAAATTCGAATGCAGCTAAACCCAATCATCGAGTCAGCAATCTACTTAGTCGTGACACTAACGAGCCCGACCGGCATCACCGAATCGATCACGCTGCAAGCCGCCTAACACCTGCCTACGCTTCGACGATCTCAAGCTCCTTAGTGATGTCGATGCTGGTGTAGATCCTTCGATACACGGGGCATGAGTCGGGATGCAGTTCAAACACTCGCTGTACTGCGGCCACTTTTTAGGCGTGCAAAGCTGAGTCGACCTTCGGTGTGTGCCTCACGTGAACCCGCTTAATCACTAGCACACCGTCTTCTTTTTAGAGTTCACCGACAATATCCGAGTGATATCAGTAAAAATAATCTCTTTGGTCACTCGTTCAGGTAGCTGTCGATACTTTCTTTAATCGCTAGTTCATCGTCATTTTTTGCTCCCAATAACGCGTGCTGAAGAGGAAACGTATCGCTATAAATTCGTGCTCGAAGCAACAAATCGTCGGTCAACGTATATGCAGCGCTGACGTGACCGATCATCGAATCACCGGGACCATTAGTCGCTATCAGCGACGCAACATCCACAGCTGGATCGCCAAGTCCAGCACTACAGAAATCGATAACTCCCGCTAAGCGTGAACGATCATCGAAAATAAAATTCCCGAACCCAAAGTCACCGTGACGCAATACGGGTTCGTATTGGAATCGGTTAATCTTCTCGACTGATTTGCTCAGTTTTCGATTCGATCGATTCCATACCGAAGATGTGACCCGTGGCTTCAATATATTCCTGACATCTTCTGTGAATATGCCCCATCGTTGATGTCCGTCCTCATCTCGTAATTCTGAACCGCTAAAGAGCGAAGTCGGCGTGGAATGAAGCGTCGTAAGAAATCGACCAAGATCTTTACCGAGCCGCGAAAGCGCTGAGCCACCCAACACGTTTATCTGATCTACGCCTAAGATCTGACCGGCAATAAACGGATACGCCATCACGCGCCATTCGAGACCCGCTACGTCTACAAATATTTCTGGATCAGGCGTGAACACTGGGAGTCGACCGTGTATTGCTTGTAATACACCGACTTCCAGCTCCATAGAATTCGCCGCATCACGATGAAGCGGGTATCGAAATACCCATTCATCGTTCGCAAGAATAGCGACGCTGTTCTGACCAGATCCAAGAAGGCTCCACTGTTCAATCTGGTATCCGGCCGACAATAGAGATTCGACTATGGTTTCAGCAGAAACGTTCAACTACGCTGACCTCTTCGAATCACATTGCCGAACGATCACTATTCGCCGGCTCCTAAACGACGATCTACCAGGCGCCATCGCCCTTAGGAGCCTTTGTTACCCACGGCTGCTTGCGTGGCTCGCCGATTCCCTGAAGAAGCGCCGAGATGTACCCGTAGCAGAACGCAAACGCAGTTCCCTGAGCATCGTCACCACTGATAGTAGGAACGTGGTCAGGCATAAGCATGTACTTGTATCCAACCTCTTGGTAGACCTTGATGATCTCCGAGAAATCGATCGAGCCCTCGTCTGGAAACGCTTCGATGAAGTCGAGTTTGTGACCGCGAATGTTGCGGAAGTGAACATTGAAAATTTTATTTCGGCTACCGAACCATCGAATAACGTCGGCGATTTCTTTGCCGGGATCGTCGAGCATCTCGGTGACAGTGCCCTGACAAAAGTTCAGACCGTGGTATTCGCTCTCGTGCATCTGCACAAACTTCTTCATGCCATCTATCGTTCCAAGCACTCGAGTCACGCCCATGTAGCCGTCTGGCGTGTACGGGTCGTGCGGGTGGCAAGCCAAGCGTACTTTGGCCGATTCAGCTGCTGGCACCGCTCGCGATAGGAAGTAATCGATGCGTTCCCAGTTATCCTCGACTCCAACAACGCCGGCAATAGTTGGCGGGTCGTCTTGATTCATCTTCGACCAACGGAAAGTCGAGTTTGAAGATCCGCCTCGACCTTCCTCACGCTCCGAGCGCGGGATGCCGATGATGTTCATGTTGTACTTGACTGCGGGAATGCCCACTTCGCCACACATACGAATTATGTTCTGAATCGAATCGATTTCGCGGTCACGTTCAGGGCTCTTGCCAAGCATGATGTTCGGAGACTGCGAACGATCTAGTGGCGTAGATGACAGCGGAATCTGAACCATGTCGAGCTCGATTCCGTACGAATTGACCTTCTCACGGTGTCGCTTTAGATCGTCGATTGTCCAATCGGCAGGATTCCCTGGAGGATCGGAGCAGACGTTCATAACGCCTAGTTGCGCCCACTGCTCAAAATCCGAGTCGTTCCGCGCCGCCACCTGAGTTCCAACGTACATAAATCAATCCTCCGACAGTTCCTGCGTTCAAGTGGGCGGAAGATTATCAGCAAATTCAGTTAGAAGCAGTGACTACACGTTCGATTGTCGATTTAATCGCATCTTGATTCTCAATCGCATATTGCTCAATTGATCGAGGTTTATTACCCGTAATTCGTTCGACGTTATCGGAATTTACCGCCATCGTTCCGACTCGGACTTCTTCATAGACATCGGCAATATCTTTGGCACTGCCGGAATCATCAGCTTCCAATTCGGTCAGGTATGCCTTCGGATCAAGATTTACGTAACTTATCTCTTGGTCGATAGCACTCGAAAAAGCTGCTGCGACTCTCTCCATTGAGATGTTTTCTGATCCAGTGAGCAGAGCATAATCGTTCAGTGCGTCACCGTTTGCGAGCAATGCGGCAGCACACTCGCCGATATCGTAAGCGTCGATTGCACCTATTTCACCATCATTGGCTGGCGCTTCTAATGTCACCGCACCTGCGCTATCAACTTTCAATAGAGAACCGTAATTTTGCATGAAGTAGTGCGGTCGTAGAAACGAGTATGGGACGCCTATTTCGGAGATCGCAGCTTCGATTTCAGCATGCGCTACTGACCATCTATATGGTCGATCATCTGCATCGCTCGAAGATAGCTTCACAATGTGTCCGAGCCCGACGTCTTTCGCGAGCTTAGCCACACTCATTTCCTGCTCAATTTGCCGCTCATTATCGATCGAAACGATGAAGACTGCTTCACAGCCTTTTAGTGCGATTTCGATCGACTGCGGATCATCAAAATCGCCTAATACAAGTTCGACACCCATCCCGAGAGTCGCCATCTTGCCGCGTTCTATATCACGAACCAACGCCCGCACGCCGACGCCGCGATTCACGAGTGATTCAGCGACTCGGCGACCCGTTTTGCCGGTCACACCGGTTACAAGAACTTTCATTTGGTATTCCACCCTTTAGAATCGCGGAACAGTCTTCCGTATCGCTTCAAGCCAGCCTGAATAGAGCGAATTGCGCTCTGACTCACTCATCGACGGCTCGTAAATCGCCGAAGCCTTCCACATCGACTCGATTTCGGAGTCAGATCGCCACATACCGACCCCTCTACCCGCAAGAAAAGCTGCACCAAGCGCTGTCGTTTCAGTAATGCCTGCAACTTCGACAGGTCGATCCAAGATATCTGCCTGAAACTGCATAACGAAAGGGTTGTCGCTCTGACCACCGTCGGCACGAATCGGTTGCTTCGATCGTGCTCGACCGGTTTCCATTACATCGACAACGTCTTTGACTTGATAGGCGGTTGATTCGAGAGCGGCACGAACGATATGGCTACGATCACTTCCACGGGTTAGCCCGGTAATGGATCCCGTTGCATCAGGTTGCCAATGTGGAGCGCCTAGTCCAACAAACGCCGGCACAAAGTACACACCTTCGTTCGATCCAGCTGACATCGCAAGATCGACGGTTTCAGGCGCATTTGAAATAACCCCGAGACCATCTCGTAGCCACTGCACAGTCGCTCCCGTTACAAATACCGAGCCCTCGGTTGCGTACGTCTTTTTCGAGCCGATACGGAACCCGAGTGTCGCAACCAAACCAGCATCGCTCCCATCAAAACTTGGAATTGGCGGCGTAGTGCCTTTGTTAGCCAGAACGAACGCTCCCGTGCCGTACGTGCACTTGATCTGACCGTTCTTGAAACACGCCTGGCCATATAAAGCAGCGTGCTGATCGCCCGCCATCGCTGTGATCGGGATTTCAGCCCCGAACACGTTTTTCGAAGTAACTCCAAAATCATCAGCTGTATTTTTTATCTCAGGAAGCATCGCTTCTGGAATGTTGAATAAGTCCAACATCTCAGGATCCCATTGGAGATCATGCAAGTTCAGCAGCATTGTTCGGGATGCGTTGGTGGCGTCAGTGGCATGCACTTCGCCAGCGGTCAGATGCCACAAAAGCCATGAATCGACCGTACCGAAGCACAACTCACCGGCTTCAGCTCGGGCCTGTCCATCGGGAATGGTCGATAACAGCCACATCAGCTTCGTTGCGCTGAAATAGGGGTCGATTACAAGACCCGTTATTTGCCTAATGTTTCTGGCATGATCGGTTTTGGCGATGTCTCGACAGATCTCAGCAGTTCGCCGGTCTTGCCACACGATCGCGTTCGCAACTGGCCGACCCGTGCGACGCTCCCAAACAATTGTTGTTTCGCGCTGGTTGGCAATTCCAATTGCTGCGATATCTTCCGGTGCAAGTTTGGCGCGTCCTATGGCTTGCTTAGCGACACTTACGGCCGCTTCGGCTATCTCGATTGGGTCATGCTCAACCCAACCCGGTTGAGGAAAATGTTGTGAAAGTTCGACTTGAGCCGATCCAACCGGTGACCCTGTGCAGTCGAAAACAATCGCTCGTGTAGAAGTCGTTCCCTGATCAATCGCGAGTATGTGATTTGGCATATCGGCAGTACTTTACATATCGCGCGTGCTAACCGTCTTGCTATATGTCGGCCACTTCTTGCGAACCGTTCGGCTCACGCCTATATGTGGATTCACTAATGTGACCATGGTGAAAATGTCGCATCATGGTTAAATGGTCAAGAGAAAGGGCGTCACACTCGTCGCACTCGCAACACTACTCGCAGGATGCGTAGCATCATGCTCATCCGCGAAGTTGCCGTCGACCACCGATTTATCGTCTCCAGCAACGACTATCACGGTCGAAGCTGAAGACGATTTGTCTAAATAACTAAGCTACTTTCCTGTTAGGAAAAACAGCTCTCAGACACCTATCCGTCGAGTATTCCCGCGAGTCCTTCCATATCGTCAGCTGAAAGCTCCCAATCGGCGGCAGCAGCGTTCTGGCGAATTTGATCTGGCGTGCTCGCACCAGCGATCACCGATCCAACTGACGCCCGACCGAGTATCCACGCAAAAGCCAGTTCAACCATCGTGTGACCGCGCTTTTCAACGAACACTTCAAGTTGATCGAGAATGTCGAAGTTCGCATCCGAAAGCCGATTATCCTGAGCTGCTGGCGTAAGAGCCAATCGCGTATTCTCAGGAACAGCCTCGTTTCGACGGTATTTACCTGTAAGGAAACCGTGCGCGAGTGGGAAGTACGGCAGCGTGCCTAGACCATATTTTTCAGAAACTGGCAGCACTGCTCGCTCAACTCCTCGTTCGAGCATCGAATATTCAGGCTGAGAAGAGATAAACGGCGTGTAACCATGGTGCTTGGCTGCCCACTGAGCATCAGCGATTCGCCAAGGATCGAAGTTGGAAAGTCCGATGTAGCGAACTTTTCCATCCTTCACAGCGTCATCGAGTGCTCGTAGAGTTTCTTCTATAGGCGTGTCAGGATCTTGCTTGTGCATCTGATATAGATCAACGTGATCGGTCTGAAGCCGTCGAAGCGAACCTTCGAGCGAGTCCATGATGTGTTTGCGAGAACCGCCCTTGCCGTGCGGGCCCTCTTCCCAGAGCATGCCGAACTTAGTTGCGATCAACACTTCGTCTCGGCGATCAACCAACGACCGACCAATGATCTCTTCAGAATTTCCGTGCGAGTAGATGTTCGCCGTATCGATGAGGTTGATGCCTTCGTCGATGGCAGCAAAGATGACTGCGCGAGCTTCTTTGAATTCCATTCGACCGCCAAAGTTATTGGTACCAAGACCAATCACGCTGACTTCAAGACCAGAATTTCCGAGATGGCGATACTTTATATGTTTTTACTCGTTAGGAATTAGAGGGAGGGATTTTCGTGGGGTCGGTTATCGTGAACGCCGGTGATTATAGATGGCGGGCGCTCTTGTGGTTGAATTTGCTGTCACATTGAGCAAGTGCATAAGACGTAATTCTGTCCCCACGAGACCGTGGAACTGCTTCGGCAGGGAGGATAACTCCCTTTGCGATGAAAATCTCAAGTTGAATAGAAAATGACTCTCGAACAGATCGTAATAGGACTCATCCGAATCGCAGGCTCACTCCCGGTGCTGCGATGGGCGTTCGCCGGCACTCTAATTGCGATCGCTGTCGACTTTTCCGATCTGTTCTGGATGGGCGTTCTCGATCTGGGCGGTCTTCAGAACTACCAGACCTTCGATAAATGGGCCGATGTCGTCTACATGCTCACGTTCTTGTGGGTCGCCAACAAATGGGATGGTCCAGAACGAAAAATCGCAATAGCTTTGTTCGCCTTCAGAATCATCGGATTCGTGGCATTCGAACTTACACAGATTCGACCAATTCTTCTCGTATTCCCGAACGTTTTCGAATTTTGGTTCGTATTTGTCGCGATCAGACGGCACTACTGGCCAAAGTACGAAATGACCCGGAAACGAATCGTTAGGTGGCTAATTATTGTGCTCGTACTGAAGCTAGGACAGGAGTGGGTGCTGCACGGCGGTCAGTACCTCGACAGCTTCACCCTATTTGAAGCTGTCGAGGTCATTTTCGATTTCGTTACTTTCTGGAATTAGTTAGGGTCGACTACCGCTGGGCAGTTAAGAGGTTGGCCAACGGAACGCCTACCAAACTTGTGCGTCACCCTCTCGGCGTGGATCCGATGATGCGAATAATGTTCCGTTCTCAAGATCGACCTGAATTGCCCATTCACTACCGGCTCCTCCCCAAGTACCAGTAGATTCGACTGGTTGTCCGAGCTTTTTCAGACCTTCAATAACTTCAGAACCAGCCCTATCTTCGATCTGAAGTACATCTTCAGTTGATCGCACTGATGCCGACTCCATTCCTGCCTGATTGTGAGTCCAACGTGGACCATCGATCGCCTCGGCCACGCTCAATCCATAGTCGAATACGCTCGTGACTACCTGGAAATTAGTTTGTAACTGTGTGTCTGCTCCCGGCGTTCCACAGACCATCTCGAGCTTGCCACCCTCTTCGACCGGCTTAGAGAAAACCATCACAGGATTCATTGTGTGGCGTACTCGCTGTCCCGGATTGAGATAGTCGATGTGATCGGGTTCGAGGTGCCAGTAGGTCATTCGGTTGTTCATCAAAATTCCGGTTGAACCTGCGATGACACACGATCCAAACATGGTCTGAATGCTCTGCCGTTCACCGACCGAGTTGCCCCAGCGATCGACCACACAGAAGTGCGTCGTATCGGTTCCAGCCGAGTGAATCCGACCACCTCTTCGATGCTTCTTAGCTGAATCGGGCGATCTATCCATGTAAGCCCACGGGTCGCCTTCTACGACCATTGAAGCCGCTCGATCTATATCGATCAGTGCAGCTCGCTCTGATAAATATTCAGCGTTTAGCATTCCTTCGATGGGGACGTCGACGTAGTTGGGATCGGCAAGATACGCCTCACGATATGCGAACGCCAGCTTCTTCGCCTAGATCATCAACTGCACCGATTCAGGCGTCATGTATCCGTACTGCTTAGGATCGAATTTCTCAAACATCGCCGGTTCTTGAAGCAAAACGTGACCACTAGAGTTCGGTGGAGCCTCGTACACGGTTCGACCTCGGTAGTTAATCGAAACAGGCGCCTGCCATTAGACCTCATGACGTTTGAGGTCTTCATCGGTCAATAATCCATCATGTTCTTCGGAATACAGTGCGATCTCACGGGCGATGTCGCCTTCGTAGAACGCGTCTCGACCCTGATCAGCGATCAGTTTGTACGTTCGAGCTAAATCTGGATTCCGGCGAATTTCGCCCGGTTTCAGCCAGTTTCCGTTCGGAGCAAATACTGGCCCAGACGTAGAAGAACTGCGAAGCACCGGGTTTAGTGCTGCCATTCGAGACTGAAAATCAGAAACCGGAACGCCATCTTCACAAAGCTCAATCGCAGGCTCCAAACATTGCACCAGAGTTAAAGTGCCATACTTTTCGTGTGCGCTCAGTAGAGGATCGACGATTCCGGTAACCGACGTCCCTAAAATACCCGTGTACGGTATGCCATCCTGATACTTATCGGCGGTTGCAGCGAGCGGAACTGCTCCAGTGCCATTTGCGACCTCCACCGTGGCGTTAGCAGCCATGTGAACCATCACAAAGCCATCACCGCCAATCGACGACCACTGCGGCTCCGCTGCACCCAGTGCGAAAGCAACCGCTATCGCTGCATCGACAGCGTTTCCTCCTCGATGGAGTATTCGCATTCCGGCTTGAGTCGCCATCGTGTGATTCGCAACGACTGCACCCTTGCTGCCGATCTTTGGCGGTCGATACGCCTCACCAATCAGCCCGTGCGGAGATAGATTGCTGTCCATTGAAGTAAATATTCCTTTTGTGGTCGTGAAATACCGGTCGGCAGCTAAGGGTTAAGAGACCCTAGACGAATTTCGGGCAGTCTAGCTGCACCAGTTAGTCAATTCGTCAGAATCAGGTCGTTCGTTTTTTTTGCAGACCACAGCTCCGCCGATGCAGTGAATTAAATGGTCATTCAGAAGAATTACACCCCAAACGTATACAATCGTGCCAACGCCATCTGCTCAGATAGAGGGCTGGTGTGGTGACGACATGGAGGCAACCGGCATGATCGCCGTAGCCAGGGGGAAAACATGTGATATTCGGAACTGGTCCTGTCGGAGCAGCTCTAGTGCACGCACTGGAACAGTCCGGTCGCTCGGGAATCTCAGTTCCGGTAAACGAGTACGTATCAGACCCCTACGGCATCGCAATTATGCGAGGCGACCCGACAGATATTGAATTCGTCCTTAGAGCTTGCTCAGGTGTCGAAGTCATATATTCATGCTTGAACGGTCCATCCAACGAGTGGAAATCAATTTTCCCACCAGTCGTCGATACCCTAATCGAGGCGGCACGTACGACCGGTGCCAGATTGGTGCACTGGGACCTTGCGCATATGTACGGCACAACCCGAGAGCCGATCACCGAATCAAATCCCAATCGTGTCGCCGGCTGCATATCTCCCGTCGTACGGTCCAGGCTGCAACACCGCGCCACCCACTACAGCATCGTTTTGGTTTGCAAATACGTGATTATTACTGAGGCCGTAGTAGTTACCCGCACCATAGTAAACACAAGCACCGACTGTTCCTGCGGTTATGCCGGTATGTCCAGTCGAGACGCCATTCGGCACAGGCCGGATTTGCTACGTTCGATCATAGCCACCGGGCTTGCCCTTGAGAGCGTTGATCTCACCAGTAACGAGCGGTCTAGAGCCAGTCAGACCGCTCGTGAGGCTCGCTAAACTGATCTTGAACGGGCCTTTAGGGCAATTGTTCGAGTTATTCCTAGGGAAGAACGAACCCAGCATCTGAGAACTCATGATCGTTGGTTCGAAATACCCAACCAAACAGCGAATAACTAACAGACCTTACGAACTTGGCCACGCGTAACCAGCAGCGGCATGGGCCAACCTAAGACGATCCATAGCGACGGCAAGTTCATCCTTCGCAATTTGCTTGACATTGCAATTTGAGGCGATATGGCAGTCTCTATGGTATTTGCCCTGTATATCGTAAAACGAGTCACACCCGTCAGTGATTGCCGTTCGGTAAGTCGGATCCACGACCTCAGCGAGTCGATCTTTCGAGCAACCACCGAATCTGTAGTTGCCGATCTCCCATTCAGGCGGAATGGTCGCATCGATCATGATCTCGCCGTTCGATACTAGCCACGGTGCAATATCTTCGTCTTCCAGATCTCCAGGTCCTGAGCTCATGTTCTGATTCAAATCATGATCAGCGAACACTTCGCCAATGCCCTTTTGAGCAGTATTTAAAGTCCCCATTACGAAAGGAATTGTAATCGCGACGATCACTAAGGCGACGATCAAAAGCGTCCGTTTCGACGGGTTCATGATCGCACGTTTTAGTCTTTCCTTGCCGGAATTATCCTGTTCATATTGAAGACCCATTTAGCAACCATTCCTTACAGCCCAAAGGCTAATTATTAAATTCATCAAACAGTGTTGGCATAAGATATGCCGAATTTGAGAGTCAGTTTAGACGAGGAACCGTACGCTTAACGGAGTCATTGTTCGATTATGTCGTAAGGAATCACGAATCCTGCGTCGGAAAAAGCGAACCAAACGTCGTCAATCGCGCTACGAATCTCTTCTTTGGCAGCTTCAGGAACGTTGCAATCGATCGCCCTAAAACATTTCCCCGAATACGCCTGCTGAATACGATCTAGCTCAACACATGCCGTACCGATCGAATCGGAGTACTTGCCCGCTGGAAGCTGCGACAGGTTATCGCCATTGCACGGCCCTGTCCTAAACGACACTACCTTCCATTCGAGCGGACCTTCAGCATTGATCATCGTATTTGCCTGATTCGCCAACCAAGGTGAAATCTGGCTTGGAATAATCGCTGTGATCGAGCTCATACTCGCTTCGGTGATCTCTTTCGTCTTCGCTATATCTGCGAAGCTATCTTGAGCAGTGGACACCCAGCCCGGTGCGAACGGGGCTAAAACCACGACACAAACAACCGCGACGATCAAGAAGACCGTGAACATAGACGGATTTCGAAGTTCACGCCTGATGCGGGCACTTTTTGAAGTGTCGTTGTCGAACGAAATATCCATATTTGAGTGCTGACAGTACTCGAATCGTGAGTAATAAGATCAAGCTGATCCACTATTTAATCAATTCGCATAGCTCGGGTACATTGGCAAATTATCCTACTGCAGAATACCAAGGTTTTACCGCGAAATTGTCGCTAATGTCCATCATGCTAATCTCTGATTTGCCCTTGATCGTCAGTCACCGGTTGAACCAGGTTGGCATCAGAGAAAGCTATCTTTAATCGATCTAACACGATCTGAAGTTCGATTACGGCTTCACCAGGAATATTGCTCGCCGATGTCTGAGCGCACTCAAGGGCATATTTCACCTGTATTTCGTCGAGCAACCCGCACGCACTCTCAATTGCGTAGGCGTACTTTCCTCCAGGCAACTGGGCCATATGCTCAGGCAAACATGCACCGTTAGTGAACCTCACGCTGAGCCATTCGGCGGGCACGTCTGCTTCCTGCATTCGTATTGCTTGCCTTTTAAGGAACGGATATATCCAGCTTGCTGCCGTCACCTTTACAAAGTGCCTATCTCGAGCTTGCTGCACATCGCTCCAGTTCTGTTGTGCCACATTGGAAACCTTTGGGTAGGCAATCGCAACAGGTATTGCGAATATCAGAACGACGATCAAGAACACCGTTCGCATCGGCGGATTACGCAGGTGCTTTCTCAAACGCCCTTTGAAGCTGGTGTCGTCTTCAACAAAAACGATCCCAACCAAGCCGGGATGCCGATCGCTGAACTTCTGATCTAGATTCCGTGATCCAGGTTTCTGACGCCGATTATCTCGGTCATTACTTTCGGGAGAGGGCACGGTTAGTAAGGATCGACCCTGAATTCAGAAATAACGTCTTCGTTCAGTTCAAAACCAAGACCTGGTCGATCTGGAACCTCCATTGTTCCGTCTGGTGCAATCTCGAAGTTAGGCAACAGTAGATTCTCAACCAATGGCGACGCCGGGAACGCTATTGGGAACTCGAAGTAGGGCATGTTCGGTGTGATCGCAGCAAGATGAAGTTCAGCAGCGACGCCGATCACATGACACCACGTGTGCGGGATGCACAACGCTCCGAAACCGTAGGCATCTTCAGCAATGTTCAAGATTTCGTGCATTCCGCCAGCCCGAACTACGCTTGGCTGAACGACACCCAATTTTCCACGACGTAATAAGTCGGCGAATTCGTGGCGTGTACTGAAGCCCCAATCGCCAGCCGCAATTCGTACATTGGTCGACTCATACAAACGACGGTAGCCCTCGATATTATCGGCAGGCAGGGGAGCTTCTATGAAGTACGGATTGAACTGCTCGATAGCATCGATAGTTTGTATCGCCTGACCCACGTCTCGCCAGCGATTTTGCACGTCGATCATCAAATCGCGCTTGGGTCCAATTATCGAACGCGTCTTTTCGATAACTGCAACATCCGTTTCGAGGTCTACATTCCCGAACTGCCCTGGCCACTCTTCGATTTTCACGGCTTTTACGCCACGAGCTAGGGCAATTCCGACTCGCTCTGCGAGTTCATCAAGATTCGCTCCCGGCGGATAGACCGTTGCATAAGGAGTTACTCGTTTTAGAGGCTCAGTATCACTTGCGGTTGAAGTAAACGACCGCCAAATAAGTTTGTGAACTGGCTTTCCAGATGCCTTACCTGCGATGTCCCACAGAGCTGTTTCGATCGCTCCGATTACACCGATCACAACTCCACGTCGACCGAATACTCCGGTCGAGTTGTACATTTTTTGCCATAAGCGCTGAACTTCGGTTGGGTCTTCGCCGATCAGCAGTACTTCTAGACCTAGCGTCGATCGAATAATCGCATCGATCACCAAACTCGGAGCCTCACATTGCCCGATACCGCTTATGCCTTCATCGGTGTGGACTCGAACTACCGTAATGTCGTAACCGCCGGTGCTTGCCGGACCATCAGCACCTTCTGAGAACGACGGATTCCAAGACGTAACCGTGCCGTCGGCGTCGTCTCGCAGTGCAATCGTCTCAACGCTAGTGATTTTCATAGTTACGCCTTGATGCCCCGTGTGTGCGAATCGGCATCTGCCGGAAGATCGACCTTCGAGACCTTCTCGGGGAAGAAGCTTTGAAGTCGCACGTATTCCTCTCGAAGCTCAGGCCTTGGCTCCCACGACTCGCCGTAACGAACACCGATAACGCCCGCCTGCAGCATTTCTTTAGTACAGCCAAAGCAAGGCTGCCAAGTGCTGTAGAGAATCGAACCCTCGACTGCTATTCCGAATCTCGCCGCCGAAAGTAGGGCGTTCTGTTCGGCATGGACGCAGATGCAGAGGTCGTAACCCGTGCCTGAAGGAAAATCATCACGATTAGAACACCTTACGCAACCGCCTTCATCGCAATTGGGTGTCTTGTGCGGCGTGCCGTTGTAGCCGGTCGATACTATGTGACCATCACGAGCCAAAACCGCACCGATATGGCTTCCCAGGCAGTTCGCACGAGCACGAACCCCAACTGCAATCGACATCATGTAGTCTTCTATATTAGGTCGGGTTGAATTCGACTCAGCCAATGATGCAGTTATCCTTAAATGAAAATTGTGATTCGAGATATACGCCTGAGCACGTCTAAGAAAAGAAGGTCGGCTCGCATCTCCGCTGCTATCCTAGCTTGTGATCGAGATTCATGCCCAAACTTTCAATATTATTTTGAATCCTGATCGGCGACGAATCAATCATTATTGCCTGCTCTAAAACGAATATTCGATGACATCAACCCCACCTAAATCCAACTACAAAGAATCATTGCCTGACGCACTCGGTCGATTCGGACCCTACGGTGGCAAGTTCGTGCCTGAAACGCTGATGGCGGCTCTGACGGAACTCGAAAACGCCTTCGATGAGGCAAGGCAGGACGATTCGTTCTGGGCTGAGTTTGAAGACCTCTTGACGCATTACGTTGGTCGACCTTCTGCGATGTACCACGCCAAAAACCTCACCGATAAGCTCGGCGGTACGCAGATATACATCAAGCGTGAAGACCTAAACCACACGGGTGCTCACAAGATCAACAATGCAATTGGACAGGCGCTGCTGGCAAAACGACTCGGCAAGAAGCGGATCATCGCCGAAACCGGCGCTGGCATGCACGGCGTTGCAACCGCGACGGTGTGTGCGCAGATGGGCCTCGAGTGCATCGTCTACATGGGCGACACCGATATCGAACGCCAAGCACCAAACGTTTACCGAATGAATGAACTCGGCGCGAAAATCGTGCCGGTAACTTCCGGAAGCCGCACGCTTAAAGACGCCACCAACGAAGCGATTCGTGACTGGGTCTCGAACGTCGAAAACACTCACTACATCATCGGTAGCGTCGTAGGTCCTCACCCGTACCCAAAGATCGTCCGAGATTTCCAAGCTGTTATCGGTGCTGAAGCCCGACAACAAATGCTCGACATGGCTGGACGACTTCCCGACTACGTTATCGCCTGTGTCGGTGGCGGATCGAACGCTATGGGAATTTTCTCCGGCTTCCAGAAGGACGAGAGCGTCGGACTTATCGGCGTTGAAGCTTCCGGCGAAGGACTCGACAAGCGCCACGCGGCGACTATGACCAAAGGTCGACCGGGCGTACTTCACGGTTCAATGAGCTACTTACTTCAGGACGAATATGGACAGGTAACAGAAGCTCACAGCATCTCGGCTGGTCTCGACTACCCAGGCGTCGGTCCAGAGCACAGCTATTTGAAAGACACCGAGCGTGCGACGTACGTTTCGGCAACCGACGATGACGCTCTTGCAGGTTTCAGGTTCCTAAGCAGAAACGAAGGAATCATCCCAGCGCTTGAGCCTTCTCACGCCATCGGATACATGATGAAGTGGGTTCCAACCCTGCCGAAAGACCAGATCGTACTTCTACTGCTCAGCGGACGAGGCGACAAAGACCTCGACACCGTCGCTAAAGCATCAGGTGTTGATCTCACGCAATAGACAGTTTGCTGACGATCGATCGCGTGAACGGAGCGACCGTCTTCTCGACGCAGTGGAGAGATCACGATCAAAACGTCGATGTAATAGCGATGGCAACCCAGCGAGAATCTGCTCTGGCAAGAGGTGTTTTGGGCAGTGTCACAGATCGAGTTCTTCACTCAACGGCCATTCCGATTTTCACGCTCTATCCTGGCGAGCTACACGACTTCGAGAACACGAGCGGGGGACCACACCGTGTGATCGTTCCGCTCGATGGATCATCACTTTCGGAAACGGCTATCGAACCTGCCACCGAAATAGCAAAAGCATCGAACGCTGAGATTGTCTTCACCGATGTACTGCGACTCCCATTCTTCGGCGTAGGTGTTGCCGGAATCGAATACGGTGGCGGAGATTACGCTGGTGACTTTGGCATCGACGCTCAAAAAGTCGAAGTCACTGAATACTTAAACGGATTTGTCTTAGAGGCGAAAGCTGCGGGCCTGAATGCGACCGCAAGTGTCAGGACAGGCAGCCCGTCTCAACAGATTGTTGACGAAGCGGCAGAAGCCGAAAACAGCATCGTGGTTATGGGATCCCACGGATTCGGTGGCCTTAAACGATGGGTTGTAGGCAGCGTCGCCGACAAGGTAATTCGATCCGCCCGCCGTCCAGTTCTTGTCATTCCTCCGAAGACTGGCTGATGGCTACAGACTGATCGACTAAAAATGCCTGGCGTGTAACAACGCGGGGCATTTTGGTTTTCGGCTATATTCAGCCAACATTGAGGCGTCAACGGCGATAACATCTGCCCAAGTGTCCACATCTACTGCGAACGTGGACACAGAACACAGCAGACAGGAAATCGTATGTCGATGGCAGGTCCTCTAGAGGGCATCAGAGTTCTCGAGTTCGGCAGTTTTGTTGCCGGGCCGTGGGGCGGACAATTACTTTCCGACATGGGCGCCGATGTGATCAAAATCGAGCCACCAAAGGGTGATCCGTGGCGACATGCCAGTTCGTTCGCCAAGAATGAAAGCCGAGTGTTTGTTCCACTGAACCGAGGCGTCCGAAGCATCTGCCTTGATCTCAAACTCGAGTCAGCTCAAGCCGCCCTTAGGAAGCTGATCGAATCGGCTGATGGCATGATTTCGAATAATCGACTTGATACCGCCGTCAAGCTCGGCATCGACTACGCATCGGTTTCGAAGATCAACCCTCGACTTATCTACGTAGATATCACCGCATACGGCTCGAAAGGTCACATGGCCGACATGCCTGGGTTCGATCTGATCGTTCAGGGCTACACGGGAGCAGTTGCGAGCGAAGGGAAGATCACGAAAAACGGACAACCAGAAGTAGTATGGTCATCCTCGTACATCGATTTCTCAACCGGGTACGCAGCCGCGAACGGAATACTTGCAGGAATCATTGGGCGAGGAAAAACCGGCAAAGGTCAGCTTGTATCTACAAGTTTGTTAGCGAATGCGATTGCCATGCAGAGCCTGCGCATCGCCGATGTCGAAGGCCTTCCTGCACCAGCAAAAAACTGGTTTGATCAGACACGACCTAGGTTGATCGAGCAGGGAGCCAGCTACGAGGAGATTCAAGATAGCTATCAAATGGCGGTCAGGCCACTAATCTACAGATGCTACTACCGGGCGTATAAAACGCTCGATGGCGGACTCGCCCTCGGCACACTTGCCGTTCATGCTCGCGCCAGACTGCTCGATGTCTTCGGTCTCAAAGATCCCCGCGTGACCGATCCTAACTACGACGACACAACGCCTAAGGCTATTCGGCTTGGGCACGATCTCGTCACCAAATTCGAAGATATTTTCGCCAGTGAAACGACCGATCACTGGTTCACAGAGCTTCGTTCACACGACATCCCGTGTGAGCCGCTTCGGTTCATCGAAGAGATGGCAGACGATGAACAGGTACTTGCGAACGACTACGTGATCGAGGTCGACCACCACACTGGACACAAAATACGAACGTCAGGCCCAATCCTCACGTTCGCCGGTGGAATGCCCGAGCTGAAGTCATCTCCCGCACTCGGCGAGCATACAAGTGAAATTCTGACAGGGCTTGGACTAAGTTCCGATGAGATCGCCGAACTAGACGCCTAAGAACTGCGTCGAACTCGACTCACCTGATCGAACGTTGGCAAAAACGGCTTGCCTTTGACGCCCGCATCGTAGATCGGACGCATAGGACGTTTTTGATTCATCGAAGGCGTTGGTCCGGTTGGTCTGAACTCGTCCAAAACACCAACAGTCACGCTCTCGAGTCGAATCCCATCTTCTCGCTGTTTCGCCAGATTATCGAGTGCGGCGTCAGACAATCCCGAGTCGGGTCGGTGGTCTTCTGGAAATTTCCTTAGGCAATCTCGTTCTCCTACTAAAGCAGGACGAGGCGTAGCCGAACTGCACGAGTGCGCCCAAGGACACATATATGCGATGCACATCGTTGTTGCGCCAACAGAAGGCGCGCCCGCAGTAGACAGACCTATACGTGCCAATGCATCGCGTTGAACCCGACGCAGCTTGCGTTGTCTTCGATCTATCCAGCTTTTAGGAAGTCCGGGCATCTACAAATTCTGACTTGTTCAACATTACTTACGCGTCGGAGAAATCAAATCGTGCCACACCCCAGAACCGAACGCTAAACGCGATGTCAGGATGCGATCTAAGCACTCAAATAATTTACACGGTCACATGTCGATAAATCTTCCTTAGCAACCGACGTTTTCCTGTCATTGCGACGAGGTACGAGCATGCCCTAAGCGAAGTGGCGTGAAATCGAACACAGCGTTGCGAATGAACGCTGATTGCCATGTTGCCTCAGGGCAGGCGCCTCGCAATGGGCATAGTGATCAAAAATGTGTGCTTTACTTGGGCTTAAAGTAGAAGTACCAGGCCAAGTAATTGAGTCGTTTACGCGGGCTGAGACCGCGGTGCTGAC
>JAQCHZ010000033.1 GCA_027618835.1 Chloroflexota bacterium | reverse complement strand
GGTGTTTTCTCTTCGATACGAACGTAGATAGGCAGTGTGGGCAGGACATGAGCAGATCGCCTCAGCAAATGAGGAACGATGCTATTCTGCCCCGACACTGAGTTCTGACAGAACCCTAGATATTGATGCTGAAGAATTGATTGACAATTCTTCGGTCACATTTGAGAAAGCTTCTTCAGACGCATATTCTGAGATCGAAGCATTCATCGAAGACATGGGCCCATACGAATTTCAAGATTTAGTCGCTGCGTTGTTACGAGCGATGGGGTATTTCACACCATTCATTGCACCCAAAGGCAAGGATGGCGGTATCGACATTCAGGCTTACAAAGACCCTCTCGGAACGACTCCGCCTCGCATCATTACTCAAGTGAAGCAACGACCTGAAACTAAAGCTTCGGTCATGGAAATAAGAGAACTAGCTGGATTGCTGCGAAGAGATGGTGACGTTGGCCTATTTGTAGCCACTGGCGGGTTCTCCAAAGATTCAATAGCAGAAAGCACGAATGCTATAAGGCATATAGAGCTGGTCGACCTAAAACGATTTGTGGATCTGTGGCAGGAACACTACGAGAACATGTCAGAAGAAGATAAATCTCTTATGCCGTTGAGAGAAATTCTCTTCCTATCGCCAGAACGGTAGATCGTCGCTCTCAGAACCGCCATATCCGCTTGTAATAAGGGATACATGGTCTATCGGCAGTAGGGTCTTATCAGTGCTTTCAGAAGTCGACTTACTTCGTGCTAATGGAACAACAAAGAAAAAAGCTCTCTGAGCCAAAAACATGGTGATCTCGAAACAAACTGATCCCAGTTACTGTCAAATTCACTGTCAATTCATTAATCTCGCTGAATTGAGAAAAATGAATTACTGCCCCAAATACCTATGTTGAACTAGGTATTTGTGGTACCGAAGGTGGGAGTCGAACCCACACGGGTATTACCCCAATGGATTTTGAATCCATCGCGTCTGCCATTCCGCCACTCCGGCTTTGGGTTACTCGACTCTCGAACCTGTGAAGGCTCGGTGCGAGTTGCGGGCTATCTATATTAGCGAGGAATTTGCGCTAGTACATGGCTTACGGCATGATCTTTCGTTTTCGACCGATCAATGTGTCGCTATTGAAGCGCAATAAGAATCGCCGTGCTAGCCTCTGGACATGACAGAAAACGGCACCAATAACATCGAACGATCGCTCGAACTTACTCGTCCGCTAGCGGTTTTGGACGTTCAATCTACGGGTCTGGATCCATCTAACGCGAGGATCGTGAAGCTCTCGGTTTTGAAAGTCGATCCTGACGGTTCGGAGCACGTGAAATCTGTGGTCGTGAATCCGGGAGTTCCTATTCCGCCTGGGGCTACACAGGTGCACGGTATTTCCGATTTGGATGTGATGGATATGCCGGTATTTCGGTCGTACGCACGTGCGTTGGCGGATCATCTTGAGGGCTGCGATATCGCTGGTTTCGGGATAGAACGTTTTGGACTTCCACTGCTCGAAGCTGAGTTCGAACGGAATGGGGTTGAGTTCAATGTTTCCGATCGGACGGTTGTAGATGCGATGACCGTTTTTCACCGACTTGAACCTCGTAACTTGGCTTCTGCATATTCAAGATTTGTTGGCGGGCGTAAACCTGATGCGGTTGATGATGCTCAAGGCGCTCGCAACGTTTTCGCCATTCTGCAAGGCGAAGTGCGTAGTTCGACCGCTGTTCCGGTCGCTCCGACCGCTCTGGCAGCGTGGGCGAAGGGAATCGATGACACTGCCATCGACGGCGAAGGCAAGTTTGTGTGGAGTGAAGAGGGTGACGCACTCGTAAATTTCGGCAAGCACCGTGGCGAGCGACTGATCGAGGTGGTCGGTAATGATCTGCCTTACCTCAAGTGGGTTGCCGGATCAGACGACTTCGACGGAGAAGTTCGCAAGATCGCCGAATCGGCTGCTGATGGGTATCTTCCAGAACGCTCTGGCGATGATGACTCGATAAATTAGAACGGTCGATTTTCTTGTGGCTCTGACAATTGCGGCGGAGCGCCATCGGATCGCAGGACGGCGTCGCCAGTAAATGTGATTTCGACGCAAGGCATGCCGTTGAAAATGCGCTTGGCGACGATGAAAGGTCCCCACCAAGGAAGTCGCAGTGCTCGGTTAATTTTTACAGCGCCGAGCAACAATTTGAATTTTAACCGAGGGAAGCCTGGTCGAACTGACCAACGCTCGATGAATGCGAAAATCTTAGGCAGTTTTTCGTTCAGTTCACGAACTACCACTGCTTCTGCGGGGATGTCGAACCAGGGTTCAAACTCGACTGAGTGAACTGTGACCTTCGCGTTGCGAGCCATACTGGCAACCCAGTCCCGCTTGCCGGGGTAGCCGGAAAGAATGATCTTGTTTACGCCATTTTCTTGAATCCAAACGTACGTGGTCTCGATTGTTCGAGGCGTGCCGTTTTTCCTGGCCAGCGTGGTTCGGATATAGAAGCTGTCGGAAAGGATTTTTTCGAGCTGGGCGGGCAGTGATGATACGGACATATATCCGATTTTAGCTGTCCCCATCGAACACGGCGATAGTCTCTGGGTTGATATGGATCGCCCCTGGACCGTTTGTGATGTTGAGCGTGGCAGCGCCATTTTTTATCTGATGTTCGAGTGTTGCCGTGTCACCATCTTTGGTAACCCCATCGCTTCCGTCATCAATTGTCACTGCGCCGTTGTGAGTTGCACCCGACACTGTTACGTCTGAACCATTTCGTAAACGCACTGCAACATCGCCATTGGTGGTCGAAATCGAGCTGCTTCCGGCGTCGATCACGCCGTCGAACCAGACGCGGGCATTTGTCGTTGAGATGTTCACGTTGCCATCTACCGACTGCACGATTACTTCGGAATTGGTCGTGCTGAGATCGTAGTCCCCAGACGCGTTTGTTACTGAAATCTTGCCATCGGTGGTGGTCAGTGAGGCAGATGCGAGAGTTGCGGAATCGACAGTGATAGAGCGATTTGTCGTTTCCACAGCCAACTGCATTCCTGCCGGAATTCCTAACTCGATTATCGAGTTGGCAGACTTCGATCCACTTCCGCCGGTCTTGGCTGAAATCACAAAATGGCTGCTTGGCTCGGGCGAGAGGCTCTGCGTATAAAAATCGACAAACTCGCCGTTGTGGAAAGTCACTTTGAGGTCGAGGGTGTTGGAGCTAACTCGGTGAACACGTACTTCAGCATATTCGCCGATCACCTCGATCAACGCGCCTGGAGCGAGCGTGATCGTCGATGTAGTCGTTGAACTTTCGCCGCCTGAAAGAACACAAACCGGGGCCATCGTTGCAAATGCAACGATGAGGGTTATTACCAGCCTTTTCAGTCGGAAGTCCATGTTGGGAGCCGGTCGGTGAGCGGGGGAAGGGTAGTGCTCGAACTGCGATCTTACACTTTTGGGTGAATGGCGCGGATTTATCGATCGTAGAGGCGGGTGAACGCGCTAGATCGTTTATTCGGCGTGGCAGTGATGATCGCTTTGATATTCGGTTTCTGGTGGTTGGTATTTCACGACTCGACATCGTACGTATTCGTAGAAGCGTATTAACCAATAGAGTGCGTGTCGCTCGGGCATTCAGAGTTTCGGAGACCGACCCCCTGTCGGCTGATTTGAATCAGCATGTGTTCTTGCCGGGATTTCTACTGGCGTGCATCACCGGTGGCGCTCACTCGCCACTTGTGGAATTTTCAGTTGATTGTTGAACGGTCGAGCACGAGTCACCAAGTACCTAATCAGGTAATTGCGCATATATTGTTCGTCTTTCTGCTATTTGCACAATCGTCTCGTAACAACAAACTGCTGCACCTATGACTGACTCACTGAATTTTGGAATTGTCTCTTCACACAATGTAATGATCCCAATGAGAGATGGTGTGCGGCTTGCGACCGATATTTATCGTCCGGCTGATGAATTAGGGAACGCCATTGACGGTCAATTTCCGGTGATCGTTGGTCGCACTTCCTACGACAAGTCGAATCCGGTCATTTGGATCGAAGCCGTAGCGAACGCGTTCGTGCCGCGTGGCTACGTTGTGGTGCTTCAAGACTTGCGAGGTCGCGGGGATTCTGAAGGAACCGGCGACTACTTCCACACCGCTAACCAGAAGGAAGGGCTTGATGGCTACGACACGATCGAGTGGGCTGCAGGTCAGTCATGGTCGAACGGAAAAGTAGGCATGGTAGGTGCTTCTCACGGAGGAATAGTGCAGAACATGGCGTCGTTGTATCGCCCGCCCCATCTAGCGGCACTGTGGGTCGATGTCGCACCGACCAACGCGTTCCGTTGGGAAGTTCGTCAGGGCGGAGCGATGGCGCTGCATATGTACGGTGCTCTGTATCTGCACGGTTATG
Organism: Chloroflexota bacterium; assembly: GCA_027618835.1. Lineage (GTDB taxonomy): Bacteria > Chloroflexota > Dehalococcoidia > Lucifugimonadales > Lucifugimonadaceae > Lucifugimonas. The sequence goes on along the minus strand of JAQCHZ010000033.1, from coordinate 5,557 downwards.
ACTCACAAGAGATCGCTGGCGATCCGAAGGCGATAGAACGAATCGAACGTGGCGCTGAACGATTGAGCGAGGAGATTTGGAAACAGCCGTTCACTGAAGGCAGTACGCCAATTTCTGCAGTGCCAAACTTAGAGAAAGTTCTCATGCACTACTACCGTGACGGTTCGTACAACGATTTCTGGAACCAGGAATCGCTCGATCACGCTCAACATTACGATCGTATGGCCGATATTCCAGCGGTCTACAGCTCGGGGTGGTACGACCCGTTCTCCGCGGAAACTTCAGAGCAGTTCGCACGCATGGCGAAGAAAAATAACTCGCCACAACGATTGGTATTGGGACCTTGGAATCACGTTTCGATGCGAGGTAAGGGTGCGTCATTCGTTGGAGATGTCGAATTTGGTCCGACGGCGAAGTGGGGTGACGAAGTCCTGAATACTGAACGATTTAGGTGGTTCGATCACTGGCTCAAGGGCGTCGAAACCGGGGTCGAGGACGATGATCCGGTTCGGATATTTGTAATGGGTGGCGGGGGAGGTGATTTTGATACTGCGGGTCGGATTCAGCATGGTGGTGGATGGCGAGTCGAGCAGGAGTGGCCGCTAAATCGCGCAGTGGAAACGGCGTACTACCTGTCGAACGACGGAGGTTTGGGCGTAAGTTCTCCTGAAGTTGAGTCGGGTGCTACATCGTGGGTTCATGATCCCGAAAATCCGGTACCTTCGATTAGCGGGAATGTAACCGGATTCTACGAGTGGATCGTTTTGCCTGATGATCTTGACGGAGCCTACGTACCTCAGCGTGCTCGGATGAGATCGTTGATTCCTGACGGTCCCATTCATCAGAAAGAACGAGAGTCGACGGTGGTGCCTCCAGGTCGTGAGCCGGGCACACCTGCGTTATTGGCCAATCGTGATGATGTGAACGTGTTTCAGACTGAACTGCTCGAAGCCGATGTCGAAGTTACGGGTTCGATGATGGTGAATTTGTGGATATCTTCGGATGCTCTCGATACTGATTTCACAGCGAAGCTGATCGATGTTTACCCGTCGAGTGAAGAGTATTCAGAGGGGTTTCACCTGCCGCTTGAAGATTCGATTAGGCGGGCTAGATTCCGAGACGGATTCGATGGCGAAGAGCTGATGAATCCGGGTGAAATTTACGAAGTGCAAATCGTGCTTCCTCCGATGTCGAATCGATTCGTGAAAGGTCATCGAATAAGGCTCGATATATCATCGAGTAACTTCCCAAGGTTCGACGTTAATCCGAACACTGGTGAACCGATTGGTCGACAGACACGAACCCAAAAAGCGACGAATACCGTTTATACGGACAGAGAACATCCTTCGCACATCGTGCTGCCGATCGTGCAAATTACGGACTAAGAACTCGAATAGACAAGGGGCTGGAAATGTCGAAGATAACGGATCAGGAAATTGCAGAATTGTTGCCGACCGCGCCGGGATGGGACGTGGTTGTTGAGGAAGGGATGGGGCGGTTACAGAAGGTGTTTGCGTTCGGGGATTTCGCCGAAGCGTTGGTATTTACCAACCTTGTTGGAGATCTTGCCGAAGCTGCGGATCATCACCCTCGGATTGTTACGGAGTGGGGCAGGGTGACTCTGACATGGTGGAGTCACGATTTAGGCGGAATGGTCGCCAATGATTTCGAAATGGCGAAGAAAGTAGACGCACTGTAGTGCGGGGAATTATTTGTTCTCTACGCTGCCGCGCTGTTGATTGCTTTGGTCGGCTGTTCAAGCGAGTCGGATTCGCCACCTGTGGCATCATCGGGGGGAACTGAGATTTCTGTTGGACCTATCAATGTGTTGGCTCTTGGCGATTCATACACGGTCGGAGAGCAAGTAGGAAAACTGGAATCGTGGCCCGTTCAACTGGTGCGATCGATGCGAGTCGCTGGACGTGCCGTTTCGGAGCCGACGATATTGGCTGTTAGTGGTTGGAGCACATCGGATCTGATCCGGGGGTTGCAACTGACAGACCTTCAAACACCGTTCGATGTTGTGACGTTGCAAATTGGCGTGAACAATCAGTTTAGACAGGGAACCATTGTCGATTTTGAAGCCGACCTTGCTGAGCTGACGAAAACTTCGATAGATCTTGTCCGAGGTGATGCCGGTCGAGTGATTTTGTTGTCGATCCCTGATTGGAGTGTGATTCCTTTCGCTGATGGTGCAGCGAAGAGCGAAATCGCGGGCGAGATAGACAATTTCAACGACGTGGTTCGTGCGCAGTCCGAAGCTTCAGGCACTCACTTCATCGACATCACACCAATCTCTCGTCTCGCTGCGAACGAGAGCGATCTAATAGCAAGCGACGGACTTCACCCTTCGGCGAAGATGTACGCAGAGTGGGTCGAGCTAATACAGTCGGTTATCGAAGAAATTATCGACTGAGCTACTTGCGAGCTTTTTCGTTCGACATCTTTTCGATCGCTTGCACCAGAGCTTGGTGGCCCTGATTGACTGCATCGGGTCCGTCGGCCTGAACCGATCGGTAGAGCTGAGCGATGAGTGTGCTCGTCGGCAAGGCTGTGCCGGTTTCGGCTGCCAACTGACCTGCAAGTCGCAAATCTTTCTGCATGTGCTTCACCATGAACCCCGGTGCGAAGTCGCCATCTAGGATTTTTGGTCCGAGCGTTTCGAGCGCCCAAGATCTGCCCGCTCCGTTTTTTACAGCGTCGAAAAACGCCTGCATATCGAGTCCTGACTTCTTCGCTAGAACGAATGCTTCAGCCATTCCGGCAAGAGTCGCCACGCCAATAAGTTGGTTTGCGATTTTGGTCGTGTGACCCGAGCCGACGGGTCCCATATGCGAAACGTCTCGGCCGAGAACGTTCAGCACTGGTAGCGCTCGTTCGAACACTTCGGCGTTGCCGCCAACGAGAATTGAGAGAGTTCCGGCTTGGGCTCCTTCGACTCCACCGGTAACGGGGGCGTCGACGAAGTTCGATCCTTTGGCTTCGATCAAGTTCGCCATCTTCTTACCCATCTTGGGGTCGATCGTGCTCATGTCGATGACTATCGAACCGGGTTTCAGCCCTTCGAGGATTCCTTCATCACCAGCGATAACGGCTTCGACGTGTTCGGAGTCGGGAACCATTGTGATGACGATGTCGGATATGGCAGCGGTTTCAGCGGCTGAATCGGCCGATGATGCGCCGAATTCTTTCGCTGCATTGACGGTGGAATCGTTTAGGTCGAACACAGTGACTGAATAGCCATATTCGACGAGATTGCGTGCCATTGGTAGACCCATCATTCCGAGTCCTACGAATCCGATTTTTTCGCTGTTCATACTATTTACTCCGTACTAACGACGACAGGTTGATGTTTTGGACGATCCTGCTTTGGCGGCTAATTTACATGGTGTCGAGCTAGGTTGGGTCGAATAAACTGGCTTGATCTCCTTGGGGAGCAGTAGTGTGAGGTGACCGGTTTTCGGCTTTGCGACTCATAAAAAAACGCCCAATTGCCAAGGACGCTGTATGTACAAAGCCGTTTTGTTCGATCTTTTCGGAACCCTGATCGAATCACCCCTGATGACTGCTTACCGCGAGATGGTTGCCGAAATTGCTGACGTACTTGATCAGCCAGCCGAAACTTTTCAAGAGCCTTGGATGTCGATTAACGACGGTCGATTGGACGGTAGCTTCGGGTCGTCAGAAGGCGACATTCTTGCTGTGGCTGAATTGGTTGTGGCAAGCGTTTCTGATTCTCAGATGGCGCAGTGCATGGAATTGCGACGTTCGATCACTCGGAAATTTCTTACTCCCAAAGCTGGCGTGATCGCTATGCTCGAAGAACTAAACGAAATGGGCTGCGACATCGGGCTTGTGACCGACTGCGTTTACGACGTTCCTGCCGTATGGCTCGATACGGAGTTCTCTCCCTACTTCGCCGCCGCTCATTATTCGTGCGTGACCCATGTTCGGAAGCCAAATGCTAAGGCGTACCAAGTAGTGCTCGGGGAGTTAGGTGTTTCGGCTGACGAGACACTTTTCGTGGGTGATGGCGGATCGGATGAGCTAAACGGAGCGGTTCGAGTGGGAATTATTAGTTACGTAGTGATTCTGATGCATAAACTTCGAATTGGATTCACAGTTTTTACGGGTAACGATAGTATTGCTGATCGCAAGCAAGAATCAGCGTTTATCGAGATGGATTAATTACATGATTGGGACACAATAATGATTAGCACTCTGTTGATTGGCGGTAAGGGCACAATTGGCGCAGGATTGCGCACTTATTTGCCTCAATTAGATGCGGAGTATCGAGTCGTTTCGGCCGACCTGCCAGGCGCACCCGATGCAGCGACCGAAACCTTGGTACACCGAGAGTTCGTTGAGCTTGACGCTTCGGTGGATGATGCAAAGTTGCGTAGTGCGCTCGAAGGTCGTGATCTCGTCGTTTATCTCGCCCGAAAAGATCCGCTCAGCGATATGAATGCGATGACCGATCGAGTGTTCAAAGCGATTATGGACGTTTGCCCGAACGCCGTCGTAATCGGATCGAGTTCAGTACACGCCACTGGAACGGCATATTACGGCTATACGAGGGAAGATAACTCTCCGATCGCCAATCGTCGATTCGATGAAGTCGATCCTTGGCCAGAGCCGTTGTCGGTGATGACTGAGCCGTGTCCGAATGGCGACTACGGCGTCGAGAAGGCCTACGTGGAAGCGTGGTGCCACCGATTGGGAGCGCAGGGTCAAAGTGCTGTTGCGGCTCGTTGGGGCGGAATAAACCCGACGAACGGGAAGAAGGACGAGATTTCGTACTTCACGGTGTGGTGTCATCAGGAAGACTCAGCTCGATTCGTCGACGCCTGCTACAAAACAGCAAGGGCGGGCAAATTGCGTTCTAGCGCCCACTATTACGTCATTTCAGATAACACATACAACGTCTTCGACATAGAAACGACGAGACGTGAGATCGGCTACGAACCGCAGCACAACGCTGAGAGTTTTTACGGTGAAGATACTGGTCCGAATTCACTTCGGTCGGACTAACAGAATGATTGCCTAGTAATCCAATTTTCAAACGGCGGATCTAAATGCATAAATACGAAGCTCCGATTCAGCGTGATGAAGTTACGTCTGAAGGTGATCGACGTAGCCCTGGCCGGCGGTTGTTCGATTCAACGTTCGCCAAATTTTTGCGATTGCTGTCCGTATAGCACGGCCTTTACACGCCGATGGAAATCCTGTTCGGAGTTATCTTGATAATGACTCCGTTCGGACAATATTCCGACAATGAAGCCGAGTTTGAGTCACAGCGTCGTCAGTTTGCCACGACTGCTAATGTCCGGCGAAATAATCGCCGTCGGGCGAAGGGCTTGGATTAGTCGTTTTGTATTCAGGTTGCATGGCTTGGCTGATCTGTCTTCCTTCCTCCAACTTTTCACCCCCTCTAAAATCTGATCTTTCAGCAGGGCACGTTTGGGTAGGCAGTTGTGGTTCTGTCAGAACTCAGTGTTCGAGCTCAAATTAGTACCGAACTCGGCCGCACATTCCGGTGATTTCGTTCTCGTTGTGT